>CAVJZR010000046.1:0-20495 GCA_963654235.1 Bacteroidaceae bacterium | reverse complement strand
TTAAAATCCCTTGGCCAGTAATGGCTGTGCGGGTTCGAGTCCCGCTCGCGGCACTACCTTCTTTTATATGCTAATATCCTAAGAAAAACAATGGAGGACAGACCCATGCTATCGACAAATGTTTTTCGCAGCAAGCATTTCCTTGTTCATCTCCCACTCTTTTTTTTATTGACAATAACGCTTCTGGCACTGAGTGCGTGCTCGGGCAAAAGCGGATACTTTAAGATGTCAGGGCAGATTCTGCATATGAATCAAGGCGAACTATACGTCTATGACACCAACGGAGCCATCAATGGCATCGATACCATACAGATCAAAGGTGGACGCTTTGCCTATGAGAAGCCGATGACTGACCCCACGACGCTGGTGATCATCTTCCCCAACTACTCAGAACAACCTATCTTCGCTGACCCAGGTGAGGTAGTGAAGATCAAAGGTGACGCTTCACGACTGAAGGAACTGGAGGTGAAGGGTACGGATGATAACGAACTGATGTCCGACTTCCGTGAGGCTACCGTGCATGCCGCACCACCTAAAGTGGCAAAGATGGCTGCCGACTTCATCGAGAAGCATCCTGAGTCGCGCATTGGTACGTATCTGATCAACACATACATGATCAAGACGGCTACACCCGACTATGCGAAGGCGAAGCGATTGGCAAAGATGATGCAACAGGAGCAGCCTCACAACACGGAGCTAGCGGCGCTAGCGCGTCAACTGCAAACGCTTAAGACCATCAACAAGGGTGCAACTCTGCCCGCATTCAAGGCTCAGACCATCGATGGAACCACGCTGACGCAACAGTCGCTAAAGCAAGGCACCACCGTACTCACGGTTTGGGCATCATGGAGCTTCGAGAGTATGGATATCATGCGAGCACTGAAGGACTGGCAGAAGAGCGACCCCACAATACACGTCTATACCATCAATGTAGACGCAAGTCAGGCTATCTGCAAACGCATCATGGAACAGAACGAGTTTGCTTTCCCCACCATTAACGACGAGAAAATGCTCGAGATGCCTCTGCTGAAGACACTCGGCCTATGTTATGTGCCCGATAACGTGTTGCTCCAGAATGGTAAAGTGGTGAAGCGAGGGCTGACCAACAGTGAGATTCGCCAACGTATCAACCACTAAAATCACATCAGAGATGCTTGTAAAAACATTTAGCGCAGCTGTCAACGGTCTAGAGGTGACCACGATCACGGTAGAGGTGAGCCTCACGCGAGGGGTGATGTATCGCCTCACAGGACTGGGTGACGAAGCTGTAAGGGAAAGTCATGACCGCATACAAGCAGCTTTACTCAACAATGGATACAAGTTTCCGGTAGCGGACATCACCGCAAACCTAGCCCCTGCGAACCTCCGCAAAGCCGGATCGGGGTTTGACTTGCCTCTAGCCATCGCCATCCTTGCTGCCGCCAACAATATTCCGACCGATCATCTAGGCGAATATATGATGGTGGGCGAGCTCAGTCTGGATGGCACGCTGCAACCTATCAAGGGCGCGCTGCCCATCGCCATCAGAGCAAGAGCGGAGCACTATAAAGGACTGATCGTACCGAAAGCCAACGAGCACGAGGCTGCCGTGGTGGACACACTGGAGGTCTACGGCATGGAAAGCATCTTGGACGTGATACAGTTTCTCAAAGGAGAACGCCAGATGGAGCCCTGCGTGGTGAACACAAGGAAGGAGTTTTATGACGAGCAATATCAGTTTGACTTAGATTTTGAGGATGTACGCGGACAGGAGAACGTCAAACGTGCCCTCGAAGTGGCTGCGGCTGGTGGTCATAACCTCATCATGATAGGTCCACCGGGATCAGGTAAGAGCATGATGGCGAAACGTCTGCCGTCCATTCTGCCTCCGCTGACGCTCTCGGAGAGTTTGGAGACCACTCAGATCCATTCCATTGCAGGTAAACTATCAAACGGGACAGGTCTGATCAGCCGACGTCCGTTCCGCTCTCCACACCATACCATATCCGAGGTGGCGCTCGTTGGAGGTGGCGCTGACCCGATGCCAGGAGAGATTTCGTTAGCGCACAACGGCGTGTTGTTTGCCGATGAGCTACCAGAGTTTAACAAGCACACGCTGGAAGTGCTCCGTCAACCGCTTGAGGATCGTGTGATCACCATCTCAAGAGCCCGATACACGGTCACATACCCAGCCTCATTCATGTTTGTAGCCTCCATGAACCCTTGTCCATGCGGCTACTACGGCGACCCGACGCACCACTGCGTTTGCTCTCCGGGGCAGATACAACGATACATCAATAAGATTAGTGGGCCGCTGCTCGACCGCATCGACATCCAATGCGAGATTTCGGCGTTGCCATTCAAGGACCTATCCAAAGCCGCCCCAGGCGAACCTTCAGCCTCAATACGTGAGCGAGTGATTGCTGCACGCGCCATACAAACCGCCCGTTTCAAGGATATCCCGGGCGTACACTGCAATGCGCAGATGACGGAGCGTATGCTTCACCAATACGCAGAGCCCGATGAGCAAGGCCTCGATCTGATGCGCATGGCCATGGAGCGCCTCTCGCTCTCCGCGCGCGCTTACAGTCGCATCCTCAAAGTGGCTCGCACCATCGCCGACCTTGATGGTTCAGATATCGTAAAGAGCAATCACATCGCTGAAGCCATCACCTATCGTCAGCTCGACAGAGGCGATTGGGCTGAACGCGGACTATAAATAGGGATAATAAGACGTGCGGTCGTTGTGATAAAAATTTCACTTTTTTGTCGCCTTCCCCACATTTTTTAATTATCTTTGCATAAGATAAGCTGCACCTCAGCAATTCCAAGCAAGCTCGATTGCGTTCGGTTTGCATTATCTTTGCATAAGATAAGGAATGCGGTAGGCAAGCAGATGTATGTTTGCTGAGATGCATTCAAGAAGCGCTCTGATAGTTCAATGGATAGAACGTAGGTTTCCTAAACCTTTGATCCGGGTTCGATTCCCGGTCGGAGTACCACAAAAACAACACTGATGGTGACGCTTTCACCATCCATTTACTCATCCAAACAATCATTATCACTATGTTAGGAGCCATTATCGGAGACATTGTTGGGTCACGTTTTGAGTTTGGCGCACCCCCACAAGAAGGTTTCAAACTGTTCACATCCGACTGCGATTACACTGATGACACCATCTGCAGCATCGCTGTAGCTGACGCTGTGCTCAATAACAGAAGCTACCAAGAGGCGCTGTTGGACTGGTGTAGGCGCTATCCGGACCCCATGGGCTGTTATGGAGGAGGATTCCTAAACTGGATTCATAGCCCCAATCCTCAGCCATATCATTCGTATGGCAACGGAGCAGCAATGCGCGTGAGTGCTATCGGTTGGCTCTTTGACGATTGGCAGGACGTCTGCGACGAGGCAAAGAAAAGCGCCGAGGTGACCCACAATCATCCAGAGGGTATCAAAGGGGCTCAATGTGTCGCTGAAGTGATCTATTGGCTTCGCCACATGCGGTTTACCAAGGCTGACATTGAGGACAAGGTGAAGAAGTTTTTCGGCTATACCATCCCACCAATGCGTGACATTCTGAAGATAGGATCAGAGGGCCACTTTGACGTTTCGTGCCAAGAGACCGTGCCAATGGCGCTGCGGTGCTTCCTAGACGCGAACAGTTTTGAGGAGACGATACGCTTGGCGGTGCTCTGCGATGGCGATACGGACACCAAAGCAGCTATTGCGGGATCAATCGCTGAAGCCTATTATGAGATACCCGAGGCTATCGTTGACGAGGCTATTGAACGTCTGCCAAACGACACGTTGCAGATCTTAGACCTCTTCTGTGACCGAATGAAGATGCAGCACAAGGGAGCTTATTAACCCTAGAATCCTCTGAGATGTGGGCACACCAGTTAGCGTGAGCCTCATTCTCGATACCCTAATATGCAGAAAGAGCCGTATCATGATGACTGATACAGCTCTTCTATTATTATATAATGTGTAATGCGGAGTGTCTTGGTACGCTTATGACCTTTCTAGATAGGTGTATCCGTAAAGTCCGTTACGATAGTTGGAAAGGAAATTCTTTCCCTCTGAACTGGTGATGCGTCCTTCGCTGACGCTCTGAGCCACCCATGCTTCCAATCTGCGAACCAGTTTCTTGGGATTGTATTGTACATAATCGAGCACTTCGTCGACCGTTTCGCCATTGAACACTTGGTCTATCACATACCCGCCGTCCTTCAAGGAGATGTGCACAGCATTGGTATCACCAAAGAGATTGTGCATATCGCCAAGAATCTCTTGGTACGCTCCGACGAGGAAGATACCCAGATAGTAGCGCTCACCACGTTTCAGGGCATGCACGGGAAGCACGCTGGAGATGTGATTGTCACGGACAAAGTTGGCTATCTTGCCATCGCTGTCGCACGTGATGTCTTGTATGGTGCAGTTGCGAGTGGGTCGCTCGGTGAGTCTTTGGATAGGGATGATGGGGAAGAGCTGGTCTATCGCCCAGCTATCGGGCAGCGACTGGAAGAGTGAGAAGTTGCAGAAGTACTTATCGGCTAAGAGTTTGTCTAGTCCGCGTAGCTCTTCGGGTATATGCTTCATGTGCTTAGCCAAGACATTGACCTCATGGCAGACGCTCCAATACATACTTTCGATTTCGGCGCGGGTCTTCAGATCCACCATACCATGGGCAAAAAGGTCGAGTGCATCTTCACGTATCTGCTGGGCATCGTGCCAGTCTTCAAGGACAGAACGAGGATTGAGATTGTCCCAAATCTCGTATAAGTCTTTCACAAGTTGGTGGTCTGTGTCCTTTGCCTCAAACTCTTCGGGCATCTCAGGCAGCGAGGCGGTCTCTAGAACATCAATCACCAACACCGAGTGATGGGCGGTAAGGCTTCGTCCACTCTCCGTGATGACGTTGGGGTGCGGAAGGTCTTTCTTATCGGCAGCGTCCACAAAGGTGTACACGCAGTCGTTGATATACTCCTGGATACTATAATTCACACTGCTCTCTGAGCTTGAAGAGCGCGTTCCATCATAGTCGACACCGAGTCCGCCACCGCAATCTACAAAGTCGATACTATACCCCATCTGACGCAGATTGACGTAGAACTGAGCCGCTTCGGTCAGCGCCGTCTGTATACGACGTATCTTGGTGATCTGCGATCCGATATGGAAGTGGATCAAACGAAGGCTGTCATGCAGTCCTTTCTTGTCTAGAACATGCAGTGCTTGAAGGAGTTCGGCACTGGTGAGACCAAACTTTGACGCGTCGCCGCCGCTCTCTGCCCATTTGCCTGAGCCGCTAGAGACGAGTTTGATACGCACACCGAGGTTGGGTTTGACATCCAATCGTTGTGCCACACGAGCTATAATCTCTATCTCGTTGAGCTTCTCCACCACGATAAAGATGCGTTTGCCCATCTTCTGAGCAAGCAAAGCGAGCTCTATGTAGCTCTCGTCCTTGTATCCATTGCAGATGATCAAGGAGTCGCTATGGCCTTGAACGGCTATCACAGCGTGGAGTTCGGGCTTTGATCCAGCTTCCAAACCCAAATTGAACTTGCGTCCGTGCGAGATAATCTCATCGACCACGGGTTGCATCTGGTTCACCTTGATAGGATAGATAATGAAGTTTTCGCCTTTAAAACCATATTCCTCTCTTGCTCGATCATAACAAGAGGCAATCTTTTCGATACGGTTGTCGAGGATATCGGGGAAGCGTAGAAGCACTGGCGGCGTAACATCGCGTTGCGCTAGCGTATCCATCACATCGCGAAGGTCAATCTGCGTGCTATCTTTACCAGGCGTTACATAGACGTGTCCTTTGGTATTCACACCAAAATAGGATACTCCCCAACCATTGATGTTGTAGAGTTCCTTTGCATCTTCAATCGTCCATTTCTTCATTTCTTATGCTTTTGGGTTTCGGTTGTTAAGGATTTGATGATTAGGAGGGAAGCTTAGATGCTCCCAAATGGGTTGATATTATGTTAATTGTAATAGTTTCATCAGCGACTGGATGGTCGATTGGATCTTAGATAAATTGTCCATCAAGTTGACATCCAGCGTATATCGCGCCTTGCTATAGAAGGGTTCACGCTGGGCGAGTTGCTCTTTGACAAAGCATTTGACCTCTTCTGGCGTCTTATTAAGTAGGAGAGGGCGCACGGAGCGACCCATTTGCAGATGGCGATAGAGCACCTCGGGAGTGGCCTTAAGGTACACCGTGTCACCCTGCGCGTTCATATATTCCATGTTATCGTAGAAGCATGGCGTGCCACCACCGCACGAAACGATGACGTTTTCGAACTCTGCCACCTCGTGCAACATGTTCCTCTCTATGCGGCGGAAGCCTTCTTCGCCTTGCTGATCAAAGATTTCTTTGACCGTCTTACGCATCCTGCTGGTGATATACCAGTCGAGATCATAGAAGGGCAAGCCCATTTGGCGCGACAACTCGCGCCCGATGGTGGTCTTTCCGGCTCCCATATATCCTATAAGGATGATGCGTTGACAATCCATAGGCGGTGCGATTAGGCCTTGCGGCGACGTGCTTTGGGTTCTGGTGCGTTCTGGATCAAGTCCATGCACTGGTCATATGTGAGCTCTGTGGCTTTCTCATGGTAAGCCTTGGGCAGACGATAGTTCTTACCGTTATATACCAAGTAAGGACCAAAACGACCATTCATCACCTCCAACTTAGGATCTTCATCAAACTGCTTGAGGTGACGCTGTGCCTCGGTTTTGCGCTTACGCAGAATCATTTGAATCGCTTCTTGCAGCGTGACGGACAATGGATTCTCGTCCTTAGGAATGCTTACGTACTTCTTATTGTGGCAAACGTAAGGTCCGAAGCGACCTGCGCCCACACTGACATCGCTTCCTTCATACTGTCCGAGGACGCGTGGCAACTTGAAAAGCTCCAACGCTTGGTCGAGCGTAATGGTCGACATAGACACATCTGAAGGGATTTGGGCAAAGCGAGGCTTCTCGTTGTCATCCGCAGAACCGATCTGTGCCACTGGGCCGAAGCGTCCAATCTTGACAAAGACGGGCTTGCCGCTCGTGGGATCAACGCCAAGTTCGCGTTCACCAGCTTTGTGTTCAGAGCGTGCATTCATCACTTTCTCCACCTCGGGCTCAAAGTTTTTATAGAACTCGCGCATGCCTTCGTTCCAGTTTTCCTTACCATCGGCGATGCGGTCAAACTCCTGCTCCACCCTTGCGGTGAAGTTGTAATCCATGATATCGGGGAAGTTGGCCATCAAGAAGTCGTTCACCACCACACCGATATCGGTCGGGATGAGTTTTCCTTTGTCTGCTCCAGCCATCTCGCTACGCTTCTCTGAGACGAGTCCATCGTTACCAAGAGTGTCCACAACGAAGGTTCTCTCCTCCCCTTTCTTATCTCCCTTCTGCACATACTCGCGTTGCTGAATGGTGGAAATGGTCGGAGCGTAGGTTGATGGACGCCCGATGCCCAGTTCTTCGAGTTTATGCACCAAGCTAGCCTCAGTGTAACGGTTAGGCGCTTGAGAGAAACGCTCAGTGGAAACGATGCTCTGACGCAGCAACGTATCGCCTTCCTTCATGGCTGGCAATGAGTGGGAAGCACCTTCATTGTTGCGTTCTTCGTCATCGGTCGACTCATGATAAACCTTCATAAAACCATCAAACACCACCACTTCGCCTTGTGCCACGAAGCACAGATTGCCTATCTGACCTTGTTCTTCAATCGTGTTGGCATCGATTTGGATATTCACCGTGGTCTTATCAATCACCGCGTCAGCCATCTGCGAAGCCGCTGTGCGCTTCCAAATCAGTTCGTACAAGCGACGTTCCTGTAACGTTCCGTCTATCGAAGCGTTGCTCATGTAAGTGGGGCGGATAGCCTCGTGCGCTTCTTGAGCGCCTTTGCTATGGGTATGATATTGACGTTTCTGACTATATTGCTCGCCATATTGCTTTACAATCTCTTCATGACTGGTATTGAGCGCCAGCGTTGAGAGGTTGACACTATCGGTACGCATGTAGGTGATTTGTCCGGCTTCATAGAGTCGTTGCGCCACCATCATCGTCTGCGACACGCTGAATCCCAGTTTGCGAGCGGCTTCCTGCTGCAGCGTAGAGGTGGTAAAAGGAGGTGCGGGAGTGCGTTTGAGCGGTTTCTTGCTAACCGACGATACGCTAAACTGTGCGTGTTCGCAAGCCTTCAGGAACGCTACCGCCTCGTCGTGGGTAGAGAATCGCTTACTCAACTCGGCTTTCACCTCAGCCGTAGAGCCATCCTTGCCTTGCAAAACGAACACGGCATTGACACGATAGTAAGGTTCGCTCTTGAAGCCTTGCACCTCTCGCTCGCGTTCTACGATCAGTCTGACTGCCACACTCTGCACGCGACCGGCCGAGAGAGCCGGTTTCACCTTACGCCAAAGCACTGGAGAGAGGCGGAAACCCACCAAGCGATCCAATACGCGACGTGCTTGCTGCGCATTGACAAGATTCATATCCAAGTGACGGGGAGTCTCGATGGCTTGCAAGATAGCCGGTTTGGTAATCTCGTGGAACACGATACGGTTGGTGTTCTGCTCATCTAGACCTAGCACCTCGCACAGATGCCAAGAGATTGCTTCTCCTTCGCGGTCCTCATCGGATGCGAGCCAAACCTTACCGGCTTCCGAAGCGCACTTGCGTAGCTTTGCTACCACCTCTGCTTTCTCCTCAGGTATCTCATAATCGGGGGTAAACGAATCCAGGTCTATACTTAGTTCTTTCTTCTTTAGGTCTCGGATGTGTCCGTAAGAGGACATCACTTTGTAGTCCTTACCTAAAAATTTCTCTATCGTTTTAGCCTTTGCGGGGCTCTCTACTATCACTAAATTCTCTTGCATAATCGCATTAGTATGTTTTATCAAGGGCGCAAAATTAGAAAAACTTTTGCTTTCACCTTATATAATAGGTGTTTTTTCTAATTTTTTAAGGAATTTACGCAGCAAACGTCGGCTGCCCTATCTCAATATGGGAACTAATGCGGGGAAAATCCATAAAATCGGTCTTCGTTTACCAAAAAGCCTCGTTTATCTTTGGCTAACGAAGGTTTAAATCTTAACTTTGCATAGCACAATAAGCATAAACGAATATTTACCTTAACAATAATATATGCTTCAGAAAGAAAAACGCGACGCAATCATCCGCCTGATCCACCAGCAAGTGGTGCCAGCAGTGGGTTGCACCGAGCCGATGGCTGTGGCTTTATGTACTGCGCGAGCCACGGAGCTGTTGCAATGCCGCCCCGAACACATCACCGCCAAGCTCTCCGCCAACATCCTTAAGAACGCGATGGGAGTGGGTATCCCCGGTACAGGGATGATTGGTTTGCCCATTGCGATTGCTTTGGGCGCCTTGATTGGCAAGTCGGCTTACCAACTTGAGGTGATTAAAGACCTTACCCCCGAGACGCTTGCAGAAGGAAAGGCATATCTCGAAGACTCTCCTATCGACATCAAGCTCAAGGATGACATCACCGAAAAGCTATATATCGAAATCATTGTCAGTGCTGCGGGTCGTGAGGCACGCGCTGTGATAGCCCACTCGCATACCCATTTCGTGCTGGAAGAAGCCGATGGCAAAGTGCTCTTGGACGAACGCGCACCCCAGCAAGCCGATGACACACAGGAGTCACAACCCAAGCTCTGTCTGTCCACCGTATGGGAGTTTGCCACTACCAGCCCCGTGGACGAATTGTCGTTTATCAAAGAGACCAAGCGATATAACATGCGAGCAGCCGCCGAATCGCTGAAAGGCAACTACGGTCACTGCTTAGGCAAGGCGATGGTACGTCCGCTGAGCCACGGATTGTTTGGCGACTCGATCTATTCGCACATCATTGCCAAGACCGCTTTGGCTTGCGATGCCCGCATGGGCGGTGCGATGATACCGGTGATGAGCAATAGCGGGTCAGGCAACCAAGGCATCTGCGCCACCAATCCCGTAGCGGTGTTTGCCAAGGAGAATGAGAACACCGAAGAAGAACTGATTCGTGCGCTCACCCTTAGCCACCTCACCGTCATCTATATCAAGCAAAACCTCGGTGCGCTCTCAGCCCTTTGTGGGTGCGTCGTGGCAAGCATTGGTTCAAGCTGCGGCATCGTTTACCTCATGGGAGGCGACTACCAGCACATCTGCTATGCCGTGAAGAACATGATAGCTATCCTCACCGGCATGATCTGCGACGGTGCAAAGCCCAGTTGTTCGCTCAAGATCTGCTCCGGAGTATCCACCGCCGTGCTCTCCGCCATGCTAGCAATGGAGAACAAGTACGTCTCTGCTGCAGAGGGAATCATTGACGAAGATGTGGACAAGAGTATCCGCAACCTCACCAATATAGGCAAGGACGCGATGAACATCACGGACAGTATGATTCTAGATATTATGACACATAAGGGTCAGTGTTAGACTCTTATACATTGATAGCGCCACACTAGGTGCGCCATCTATTCACCAATCTGTAACGAAAGGATATATTCGTACAGTTTTTTGTAGAATGGATGGCGGCAGAGTGTGGCGCTATTGCCTAATATCACAAGCTTCATTCGAGCGCGAGTGATAGCTACATTCATTCGGCGCAGGTCACGCAGAAACCCGATGTTACCGTCCTCGTTGCTTCGAACCAACGAGATCAGCACCACGTCACGTTCCTGTCCCTGAAAGCCATCCACCGTATTGACGGTGATCAGATGTCGGAAAGGTTTGAAGAAAGCCCGTTTGCGTATCAGCTGGCGCAGATATTGCACCTGAGCGCGATACGGCGAGATGACCCCCACATCTATCTTTTCATCCAAGATGCGAGCTTTGCCCACCTTGGTGAAATAGTTTTCTAACACAGCAAGCGTTTCCTCGGCCTCTCGCTTGTTGATTCTTCCAAATGAGGTCCCCACAAATTCTTCCCCAAACGAGGCGTCTATCCACTGCATAGGTACGTCATAGTCGAGCACGCCACGGAGTCTGACCTGTGGAGCGCTGACCACTTCGCCGTGATAGAACCAGTCGCTGGAAAACCGCATAATCTCTTCGTTCATGCGATACTGCACCTTGAGCAGCGTCACCACCTCAGGTTTGTTTTCCACGATGCGTTCCATGAGCGTCTTGCCCAGTCCGGCTTTGAGGGCGGCAAGATTCTTCACGGTAGGCGGCAGTTGGCAGTGGTCACCCGCAAACACCACCCTTGTGGCACGACGAATAGGTATCCAGCAAGCCGCTTCCAGTGCTTGCGCAGCCTCATCGATAAACAACGTGGTAAACTTTGTGCCTTGCATCACACGTGCGTTGGCCCCAACAAGGGTCGACGCCACTACGCGTGCCTCAGCAAAGAGCGAAGTATGGATGCGTATCTCTATCTCCGTGGCCCTACTGCGAAGGCGTTCCATCTTCTGATGAATACCTTCCGAGCCCCGTCGTCGAGCAGAGCGCAGTTGACGGATAGCTTGTCTTATCGCCCATAGCTGAGGATAATCGGGATGCGACTCAAACCGCCTTTCATAGGTAAAGCCCAACATCTTATCATTCACACGCGTAGGATTGCCTATGCGCAGGACGTTGATGCCACGATCGACGAGCTTTTCCGAGATCCAATCCACCGCCATATTGCTCTGCGCACACACCAGCACCTGACTCTCACGCATCAGCGTCTCGTTGATAGCCTCAACCAGCGTGGTGGTCTTTCCCGTTCCTGGAGGTCCATGCACCACCATCACATCCTTCGCCCTAAGCACCTCGTTGACCGCTTGTTCCTGTGTAGGATTAAGCCAAGGAAGGCGCGTAGGTGCAAAGGTAAAGTGCTGAGCGACTTGGTGCGAATAGAATAAGTCGCGTAGATAAGCCAATCGATTGCCTTTGGCCTGCATCGTACGATCCAGCGCATCGAACATCTCGCGATAGCTGGTCTCGTCAAACGAGAGTTGACAACCCACCTGTTCATCCGCATTCTGCATCTCCAACAGGGGCACATTGTCCGGCACCACCACTACCATACGTTCTCCATCGGCATACGACACCGTTCCCGTGAAGCTATAAAACCGCAGCGAAGCACCCTCACGATAATGAAAGAACACCACTGGACGCCCATACTCAAAGTTGTGCTCCACCTCGGTATCTTGCTGACGGAACACCTCCACCACGCGCTGATTGAGACTGTTGTAATAGCTCTTACCAATGCGTAGCGGAAACCAAGCGTCCCCGCGCTTCACCTTCCGTTCCATACCGATGATTTCGGTCTGTTTGCGGAAGGCTTCTTTTTCGGCATAATACTCCATCTGCAAGAGCAATTTCTGCCGGAGGAGAGCCTGTATGGGTGTATCACCGTGTGTCATGAGTGCGGAATGATATAAGAACGATTATCTGAGCGAAGTGATCTCAACCTGTGGTTTACCCACACGCACATCCTCGTTGTGGAACGACACGCTGATAGTACGGCTCTCGCCAGGCATCAGATGGAAATAGTTGTCACTATAGATCACAGGCAGAATCTGCTCGCCGTCCCCATCTTTGAGATTCAGACGAAGCATCAGCGCAGGTGTGGAAGCCGGATTGTGTATCGTCACTGAGCCCACCCAGTCAGCGCCTTGGCGCTCAAAGTGGCTCTTACATTCGACCTTCACTTGTGGCAGAGCGAGCAATGCCTTAAAGTTGTCAGTCTCTTGTCCCAGCACATAAGTGTTCTCAGCGATCTGCTGATCACCTTCAGTCAACTGCAGACGGAGGAAATACACCGAAGGCGTAGCCGTGCTGTCAGCCAATGCGGGCAGCGCCACGGCAAGCACATTCTGTGTGCGGTCAGCGGGGAGGTTGAGCGCGGTAGCGTCATGTTTCACCTCACGACCCTGCACGTCATAGAGCGTATAGGCAGCGGTGAGGTTAGGCGCGTCGTTACCACTGCGATTGACCGCCTCTATCTTCTTACTGGCGGGGTTATATTGTAGGTGCAATGGCTCACAAGCCTTCTTCAGACCGAAGTAGCCCGCCGTAGGCTCCAGGTAATAGTCGTAAGTCTGCCATACCATCGAAGGCCAACAAGGATGACTCATCCACATCAGCAGACCCATACGGTATTGTTGGGAAGCCTCATACATAGCGCGATGGCCGTCATAGTTGACCCATTGAGCATACCCGGCAAACTGCTTTGCGCTTTGGGGCTCACCGAAGTGACGGGCTATCATATCGTTAAACAAACTGCCGTTCTGCGCTCCTCGTAGCGTGAAGTCGTGCTCACCCCAAGCTATATTCTGTGGCCAAAGCTTATCAGCGGGTAACATTCGGCGCAGACTCTCGATGTTAGGCACATTGGGCATACCCTGTTCAGAGTGGAGCAACTTAGACGCATGGGCAAAATACCACTCCGTGGGGCGCAAGCCATAAGGTCCATGACCACTCACACCATCATCCGCCGAACTGCTGATGTATCCCAGCTGAGGATGCTCTTCAGCCACGCTGGCACGCAGAGCCTGATCAAGCGTAGCAGGAGGATAACCCTCGTTACGCCCCACATAGATGGCGATGGATGGGTGTCGACGGATGCGGTGGATATAATCGCGTGCGTTCTCCATGAACATCGCTTCGTCATAAGGATTAGGTCCGTCCCAAGGATTGGCCAACCAGAAGTCTTGCCACACCATGATACCATATCGGTCGCAAGCCTCATAGAACGCTTGCTCACCGATCTGACCCACCCAGTTACGGATCATCGTGAAGTTCATATCGCGGTGATAACGCACCGCCGCATCGTATTCGCGTGCACGATAGTTGAGATTAGTTTCTGAGAAGCCCCAGTTACCACCCAGCGGTGTGACCCGTTTGTGGTTGACATAGATAGCCACACGGGTGTCGAGGTCAGCATAACTCATCTCGCGGATACCCGCTTTGTAGCGCACCGTGTCACCAGCAACGGCAAATCCGGCATCGTAGAGGTACGGTGTGCCGTAGCCATTGGGCCACCAAAGGTTCATCTTTTGGCGCTGGAGCTGTGGGAAAGCCGAGGGCGAGAACGTCACATCCTTCACTTCCAGCGGTTTGAGCGTCACCTGTTGTTGGAACCGAATGTCCCCAATCCATCCCGTTACGGTAGTGGTGATGGTCTGCTTGAGATTGTTCTCCACACGCACACAGGGCGTCATCGTGGCGAGCGTGTCCGTAGCGCCGAGCTTCGTGGTCACCATCGGGTCGCTCACATGCGCCGATCGCTCCACGGAGAGGTACACATTGTTCCAGATTCCCACCTCACGTCCAGGCGTAGAGGTGATCCAGTCCCATCCCACGGATGCGTGGAACGTAGGGTTGTCGCCACCCAGCACACCCCCATTGAGGTCCGTGCTCTCAGCGTTCTTGATCTTCACCGCACCGATATGCTCGTTGCGATACACACGCAGTTCGATGTTGTTGGTGCCAGCGGTGAGATATGGGGTGATGTCAAAGCGTCCACGGACAAAGGCACCATTGACCGAGCCCTGTATATTGCCGTTGACGTAGATGTCAGCCTTCCAGTTGATGCCATCCAGATTGAGGAAGACACGGTTGCCCGTGGGCTTAGCACCAAGGCGGAACTGCGTGCGATACCAGAAGTCGGCATTGAAGTAGGACTCTGATATCTGACGCATCTGGTTACCGAAGGTATTGTCGGGCACAGCCCCAATATTCATATAACTGGTCAGAACGGTGGCAGGAACGGTAGCTGGGAGCCAAAGGTTGCCACCATCGCGCTTGAGTTGCCAGTCGCGGTTGAGCTCATAGCGATGTCCTACAGCCAATCCGAGGCGGCGCACCGATGTGGCTGCAGCCGTGTGAGGCTCAACGGGCGTGCCAAAGACCTGCATCTCGCTGAGGGCATACACCCCTGAGGCATCGGGCGTGGTGAGCCATAGGCGCACATAGCGTCCTGTGGCTTGGCAAGAGAGACTATCGGTGAGCGAGCTACCAGCTTGTAGCGCAGCCACATCCGTCCAATGTGTGGCGTCATCAGAGGTCTGCAGTTGTCCGGCTTGGGCACGATGAAGCCAGTGAAGGGTCACTTTATCAAACCGGCAACGCTCTCCCAGATCCACATACACCCACTGTGGTTGGGGTGCGGAGGTAGATGGTTCGGTGGCAGAAGACGTCTCGGGCGCAGCCTCTTGAGCCTCTTGGAACGACGCCACCGGACTCATCGTCAGTCGGCGGTCAGCCAGTTCGCCTGGAGGAAGCACTTGCTTCTTCTTGAAGGACGCTGGTGGAGCGGGAGGTACGGCGTGCGCCATCCACACACTGCTGAAGTGGCTGCTCGGCATCATACCGCGCTCATCGGCGGTAAACAGACTTTCGTACACACGCCAGTAGGCACAACCCGGCATCTGAAACTTGATGCGCAGATGGCGGTAGTTGCCGCGTGTCACGGGGATGGTCACATCCACCAGTCGGAGGGGCAATCGCTCCGTGGCTTCCTGCTTGTTCGGGTCCGAGCTGACCATCTGCTTGGTAGCCTTTCCGGGCAGATCTGAGCCTTTCAGCGATCCCACCTCATACCAGTAGATGCCATTGGCTGAAGCCTCCACGCTGATGGTATAACCCTTGGTGGCTTCGCTGGCATGATAGGCAGCCCAAGCGTTGAGCCGTAGCTCATGGGTAGCCACATCCATGCCGGTATAGTCAAACTGCAGATAGTTGTCCTCGCCCATCACGTTGACGCTCGAGTGGATATTGCCATCAAAGGCCTTCTCCCTGTCACGCAGATCAAACGCGCCATCGGCGGTGCTCACCTGCACCGTGGCGGGCTGGTCGCTGGAGATGATACCATCGGTGACAAGTTGTGCCGTGAGGTTATAGTCCACTGACGACGAGGCTATCGCCGTGCGGAGGAGAGCCAGATTGTGATACGCTGCGTCTTGATGACGTTCAGGAATGTTGGTTTCAGTGGGGCGACCGGGATACTTTCCGATGCCACGTGTGTGACCGCCATCGGCTGAAGCCACCACACTGAGAGCTAGCAGGGGCGCTACCGCCCATCGTTTGTTGTACATAATGTTTTCAGTTAGAGCGTGCAGCAAAGGGCACGCTTAGGTTTAGCTGGTAGAGCGGAAGCTCGTCTGCTCCCGCATGCAAATATCGATTGTCATGCAAAGGTAGCCATTTATTTTGACAATAGGGCATTCTTTGGCCGCAGAAGCGCCTCTTTGAGGATGCAATATCGGCTCCGTCATCTCCCCAAAGGGTCTTGGTGGGAATGAAAAATAAATTATTCTTGATTGATTTTTAATTTATTTTTTGTCGAAAAACAATTTATTCTTTGTTCTGATAGAGGCTTCATCAGGAGACGAAAGAGGGGCTAACGGGAGATAAAAGAGGTGCAAAATGATTGTGATAGAACGAATTGTGCGGATAAAGAACGCTCAAATAGGAGATTTTTTTTACCTTTGCATTCTACACGTCTGCACACCCTTGATGGCAGATTGATTCTTTAACGCATGACAATCATGAAACTGACCCACTCACGTCTTTACTCACTGATAGGCTGTCTGTTGCTCGCCCTGAGCGTGATGGCACAAGATCGTATCCCCAAAGGCCACTGCGAAGCCAAGCGCAATGTGCTTCTGGGCAACTACAACTTCTGGCTTTACACCCCCGGCGACTATGAGCCGAAGGGCCACCCCGTCCCCTTGGTAATCTTCCTACACGGCGCAAGCCTCTGCGGACATGACCTGAGCAAGGTGAGGCGCTATGGTGTGCTGGACGCGATAGACCGTGGCAAGATAGTGCCAGCGCTGGTGTTGGCACCGCAGAACCCCGGTGGTGCTTGGAGCCCGAGCAAGATCAATGACCTGCTGGAGTGGACCAAGCAACACTATCAGGTGGACACCACACGCGTCTATGTGCTGGGGATGAGCTTGGGAGGCTATGGCACGATGGACTTTGTAGGCAAGTATCCGTCCAAAGTGGCTGCGGCGATGGCTTTCTGCGGCGGTTGCACGCTCAAGGACATGAGCGGTCTGGGTGACCTACCGCTATGGATCATCCACGGAACGGCTGACAAGGCAATCCCTGTGGCACAATCGAAACGTGTGGTGAGTTATCTGCAGAGCTGCGGCAAGGACAAGCTGCTACGCTACGACTGGCTCGCAGGTGGTTCGCACGGTATCCTGGCACGTATGTTCTACCTACAGAAGACCTACGACTGGCTCTTTGCCCACTCCACCGCTGATGCTCCTCGCACCGTGGATAAGACCTTCGACATCGGTTATCCGGACATCAACCAGACCTACCAAGAGCTGAAATGGTTTAAGGGAATGTTCGAAAACGACTAATCTAAGCGCACACGCTACATGATCGATATAGACACGCTCATCACACAACTGGCACTGTTCCTGACCACACCGGATAAGGGGTGGTCGCTCTGCACATTCCCCTTCCTGATCACCTTCATCTGCTTCTTCACCCTATACGTGCTGATAGCTCGTTTGCGTCGAGGCATCCGGTTGGGTTATGTCATCTTGTTCAGCTTGTTCTTTGCATGGAAAGCCAATGGCATGCTGATGGTGTTGCTCCCCGTGACCGCCTTGGTGACATGGTGGCTCACACGGCGCATGACGCTGAGTGAGAGGCATCGCAAGGCTTGGCTCGCCACTAACATCGTGGTGACGTTGCTGCCGCTGGTCTACTTTAAGTACACCAACTTCCTCGCACTGACAATCAACGCCATCATCCAGAGCAACTTTGGCCCATTTGAGATTCTCCTTCCGGTGGGCATCTCGTTCTATACGTTCCAGGCTATCAGTTATGCGGTGGATGTGTACAAGGGTAAGTATCCGGGTGACACACCCTTGGCTGACTATCTGTTCTACATCACCTTCTTCCCCCTCTTGATGGCGGGACCTATCACCCGAGCCGAGGTGCTGCTGCCACAGGTGCAAGGAAAGCGCAAGGTGAATGCTGCGTTGGTCTATGGCGGACTGTGGCTAATCCTCTGCGGACTGCTCAAGAAGGCGGTCATAGCCGACTATATCGCGCAGTATAACAACTGGGTCTTTGATGATCCGATGGGCTATTCGGGCTTTGAGAACCTCATGGCGGTGATTGGCTTCACGTTGCAGATCTACTGCGACTTCTCCGGATACAGCGACATGGCTATCGGTCTGGCGGGCGTGATGGGATTTGAGCTGAAGGAAAACTTCTGCTTCCCTTATCAGAGCATCAACCCACAAGAGTTTTGGAGACGCTGGCACATCGCCCTCTCCACATGGTTCAGAGACTATCTATATATCCCCTTGGGGGGCAACCGCAAAGGCACGGTGCGCACCTCGCTGAACAATCTCATCACGATGCTGGTGGCAGGACTGTGGCACGGTGCCTCGTGGATGTTTGTGATCTGGGGCGGACTGTGGGGCGTGGCGCTCGTTGGGCACAAGCTCTGCCGTCGGTGGTTCCTTGATAGGATACCCAACACGTGGTGGGTGAAGACGTTGTGCTGGGTGGTGATGTTTATCTTTGTCAACGTGACATGGGTGTTCTTCCGCGCTGACAGCCTTGACACCGTGGTGCTGATATGGCAACGCATCGTGACGGATCTGGATTGGGCCTACTTCCAACCCTTTGTGCACACCCGTCTGCTATGGATGGTGATGGTGGCGGTGGGACTGGAGCTGCATAGCATACGCCAGGCGGATCTGCAATGGATGCGCAACGGATTCATCCGGTCGCCTTGGGTGGTGAAGCTCATCCTCTTTGCCATCGTCGTCCAACTGGTCATCAGCACACAGCAAGGATCCATTCAGCCCTTCATCTACGCTCGTTTTTAAGTTCTAGCGGTGCCGAATGATCTAAAAAGAATCCTCTATCAAAAAAAGACAATGTATATGACAACAACCCTACGAAACCTCATCACGCTGCTTCTGTTGCTCATAGCCACAGGAAGCGGCTCTCTCGCCACCCCTATGATGGCACAAAGCAACGCTGCCGACTATGGCACGCTCGTCAAAGCTACCGATGCACGCTTTGCCTACACTGGTCGTATCCACTTTAACAGCGACGGCGGCGCCTGCTGGACATGGCCCGGCGCACAGATCACGTGTCAGTTTAAGGGCACGGAAGCCACGATGAAGACCAAGCCCGGCTGCGGCTACTGGGTCGTAGTGGTGGATGGTGGACAGCCTCGCAAGCTGGAGTCGACCAAGGAGAACAACGGTGTGGTGACGCTGGCATCCCATCTGAGCAACGAGAAGCACCTTTTGCAGTTGACCTACGCCACAGAAGCGGTGGTGCGACGTCCCGTGTTCTACGGTCTGATGCTCGGAAAGAACGGCACGCTGTGCGACAAACCGCAGTTGCCTACACGCAAGATGGAGTTTATCGGCAACTCTATCACCTGCGCCCTCGGTAACGAATGGGACGGAACGAGCAAAGACTATAAGATGTCCATGCAGAACATCTACTACTCATACGAAGCTATCACCGCCCGCAACCTACAAGCGCGCTATCAGGTGGTGGCGCGATCAGGGTTGGGCATCTACCGCAACACCTGCGGCAACGTGAATGGTGACAAGAACGTGCTGCCCACCTATTATCCTTATGCCGACTTTGGCACCTCGGGCGCCCTATGGGACTTTTCTCAGTATCAGCCCGACGTGGTGTGCGTCAACCTTGGTACGAACGACACCACCAGCCCCAGCTGGAGCGATGAGAAGCTACAAGAGGCTTTCAAAGCGTTTGTCAAGACGCTACGCTCCCACTATCCCAAAGCCAAGATTGTGTTGCTCACCGGCACAATGATCAAGAACAAGCGCCTCGCCGCCGTGCAACAAGCCCAACAAGCCGCCATAGACGATGCTGCCAAGCGGGGCGACAAGGAGGTGTACCGGTTCGACTTCACCCCTGACGATGGCTCGCTGGGTTGGGGATACGGTCGCCACCCGTCACGCAAGCGCCACGAACAGATGGCTGCCGAGCTGACGCCTTATCTGCAAAAGCTCATGAACTGGAACTGATCTCACACAAAGCGGGAAACCACGATGATGGTTTCCCGCTTTGCGTTAGCATACGCCATGGCACAACATGTGGGTGAAGAAAGCACTTTTTCGCCACAATCGTTGCCTATTAGATAAATATTTCTTAATTTTGGCGTGACAATTCGGTTAGCATTGACCGAAGCGTCAAGACATCGATGGTAAAGAGCTAAGTGGCAACCGGTCACGTGTGACCCACAGCCCATGATGCTCCAAAAGGACGTTTACGAACGTTATCTTCTCGTCTCAGACTTCGCAACTCTAGATACATACGGAAGATACGGCAACTAAGCGCCCACGTTAGGTGTATTATATCTATGCCTCAGATTGGCATATCATATAATATCTCTTGGCGTGGCTGGCTGCGTTGCCTATCCTGTATGTAGGCAATGCGAAGGCCTGAGACGGGGATAGGCAAGTATGGCCTCCCACGTCTTTTTTTATTTAGGGTCTGCTAATTAACTCCGAGTGCGCAAACTTGTGGAGCGATAAAAA
>CAVJZR010000045.1:0-20678 GCA_963654235.1 Bacteroidaceae bacterium | reverse complement strand
TGCAATGCGGGAGAGTAGGTAGCCGCCTTCTTTCAATAAAGAAAGCCTTTAAGCTCAATGAAGCTTGAAGGCTTTTCTGTGTTTGCTCGGCATGAGCATTGGCTAACGGGTGGAAGTCCCGAGAAAGTCTTAATAACGGGTCTGTAGAAAATTAGTGAGGATAAGCTTGGCGTGAACAAAGTTCTCCGCCTCTGCAAAAAAATGGGCTCATCCGTTAAATGCGTGGATAGGATAGCCAACCTTATTAATATAGACTAGCTTGCCCATAACCATTTAATTCCTATCCATACAGCAAGCGTAACAATAGTGGGCGACGGGGTCACAGACCCATTAGTCTCGCTGCGCCGCACAGACCCATTAGTCTGAAAGCAAACGTGTGGTGGGACACCGCACCCACTACTATATCGGTCGTGTATCAATCTACGCATTTAACGGATGAACCTAATTTTTTCTTATTATTAGATGTAGTTGAAACCATGGATGGTTTGGACGAACCGCTCGGCATAGTCCCACGAGGTGTAGGGCCAGCTGAAGCCAAGGCGGTGCAACACCTGTGTGGTGTAGCTGTTCTCGTAGCCGAGCCAGCGCACCACGTGCTGGGTGTTCGCCTCGTTATAGGCAAAGAGTGGTTGTAGCTTCTGCACCACTTTCTCGTCGTTGAGCATCTCCTGCACATTCTCGTTAAACTGGTCTGCCTCCATCGGTAGGATGTCCACACCTACCGTATGGAGAATCTCCAGCACGTCGCCCAACGGGATGCTATGGTTGTTGTATGGGTGGAACACTACCATAGCCTTCGGCGTCTTAGATAGCAAGCGGATGGCCTGGCAGACGGCATCGATGGGTGAGAACTCGCAAGGTTCGTCCAGCGCTTCATAGCTGACGCATCCTAGGGTGGATAGTGCCACGATGCGCCCCATGAAGGCATTGTTCTTAAAGTTGATCTGGAACTCGCCATCACTGTTTCGGGGTGCTAGATTGCCTACGCGCATAATCTTGCCGCTCAGTTGCTTGTCGCGTATGGCGGTAAGGACGATGTTCTCGGCGTTATACTTGGACCTGACATACTGGTTGTCTAGCCCCTGTCCATAGTCGAAGAGGTGCTCGTTGAGCAGGGTTGTCGTAGCTGGAACGCCGTCCACGCTCTGTCCGGCGATGCTTGCCGTAGATACATGGACAAGGCGTGCATGGTGAGCCAGGCACCAGTCTACGAGCAGACGCACGCTCTCCACGTTCACCTTCTCGATATCGTTGCCGGCGGAGAAGTGCTTCACGTTGGCGGCACAGTTGAATACCGTGTCTATGTCATCGGGCAAATGATCGAGGCAGTGCGGGTCGGTGAGGTCGCCGCCGATGATACGGATGCGCTTGTCGAACACCTCCTCATCGATACCGTTGAAGTAGTAGAAGAAGAGGGTGCGCAGGCGTTTCTCGGGTGTGAGGTCTCTCTTGCCGCGCAGCACACAGTAGATGACGCCTTTCTCTTGCTGTAGCAGTTCGTGGAGCATGTGGATGCCTAGGTAGCCGGTGGCTCCAGTAAGGAGCACGTTGCCGATGGTCTGCATCTCGCCGTTGCGCAGCGCTTCGAGGGTGTTGCCGTCGAGGATGTCGGCAAAGGCCGACTTGGGTAGCTCAGCTGGTTTGCCGATAACCATCGTCTCGGATGGAACGGCAGGGGTGGCGACAGCATTCTGTGTGATGTCGATGTAGATGGCGAGGCTGCGTGGTGTCTTGTACTTGAACAGGTTCTTGTAGGTCACGTTGTACCCCTTGCTCATCAGCTCTGCCACCACCTTGATGGCGCTGAGCGATGTGCCGCCCTGCTTGAAGAAGTCGTCGTTGGCACCCACCTTTTCCTTCTTCAGCACAGAAGCAAAAGCCTCGGCGATGGATGTTTCTATCTCTCCCTCGGGTGCTACAAAAGAGTCTTGCTTAGCCTCCTGCAACTGGGGTTGGGGTAGGGCGCGGGTGTTGGCTTTGCCGTTGGGAGTGAGTGGCATCTCATCGAGCTGCATGAATGCAGTAGGCACCATATAGTCGGCAAGTCGTTCGGAGAGGTAAGCCTTCAGATTATCTACGTCTATGGGGTGTTCGGCGGTATAGTAGGCGCAGAGATGTTGCACGCCGCCTATTTCTCTTACCACCACACTCTTCATACGGATGCCGTCAAACTGTCCGATGAGGGTCTCTATCTCGCCCAGCTCGATGCGGAAGCCACGTAGCTTCACCTGGCTGTCGATACGGCCCAGGAATTCGATCTGTCCGTCGGCGTTGTAACGCACAAGGTCGCCCGTGTGATACACTTTCATCTTATGCTCGCCCATGGTGAGATCGCAGAAACGCTCTGCTGTCAGCTTCTCGCGGTGCCAGTAGCCACGGGCTATCTGTGTGCCGCCCATACAGAGTTCTCCGGCAATGCCCAAAGGTAGGAGATGTCCCTCGGTGTCCACCACAAGACCATACTGGTCGTAGAGCGGACGGCCGATGGGGATGTTGCGGTATTCCTTGCCTGGCTCGACGTCAAAGAAGGTGGACATCACGGTAAACTCGGTTGGACCGTAACCGTTGATCAGTCGGCACTGGCACTTGGGCGCCACGGTCATCTTCTCGCCGCCCACCAAGAGGTATTTCATGGGCAAGTCGGGATACATCTGTAGGAGCATCTGTCCTAGCTGTGTGGTGAACGTACCACCCGTGATGCCATTCTTACGGATAAACTCGTTGAGCAGGGCAAAGTCCTTTCGTGCTTCCTTGGGCACGGGATACATAGTGCCGCCCACGGTAAGCACGGGATAGAGGCTCTCTACCGACGTGTCAAACGAGAAGCTGGCGTGGCAGCAGATGCGGCTCGTCTCGTCTTGTCGCCACTCGTGGGCGGCAAACTGCACAAACTGTGCTTTGCCCCGCTGGGGAATCATCACACCCTTAGGTTTGCCCGTGGATCCTGAGGTGTATATCATGTAGGCCAAGCTATCGGGTGTGGCGAGGTTGATGTTGTTGGCGATGGTATCGTCGCACTGGCTGAGATAATCGTCTATAAAGAGAATCTCGCCCTTGAAACCGCTGAAGTCGCCGCCAGCATTTTTCTCGTCAAATACCATGTGTGAGGTAACCAGCACTTGGCTCTCAGAGTCTTCTAGCATGTAGAGCAGACGGTCGGTGGGATAGCCGTAGTCGAGTGGGATGTAGGCGCATCCTGCCTTCTCGATACCGATGGCAGCCACCACAAACTCCTTCTGGTAACCTAGCATGATGCAGACGAAGGGCGACTTGCCCTTGCCTACGCCTATATTAACAAGGTGGGAGGCGAAGCTGCCGGAGAGGTTGTTGAGCTGGGCGTAGGTGTAATGTCCGCTCTTATCTACCACGGCGATGTTCTGCGGAGTCTTCGCCGCTTGTCGCATGAAGAGCGAGGGGAAGGTGTCATTCGGATCTACGTCGAGGTGCTTGCCCACAGATAGGGCGATGATTTCTTCTATCTGTTTGTTGTCCACCAGGGACACGTCGTGCAGGGTCTCGCGCTGGCAGAGTTCTTGTGCTACGTTGGCAATGGCTCCGAGCAGCACCTCCATGTCAGCCTGTCCGTAGCGCATGCCATCGTACTCGGCGGTGAGGTGGTATCCCTTTGCGTCGGGAAGGATGGTGAGTGTCAAAGGAAACTTGGTGGTGTCCAGCCCCAGTATCCATTGCTCTGTGCCGTTGTCCTCCGTCACGCCGCCTTGGTAGGCGCACATGATTTCGGCGTGCAACTTGAATTGCTCCACAAGGTGGGTATAGGGGAAGAAGTCGCGGGCGTAGCTGTCTTGCAGCACTTGGTGTACCTGTTGTAGGAAGGCCGTGACGGGCATCTTTCCATCCACGCCTACGGTCATGGGCAAGGTCTTGACAAACATACCCACGCTCTGCATCAACTGCGGGCAGGCTCCTCTGCCTCCGGAGATGGTGAGGTAAAGTGGATTGGTCTGTCGCATCAGCCTACTGAGCGTCAGGGCGAACACCGCTTGCATGTAACTGTTCACGGTGATGTCGCAGTCCTGGCAGATGCGGTTGATATCGCCAGCATGGAACACGGTCTGCGCTGTGCCTACGGGCGTACCGTCAGGGTTGGTAGAATCGGGATAGGAGGTCACTTCGCCAGCGGTGACGAGCGTCTTGTAATATTGTTCCGCCTCATTGTAAGCCTTGCTCTTCAGTAGGTCTTGTTCGTAGAGGGCATAGTCGAAGGCGGTGACCGTCTCGCCCTGCGGGTCGTTGCCGTCGTAGGCTGCGAAGATGTCGCCCATGAGCACGTCGATGGACAGACCGTCGAACACCGTATGGTGGAAGTCGAGAAAGAGGTAGGTAGCCTCAGGACTCTGCACCACTTCGATGCGCGCGAGATTGTCGGCAAGGAGGTTGAAGGGATGTACCATCTTTTGGAAATGGTCCTTTGTAGGTTCTTCGTCCACATGGGTTACAGTGACCTGATAGTGTGCTTCGTCCCTGCGCTCCATCATCACCTCGCCGTCCAGCATGGTGAAGTGGGTCTTTAGTATGGGGTGTGCGGCAACGGCTTTCTCGGCAGCAAGGGCAAGCTTGGCTGCATCTTTGTCGATGAAGCGGTAGACCACGGGTACGTTGTACTGTGTTGTGTCGCGGTTGATTTCCCAGTCGAGGTACAAGCCGTGCACGTTCTCTGTGAGCGGATAGAAATGGCGTTTCTCATATTGCATCGTAACGTCCTTGTTACCCTTTGCTTCCATGACTCTCTCGGCAATGCTGCGCACGGTGGCATGTGCAAGGATGTCCTTGATGGCTATCTGTACGCCAAACTCTTGAGCTATCTTTGCTCCCAGTCGCATGGCTGCGATGGAGGTGATACCTAGGTGCAGAAGGTTGGATGTGACACCAAACTGGTCGGTGCGGAGCAGTTCGGCCACCACGTTGAAGACGCTCTGCTCCAGTTCGGTCTGTGGAGCCACCATCTCCTCTGCCTCCACTTGTGGTTCGGGTAGGGCACGTGTGTTTACCTTGCCGTTGGGTGTGAGTGGCATCTCGTCGAGCTGCATGTAGGCAGTGGGCACCATGTAGCTAGTGAGCTTTTCGGCAAGATAGTTGCGCAGGGCGTTGCTATCAATTTGCTTGTCCGCCGTATAGTAGGCGCAGAGATGTTCCACGCCACCTATCTTCCTTACCACTACGCTCTTCATCTGCACGCCTTCGTACTGGCCCACAAGAGTTTCTATCTCGCCCAGCTCGATGCGGAAGCCACGCAGCTTCACCTGAGTGTCGATACGGCCGAGGTATTCTATCTGTCCCTCGGCGTTGTAGCGCACAAGGTCGCCGGTGTGGTATACCTTCACAGCCTTGCCGTCGATGTCGATGTTGCAGAAGCGTTCTGCTGTCAGCTTCTCACGATGCCAGTAGCCACGTGCTATCTGTACGCCGCTCATGCAGAGTTCTCCGGCAATGCCTTGTGGCAGGAGATGTCCCTCCGTGTCGACGACAATACCCAGCTGGTTGTTCAGAGGTCTTCCTATCGGGATGTTGCGGTACTCTTTGTCAGGCTCTACGTTGAAGAATGTAGAGATCACCGTGAACTCAGTAGGACCATATGCGTTGATCAGTCGGCAGCGGCACTTGGGTGCTACCGTCATTTTCTCGCCGCCAACGACCATGTACTCCAAGGGCAGGTCGGGGTACATCTGCAGTAGCATTTGTCCTAACTGTGTGGTAAAGATGGCACCGGTGATGCCGTTGTTGATGATGAAGTTGTGGAGCAGCGCAAAGTCCTTGCGTGCCTCTTGCGGTACGGGGTAAAGTGTGCCGCCCACGGTAAGCACGGGATAGAGCGATTCCACAGATGCATCGAACGAGAAGCTAGAGTGGCAGGCGATGCGGCTCTTCTCCGTCTGATGCCACTCGTGGGTGATAAACTGCATGAAGTGGGCCTTGCCCCGCTGCGTTATCATCACGCCCTTGGGCTTGCCTGTGGAGCCTGAGGTGTAAATCATGTAAGCCAAGCTGTCGGGTGTGGCGAGGTTAATGTCGTTGGCGATGGTATCGTCACGCTGGTTGAGATAATCGTCTATAAAGAGAATTTTGCCCTTGAAACCGCTGAAGTCGCCGCCAGCATTCTTCTCGTCATAGATGGTGTGGGTGGTGACAAGAATTGGGCTCTCAGAATCTTCTAGCATGTAGAGCAGTCGATCGTTGGGATAGTCGTAGTCGAGTGGCACATAGGCGCATCCGGCCTTCTCGATACCGATGGCAGCCACGAGAAACTCCTTCTGGTAGCCCATCATGATGCAGACGAAGGGCGACTTGCTCTTTCCAGTCCCTATATTAACAAGGTGGGAGGCGAAGCTGCCGGAGAGGTTGTTGAGCTGGGCGTAGGTGTAATGTCCGCTCTCATCTACCACGGCGATGTTCTGCGGAGTCTTTGCCGCTTGTCGCATGAAGAGCGAGGGGAAGGTGTCTGTGGGGTCTACAGCGAGGGCTGCGCCTTGCGATAAGGCGAGGATGTGCTTGCGATTCTCGGAGGATGTAATCTCTATGTCTTTCAGTGAAGCGGTAAGACCCGCCGCTATGATGTTTTGCAGGCAAGAAGCTATCGCCTTGGCAACGGTGTGGAGTGTATCTGGTGTGACACGCAGTGGACAGGCGTTGGCGTTGATCTCGTATCCACCGTTCCGACCGAAGATTTCCACGTTGAGGTCTGAGTCGGTCACCATGTTGCGGAGGTAGTGCCATTGAAGAGGCTTGCCGTCGATGATAGATTCGGTGATGTTGACTGCGCGTCCGAGGAAGTTAAACTTGACGCTCGGCAGACCGTGCATGTCGTTGTAGAAGTGGGTGAGGGGATAGTCAGCGCATGCTGTCTTGGCAAAACGCCATTCCGTGCGGAAGCCAGCGATATACTCGCCTACGGTCTTCTTGTAGTCAACGTCGATGTGCATGGGCAGTCCCTTCACGTACATGCCATAGCTGGTCAGGATTTCTGCCGTGCGACCAGCGTATTCGGCTTGATAACATAGGTCGCTGCGGCGCATCATCTTGGTGAGGGCGAGTGTGAAGGTGGCATGGAAGAGCTGTGACGTTTGTATGCCGTTGGTCTTGCACCATGCGTCCAGTGCATCCCCGTTGGGAACGAACGCTGTTTCCTCGTGCAGTTCTTGCCATTCGTCGCTGGTAGCCTCCGCAAACTGCGGAAACTCGCAAGCGGCAAAATGCTCCATCACGGTCTTCCGTGCCTCTGCATAGCGTTCTGTTTCGAGAAATGTCTGTTCCTGCTCTGCTGCCTCGCAGAGCCCAAAGGTTAGTGGTTTGCGGTGGGAGGGACGACTGTAATAATAGTCGAGGTCATGGAAGAACGTCATACACTACATCGTTAGACCTGCGTTTTGGAGCCGTACGGACACGTTCGCCACATTTCTTGCATATCACCACATAATGCCGTATCTCTTTTATTACAGGCTTTAATTCCGGTATCGAGACAACTTGTGTCACATAATCAAGCACACGCTCCGTATCCGCCAGTGACTCGCCGCAATTGGTGCAATAGCTTGGGGTATCGTCTATCACTTCGTCGGGAGTGGACGAGCAGGAAAGCTTGCAACCCTCATGCCCTTTCTGCCCGCCAGGTTTCTTGCCGCTTGGTTTGCGGAGAGTATTGGTTCTTCTGACTATCTCGTCTTTCATGTTCTCTTTGCTTGGTGGCGTGCTGCTATTGCCAGAGTTCTTGTCTGGTTGCTCGTATTTGGATAGGCGGTCATTCAACTTGGCTATTTCCTTGTCCTTTTTGCGGAGTTGATGATTTAAGGCTTCTATGTTACGGTTCAATCTGGCTATCTCAGAGTACTGCTGATCGATGGTTTTTCGCATCAACCGCATCTCTTCCGCCATGCTTTGCAGCACTTTCGACATATCCGTAACTTGCTCTTTCATAGGTATAAAGGTACGAAAAATATCTCAAATGAGCAAGAAAATGAGGCTCTAATTGCATCATAAAATCAATTATTTTACTGGGCTTCAAGGATAAAAGACACCAGCTACTCCTACCGCTGAATAGTTACGCAATTTGCTTGTAAAGTTAATAAAAATTACAAATCTACAACGATTTTGTGATAGTTTTATCTTGTGAAAGCGACAAAAACAAGATGATTCTGTGCAAAAGGCACATCGTTATGATAGGCCTTTAGGCATAATATCATATTATGCGCAGCAAGACTAAAGCCCCTGTGGGGCCTGTGGGGGCGAAGCGAGACTAAAGGGGTCTGCGACCCCAAAAAGGTAAGGAAAAAGTTGCGTATATTCGCGGCTTTTCCTTACCTTTGCTTTTATAAGTACCTTATGACATATGAGATATGGAAAACATTAATGAACTACTACCTTTGAAGAGCCTTACGGCCAATCGTCTTTCGGCATTGCTTGAGAAGCGTCCGGAGGATTTCACACGTGAAGATATCATCCGTGCCGCACAGATGCTAGGTGCGGAGATGGTCCAGTTTATGTATCCCGGCGGTGATGGTCGGCTGAAGACGTTGTCGTTCACGATCATCAATGAGGACTATCTACGTACGATCCTCACCGATGGCGAGCGTGTGGACGGCTCGTCGCTGTTCCGGTTTATCGATGCGTCATCGTCTGACCTGTATGTGGTGCCGCGCTATTCTACGGCCTTCATCGATCCGTTCTCCCCCGTGGTGACTATCACGCTGCTGTGTTCGTTCTTTGATAGGGACGGCCATGAGCTGGCTTCGTCCTCGGAGAGCACGTTGCGTCGTGCGATGGCGGCGCTCAAGGCGAGCACGGGCTTGGAGTTTAGGGCGATGGGCGAGCTAGAGTATTATGTGATACGTCATGTGGAACCGACGTTCCCCGCCGTGGATCAGCACGGATACCATGAGAGTGCGCCGTTTGCTAAGAGTGGCGACTTCCGTCTGCGTTGCATGCATCTCATCGCGCAGTGTGGTGGGCACATCAAGTATGGCCATTCGGAGGTGGGCAACTTTGTGGAGAATGGGCTCTGTTATGAGCAGAACGAGATCGAGTTTCTGCCCGTGCGTGCGGATCGTGCCGCTGAGGAGCTGCTCCTGGCTAAGTGGATCATCCGTAACCTAGGCCACCGCGAGGGTTATGACATCACGTTTGCCCCGAAGATCACGGTGGGCAAGGCTGGCTCGGGCATGCATATCCACATGCAGCTGGTGCGTGATGGTGAGAGCGTGATGCTCACCGCTGACCGTCAGCTCTCTACGGAGGCGCGTCGTGCGATAGCGGGCATGATGTTGCTGGCGCGTGGCATCACGGCGTTTGGCAATAAGAATCCCACGAGCTACTTCCGCTTGGTGCCGCATCAGGAAGCGCCCACGACGGTGTGCTGGGGTATGAGCAACCGCAGTGTGCTGGTGCGTGTGCCGCTTGGGTGGACGTCATCGGTGGATATGTGTCACGCGGTGAATGGACTGGAGCATGAGCGTCAGCCGGATACGCGTAGCAAGCAGACGGTGGAGATGCGTTCGCCGGATGCGTCGGCGGATATCTATCAGCTTCTCGCTGGGTTGTGTGTGGCGTGCCGTTATGGTCTGGAGCGTGAGGACGCGCTGGATGTGGCGGCGGCGACGTTGGTGGATGGTGACATCCATGACGTGGCGCATGCGGCTAGGCTGGCGGCGCTGGAGGCTCTGCCTGAGAGCTGCAGTGCGTCGGCGGAGGCATTGCTCTCGCAGCGTGAGGTGTTTGAGGCGTGTGGGGTGTTCTCCGCTCAGACCATCGACGCCATCGCTGAGGAGCTCCGTAGCTATGGCGACGGACATCTGCGCCGCGATATCGAAGGTAACACCGAAGCCCTCGCTCGCCTGGTGCGCGAGTTCTTCCATTGCGGCTAGCCCCCCAGCGGCCACAGGCCGTTTTGTCTTGCTTCGCCGCAGACCCTTTAGTCTTGCTGCGCCCCACAGGGGGAATAGTCTTGCTGCGCCTTAAAAGGTTAATGGGCATGATAGGCTTATTATGCATATTAGGCATAAGAGGCTTATCGTGCCCATTAATTTTATATAAGACTAAATGGTCTGCGGCGCAGCGAGACTAAAGGGTCTGTGACCCCGCAGCGAGACTAAAGGGTCCGTGACCCCGAAGCGAGACTAAAAGGGTCTATGCGGCGCAGCGAGACTAAAAAAGTGGGATGAGGTCGATGTGTCCGTGCTCGTATATGGCGAGGGTAGGGGGATTGCCTGCTTTAGGGAAGGTGATGCTTCCGGTGTTGCAGATGGTGGTGCCTTGGTCGTTGGTGTAGAGCTGCTGGATGTGTGTGTGTCCGTAGAAGAAGTAGTGGAAGTGGCCGGGTGGCATGTTCTCGGGGTTGTAGATGTGTCCGTGTGTGAGGAAGAGCGTCTTGCCTTCGTCTACGATGAGGGTGTAGGTCTGCATGATGGGGAAGTGGAGGAGCATCTGATCCACCTCGGCGTCGCAGTTGCCTCGGACGGCGATGATGTGGTGGGCATGCTGGTTGAGTGCTTCGACGATGGCTTTGGGGTCGATGCCTTCGGGGATGGAGTTGCGTGGCCCATAGTTGAGGATATCCCCGAGGATGATAATCATGTCGCAGTGGCGTTCTTCGAAGATCTCCAGTGCGCGCTTTAGCCTAGGCATGGAGCCGTGTATGTCTGATAGGATAAGGTATTTCATTCTTTCTTTTTAGGGATTTTTTTTGGGGGGGGAGGCTTATAGGCATGGTGGGCATGATATGCTTAATGGGCATAATATGCCTATTAGGCGAAGCGAGACTAAAGAGCCTGTGGCTTCGAGACTAAAGCCCCTGTGGGGCCCCCTTAGCGGTTATAGCGTTTGGCTTCGATGGTGAATGGTGTGAGGATCTGTGTGGGTCGATGGTTTTGGAAGGCTCCTAGGGGGTATGCTCCTTCTGATTCGGGTGCCCAGTAGAACACGCCGTTGCATTGCTGGTTGGTGCTGTCCCTGGCTGCGGTGATGATGGCTTGCATGATCTCTCTGCCCTGTTCGGGGTAAGCCGCTTCCGTTCCGGTCTCGGTGATGATGACGTGCTTACGATACTTGAGCGCTACGCGTCGGATGTTGAGCGTCATGCGTCGTACGGTCTCTTGCCATGAGGATGTGATGCCCGCTTTGATGTCCCAGTAGGGGTATACGCTCATGCCGATGATGTCGTAAGGCGTGTGGTGACGGCGTAGGTTGTCAAAGATGAAGTTGTACCGCTCGGGGTCGGCAGCGGCGTCTAGATGTACGATGACCTGTGCTTGTGGGTATACTGCTTTGACCGCCTTGTAGCCTAGGCGTGTGAGGTCGGCATAGTTTTTCATGTTAGTCTCCGCGCGTGCCACATCCCATAGGAAGCCGTGCGTGGTCTCGTTGCCCACTTGCACCCACTTCACATCCACGTTGTTCTGACGTAGGAGCTGTAGCGTGGTGAGCGTGTGCTGGTAGAAGGCTTTGCGCAGATCCTTGTATTTCAGCCCTTGCCATGCTTGTGGTATAGGCTGCTGGTTAGGGTCAGCCCATGAGTCGGCGTAGTGGAAGTCGATCATCACTGGCATGCCGTATTGCTTGGCTCTGAGTGCTAGCTTGAGCATGTCGTTGGGTGAGCAGAGTGAGTCCTTAGGGTTGACCCATACGCGCAGACGTACGGCGTTCATGCCCAGTTCGTTCATGAGCTGTACGCACTCGCGTGGCTCTCCTTGTGCGTTGTATAGCTGCCATCCGCGCGCTTCTAGCTCTGTGGCTCCGCTGATGTCTGCTCCGTACCAGAAGGGTTGTGTCTGTGCTTGTAGGTGTGAGGTTATGCCAGCGATGATGATGGCTGCGATGATGATGGTTCGTGTGATGATGGTTGTCATACGGGTTGGGTTATTAGTGCTTCTTTTGTTAAGGCGTGTTCTGTAAGATCCACGCACCATTCTGTTAAGACGTCCCTCTATGGAGGGCACGACCTCTACTTGGAAGCAAAAGTACGTATTTTTCTCCGAATAACCTAATCTGCGCCAATGTTATTGGCAAGTCTTATTCGTCCCAGAGGTCATCCTCAGTCTGGTTGTCCTTGCTGGCGGCTTCTTCCCATGCGTCACCTTTGTCTTTATTGCCTCCGGTGTCGATGCTCGTCTTTGACAAGCCGAGCAGGGCCTTGTCTAGGTGTGCGTGCATGGTAAGCGTTGTGGGCTTGATGTATGCTTTCTGTATCATGTGTTGTGAGAATTCCTATAAAGTATATATTTGGCTGCAAAGGTAAGACTTTTTTTTGGAGAAATGGTTGATAAGGATGAATGAGAATGAAGGTTTTTTAGTCTTGCTATCGCCTAATAGGCTTAATGGGTATAATAGGCCTAATATGCATAATAGGCCTATTAGGCGAAGCAAGACTAAAGGGTCTGTGCGGCGCAGCGAGACTAAAGGGTCTGTGACCCCGCAGCAAGACTAAAGGGTTTGTGCCCCCTGGAATAAAGCCCCTGTGGGGCATTTTAGCTTGGGCAGGTGTATGTTGATGACGAAGGGGTCACGTACCACGTGTGCCCGGATGAGGTTGATGTATCTCACCGTCAGTGGTTCTACCCATACGCCTTTGCGTTTGAGGGCGTCGCGGTATACGGCGTACACGTTGTTAGCCTTGGGTGTGTGGAGCACCTGGCAGAGGCGGTCGGCTATCTCTCTGAAGGACAGTCGGCGCCCGGTGTTGTCGATGATGTTTCCGGTTTCCCATACGATGTGTGCCACCTCGACGAGGTCTACCTGTGTGTCTATCCATTGCAAACCTTCGTCGGTGCTGCATCTGAGCAGTGTGGTGACGTCGCGTGTGAGTAGGTCTTTGAGGTGTTGGAGCCATTTCTTCTGGTCATCCTTGCTGATGTCCTGTGTGTTGATGATGTTTTCTTTCATGGTGCTCATGTGTGTGAATTGTTTTACAGATTGTCTTACAGTTTTGGGTTGTAATCTCCTCGAGTTTTCGATTTGATTATGTATTACGATGCAAAGATATATCTTTCTTTGCACATATCGTTCATCACGTCTATACTTTTACCTATTTTAACATACGGCCACCGCGGTCACAGACCCATTAGTCTCGGGGTCACAGACCCTTTTGTCTCGCTTCGCCGCAAGTCACAGACCCATTAGTCTCGCTGCGCCGGGGTCACGGACCCATTAGTCTCGCTTCGCCGCACAGACCCTTTAATCTAAAGGCAAACGTGCGGTGAGACACTGCACCCACTACTATATCGGTCGTTGATCAATCTACGCATTGAACGGATGAACCCTATTTTGTATTCCAAAATAAGGTATATGAAGAGATTGAGGGGAAGGTTTGGCAGAGAAAAATAAATTGATTTCTAAGAAAGAATAAATTATTTCTCAGCAAAAATCAATTTATTCTTTGTTTTGCTTTAGGCATTTTCAGAGGATAAGAATGGTGATATGAGCACAGGAAAGGATAAGTGCTGCCGGCCCCACAGGGGTTTTAGTCTTGCTGCGCCTTAAAAGGTTAATGGGCATGATAGGCTTATTATGCATATTAGGCATAATGGCTTATCGTGCCCATTAATTTTATATAAGACTAAAGGGTCTGTGACCCCGAGACTAATGGGTCCGTGACCCCGGCGCAGCAAGACTAAAACCCCTGTGGGGTTAAAGGAGGCGGGGGAGGATGAGCTGGCGGAAGCTGTCGTAGCTAGCGTCAGTGGGTAGGGAGTGCTTGGTGCGCTGGCTGAAGGCTTCGAGGCGTGGCGGCACGGTGACGGGCGAGGGTAGGATGGCATCTACGGTTTCCTTGAACTTAGCCGGGTGAGCCGTTTCGAGGAAGATGCCGTCCGTGGTGTTCGTGTCGATGATGTCCGTGAGGGCAGCCCAGGCGCATGCGCCGTGTGGGTCGAGGGTGTAGTGATGAGCGTCATAGCAACGGCGGATGGCAGCGCGAATCTCCTCGTCATTGTAGGCGCGGGCGGCGATGTGGTGGCGGATGAGAGTGATGTCACCGTGGTAGAGGTCCTGAATGCGGTCAAAGTTGCTTGGCGCGCCCACATCCATGGCGTTGGCGATGGTCTCCACGCTAGCCCGAGGGTGATACTCGCCCGTGGCGAGATACTGCGTGAAGATGTCGTTGCGGTTGTTGGCGGCGATGAATCCATCCACCGGCAGACCCATGCGCTGGGCGATGAGACCTGCGGTGAGATTGCCAAAGTTGCCACTGGGCACGGCGATGACCAGGCGGCGCGGCTCTTGTAGCTGGCGGCGCCACTGCGCATAAGCCCAGAAGTAATAGAACGACTGGGGTAGGAGCCGTGCGATGTTGATCGAGTTGGCTGAGGTGAGGACGTGCTCCTGGCGCAGCTCCGTATCGGCAAACGCCGTCTTGACTAGGCGCTGACAGTCGTCAAAGGTGCCACTGACCTCTATGGCGGTGATGTTATGGCCGAGCGTGGCAAACTGGCTCTCCTGTCTGGGGCTCACCTTGCCCTTGGGATAGAGCACAAAGACGTGCACCCCCGGCACATCCAGGAACCCGTTGGCCACCGCTGAGCCCGTGTCACCGCTTGTGGCTACGAGGACATTCTTGGGTCGGGACGCTTCCTCGGTGGTGCTATGCCTACTGATGGCGCTGATCATCCTTGCCATGAAACGTGCGCCGACATCCTTGAACGCCAGCGTGGGGCCGTGGTAGAGCTCCAAGGAGAAGATGCCGGGGCTCACCGGTTGCAGCGGAATGGGGAACGCCAGCGTGGAGGTGACCACCTCACGCAGCTCCGCCTCGGGTTGCGTGGTGGGGAAGAGATGCTGCGCCACCGTGCAGGCTATCTCGTGGAAGGACATCAGATGGATGTCTTGGAAAAAATCCTCGGGCAACCGTTCGATGCGCTCAGGCATATAAAGCGATCCGTCGGGAGCCAAACCGCGGTCAATGGCTTCGGCCGTGGAGACCGTAGGTGACTGATGAAGGGTGGAATAATAATGGATGGGAGTGGTCATAGCGATTCGTTTTATTCTATATTCATGAACGTCTGCATAAACTGTTGCAGATACATCATCTGCAGACTGCCGTTCACCGCCGATTGCTCGTCATATCGGTCTACGTCGTCGGGCTGACAACCGGGATACCATATCGTCACCGGCACAGGCTCAGCTACGTGTGTGCGGAGCTCCACGGGTGTGGGATGATCGGGCAGCAGCGCCACGCAGACGGGCATCTGATGTTCCTTGATGTGAGAGATGATGGGGCTGACGATGCGTCGGTCTAGGTTCTCGATGGTGCGCAGCTTGAGTTGCAGGTCGCCATCGTGTCCGGCTTCATCGCTTGCCTCGATGTGGAGATAGACCAGGTCGTGATGCTCCAGCGCCTCCAGTGCGGCTTGCGCCTTGCCCTCATAGTTGGTATCCGCAAGGCCCGTAGCGCCCTCAACACGTATCACGTCCATGCCCGCATAGCGGCCGATGCCACGGATGAGATCCACGGCAGATATCACCGCAGCACTCTTGATCGAGGGGAAACGCTCCTCCAAGGTCTTCATCTGCGGCCGATAGCCACCTCCCCAGGGCCATAGACACGAGGCTGGGGTGGGGCGAGAGCGGTTCCACTGGTTGCATAGCAGATAGCTCTCGGACCGCTTGATGAGCTGGGTGAGCAGCGCGGCGGTGTCCTCGGGGCTCATGCGGCCGGGTTCCTTCACGCCGCGGTAGGCAGGGTCAGCATGCGGAAGGAGCTGCGCCACAGGCTCGCCGGGATGGTCGTGCGGTGGTGCGGTGATGATATGCTTGCTGCCGCCGTGGATGATGAGCAGGTGTCGATACTGTATGCCGGGGATGAGCTGGATGGCGCCGAACCCCATCTGACGGTTGATGAAGCGTATGAGCTCCTGTCCCTCCTCGGTGGTGAGGTGTCCGCCGTGATGATTGAGGATGCGCCCGTCACGTGTGGAGATGATGTTACAGCGCAGGGCGAGGTCGTCGGGCTGCATCTGATAACCTATGCTGGCTGCTTCGAGCGGTCCTCGTCCTTCGTAGACGCGGTTGAGGTCATAGCCCAGGATGGCGGTGTTGGCCACCTCGCTACCCGGGTGAAAGCCGTGAGGGATGGTCTGCAGACGGCCGTTGATGCCGCTACGGGCCAGATCGTCCATAGCGGGTGTGTGTGCGGCTTCGAGTGGTGTGCGTCCTCCGAGCGCTGCGATGGGGTGATCGGCCATGCCGTCACCGAGGATGATGAGATGTTTCATAGGCGCGGGGGTTAAGGCGTGAACCATTCGGTAGGTTCACGCATGGGTTATTTTTAGATATTCATCACGCTCATCACGTTGGCAAAGACGCCTGCAGCGGTGACGCTGGCTCCGGCGCCATATCCCTGGATGAGCATGGGATACTCGCGGTAGCGCTCCGTGGTGAGGGTGACGATGTTGTTGCTTCCTTCGAGGTTGTAGAAGGGGTGCCGTTGGTCCACGGCTTTGAGGGATAGCTTGAGCTGGTTGTGATCCATCTCGGCTACGAAGCGTAGGCGCTTGCCTTCAGCCTCGAGGGCGCGGCGACGACGTTCAAAGCCATCGTCCAGCGAGGGCAGAAGGCGCCAGAAGTCGTCCAGCGTGCCACGGAACATCTCTTCGGGCACAAAGGGTGTGAGCAGCACCTGGTCTTGCTCCACCTCATAGCCAGCCTCGCGAGCCAGGATGACCAGCTTGCGCACCACGTCATGACCGGAGAGGTCAATGCGAGGGTCGGGCTCAGAGAAGCCGCGTTCCTTGGCCAGCTGCACGGCGCGTGAGAAGGGCACGGTGGCAGAGAGGGTGTCAAAGATGAAGTTGACCGTACCGCTGAGCACGGCTTCGATATGTAGGATGGTGTCACCCGAGTTGCGCAGGTCGTTCATCGTCCCGATGATAGGCAGGCCGGCACCCACGTTGGTCTCAAAGAGATACTTCACGCCACGTGCCAAGGCGGTGCGCTTGAGCTGCAGATAATCGGCATAAGGTCCGCTGGCTGCAATCTTATTGGCAGCCACCACACTGATGTTGTGCTGTAGCAGTGGCAGATAGATGGCGGCGATGTCGGGCGAGGCGGTGCAGTCGGCAAAGACCGCATTGAAGATGTTCATCCCGATGATGTGCTCCTTCAGGCTCTGTGCGTCGCTCTCAGGTGAGGCGTCGAGCTCAGCGCGCCATGTGGTGAGGTCCAATCCCTCACGGCGGTAGATGGCGTGGCGTGAGGAGGCGATGCCCACGACGTTGATCTTCAGACGGGAGCGGCGTTTGAGCTCATCGGCTTGGGCGGCAATCTGCTCCAGGAGCTTACCGCCCACGGTGCCTACGCCGCAGATGAAGAGGTTCAGTTCCTTATATTCGGAGAGGAAGAAGCTGTCATGGATGACGTTGAGCGCCTTGCGCAGCCAGCGGCTCTCCACGACAAAGGAGATGTTGGTCTCCGATCCGCCTTGTGCGCAAGCAATGACGCTGATACCGCTACGGCCCAGGGTGCCAAAGAGCTTGCCCGCGATGCCGGGTGTGTGCTTCATGTTCTCACCCACGACGGCGATGGTGGCCAGACCTGCTTCGGCGTGCATGGGGAACATGGCGCCTGATGCTATCTCGTCAGCAAACTCGGCGTTGAGCACCTCTATGGCGCGTTCGGCGTCCTGATCGCGTACACCGATGGACGAGCTGTTCTCGCTCGATGCTTGTGAGACGAGGAACACGCTGACGCCCTCGCGTGCTAGCGAACTGAAGATGCGCTTGTTCACACCGATGACGCCCACCATGGACAGACCGGAGACGTTGATCAGCGTGGTGCCCTTGATGCTGGAGATACCCTTGATGGGCTTATGGTCGGGGGCGATATGATCCTTGATGATAGTCCCAGGCGCAGCCGGATTAAAAGTGTTCTTGACGCGGATGGGTATGCGCTTGACGCAGACGGGGTAGATGGTGGGTGGATAGATGACCTTGGCGCCAAAGTTGCATAGCTCCATGGCTTCGATATAGCTGAGCTCGTCTATGGTGTAAGCTCTCTCTATGACGCGCGGGTCGGCAGTCATGAAGCCATCCACGTCGGTCCATATCTCAAGCACCTCGGCTTGCAGTTCGGCTGCGATGATGGCTGCGGTATAGTCGCTGCCGCCTCGTCCTAGGTTGGTGGTCTCACCGGTGGCGCTGTCGCTGGCGATGAATCCGGGTACAAGGGTGATGCGTGTGCTCTGCTGGAAGGCGGCTGCGAGGTCGCGGTGGGTGGCTTGGGTGTCCAGGACGTGCTTGCCGGCAACGTCGCGCGTATGTATAAAGGTACGCGAGTCGGCCCAACGTGAGCCGCGTATGAGGGTGGCTGCGATGCGTGAGGATAGGCGCTCGCCGTAGCTGACGATGCCGTCGCGTGTCTTACGGGACAGATCGCGGATGAGGTAGACGCCGTAGAAGATGCTTTGGAGTTCAGACAGGAGGCTATCCACCTCACTGAAGAGGCGTTCCCGGTCGGCCGGGTCGCTGATGAGGGTGTCTATCATGGTGTGGTGTCGGCTCACCATGTCGTCATACTCGGTGCGCCACGCGTCGCTGCCGTCACGTGCCAGGTCGGCTGTGCGGAGGAGCTGGTCGGTGACGCCGCCCAGTGCGCTTACCACTACTACGATTCTGCTCTTGCGTGCTGCTTTCTCTACAATCTGCTTCACGCTACGAATACTCTCTACAGTACCCACTGAGGTACCGCCAAACTTTAATACTTTCATCTTGGTTACATTTAGTTGTGACGACATGTCCCGTCAACAAGAGGGCTACATGAGGTCTTTATGGATGCAAAGATATTGCAAACGAGCGGAAAGAGAATCGCGTTCTCAGTTTCCCGAGTGCAGCTATATCTTATGCAAAGGTAAGCATTTCTGACTGAATAAGTTGCGCAGAGCGTTTTTTTTTGGGGGGGAAGATAAGCAAAAGGATAATTGTTGTACCTTTGCACCACCTTTACTTTACATATATTATATTGATTATGAAAAGACTTCAGACATATCTTCTCCTAGTGCTGTCCCTCATCCTTCTTGGGACGTTGCCCATCGCTGCTGCCGAAAGCAAAGCCGAATGGTGGAGCTACCCAAGCTCTAACCCCGGGCTGTCAAGCTTTGACGGGAGCGGCACAGCATCCTCGCCCTATCTCATACAGAGTGCGCAGGACCTGGCCAACCTCGCTTACATCGTCACCGACGCTAACGACGACGTGACGGGCAAGTACTTTAAGATGACCCGCGACATCTACCTTAACGACTTCTACGTAGATGACAAGAATAACGTCATCGTCAATGGTACTCTAAATAAGTGGACACCCATTGGCGAATATGGTAAAATGTGGGACGACGACTTCCAAGGCATCTTCGATGGCGACGGCCACACCATCTATGGCCTATACATAAACGAAACTTGGCGTATATACGTCGGACTGTTCGGCTCCACAGAGGACGCCACCATCAAGAACCTAACCATCAAGAACGCTTATATCGATGCAGCATACTACAATGCTGACATGAATAACCTCGAAGTCGGTACGTTGATTGGAAATGCTACTAATACTACGATCTCTAACGTACACGTAGAGGGGGCCTACATAAAAATTGTTGAGCCAAAAACGCCACTTATATATATTGCCAAAGGGAATGTACTTTATATTGGAGGACTGGTAGGAATTGGTTATAGCGGAAATCTTACGCTCAACGATTGCTCCTATGACGGCAAATTCAATGTAATTAGCTATTACGAATCAGTAAGTGGTGGAGCAGTTGGCGGATTAATCGGAACAACAGACTGTACTACTCATCTGACACGTTGCCAAAACAAAGGCGAAATAAAAGTTAAGCTTGATGGAGGTAATACTAAATCAGGAGGGTTTATAGGTGGATGGTTGAGTAGCACATGTGGTATCTATTTCACCGATTGTGTGAACAGAGCCAACATAACAATATATAGTGATGAAAAAACAGAACGCACTGCCTATGCTAGCAACTTCGCCTATAATTTCATTAAAGCAACTAGGTCAGTCAACCTTGGAAATATCACCATCGTTTCTGATAAGATACTCTACCCCACAATCGGCATATCTTTTGGCGATAGCAAATACGTAGATTGCGCCAACTATGGTCACTACATCTTGTCCGAAAATCACGATAGCATATACTCCGACATATACCCAGGACAGAACCAAGTATATCACAACAATAACGGAGAGAACCTCATCGTTTGGCAAGAAGCCAAACCCACCTACCTCGGCACCAATGATATATACAACTCTAATGGCACAGAGCTCGGTCTGGACTCGCTGAACAATAACAGAGCTCTCGTAGCCAAGCTCAACGAGGAAGCAGGCGCAAACGTTTGGGGCTTCTACGAGCTTACCGATAGCGGCAAAACCTACTCGGTGCCTTTCCCCATAGCATGCGGCGGCACACCGGTAAGCCTATATAAGAACGACAAAGGACAGTATCAGATCAGCTCCGAAGCCGACTTGCGCATATTGCAAACCCTCATCAAGAGCGACTCTATCGCTGACCGCAACTTCATCCTCACCCACGACATCGATATGTCCGCTAGCGAGCCACTCACACAGCTAGGCGACGAGAATCATCCGTTCACCGGGACATTAGATGGCAACGGGCACGTCATATCCGGATTGACCATCAAGGGCCACGCCCTGTTTGGCAACCTCTCCGGAACGGTGAAGAACCT
>CAVJZR010000044.1:0-20696 GCA_963654235.1 Bacteroidaceae bacterium | reverse complement strand
TAACTAAATGGGCTGAATTCCAAGCGAGGAATCCAGCCCAATCTTTTTCATGCGCTAAAAGTTTTACCGGACAGCAATAGAAAAAAATAAATTGATTTTCCACAAGAAATAATTTATTTTTGTCGGAAAATCAATTTATTCTTTCACCTCAAAGGAGGTATTTGGGGATATGAAACGATAGTGGTCACGACGACATAGAGGTTTTGTCTCGTCTTAAATCATATAAAATCGCCGTGACGGGGTGGGGCGCTTACGCCATGCCGCGTGCCTTGTAGATGCGCTGTTTGGCGTTGTTGATCTCCTGAAACTTCTGCTCGGCGGCCTTGCGAACATCTTCGCCGAGAGCTGCCACACGGTCAGGGTGATGCTTGAGCGCCATCTTGCGGTAGGCTGCTCTGACCTCATCGTCGGTAGCGTTAGGGCTAATCTCAAGCACCTTATAGGCGTCTTCGATGGAACCTTCGTTGCTGCTGCCTTGCGAGAGATGAAGCATCGAGTCCACTTCCTGCTCAGAGAGCCCCATGTTGATGGCTACCTCCTTAAGCGCTGATACCTCTTCGGGGGTCACTACACCATCGGCTTTGGCTATATTGACTAGGAAATGGAGCAACTCCAAGCGTGCACTGATATCAAACTGCTGTCTGATCTCCATGCAACAACCTAGGATCTCGTTATGGAAAGCACTCATACCCTCTTGCTTCTGTCGCTCAAAGAGACGGTAAAGAATCTGCTCTCCCTGTGTGACGGCTGCTGAACCAAAGTTGGCACGTAGGAAGTTTCTTACGTATTCCATCTCCGAATGCAAGATCTTGCCGTCCGCCTTGATGATGTAGGAGGACAGAACCATCAGCGAAAAGAGGAACGGGTTGCGCTGGCTTCTATAACCATTAGTGGCGCCATAGGCTGTTTGCTCTGACGAGTAACCTCCGTTGTTCGGCTTTCCTGTCTTAGACGATGCTGCTTCGTCAATCATGCTACCAATGCAGTAACCTGCTAAGGCGCCAAGGATTCCCCAATTGCTGAATCCGATGATTCCTCCAATCCATTTTCCCCAACCCATAATCGTTGTATTGTTGTAGTGTTATTATTAATATGATAATATCATAGCAAAGGTAATGCCAAATGCTTTTTCTGCCAAAATTTTCCCCCTAAAAGATGAAGAGGCAAGGCTTATCGTATGAAGCTTTGCCTCTTCAGTGGTTAGTGGGGAGTGATGGCTTACTTCATCTTCATACCGAGCTGGTACATGATGAAGCCATAGATGTCGGCCGTCTCTTCCATCTGCTTGCTCAATGGTTTGCCACCGCCATGTCCAGCCTTGCTATCGATGCGGATGAGCACGGGTGCGTTGCCGCCTTGACACTCCTGTAAGGTGGCGGCAAACTTGAACGAGTGGGCTGGCACCACGCGGTCGTCATGGTCGGCTGTGGTGACCATTGTGGCTGGATAGGACACGCCTTTCTTGACGTTGTGAAGGGGAGAGTAGCCCTTGAGGTATTCGAACATCTCTTTGCTATCGGCACTTGTACCATAGTCGGGGGCCCAGTTCCATCCGATGGTAAACTTATGATATCTCAACATGTCCATCACACCCACCTCGGGGATGCAAACCTTGAACAGATCGGGGCGCTGCGTCATGCAAGCACCTACGAGCAGACCACCATTGCTACCACCCATGATGGCCAAATGGTCCTTGTCGGTGTACTGGTTCTGTATGAGCCATTCGCCCGCAGAGATGAAGTCGTCAAACACGTTCTGCTTCTCCATCTTGGTGCCGGCTAGGTGCCATGCCTCGCCATATTCGCCACCACCACGCAGAACGGTGTAGACGTACACACCGCCATTCTCTAGGAACGGAATGCGCATAGCTGAGAAGTAGGGTGGATAGGTAACGTTAAATCCGCCATAGCCATACATCAGCACGGGGTTCTTGCCGTTGCGCTTCAGCCCTTTCTTGTAGGTGAGGAACAGCGGGATGCGTGTGCCGTCTTTGCTGGTATAGAATGCCATTTCTGAAGTGTAGTCGCTCAGTTTGAAGTTGACCTTTGGCGCACTGTATAGGGTGCTCTTCGCCGTGTTGATGTCATACTGATAGACGCATGAAGGCACCGTGTAAGAGGTGTAGCTATAGAACAGTTCGGGATGATTGCGCTTGCCGCTGAAGCTGACACTGCCCACACCGGGAAGTTGGATTTCGCTCAGACGGGTTCCATCTATATTATATAGGTACGCGCGTGAGATGTTGTCCTTGGTGTAGGTGAGCACCATCTTGTCGTTACCGACAAAGGTCACGTCGTCAAGCACGGCGTCGGCTTCGGGCACTAGCTCCTTCCAGTGCTTGTAACCGGGCTGCTTGAGGTTGGCTATCATCAAGCGATATTTGGGCGCATCGGCATTGGTGAACATGTAGATATTGTCACCGATGACCTCAATGGGCGAATAGGTCTTGCTGCAATCGCCTGTCATCTGGATAAACTGAGACCCTGGCTGGCGCAGATCGCGGGCGTAAAGGTTGAGTCCCTGATCCATTCCTGACTCGGTAAGGAACATCATTGTCTCCTCTTTGTTGACCGATACACCATAGAAACGCAATGGATAGGCGGGGTTCTGATAGAACAGCACGTCCTCACTTTGGGGTGTTCCTATCTTGTGATAGTAGATCTTGTGCACCTCATTCTTCTCCGATATCTCCTTTCCCTTCTGCGGCGCATCGTAAGCACTATAATAGAAGCCGTCTCCGCACCACTCGGCACCCGTGAATTTGGCCCAAACGATGTGGTCGCTTAGCGTCTGCCGCGTGTTGACGTCCATCACGTAGATCTCTTCCCAGTCGCTACCGCTGCGCGAAATGGTGTAGGCAAAGTATCGGCCGTCGTGCGAGAAGGAGATGCCACGAAGGGCTACGGTGCCGTCATCGCTCAGACTGTTAGGGTCAAGGAACACGCGCGCCTCGCCTCCGAGCTTATCCATCTGGTAGAGCACGGCTTGATTTTGCAGTCCGTTGTTCTTGTAGACATACCATTTGCCGTTCTTCTCAAAGGGTGTATATTCTTTGGCATAATTGCTTACTTCCTTCAATCGTTTGAGATATTTGGCGCGTTGGGGTATCTGCGCTAGGTAAGCGTTGGTCACATCGTTCTCCGCCTTAACCCATGCGGCTGTGATGGCACTGGTGTCGTTCTCCAATGGACGGAAAGGATCGGCTACCTTTACGCCGAAATACTCGTCCGTAGTCCCGTCTTTGGGCGCTTTGGGGTATTGTAGGTTTTGCCCCATCATGGTCAATGAGGTCATCGTTAATACTGATGTTAAAAGTAATCTGTTCATATATCAATAGTCTTAATACCTTATTTATATACTATCGTAAATGGAAACGATTCGTAATCGAAAATGAAAACATTATGCAAATATAAATAAAATGCCCTTTATCCACAAACTTATCGGCGGTTATTATCTATTGAAGGTCCAAAAGTAATCGTCTGAAACCTTACTTTCAACCTTCAAAAGGTTGGCCGTTAAGAGCGGAAAATGGTAGTTAAAAAGTCAAATATTTTCATAGTCGGGAATCTCCCGAATAAAGACGTATTTCTGATGAACGTAGTCCATCCGGCAAGCATAGGTCTGAAGACCATTCGAAACCACAAGATAGTCGACATGAAGCAGCAGGTTGTATGTCGCAATTTGGTCAAAAACCTTTTGCGTCAGACGTACATCCGGCGCCTTGTATTCGATGATCATTCGACCATGAAGGCTCTTATCGTATAGCACACTGTCTGCGCGGATCTGCTTTTCGCCAATGCGCAACGGCACTTCGTTGGCCAAAAGCGTAATAGGGTAGTGCTTATAATTAATAAGGTAATGCACAAAGTGCTGGCGAACCCATTCCTCTGGTGTCAAACTAACATAGCGGCGACGTAGAACATCGAAGATTTTGGTCTGGCCATCCACCTCCTGAAGACGAACATCAAAGGCGGGAAGGTTCAACTTGGGTATCTGATTTCTTTGCATTTTCATCCTTTATCATTACCTTTGCAAAGGTACATAAAAAGGTGAACAACTAAAAATATTTTTATGCCAGCTAAGCAAACGGACACTTTTCAAACCATCATGGCTAGCCTAAAGGCACGCCAATATCTTCCCGTATATATCTTGATGGGAGACGAATCCTACTATATCGATAAGATTTCTGACTACATCGCCGACACGGTTTTGAAACCCGAAGAGCGCGATTTCAATCAGACCATCTGCTTCGGAAGTGACATCACCGCTGCACAAGTGGCGGATATAGCACGACGCTACCCTATGATGGCCGACCATCAGGTGGTCATTGTCAAAGAAGCGCAAAACATTCGCAGTCTGGAAGCGTTAGAAACCTACCTCAAAAATCCCGTAAAAACAACCATCTTGGTATGGTGTTATAAAAATGGAAGAATTGACGCAAGAAAGAAAGTGGTCACTCTCGCCAAGGCGGTAGGCCTCGTCTTCGATAGCCAAAAGCTCAAAGAGAAAAATCTTCCCGACTTTATTGTCAACTATCTCAAGCAACATGGAACCTCCATCGACAACAAAGCGTGTCAGATGATAGCCGACTTTGTGGGACCGGATCTTAACCGGCTCACCTCCGAACTGGACAAACTGGTCGTTACTTTGGACGGAGATAAAATGCGAGTAACGCCTGAGCTCGTCGAAAGCAAGATCGGAATAAGCAAAGAATTCAACACTTATGAGCTGCTCAATGCCGTCGTTGGGAAGGATATATATAAGGCAAATCTTATAATCAAATACTTTTACAAATTGAAGAAGACCGACTGGTTCTATATCTCCGTGCCCCTTCTGTTCAATTACTTCCAAAATCTGATGATCGCACACTATTCCCCCAACAAGTCACCAGAGGGTATAGCACAGCAGTTGGGGCTCAATCAGGCATGGCGAGCCAATGATTTTATAAAAGGAATGCGTACCTATTCGCCAAGAAAAGTGATGGAAATACTTGCCAAAATCAGAGAGGTGGATGTCAAAAGCAAAAGCGTCAGTAGCGTCAATGGTACTCCTGGCGAACTGATGAAAGAGCTAATTCACTTCATTCTACACTAAATCGGCTGTCAAAACGGCGTCGAAAAACCCATAAAATTCCCCAAAATCAACCGAAATCTAGCCAAAAGTAGTCGCTTTGGAGCTAGATTTCGGTTTTTTAAATAGCCTCTTTTGAAGGCTAAAACGTGCAAAATCAGGCTCTTAAAGTGATTTGCCTAGCTCAAAACTCGCGTATTTTGAGCAGATTTACCATCCGTCTGTGATTCCGAAAATTATCCTTCAAAACGACAATACTGCCCCCATCAGTTTCAGCGTTTACACCTTTTAACCTTTAGAAAAGCCACAATAACCAAATATTTAAGTTTGTAAAACAAAATCAAAGATTTAGTTTTGTAAAGTAAAACCGCTTTAACCGACATACTTAACGATTTAAAATAATAAAACATAAAGCCTAAATTTAAGGTTTATATATATAAATGTAAAACTATTCAGAGTGCGTCTTAGCAGCTAAAGCCTTTAAAATCAGCTTGTTTTATAAATGTTTCGAGATAAAAAGGGGCGTGTTTGGCATGGTAAAAGCGTAAAATGGAGCTAATAGGACCTAAATAATGAATATATGAAAGGTTAACTATCATATAACCAATAGATTACAACGGATAACCTATAAAATACTTAATGCGGTTTTAGCTTTATATATTTAAAAACCTAAAGGTTACCTGTCAGAAACGGGCATGCGTTTTATAAAACTTAAAATCTTCATATTTATAAAACAAAATCGGCTCGATTATTATTTATTTAAAAACGTTTGGAAATATGAAATATATGTTTTACCTTTGTAAAGTCATTAAAAACGGGCTATTTCAGCCCTCAAACAGCAAGGAAGCGACTTATGAAAGACAGAATAAAACAATTGATGGACAGTCAGCATATGACCCAACAAAACTTTGCAGACTTTATCGGCGTGTCGTCAGCATCGCTGAGTAACATCTTCAACGGACGCCAGAAGCCTACCCTAAATACTGTTGAAGCAATCCGCAGCAAGTTCTCCAAACTTAGCCTTGACTGGTTGATGTATGGTCAGGGTCCTATGTTTAAGGATCAAGGCGTTATGAATAAGGATCAGGATCCTAACCTTCAGAAGAACGAAGGAGGTGCTCCTACGGAAGGGCAACTCGACTTTGGGGATACAACCGCTACCCCATCCTATCAACAACAAGCTACTCAAGCTGCTTATAACCCTTCCGATCGTGCTTCATTTCCCCCAAATGTGCCAATCAAAATAATTGACAAACCACAACGAAAAATAACCGAAATCAGAGTCTTTTACGACGATCAAACTTGGGAAACATTTGTTCCTAAAAAATCATAAAGCAGTCATCCTTCCCCAACTCCGCATCCACAGAGTTGGGGATTTATTATTATTGCAAATCTGAAGCGTTCTTTCAATCAAATAAGCGAGTACATTTGCTACATTGCTAGTTTCTTGTTATCTTTGCATAAGACGAGGGATGAGCTGGTCGGTGAGTCTCTATTGATGCGCCATTTATGATCCAATGGGTGGTGAAATGAGCGAGCATTGAGCCAGACGAAGTTGACCTTAGCTTGTAAGATAAGCCTTGCAGAAAGCGCTTTCCTTGCTCACAAGAACTTTGTAGGTATCCTCTCAAGGATCCAAAGCAAGTCTAATACGAGTGTGAAGAGCGCAGACCAGTGCTATGCAAATACAAAATCGGTGCGAAGCAAACATAATATCGGTGCTACGCAAATACAAAATCGATGCGAAGCAAACATAAATCGGTTCGATGTAAATACAAACCGGTGCGAAGCAGATATAAAACTAGTGCGAAGTAAATATAAAAACCGTAATATATAAGTAATGAAAAAGTATGTTCTTGACCTACGTGTGGCTCATGTGGAGCACCTCAGTAGCAAGCATGTTCTTATCAAGTTGACCCACGACGAGCCTCTTCCAGAGATGCGTCCCGGTCAGTTTGTCGAGGTGAAGGTTGAAGGTTCGCCCTCCACTTACCTTCGTCGCCCTATCTCTATTAATAATGTGGATTACGAACACAACGAGTTGTGGTTGATGGTAGCCGCCATTGGTGACGGCACACGTCAGCTATCGACGCTTAAGGAAGGCGATACGCTCAACTGTGTCCTTCCCCTTGGCAATGGCTTCACGATGCCAACGTCGCCCGATGAGCATCTCTTGCTTATTGGTGGTGGCGTAGGTGTAGCACCATTGTTGTACTTTGGTCGCCAAATCCGCCAGTACGGTGCTAAGGTGTCCTTCCTCTTAGGTGCCCGTAGCGCTTCCGATCTGCTTGAGCTTGATGCTTTCAAGGAGGTGGGCGAGGTGTATATCACCACCGAAGATGGCAGTTTGGGTGAGAAAGGATTTGTGACCAACCACTCCGTCTTACAGCACGAGCACTTTGATCAGTTCTCCACTTGTGGTCCCAAACCCATGATGAAAGCCGTGGCAGCCTATGCCAAGAAAGTGGGCGTGCGTTGCGAGGCCTCTCTAGAGAACATGATGGCATGCGGATTGGGTGCTTGTCTGTGCTGCGTAGAGAAGACCACAGAGGGCAATCTATGCGTTTGCAAGGACGGTCCTGTCTTTGATGTAAACCGTTTGTTTTGGTGCTAAAATGTAAAAAATATTGATTGAGTATGGCAAATCTAAATGTTAAGATAAATCGGTTGAACTTAAAGAACCCCATCATGACCGCTTCGGGCACGTTCGGATACGGTTTGGAGTTTCAAGACTTTGTCCCATTGGATCAGATAGGAGGCATCATTGTCAAGGGAACCACCCTGCGTGCACGTGAAGGAAACGACTATCCGCGCATGGTGGAGACCGCTCATGGTATGCTCAACTGTGTAGGCTTGCAGAATAAGGGCGTGGATTACTTTGTGCAACACATCTATCCATCCATCCAAGACATAGATACCAACATCATTGTCAACGTCAGTGGCGACTCGCCAGAGGCTTATGCCGAGTGTGCCGCACGCCTGAACGCCCTTGAGCACATCCCCGCGATAGAGGTGAATATCTCTTGTCCCAATGTGAAAGATGGCGGAATGGCTTTCGGTGTGACCTGTGAGGGCGCTGCCAGTGTGGTGCGTGCTGTGCGTGCTCGCTATGATAAGACCCTTATTGTGAAACTCTCACCCAACGTGACCGATATCGCTTCGATAGCAAAGGCGTGCGAAGCCGAAGGTGCAGATGCCGTGTCGCTAATCAATACCTTGATGGGAATGGCGATAGACATAGAGCGTCGCTGTCCCAAACTGAGCATTCGCACCGGCGGACTGAGTGGTCCTGCGGTGAAGCCTGTTGCTCTGCGCATGGTGTATGATGTGGCTAAGGCTGTCAAGATACCCGTGATAGGTCTCGGCGGTATCTCTACGGCAGCAGATGCCATCGAGTTTCTGATGGCAGGCGCATCGGCAGTGGAGATAGGTACGGCCAACTTTGTAGATCCTCAAGTCACGATCAAGGTGCGTGACGGACTCAATGAGTGGCTTGATCGTCATGGTTGCCACTCTGTGAGCGAGATTATCGGTGCTGTAGATTAATCGAAGGGCGACTGTTTCGCCCTATTTATCATCCATGCGTCAAGGATAACCATAGCTGCCATCGCCTCTACGATGGGCACGGCGCGTGGCAACACGCATGGATCATGTCTACCATTGACATTTATGGACACGTTGTTACCATGAATGTCAATGGTATTTTGTTTTCTTAGAATGGTGGCGACAGGTTTGAAAGCCACACGGAAGAAGATGTCTTCCCCATTGCTTATCCCCCCTTGGATGCCTCCGCTATGGTTGGTCAGCGTGTGAATGCCCTCGCTGGTGTGCAGAAAAATGTCGTTGACCTCGCTTCCTCGCATCGCTACGCCTTCAAATCCCAAACCATATTCGAATCCCTTTGCCGCATTGATACTCAGCATTGCAGCTCCCAACATGGCTTGCAGCTTCTGCGCTTCGGGCTCACCCAGACCGATGGGGCAACCCTTTACCACGCAGGTGATTACCCCGCCGATGGTGTCGCCCTCCGCTTTGACCTGCGTGATGAGCTGTTCCATCTTCTGTGCGGTATCCGCTTCGGGGCATCTCACGGCGTTGTCCTCCGTCCGATGGAGGTCCAGTTCGGTGTAAGGCTTGCTTACGCAAATGTCGCCCACTTGTGAGGTGTAAGCCTGAATGGAGATTCCTAGCTGACGCAGCACGAGCTTAGCCAACGCACCACCTACCACGCGGGCTATCGTGATGCGCGCTGAGGAACGTCCTCCGCCCCGATAATCGCGGATGCCGTACTTTTCTTGATAGGTGAAATCGGCATGTGAGGGACGGAAGAGGTCCTTGATGTTGGTGTAGTCGCTTGAGTGCTGGTCGCTATTTTTGACGATAAAAGCTATGGGAGCGCCCGTTGATCTGCCCTCAAAGATACCGCTGAGCCATTGGATCTGGTCCGTTTCCTTGCGCGATGTGGTGAGGCGGCTCTGTCCAGGACGCCTCCTATCGAGCTCGTTCTGCACAAACTGCGTGTCGATCACTATCCCCGAGGGCATGCCATCGACCACGCCGCCCACACCTATGCCGTGACTTTCGCCAAAGGTGGTCAGCTTATAGAGGTAACCAAACGTGTTTCCCATACGCTCTACCCGTTATGTTCTAGATTAGTTGGCGCAGTGTCCGCAACCGCCTTCGCAGCCACCCTCGCCGTCACCGCAGTTGCCACAGCCACATCCTTCGCCATCGCTACCACAGCCGCCACAACCTCCGTCGCATCCGCCACCGCAGTGATGGTGTTTGCTTTGTTCGATAAACTGCTTCACTTCCTCCTCAGAGGCAGGACGATTCTCGATGAGGTGGCCCTTGAAATGCAGATCCTTGCCCGCCAATGGGTGGTTGAGATCCACCTTGACATCGGTATCTGACAGGCTCACCACCTTACCTAGGAAGCGCTGTCCGTTCTCGTTGGTCAGCGGCAGAATAGCTCCTTCGTGCACATGGTCGTGGTCGAAGTGGCCATTCAGTGTGAAAACCTCCTTGCTAATATCCACCAGCTTACCCTCTTCATATTCGCCAAAGGCGCTGTTCTTGTCTAGAGAGAATTCGAAATCGCTATCAGCGGTCAGGGCTGCAAGCTTCTCTTCGAATGCAGGAATGGTCATTCCCAGTTTGGTGTATATCACCATAGGCTGTCCTTCGGGTGTTTGCTCCAAGAGCTTCTCGCTGCCGTTGTCCTCCACAAAGAGTTGGTAAGAGGCTTTAATCAGTTGGTGTTCCATATCTGAATTGCTTGTTTATGAATGATTCTAAATGATTATTGAATGCTTTTAAGCTATTTATGAAGATGCAAACTTACGAAAAAAGCTTGATATGGACGAACTTTTTCCCTCCAAATACGCTTTCCTAGCTGCCGAATCACCCTTTTCGTGCTGCACGGGATAGGTTTAGCCAGATGTCTATTGAATAGCTTTCGTCAGCCAATCTATACCCTTTCAGCTACCGAGAGAGGCTTTCTCATCTCCTGAAAGGATAGGTTTGATGATGAAGAATAATTTATTTTTCAGAACAAATTAATTTATTTTTCTTCGAAGATTAAATTATTTTTCCATCCCAAAGCACCTTTAACGCATCACGGAACGAGTCGTTTGGGATGCTAAAACGAGACGTTCCGTGTGGAGAAAAGAAGATTTTGGGGTTACCGTTTCTTAAGGTAGAGGTTCACATATTGGTAGAACGTCTCTGCTTGATGTATCATAGCGGGCTTAGGACGGGAGAGCAACGTCTCGTTGAACGTGCGGTCGGGTAGGGGCGTCACGCCATATTGCTGTGTGCGTTTGACCGGTGACAGCACCGTGAGACAGTGGTCTTCATAGTAGCCTAGGTCTTGATAGGTCGCCATGAAAGCCTGTTGCTTGAAGCCAGGGCTGAGCACGTCCTGTCCCGCAAACGCCACCTGTGCAGGCAGATGCAGCATAGAGAGCAGCGTCGGGATGACGTCGATCTGCGAACAAACCTTGTTTACCACTTGCGGACGAATCCTTTGCGGACTGTAAATCAAACAAGGGACGTGGTAACGCTCGATGGGTAAGGATGTCTTTCCGGCGCTAGAGGCGCAGTGGTCAGCCACGATGACAAAGACGGTGTTGGCAAACCACGGTTGCTTCTGGGCTTCACGGACAAACTCGCTGATAGCCACATCGGTGTATCTCACGGCAGCTTCACGCGTGTGCGGGTCTCCCTTGACCTGGATTTTCCCTTCGGGGTAGGTGTAAGGACGGTGGTTGCTCGTGGTCATAATCTGTGCAAAGAAGGGTTTACCGCTCCTAGCGTCCTCATTGAGCACCTTAATCGCCTTGCTGAAGAGGTCTCCGTCACACACGCCCCAAATGTTAGAGAAGCTGATTTGGTCCTCGTTCATATTGGCGCGGTCAATCACTTGGTAGCCATTGTGTGAGAAATAGTCGCCCATATTGTCAAAATAGCTGTCGCCTCCATAGAGAAACTGCACCTCGTAGCCTAGCTTCCGCATCACGTTACCTACGGAGAGGCGTCCCATGCGGTTGTGCTTCTGCTTGATGATGCTCTCCCCTGCCGATGGCGGAATGCAGAGCGATAAGGCCTCTAGCCCCCTTACCGTTCGATTGCCGCAGGCGTAAAGGCTATCAAAGACCAATGACTGCTCAGCTAGGCTATCCAGTGCGGGGGTGAGATGCTGCGTGTTACCATATCTCTCCATGAAGTCGGCGCTGAGGCTTTCCACCGTGATCAGCACGATGTTACATCGCTCAGGCCTCATGCTGTCGCCCATCTGCCGCAGCCCATGCGCTTCTAGCCCTGTGGCGCGGAGGTAACTTTGCCTACAATCGGCTTCCGCCATCATCGGATAGAAGCGGTCATACTCTAGCTGATTGCTATTGAATGCCACCACAAAGCAGTAGGCCCCGTTCTGCTCTACCTGCGACACATACTGGTTACGACACTGGAGGCTGTGGGTGAATGAGGCCAATCCGAAGGCCATCACCGCCAAAACTAGATACAAGCCATAGTGGATCAAGAGCAGACGGAAGCTGAAGAGCCGCCCTACCTTGAATCGTCTAGTCCTCGATTGCCATACGATTATGGCCGCCGTGGCTGCCAAACTTATCATGAGGAATGGGCCTACGGCATACGACTCGAGGATGTTTCCTATCACCTCATGGGTGTAGACGAGGTAGTCGACGGCAATAAAGTTGTATCTAACACCAAACTCTTGCCAGAACAGATACTCGCCCACTGATATCAATAGCAGCGTCATCACATATACCGCCCATGTCAGATACAAGCTACAACGTCGCCACCGCTCACGCAGAGATGGGAAGGACAGGCGCAGACCGAAGCTCATCAGCTTCCAGCCCAAGAACACCTGGGCTATGCGGGGAGCCCCACCGCCATACTCGTAGAAGATGGACCACGGCATCAGCGCATAGAGCCAAGCCACGAGAAGCAACGCCCAAAGCGTCCATCCCTGCTTCCAGCGATACTTCCACTGGTTCAGACCGGGGTAGAAGAGCATCAGGGGGATGGTGAGAAGCCAGCCTGTTCCTAGATCAGAGAGCACACCGATGCCGAGCGCCCTCACCACGTCCCACTCAGTGAAGTCGGCATCTGCCGGAGCTGAGCACATCATCACGATACGCAGCAACAATCCTATGACGAGATACAACTTGAGAAACGATACACCAATGAGGAACACCGGATTGCGATGTTCCTTCGTTCTGCTTATGAAGAAAAGAGGTTTCATCATGCGTTTTTATTTGCGCTGCAAAGGTAAAGGGGAAGTTTGAGGAAATTTCGGTTTTTCTGCTGTTCAGCAGCGGTAACGTTTATAAAGCTATAATAGGCGTAATGTGACAAACGAGTTACAAATATTACGTTCTGATAACAGATCGTTGTGGATGTTATATATAATTAGGTGAAAACCATCCGTGGCTTCACTGATATAAATCAAATAGCTTGACGTGTGTCAAAAAAGAAGCAAATAATGTGCAGAAACTGACACAATGTATTGCAGGTAATGCGAAATGGCGTAACTTTGCAATCGAATTAAGGATAACAAAAGAAAAAGGGCAAACAGAGATTAGCCCTTATGTCAAACCAAAAAATGAAAGGGTAACAACATGAAAAAGATTGTATTGACATTGGTTGCTGTGATGAGCATGACGATGACATTTGCCGCTGGCGAGAACACAAAGAACGCTGCAAACAACAACGCTTACAAGATGAACGTGAGCATGTATTCTTTAAGCCGCGCATTGGAGCTCAACTCAGATCAGTATGACATGGTAGAGATTGTTAACCACAACTTCTCTGCAGATCTCCAGAACGCTTCTTATGCTAACGAGTCTGATCGTGACGAGATGGTAAAGAAGGCTGTTAAGAAGAATGTTTCTTACATGCGTACCATTCTTAACAATCGTCAGTATCGCGCATACCTTAAGTTCCTCAACCTCACACTTAAGAATCGCGGTCTCGAAAAGTAAAGACAACACTGCCATCTACCATCCGTAGAAGGCCCATTAATAGAAGAACGGGAACAGTCAGATGAAGATTGTTCCCGTTCTTTTTGGTTTGTTCTCACTCAAAAGCATTATCTTTGTAGCCTAAACCTTATTTTTATGATCATCTCTCTACCCCATATCTCGCTTATGAAACGATCCATCCTACGCTTTATCCCAACCTTGTTGCTCCAATGGATAGCCGTCACTGCCGCCCAAGCCCAACGCGCCAGCTATGCCAAGATGAACCCCTTTGTGCGTCAAGCCTCCATCGCTGCACGCCACCAAGCGCCACGCAAGGTGCAAGGCAAGGCGGATGAGAGATGGCTCACGGCCTTTGTGCGTCTTAGCGGTGACGATGCGTCGGTCCTAGAGCGGTTTGGTGTGCGCAGCCTTGCCCATTTTGGGACGGTGCATATCGTAAGCATCCCTCTCTCTCAGCTTGATGCGCTGTCGCTTGATCCAGCCATCTTGCGTATCGAGAGCGGTCAGAGCTGCTCGGTGCAGATGGACACCACACGCATGGTGGTGGACGCTCTGCCGGTGTATGAGGGCAGGGCGCTGCCACATCCCTTCGATGGCGAAGGTGTGGTGGTGGGTGTGCAGGACATCGGTTTTGACCTTACCCATCCCACGTTCTACAGTCGTGACCTCTCACAGTATCGCATCAAGGCGCTTTGGGACCAGCTCTCACCTGACACCATCGGCTCTACCCTTTATGTCGGGCGCGACTATCAAGGTCAGGCGGACCTCCTTGCCCTTGGTCGTCCTTACGATGGCGACACCCAGACGCACGGTACGCACACCGCAGGCATTGCCGCTGGTAGCGGATATGACACCTCTTACATAGGTATGGCACCCGCAGCTGACCTCTGCTTGGTGTGCAATGCCACAAGCAACGATGCTGCGCTGATCGATACGGCACTCTATTACAAGTACACCTATGCCACGGATGCATTGGGATTTAAGTATATCTTCGACTACGCAGATAAGGTGGGACGCCCCTGTGTGATCAATTTCAGCGAGGGATCAACGCAGGATTTTCATGGCTATGACCAACTTTTCTATGAGATACTCGACTCGCTCACCAGGCCAGGGCATATCCTTGTGGCTTCGGCGGGTAACTCAGGCAACTATCTTACCTACTTTCGTAAGCCCTCCGGACAGGACCATGCCGGACTGTTTCTGCTCGGGTCGGGACACACGGGGACGTTTACGCTTAAGAGCGCAGATCCTTTCACCATTGAGATCATTACTTATGAGGATCGCAGCGCCCCTCGCCGACATGCTTATCCCACGTTGCAGGTGTGCAGCGCCGCTGATTCGCTCCTCGTGGACACCCTCTCCTGTGATGGTCTGCCGCTGCGCGTGAACATCCTGGCTTACCCCTCGTCATACGATAGCACCGAGACGTGCTATGATGTGACCCTCAGTCAGGATAGGCCACTAGGTGTCTCCTTCCCCATAGCTACGGATGTGGTGGGCGCTTCAGCCGATGTGTCGTTCTATTATGACGGCCTCTGGACCTACCACGATGCCCTAGACACCACGCTGACGGCTGGCGAGCATACCCATAGCATCCATTCGCCCAGTTCGGCACCCTGTGTGATCAGTGTGGGAGCAAACAGTTATCGCAGTAGGTTCACCAATTATTATGGCAACGAGTACGTCTTTGACCAAGGCTTACATGGCACGCGCGCAGGTTATTCGTCCGTAGGCCCTACGCTTGATGGGCGCATTAAGCCCGACGTGGTGGCTCCGGGAACCAACGTGGTGTCAGCTTACAGCTCCTATTACATAGACCATCCCAACTATCTAGACAACAAGCAGACCAGCGATATCAGCCGATTCAGTTTTGACGGACGCACCTACGCTTGGACCAGCGATGCTGGAACGTCGATGGCAGCACCAGTGGTGACGGGCGCGGTGGCTCTTTGGCTTCAAGCTAAGCCCACGCTCACCCCAGCGGATGTGCTTGACGTGTTGGCGCATACGTCTCGAGAGGTGGATCCCACGCTCTCTTATCCCAACAATCTGTATGGTTATGGTGAGATAGATGTCTATCGAGGCTTGCTATATATATTAGGTATAGATCATATTCAGGGCCTTTCCACCACGCCATTGCGTCATGCGCAGATCACGGCAGTGGGCAGACAAGTGCATGTCACGCTAGATCAGCCCGCGCAGCAAGCCTTTACCGTCAGCATCTATACCACGCAAGGCCAGCTCTTGCTACGCCAAACGTTGTCAGCCGGTGAACGTACCTACCAGTTGGCGCTACCCTCACAGGCTCACGGATTGCTAGCCGTGCAGGTAGATGGTGCCCAAAGGGGTTCGGCATTGGTACAAGTAAGATAAAGAAAAGAGCGTAGGGCAGGTGCTTGCTCTTTAGGATAAGCGTGTCAGCGCGTCACCTTCTTCCAGTGCAGCACATAAGCCACCGCCATCAAGATGCCCGTCACCGTCCATGAGATGGGGTAGATGGTGACGATGGTACGGAAACCTGGGAAGTGGGGACACACACCATATACCCATGCTATACGCAGCAGACAGGTGCCAAAGATGGTGATGAGCATCGGGCGAACCGACTTGCCCATGCCGCGCATCGCTGATCCTGCCACCTCGTATGACGCTGCTATCCACTGCAGAGCTAGCGCGATGTGCATTCGTTGTTTGCCAAACTCGATCACGGCACTATCTGATGAGAACAAGCCTAAGAAGAAATCGTCTTGCCAAACAAAGAGAAGGTTGGACAAGGCGCAGCTCGCAAACGCCATAATCATACAGATCCAGAACACCCTATTGACCCTATCGTTATTGCCAGCACCATAGTTTTGCCCTATAAAACTGATGGCGGCACCATTGAATGCGGCAATAAAGAAGTAGCTGTAAAACTCATAGTTCAGAGCGGCAGCTGAACCCGCAATAGCCGCAAAGCCATAACCATTGATTGCTGTCTGCAGAATCACGTTGGATCCGGAGAACACCATGCCTTGCAATCCGGCTGGAACACCGATCTTGAGCATACGACTCAGTTCGTTGTGCACAATGTGCAGCTCCTTGATATGTAAGGTGTAAGGTGCTGCTTCACGCTTGAGCAGCGTCACTATCAGCAGTGCGCTCACCCCGTTGGCTATGGCTGTGGCAATGGCAACGCCCGCCACGCCTAGGTGGAATACGATGACGAAGAGCAGATTGAGCACCGTGTTGACCACGCCAGCCACCATTAATATATATAAAGGGCGTCGGGTGTCACCCATGCTACGCAGAATGGCAGCGCCAAAATCGAAGATCATGAAGAACGGCACGCCTAGAAAGTAGATGCGTAGGTAGGTCACGGCAAGGTCGAGCACATCTGGCGGGGTATCCATCGCCGTGAGGATGGGTCGTGCCACACACACGCCAAACACCATCAAGAACAACCCGCTGATCACAGCCACGGCGCCCACGGTGTTGATGGCGGCCTTGATGCTCCGGTGATCGTTCTGTCCGATATGGTTGGAGATGATGACATTGGCACCCATAGACACACCCATGAACAGGTTGATGAGCAAGCTGATGACGGGCGAGTTGCTCCCCACGGCAGCCAAAGCCTGGCTGCTAGCAAAGTGGCCCACCACGGCTACATCGACGGAGTTGAACAGTTGTTGCAGCATACTGCTCGCTGCAAGGGGTAGGGTAAACAAGATAATCTTCATGAACAAGGGTCCATGAAGCATATCAATCTCATTCTTGGAATGACTAGACATATAAGATGTAATCTAAAAAATGTTATCGGCTGAATACGCATCGTACCCAATCTAGGCTGCAAAGGTACACACTTTCACAATAACGAAGCTAGGGCGGAGAACGAAAAATCCGCCATGACATTACTTATTTACGTAAATAATTGTTATTTTTGCAACCAAAAGGAGATTATTGGACGTTTCGTCGTCAAACAATAGATAAGACAACACATATTATTATCATAACAATGAAGAAGATTAAGTATATCGCAGTGGCTGCATTCCTTATGATGTTGGCATCATGCGGCAGTACATCAACCGTGCCATTGACAGGGCGCAGTCATCGTATCAGTGTGTCAGACGAACAAATTCTGAGCTTGAGTACACAGCAATACCAAGAGTATATGCAGAAGGCCACGAAGTCTACCAACACCCAAAACACCCAGATGGTGGAACGCGTAGGACGCAAACTGGCTACCGCGGTGGAGAATTATCTTAAGAACAACGGCTATGCCGACGATGTGAAAAACTATAATTGGGAGTTCAACCTCGTGCAGAGCAACGAAGCTAACGCCTTCTGCATGCCTGGCGGTAAGATTGTGGTGTACGAGGGATTGCTTCCTTACACACAGAACGAGGCTTCGCTAGCGGTAGTTCTCGGCCATGAGATTGCTCACGCTGTGGCAAAACATAGCGCCGAACAGCTCACCAAGCAGCAAAATCAAAGTGTGGCTACCAGCGTGTTGGGTACCGTACTCAACTCCACTGTAGGAAGCGGCGTGGGTGATGTGGCATCTAAGGTGGCAAGCACAGGCTTCTCGCTGATGAACCTCAAGTATAGTCGTACCGACGAAAGCGAGGCCGACTACATGGGACTGATCTTCGCAGCCATGGCTGGATATGACCCTTCGTATGCCGTTTCATTCTGGCAGCGCATGGCACAGAGCACTAGCAGCACCACCACCTCAGAGTGGTTGAGCGACCATCCCTCTGATGAGAAGCGCATAGCCAATATCCAAAAGTGGATGCCTGAGGCTCAGAAGTATTATGAAGCCACCAAACCAGCTACCACAACAAAGGCTACTACCACCACCAAGAAAACGTCGACAACTAAGAAAAAGACTACGACAACCAAGAAAACAACAACCACCAAGAAGAAAAGATAATTACAAAAATGTATAGCAAAAGCCGGAATTATTTGTTAGTTTCGGCTTTTATGCTTAACTTTGAATCTGAAATAGGTGTAACGTATTGTAGTTCTCGTAAGTTAAACGAATAGGAATGGATGAAAGAATATACCACGAATATCCATCGGGGGGGGTGGACGACAGCCTAGCTTCTGACTTTTTGCCACCCGAAGAGTGCCATGTGTCTAGCCAGTTTAGCGAAGCCGAGGAGATCCCCACAAAGGGTTTCTCACTCTTGGTGCGTGCTAAGCGCAACGGACAGTGGTGGATGCTCAAGGGACTGAAGCCTGAATATAGGAGCGATTTCGTCTATCAAGAACTCTTACGAAAGGAATATACCCTCCTATCTCAGTTGGAACACCATGACGTAGTGGCTGTTAACTCGATGGAGCAGGTCGCAGGTTATGGCGAATGCATCGTTATGGAGTGGATCGATGGAGGCACGCTGAGGCAGTGGATTGGTGGCAATCACACTGCGAAAGAGAAGCGTCGCATCTTGGCTCAGCTCTTGGATGTAGTGGAATATGTTCACAAGAAGCAGGTGGTACATCGCGATCTGAAACCTGAGAACGTGATGATCACCAACAATGGGCAGAATGTCAAGCTCATCGATTTTGGTCTAGCTGACACCGATAGCTATGCCGTGTTCAAGCAACCAGCAGGCACAGAAGGATTCATTGCGCCTGAGCAGTCGAACGGAAGCAGGCCCGATAGTCGCAATGACATCTACAGTATAGGAAGCATCCTGGCGCTGATGCAACTAGGATGGAGGTATCGCAAGGTGATAAAACGCTGCCACGAATCCATCGAAAAGCGTTATACCGATATTGCTTCTCTACGTAAGGCCTTGCACAACGTGCGTCGTCGCCTCCGTATCAACATCTGTTTGTTGGTGTTGGTGCTGTTAGTTGGTCTTGGTGCGTACAAATATTACGACTATAAGGAGAATCACTTAGATATATCAGTGACTGCCGACTTCACCATTGACAACTTTAGATACGAGTCGTGGGGCAATGATGAAGTGACGATAAAGTGCAGAAAGGATGTTGATTCGTATGTCGAGATTCCATCTAAGGTATCTTATTCTCACATCAAATATAAGGTTACGGAAATCACATTTAATGCTTTTTCCAACTGTCGCGAACTCCAAACCTTGATCATTCCTAACCAACGGATGCAGATTATGGAGGGTGCGTTCAAGGGATGTGAGCAGCTCAGCAAGCTATATATGCGTTCGTCAAAGCCTTATCCCATTGGTAGTGAAATATGGAAAACAGATATCACCAAGGTCTTTGATGCTTCTCATTTCAGCAAAGTGACTATATATGTGCCCAAGGGAAGCCTTAACGCTTACCGCAAATCAGAATGGGGACGATTTAAAAACATAAAAGAATACGTATGACGCATACTCTAATAGCAAGAGTCGAGGAGGTGCTGAATCGCAAACTCGTTACCAAAGGCGACTTTGAGTATCTCCATGAACAGGTGAAAAACCGACTAGGCGAGAGCATTTCATCCACCACGTTGCGCCGTTTGTGGGGCTTTAGTAACGAGGGAGTCACTCCGAGCCAGTTCACGCTGGACGTGCTAGCTCGCTTCTTGTTATATCGCGACTATGAAGACTTCTGCCAAAACGCTGGGAACAAGGAGTCGCAGAGTGGATTATGCTTTGGTGATAAGGTGGAAACGGAGCATCTTAACGTGGGGCAACTGCTGCGAATGAGTTGGCTACCGGACCGAATGTGCTTGTTGAAGTATCTCGGCGAAGGTCAATTCGTCATCCAAGAAGCACTCAATACCAAGCTCAGTGTGGGCGATACGTTCATTTGTCATCTCTTCATCAACAACGAACCAGCTTATCTCGACAACCTTTTTCACAATGGACAGGGGCCCTTACGCTATGTGGCAGGTAAGATGTCCGGAGTCTTTGTAGAAAAGCTCTCTTGATTATAGAAGCCGTGTCAACAGGTCTAAGCGTAGATACTACCTCAGTTCGGGATAACGCACTCCCCTTTGAAAGGCGTCACTGCATTGCCAAACAAGGACATAGTGCGTTCCGGCATCCTTCGTTTAAGGTTGACGGATACACTAAGTTATATTCCATAACGAGGAATATGAAGAGATAAAAGGGAAGGTTTGGCAGAGAAAAATAAATTGATTTCTGAGAGAAAATAAATTATTTCTCAGCAGAA
>CAVJZR010000043.1:0-21149 GCA_963654235.1 Bacteroidaceae bacterium | reverse complement strand
TAACTAAATGGGCTGAATTCCAAGCGAGGAATCCAGCCCAATCTTTTTCATGCGCAAAAAGTTTTACCGGACAGCAATAATTTTCTTTCAGAAATCAATTTATTTTTCTCTGCCATACCCTCCCTTCTATCTCTTCATATACCTCGTTTTGGAATACAACTTAGTGTATCCGTCAACCTTAAACGAAGGATACCGGAACGCACAATGTCCTTGTTGGGCAATGCAGTGACGCTTTTCAAGGGGGAGTGCATTGTCCCGAACTGGGGCAGTTGATACAAAAAAGCCAACCGCAATAAAGCGGCTGGCTTTCTAAAAAGGAATGGTTCGATTACTTGTTATTTCTTTGAAATCTTCAGCTTAAAGGTGTCGTGTCCAACTTTGACGATATACACACCTTCCGATGCTGCTGAAAGGTTTATCGTTTGACAATAATCGTCTGTTGCAATGGTGTTGGCGAACAACATACCATTGGCAGCGTATACGGCAATGGTAGTACCCTGATGTGCTCCGAGCACCTCGAGGTGATTGCCGCTGACCTTCAGTTTGACCCCATTCTCGCTATATACTCCGTTTACACCAGTGGAAACGATAGTCACCTTGTTTGAATATTGTTCTCCCGTGTTAGAGTAAATAGCAGAAACCTGATAAGTCAAGTATTTCTCAGAAGTATTCTCCGTGTCAACATATACGGTATCGATGAGTGCTTGCTCGTTGAGTTTGTCACCATTACGGTAGACGTTGTAGCCACCAAAGACATTCTTCTCAGAAGCAGTGGACTGACTAGCCTTCGCTTCGCGGAGTGTTGCTACATTGCTAGAAGCAGCCTTCGGGCTGAAGCTCATGCTTTGGCGCATAGCCTTTTGCTCGGTTCCAGGGAGCGTGTTAGAGTAAGGACTCAATCCAATGGAAATGTTCCAGTTGGCATCAATCTCTGAACCAGAGTCCTCCATGGTAGTCCATGTCACGCCGTCAGTGGAGTAGAGATCTCCTCGACCGCTACGCGCTGGACCACGATCGTAACCCAGAGGAACCGTGATCTCATTATGTTCCACATAAACAGCTACACGAAGATCCTTGGATTCGTCAATCTTCAATGGTTCGTTGAGATGGATGGTGTTGAAAGCGTATTGCTTCAACGTTGGTACATACTGCTGACGCACAAGCGTGTTGTTCTCATATACAAGAAGGAAGAGCGCTTCAGGTATCTGATTGATGTAAACCTCCACGTCACTCAGCGCAAGACTTCCATAGCCTTTGAGGTCAGAAGCAAACCAATTGGCTCCAGCAAAGAACGCACCACCATTGGACAATCCGCCGGCTTTATAGTTGTATCCGTCATGCCAACGAAGGTAAATAGGTTCGCCTAGAGCAGGGAACTGCCAAGACAACTTATTACCGGATTCGCTCTGAACCACACTGAGGTTAGTGGGCGCAAGAGAACCATTGTCGTAGTTGAGATCAAGCGTGATAGGTTCGCTCTTCTCGCTCTCGGCTGCCGTCTTAGTAACGAGAACAAACTGATAGGTGTATTTGCCTGGAAGCAAGTTGTGATCTGTGTAAGAGATACCGCTTACAAGAGTAGAATTGATCTTTTGATCATTGCGATAGATATCAAATCCATAAAGGTTACTCTGTGGTGCGCTAGCATATAGGGCAACGTCATCAACGTACTGGGTAGGCTGTGACGCATCCTTTGCAATGGCTACATATTCGGTGTTGGCTGGTAGCTTGCACAGAATGTCTTGCCATGACTCTGACGTTGTGTAACTCTGCAAACGAATGAAGTTGGCACGTTCGCTACCTCCTGTAGAGTAATACAATGTAAGTGTGCCATTTCCATCATGGTCATCAGCATTACGTGCAGCAAAACGTAGGTATGCCATGCCATCGGTAGGAATGACGCCAAACGCTGCATTCGATGCGGAGGCAACAACCGACTTGGTTCCGCTGAATGCGTAATCGTCGGTAACTTCCCAATCAGAGCTGTATGAAGCACCTGCGATGGTATAGACCTCTTCGCCAATCGTTTTATCATCAAACTGTTCTACGCTTGACGCATTCTCGTGCATATCGGGATCAGCAAATGTCAAAAGCACATTATAACCATAAGATGATTGTTGCGCTTGTGTGTTCACAGGAGTTTTGGCATCGCCTGTTGGATAGATAATCACTTCAGAAGAAGAGGATGGGTCAGATGTCTCACCGTTGATATAGACCGTCTGAACGGTGTATAGGTAATGACCTTCTTGGCTTTCGGTTTCAGAGAAGTAGCGACGCTCAAGCAATTCGCTATTTCGCTTCTCACCATCCCGATAGACGTTATATCCTGCTACCGTGTTTAGGCCGCCTAGGTCGAGCACAACAAATTCGGTCTCTTCGTTGCGGCGTTGCAAAGCTAGAAGCAAATAGGTTATGCCGTCGTTGGCTTTGAATGAAGACATGCCACCAGCCGTTGCCGAAGCGATATCGTCAATCTCAAGATATTTGCCCATGTCAAGCGAACCTACGCGGTCACCACTCTCCGTATCGTAGATACCGATGGTGTATTTGTTGCTTTCATTGCCTTGTTCAAACGCATAAAGTTTTCCATCATAGTAAGCTGTGCCCGCAGCTCCCTTTAGCGTAGGACCAGTGCCGAGCTTGCTACCATTCTTAGCAACATAGATAGACGATTCCCAGTCGCCGACCTCAAAACCTCCATTGCCATTGTCAAGGGTAGGGATGTATGCCATATGGCGTGAGTACTCAGAGATGGCAATGTCCTCAAGGTTTTCCATTGTTGCTGGGTCAACACGATGAATGCTTGTGGTGTTGTCTGCGATATAGAGCCATTTGCCATCGTAAGCAATGTTACGTATTCCGTCAATGTCGTCCATCTTGTAAGAACCAATCTTGTTGCCTTCAAGATCAAACTTCTCGATGCGTCCGTCTTCATTGTATACGGAAGTGTAGATGAATGTGCCATCGGTGGCTACAGCCATTCCTGACTTAGAGCCACGGAACGAACGGACAAACTCAGGATAGCCAGCCTCTGTGGTTACAGGGCGACGCTCAAGGTCTGCCTTAAACGTCTGTTCCTCAGAAGTAGGATTATCCCAACGGAGAGAGATGTCACGATTGCGTGTTACGGTAGCGTCAACGTGGTGAGGAGCGTTCTTGCTCTCAATCTCATATGATTCCACAGTAGTAACCTCGCTCATGGCTGATTCGCCGCCATCAGCATAAACGGATGTTACCGTGTAATGGTATACTCCCGTTTGAGGTAGAACGTCGTCGAACGTAGTGCCGCTTACTTTGCTATCGTTTACTTTTACGCCAGAGCGATAGACGTTATATCCCACGGGTTCTTCTTCGTCAGTATTGCCAGCAACAACATTCACACCGATATTGAAGTTGCCTTCAATGCCAGAGATTGATGCCGAATACCAGTTTACGCCATCAGTGGAAAGCAAATTTCCCTTTCCATAGACGGCCTTGGAGTCGTCGATACCAAGCGGTTGCACACCAGCGTCACTCATGAGTTGGAAACCAAACGTGTACTTATGTCCTGGTATGAGCACAATATCTTCATCGACAGGAATCTCGGACAATGTGCCATCATACATAAGGTCGCCCTTATACTGCTTCTTATATATGGTTTCGCCATCCCGTTGTATAATCAGAGCGATGTAACTGACAGGATTTACGATCTGAACAGAAACCGACTTCACGCGCTTGTTACGGTTTGCTACGATGTCAGTAGCGTCCCACATTGCAGCAGCATAGAATACGCCGCCATCCGTCAAACCGATATCGTCAGCGTGTTTACCAGTGGCCCATGTCATGGTTGCATCTGCTGAAGCGTTAGCCAGTGGCGATGACCAAGATATATGTGCATTCTTGTTGCCGTCGATGGTTGAATTCAGATTGATTGGAGCGTAATATTGTGCGCCGTCCTTAACGAAGACGTTGGCAGTGTCACTCAGAGCCGATTCTTTTCCGTTGTAAAGTGCGCTAACCTGATAAGCGTACTCGCCATAGACAAGCTTTTGGTCTGTGAATGACATTGATTTCACAAGTTCACTATTTATTCTCTTACCATCTCGGTATACGTTGTAACCATCGGGAGTGGCTGATCCGTTGCCTTTCTGCCAAGTGATGGTAGCGCTAGCCATTCCTGCTTCCGCTTTTACCGACTGTGGGCGTGGCGTAGCTGACTCGCTTGTAACATTCATACCAAAGTTTATAGTCTGGGCAGCCATCTCGGGATTGGTAGTCAGCACAGCGCTAGTAGTATAAGCGTCACCGTTCTTTGTCTCAAGACCATTGAACAAAACATTGAACTCCTGGGTAGCGCCAGGCTCAATTGTTCCGTGCTTGGGTGAAAGGCTGAGCCACTTGTCCGTCTCACAGAGTGTATAACGGAAGAACAAGTTAGGCATCTGGTTGAGCGCACCAATAAGCGTGAGCTTGCCAGGTACGATATCGGTTGAAGCGAAAATACCACAAACATAGTTGACGCCTGTGTTCTGACTACCGAGCACATATCCTGGAGCGTCGGTCAATGAGTGTTTAACGGTGGTGAGGGCGCGCTTCGAGGTGTTGAACTGGCGTATCTGCATCTTGTCAATCTGTTCGGTTGACTCTGCTGTCATGTCTGACAACCACAAGTAAGGACCACCAGGTGATACATTGTCGTAAGCAGAACCATAGATCGATACGCTCTCAGTGTTGCTGATGTTTGTAAAGCGCGACTTAACATTACCCTTCATATCAACGAAACCTATCGTGGTGAAGCTACCAACCCAGAAACCTACGCGGTCAGGATCGTAGCTACAATGGGTAATCTTCAATGAAGGCTCTGAACTGATGGTAATCACATCGGCGATACGACGGTTGTCAAAGTCGAGTTTGAAAAGACGATTGGAATAATCGCTTCCGTAGAAATAACGGCCATCGTAAGTAAGGTCGTAAAGCGCATAATACATTTCGGGAATATTAAACTGCTCTACAAACTTGCCATCTTTGTCATACTTCCAGAATTTTCCAAGTTCAACAGACGATGTGGTGTAATAGTATTCGCCGTCAAAGGCAATAGATTGCTGTAAGTCGCTCGAAGCAGAGAACGAAGGTTGGATCTCCCAACGATGGGTATCATCTCCCGATCCTTTAGCTGCTTGATTGCCAAGATGCCAAATCAGACTTCCGTCGCCAGTGTTGGTAAGCGAGAACGTCTTTGTGATTTGACTTTCGGCAGCAATATCTGCGCTTATCTCAGTTGCAGAAAGAGTTGCTGACGGACGGGTTAGTCTTACGTTAAAGGCATTGGTAACGTCTTTCTCAACATTCCACTCACCTTTATATATATTATAGCCATCCTTTGCTACACTTACTTCATATTTGCCGGCTTCAATCTTATCAAAGTCAATCGAACCATTGGCGTCAGTAGTAGCTTTGATCTCTGCGCCATGATCGGCATTCAAGGTTACATCGCAGTTGGCAATATTTCCATCAGCATCCGTAACGGTTAGCTTCCCGCTGGTCCATGTAGGATTCCAAATCTTAATATCGTCAACGTACCAATAGTTGATCCATTTGGCATCGGCACCATGAGCACGGAAACGCACTCTGAAGAGATCTGCCGTCAGATAGTCGGCCAGCGCATATTGGAAGGTAGTCCATTCAAATCCACCATTCTTGTTGTCGAACGTGTGTATTTCTTTCCAAGAGCTTCCGCCGTCAGATGACACTTCCACTGAGAGATAGTCGACGTTAGTTTGCTCGCTATTGCGTAGGCGAAGTTGAAAACGCAGATATGTATTGGCGCGGTCGAATGTATGCAGTTCGCGTGTCATCAAAGACTCATTGTAGTTGGTTCGTGTTGACCAACTATACGTTGCGGCTGGGTCTACCAATCCATATTCATAATAGTCCACTGACCATTTTGAATCTTCGTTTCCGTCGTGTTGCACCGTCGTCCATTTGTCTTCATGGATGGTCCAATCATCAAAAGCGTCTTCAAAGGGCAACATTCGGATGTCCGGGACATTGACCTTCAGTTCCTCGCTCTGTGCCGACTCGGTGCCATCTTGCTGTACGGCAGTCACGGTGTATGTGTAATCGCCATAGTCGGGCACATTGTCTGTGTAGCTTACCGCTTCAACAGGGTCGCTTGTTATCTTCTGCTCGTTACGATAGATGTTATATCCAACAACGGGATTCTGCCGTGCAGCACGTAGCGCTTGCGACACTGGGGCAATCTTGTTGGTGCCGATGAAGATATCATCAATCAGCAACATAAAGGCATCGTTGGATACGCAGTTGATGGTAACATACTTAGCTTCCTTTGGAATGGTGTATTTAACCTGTGTCCATTCAGCAGGAAGTTCAACATAGGGAGCATTATCAACAAACTTAAAGTCGGATGGACGTTTCCCCGTCGTAGAATAACCTACACGTACACGTTCCAAGTTGTAGTTGTCACCCGTCTTGTAGCTGCGTGCCCAGAAAGATATTTGAAAGTCGGTATCGAAGTTCAACTCCGGTGAGATGATATAATCGTTGTTTTGAGCATCGACAGCACAGAAGTCCACCAGCATCTTCTTTCCCGAATGTGGCACATAGTCGGGATTCTCGTTCACCGCAGGGGAGGTCTCCCAAGGATTCATCACGATGAACGCCATCTTCTGACCTTGGTTCGGGAAGGTACATGCTTGCCATGTGTACGTGTTCTGATTGTCGGCATCGATATATGACCAACCGATGCTTCCTGCTGAGTTGATTTCAAAGTCGTTGTGACTCTCGAAATCTTCAAAGTAACCATCAATAGGTTCTGGTGAAATCCATGAGAAGCTAACCTGTTGGTCGTTGATGCCCGTGAGTTTCAAGCCATACGGCACGCCATCGTTTCCTTCCGTCTTGAGCGGTGCGTAGCTGGCGTGACTGATACGTGCTTGTTCGGTTATACCTTGTGTGGGGCGTACCTTCTCGCTGTTACCATCATGGCTACGTAGGTTATGGATGAAGCCTCCGGTAGAAGCCCATACCAGCCCGCATGTCGCCGCCGCTAACAATAGTATCGTTGTTTTATTTGGTTTCATAAAGTTGAATGTACATTATTATTTAATAATAGTCTTGGTATGACATGTGTTGCCCTCGCCGTTCACACTGATAACCACAAATCCGCTCATACCCGATGTAGGAATGCTGATGTGGTCAGTGGTGGCTTTCTGCTTGTAGAGCAATGCACCTGAAGTGGAAGTGCATGTGATGGTATAGCCAGCCTTGATGCCTGTTATGTGTATTGCCTCGCCGTTGTTGACGATACCGATGCCTGTTCCATTGATAACCTCATGAACAGCGGCTGCGTCTGCTTCATAGTAGGCAGGAGTTGACTCGTCATAGAACATATTCTTCCAACCAGAAGCAACCCAAATCATATACTTTCCATTGTCAAACTGGTTGGTGGTTATTGGCTTGATATCAATGTAGTTTTGATAAACAGCACCTGCGGCAAGTTGGTCATACACCATTCCGTTATTATAAATGAGCGTGAGATACTTGATACAAGCGTTACGTCCACCGTGATTAAACTTGAAGCGTAGTTTCTTGTATTGCTTGCCTTTGAGGTATGAAGAGAGATCGACCTCTTGTCCTTCTGAATCATATTCCTTGCAGGTGGTCTTTGGACCTACAATCTGCCAAGTCTCTCCATCCTGTGTTCCTTCCACTGTGAGTTCAGATGTACCGAGAGGACCGCTTGTTGTTACGATAAACTTGCAGTCTTCAATGCCTTCATCAAACTCCTTTAGCGTGACGGAACCTGAACTCTTGAAGAAGATTCTACCAGTGCCAAGCGTTACGTCACCCGTCACTTCTTTATAGAAAGACATCGGCGCAAATACAACTTCTTGATTCACCTCATCGGTTTCCTTACCAAAGTAAAGATAATAACCCGTTGCGCCATCCACTGGTGTCCATTCGGCATGAAGATTATCACCATTGCGTTCAAACTTGGTTATCGTTGGTGTTTCAAGTTTTTGGGTTACGATGACGTTCCACAACCACAGATCGCCTTGCATCTTATCAGAGCAACAACGGAACGCGATGTAAATGTCTTGACCAGCATAGTGGCTGAGATCGATTTCCTCCATGTGCTGCTGTGAGAAGTAATCAGCAAACGAGAGATGTTCGAGCAAGTTAAAGTCGTTGATGTTGCTTGTCTTGGTAGATACCAATACGTCAAGGTTCTCTATCGAAGTGCTTTCCGTAACACCACGAGTAAAGAATAGCGTTCCATGTTCAGGAACATGAATGCGGCGCTTGCAGATGAGGTAGTCGTCCGCATCATTCCAATAGTTGAACGAGTAGACGATGGAATTGGATGATTCATCCGCAACCCATGTTGTACCATCACCATTATTGTCGATGATTTGCCAACAGTCGGGTTGTCCCTTCGTCCATGACGTGAAATCGCTATAGAAAGGATTGTCTAGATCTACGTTGGCTGTCATACATTCGGTGTTGAATGGTACGCATGAGCCATAGATGATGTTGCCATTGGTTTGTCTTATATAAGCGCGAGCATTGTATTCTACACCTGGAAGCAAATCGTGCACAGTGCATTCCGGATTGTTGATATCGCTTACGCTTACGGTGTATGTTCCATTGTCAACATCCAATAGAGGTTCTGTTTCGCTAGATACCAAGTTGTAGCAGAATCCCACTTCCTTAATTTCTTCAGAAGGGCAACTAATCTCTGCGCGGAATGTTGCTGCGGTATCTCTTACGTTTTCAGGAACGAGCGTCTTGATGGTGTTCCATTGGGTTGTACCTCCACTTACCTGGAAGTGAACCAATCCAGCGCCCTCGTTGATATTGGTTACTGGCACACCCAGCTGGTTGTTGTTCCATCCGATTGCTGCTGGATTGCTCGTGTCGGTGAATGATGTGTTGGCAGAAGAGCCAGGGTAGGTGTCTCCACTGCGCGAGTTGCTATCATCAATGCCGTCAGCTGCCATGATGTACATACAACGATGTTGTGCCGAGTTGTTCGGTCCGTTTACGCTCCACCATTGTTCTTGCATCTCTTGGGTGTAATCGTAGTGGGTGATAAGCAATCCGTGTGCAGGGATATACTTGTCCCATCCTGTCTGTTGACGGTTCTCTAGAATAAACCACTCCATACCTGTACCCGCTTCACGGTCAGGTTGCGCATTGATGAAGCGAGCTTTGTTGTTGGCTATGCTTTGCAAAGTTACATCCTCAGGATCCTTCAATTCCAATATGTCTTCGCCTTCACGCATCCAGCCCATCTGCATACGCTCAAACGCCATTAGGCATGGTGGCGTTCGGCTTTCGTTGTTATAGCTTCCGGAAGCATACAAGCTATAGTCGCCTGGATCTACGCCCACGCCGTTGGTATAACTGTCCGTGTCGTACATGTCTTTGAGCCCGAGCACATGACCAAACTCATGCGTGAACGTTCCTATACCATCCATGGACGGTACTGCCGGACTTCCTGGCATCCCAACAAGCTCGGCTGAACACGAATAGTTGTTGACCTTTATACCATCATATTCGGGCATGTCGGTACCCATGTTCCAGCTGTGTGGCCAAATATCGTCCGTGTTGGCAGTGCTGGCCTCGCTATAACCTGCATAGATGATGTAACAGTTGTCCATCTCTCCGTCGCCGTCATTATCAAACTGCGCGAAGTCGAGATCAGGATTGTCAGTACGTGCCAAAGCCAAAGCCTCGCGCACCATGTCACGCGGATTGGTATCAGAGCCTGATGAACCTGAGTTTTGTCCGTAATAGGCTGTTGGTTGTGACAATGTATAAGGACCGACAACTTTAAAGTTGGGGACAAACTGCCCCATTGAGTTGTCGCGGTAATAGTCTTTTACGCTACCGGTTCCACCATTGACGTTATATCCTTTCTCGTTAAGCCAGCGGTCAAAATCTTTATTGGTGTGCCGCATGGTGCTATCGGTGAAGTTGACTAGGATCACAAGATATTGCGATTCCTTCACCGTCGCATCTTTGCCCAACACACGGCGAGGCGCCACGATGCGCTTGTCAAGAATGGTTGCCGGCGTCTTGCGCACAATCTGGTTGTGCTTGAGGAAGTCGGCATTCATCGTTTGTGCCGCAGTCAACTGCGTTATCAGCTGTTTCTCGGTTGCAGTTCGCTCATTGATGTTATGCGCGTGTTGCAGGGTAGGGACACGCTGACCTGTCTTCGGGTCGTAGTTGACATAGCAGAAATAGCCGTCCTTCTCCTTTTGTAGGAGAAATCCATCTGCGGTTGTAACGTAATGGTAGTTTTCGTCGCCTTGTATTCTTACTAATAAGGTTGTGCCATCAGGCTGTCGCATCACTATAGGACGAGGATAAGCACCTATCGCCCAAGCGTTGTGCGAACAAAAAGCACAGATAGCCGAAATAACCAATAGTCGTTTAAGACTCTTCATAAATTAGATGTTGTATTTTGATAAATAATATTCTTATGAGATTGTTCGGGTAGGGGAATGCCATTCTATCGTATCGTTTGGCTTGCCTCTATAAACGGAAAAAGATGCAAGACAAGGGACTATGTGTCCGTATGCCTTGCATCATGTTTTATTAAACTTATTTATTTAATGACGATTTTCTTCGTCTTGCCATTTGCTCTTACTACATAGATGCCGCTCTTTAAGCTTGAGATGCTATCAGCAACCTTCTGACCATTGATGTTGTACACCTCCGTCTTGCCATCGGTGTTGACATTGATATCATTGATTGCAGTTGATGTGCCACCGCTTGCAAAGGTAAAGGTAAATGCGTAACTAGCTTGAACAAACTGGAAGTAGATTGTTTGATCCTCATCCACCGTCTTATTGTAAGTGGCTGTCAGTTTGTAATTGTCATTAGGATCGTAGAACGTGTCGTAGCTTACGTATTCGCCGTTGGTTCCATTTGCTGCATCTGTTGCGTTGTTGTAAACGAATGTGCGGTTGTACGTATTGGTTGTAAAGGTGTTTGTGCCCTTGGTGAGGTCAGCCTTCAACCAAACTTCCGATCCTGCAGGTACCGTAATTGTTTCGCCCACATTGATGGTGAGAGGATTGTCCACCGATAGACCTTGAGGCACTTCGCCCTCTGCAAACGTTACCTTGCATCCTTCCACATTGCCCGAAAGTTTGACGTGTACCAGAATAGCCTCGCCTGCTTTCATAACCTTTGTGCCATGGAAGTAGGTTTCATAGTTTGAACCATCCGTCTTGGTGCTGACCATACCAGTCATATACTCGTTCTCCTTACCATATTCCACCTGGTTTGTACCGTTATATTCGGCATCGCAGTCGATGGTGAGTTGGCAATTGCTTGTTGCTGTGTACTTCAGCCACAGGTTGTTCTGATCTTTTCCGAGTGTGTATGTGTCACCATCCACAACGATAGGATTATCTTTCACTTCACCCTGTCCGAAGTCGGTCTCGGTGAGGTTGAATGATTCGTTGGCTTTCGCATTCTTTATAGTAATAAGGTATGCGGTTCCCTGTGTTGCTTCCACTGAGTAGGTGATTCCGCTTACGAGAGCTTCGTAGGTGCCGCTCCATGTGTCGGTGCCACGTGGGAACTCAACTGACATTGTTGGGTCACTGAGCTCTACAGAGAGTTTGCCACTGCGAGTAGCGGTATAGGTGTAGTAAATGGTGCCATCGCTTTCGAGCACATTCTCGCCTAATACTGCCGTGATTGGGTTAGTGATGATATCACCAGCCTTAACGTCTTTGTATGCAACGGTGAAGGTGATGGGTGATGTCTCGTTAGCTGTCCATCTGATGATATATGTGCGGTCGTAAGAGTTGTTGACGCTGCACTCAGCATAGTTGGTTCCTGTAACGCCGCTCCACGATTCGCCTGTGGGGTAGATTGAAACGTTGGTGTATTCGCCCACACTGTTGGCAGCCTTTACGGTCAGCAGCTTGTTGGTGTTGGCGGGAACGCTCACCGAATAGTAATAAGTGCCCGTAGCCGCTTCTAGCGTTTGTGTAGATGGTAGCTCGTCTAGAGCGATAGGATTGCTTTCTTTCTCACCAGCCTTGTAGTCGACCATGGCAATGTTGAACGTCTGTTCCGCCTCGGTATCGTCAATCTTATCTACAACGATATAGTATGTCTGGCCAGTGTAAGTCACCTCAGTACGTACGTTGTATGACCCTTGCTCAGATGTAGCAAGTGGTGAATACGCAGTCTTGCTGTTATAGATCGAAACCGTACCGCCTGGAAGGTCGTTGTCGCTACTTACGGTCAAGAAGCCAGTGGTCTGTGGTGTGTACGAATAATAGTACTTGCCATAACTTGCAGGTACGCTATTCTCACCATCTTTTCCTTCGAAAGGCATGTCTACCGATCCTGGTGTGGGATGTTCCACTGTTGCTACCACGTAAAGTGGTGAATAGACATTGTTGAATGTGATTTGGTAATCGGTATCCTTGGTCACGCTGAACTTAACCGTGTAGCAACTGTTTGCATACTCGCCATTGTAAGTGGTGCCGTTAACCGTAGTGTTCATATAGCTTGTGGACGAAAGCACCAGTTGCCCATCCTCAGTTGCTTTATATGACGCATACACATTGTATCCGCTATACGATGTGCTGAAGGGATCGCCAAGGAAAGTAAACTTGCCTGCTACAATCTCTGCGGGGCTATCAGATGACACGCCACCGCTGATGTTATCATCTTCTTCCACATTAAGTACAAATCCCGTTTCGCCTAGCGTGGTACTTGATACATAGTAAGTGGTACCTTTCTTGAACGGATATACGTAGATGGGATAGTTGTAGGATGCCCCTTTCATGGTGGTGAGCTCTGATGCGCCGGTATTGTCGTCATCGCTCAGAACGCCCACGGTGGGAGCTGAACCCGTTAGTGGAGTTACTGTTGCCACATAGTTTTTGTCGGCAGTAAACTTCCAATACACCGTCTGCGATTGTTCGCCAGTGATTGTGTACTTGTTTTCGCCTATAACGGCATCAATGGCAGTATCGGTGGTGTTTTGTGCCATTCCTTGCGTAGCTAGCATGCATACGAAAGGTAGGAAAAGTAAATGATGCTTCATAAATTCCTGTTTTGTATGTTAAAAATACCTATTAATTATCTTGCGCCATCATAACGATGATGACTACGATTGCACTTGTCAATTGCAAAGTTAGTGTTTTTTAATCAAAGTAGAGCGTTATTTATACTTTATTTATAATAAGGTGTGTGCAAAGGTGTACATAGAACCGATTGGAGCTAAATGTTTTCTTTTTTTGTGAATAATCTTTCGAAAGGTGTGAGAATCTCATACTTAATGCTTATCTTTGCCGTGTTGTGTAGTGATTGCTGCTTATCTAGTTGGCTAATAATATAGATTAATAAAGAGATATCATGAAACACTTCAGTTTTTATTTCCTATTGGGATTGCTCTTGCAGTTGAGCGCCGTAACAACCATGCAGGCGCAAGACAACCAACGGTTAAAGTTGGCTGAGGAGGCATTGGAGAGTGAAGAGTACGATCAATGTCGTCAGTATTTGTCTGAGGAACTGGCAGAGAACTCCAAGAATAGCAAAGCGTGGCTTTTGCTCTCAAAGATGTATTTAGGCTCTTTAGAGGTGGATTCAATGAAGATGGCGGCTGAAAAAGGATTGAAATACACTTCCCTAAAGGATTCTGAAGAGCGAGTGTCGTTGTATGAACTGCTCGCGTATGCCGAATGTTTTAGTGATAATCAGGATAATGCATTGAAGATAGCCAACAAAGCCATAAAAGAATATCCCCAGTTGGCATCGGCTTATAGTATGCGTGCTAGAGTCTATGACGTGCTTGAGATGAATGATGAGGCTATTGCCGACAGTAAGATGGCGATAAAACTTAATCCCAATGATGCTACGGACGAAATGCTTCGCTTGTTGCAATACGCTTGGCAAGATAAAGACTTCGAAACCGTTAAAGACTTCGAAACCGTTAAAGACTTCAAAACCGTGCAAAGCTATGCCGAGCAGATCTTGGCCAAGGACTCTACCAATGATGTCGCATGCTCCGCTCTATCATTATGTTATTTCAACAATCAACAGTACGATAAAGCGGTAGACCAGTGTCTAGATCATTTAGATTTACCTTGGTCTAGTAAGTTTTTGCGTCTTTATAATGATACTATTATAACATCCAAACTCGTTAACGAACGACTGTTGGCACGTCATACAGCGGAGCCAAACAACGTATACTATCTTAGAATGTTAGTCGTGTTAAGCGCCGATGCGCAGCAACAAGCAGAAACGATAGGTTGGTTAAAGAAGCTATTGGTCGTTGAACCCAAATCTTCTTATGCCGCCAACATAGCTGCGCTTTATACAGAACAGAGAAAATTTGATGAGGCCGTGCCTTATATGGAACAAGCTTTGATCTTGGCCAAAGACACGTTAGAAAGCATAAATACCGCTTTGGAACTGAAGACAACTTGGTATGCGTATCAAGAAATGTATGATAAGGCAATTGGTGTTCTAGATACGCTTGTCAATGATAACCCGGACGATATGAACTTATTGTTCCTGCGTGCTTATGTAAGGCTTCTGAAAGGAGGAGAAGATGAGAAAGTGCTTACCGAACTAGACCAGCTGATAGAACAACATCCTGATGGTGAAGAGTTTGCTTATTTCTGGAAAGGATGGCTTTGCTTAAAGCAAGGACGACTCAACGAAGCGAAGGGCGCTTTCCGCTATGCGATAGATAATGACGATGAGGATAATCCCACTTATTGCACATTCCTCTCACAGCATTTCCTAGGCATAGATCAGACGGCTAAGGAGACGTTGCAAACCGTGGTAGACACACCCGACCAGCAAGCCGCTGAATATCTTTATGCAGCTGCATTCTACGCTTTGCTAGGAGATAAGCCAATGGCTGTACGCTACCTTGAGATAACAATCGAAAAGGGATACAATGATTTCTATGAAATAAAGAATCACCCTATGTTGCAAAGCTTAAAGGGTTATGCCGATTATGACAATCTTCTTAAGAAGCATTTGCCCAACCCATAAATAGTTTGTAACTTTGCGTTATGAAGCAATTGACAAACAATAATAACAAAGATAATTTTAGCCGCTTCACTGTTGAGGCGGCTTCTTTTTTGCTAGAATGGTTGCTTACCAACGTCCCTGAAAGCAAAAACAAGATCAAAGCTACGCTAAAGAACCGCGGCATCAAGGTCAATGGCAAGTTTGTCACACAGTTTGATTACCCCCTTCATAAAGGTGACAAGGTCAGCGTGAGCAAATCGAAGAAAGCCAATCAGTTTAAGAGCAAATACATCAATATCGTCTATGAGGACCAATACCTCGTTGTGATAGAGAAGAAGCCCGGAATCTTGTCCATGGCTGCAGGCCATTCCTCGTTGAACGTCAAGACCGTGTTGGACGATTACTTTCATAAGACCAAGCAACGTTGCACGGCGCATGTGGTTCATCGCCTAGATCGTGACACCTCGGGTTTGATGATTTACGCCAAAGACCTCCAAACCGAACAACTCCTAGAGCACGACTGGCATCACATCGTGTATGACCGTCGATATGTGGCTGTGGTAAGTGGAGAGATGGAGGACGATGAAGGAACGATAGCCAACTGGCTCAAAGACAACAAAGCCTATGTGACCTTCAGTTCGCCTGTGGATAATGGGGGCAAGTATGCAGTGACCCATTTCTTTGTGCTCGACCGTACTACGACCCATTCGCTTGTCGAATACCGACTAGAAACAGGTCGCAAGAATCAGATACGCGTGCATAGTGCAGACATGGGACATCCCGTGTGCGGAGATGTGAAGTATGGCAACGGTGACGACCCCATCCACCGACTATGTCTCCATGCCTATGTGTTGTGCTTCTATCATCCCGTTACGCATAAGCGAATGGAGTTTGAAACACCGATACCACCATTGTTTCGTTCCTTATTCAAGTAGAATTACGAATCCTAATCGTGTGATATCCTAATAATTTTATATCTTTGCAATATGAAATATGCCATTATAGCTGCGGGAGAAGGTTCTCGTTTGAGCCAAGAAGGGGTTGCCGAGCCCAAACCATTGATACGTGTTTGTGGTGAACGCCTCATAGATCGCTTGATCCGTATATTCGTCAATCATGGAGCTACTGAGGTGGATGTGATCTGCAACAAGATACGTCCGGAGGTGGAACAGCACCTTCAGACGCTCCAACATGAAGGCTTGAATGGCAAGCCCGTCCCCTTGAAGTATATCAGCCAAACCACTCCAAGTTCGATGCATAGCTTCTATGAGCTATCCCGATTGCTGAAGGGTGACGAACCTTTTGTGCTGACCACGGTGGATACCATCTTCCGTTCAGAAGAGTTTGCCCAGTACATCCGTTCTTTCCAGCAAGCGATAGCCGACGGATATGACGGTGTGATGGGCGTGACCGACTATATAGATGACGAAAAACCTCTCTATGTCGATGTGGACGCAGATATGCAGATTACGGATTTCCTTGATCAAGCACCAGCTGAAACTCGTTATATCTCTGGAGGCATTTATGGTTTAAGTCCCAAAGCCTTGGATACGCTCACGCGATGCGTGGAAAGTGGGAAGAGCCGGATGCGCAATTTCCAACGCGAACTGATCCATGAGGGACAGCGATTGAAGGCTTGGTCATTCAGCAAAGTGCTGGATATCGACCATGTCAGCGATATAGCCAAGGCCGAGCAATTCCTAAGTGCGACAGCCGAATGAGAGTTTGCGCCATACAGCGGGCCACATGCTTCTCGCCCAACTCTGTAGAGAAGGATCATGCTATCCTCTCAAGTGTGGTGAAGAGGTTTGATGGAGAGATGATTCCTGAAGATCATCTGTTAGACCCAGGCATCTCCTCACGCCTATATGAGGCTGACGTGATATTCACGATGGGGCGTCGTCCTAGCACTCTGCGGCTATTACAGCAGGTGGAGCAAAGTGGCGTCAGGGTGCTCAATCCGTCTGAAGGAATCAGCGCTTGTGATCGTTTGCGCTTGCAGCAGATTATGCAACAGGCTCACGTCCCTTATCCATCGGCTGATGGCGAGGGTCCTTTCTGGCTGAAGCGCAGTGATATGGCAGCGCAAGGCGCCTCGGACGTGGTGTTCTGCGAATCGCGTGAGACGCTCAGTCAAGCTATCCAGTCATTTAAGGAACGAGGCATCGCGCACTGGCAGGTGCAACGACATGTGGAAGGCGACTTGGTAAAGTTTTATGGTGTACGCGGCACCAGTTTCTTCCGTTACTATTATCCCAGCGATGATGGTATCAGTAAGTTTGGTGACGAAGCCCGGAATGGCGCAGCGCATCATTACCCTTTTTCTGCAGCACAGTTGCAAGCCTATGCCCATCAAGTGTCTGCGGCAGCCAATCTCCCCATTTATGGTGGCGATGCCATCATACAGGCGGATGGCCAAATCGTAATCATCGACTTTAATGACTGGCCCAGTTATTCGCGTTGTCGTGACGAAGCCGCTTGCGCCATAGCAAGCCTGGTGCGATAATCCAAGCATTGGTGCCCACTCAATCATATTTATCAGAATTCAAAATCAACATTAATGAGCAATAAGAAATCATTTAAGACGCTCCTTCATGAGTCGTTCAAATCCAACGATACCGAAGAAACCATAGATATTTACTTCACCCGACCCATCGGTCTTTTCTTTGCATTGATCTGGAAACGCCTTGGTGTTCATCCCAATACCATAACCTTGCTGTCCATCGTCTTAGGCGTGGCAGCTGGGTGGATGTTCCATTATGAAGCCTTGTCGTATAACATTATGGGTATCATCCTCTTGATGTTTGCCAACTTCTGTGACTCCACCGATGGCCAACTGGCCCGTCTCACCAATCAGCGGTCACTCATCGGTCGCTGTCTCGATGGCTTTGCGGGTGACGTGTGGTTCTTTTGCATCTACCTAGCCATCGTGGTGAGGTTATGGCATCAGCACATCCCCGGTACTGAGGTGGCTTGGGGCTTGTGGGGATTTGCCTTTGCTGCGATAGCTGGCTTCCTTTGCCATTCGCCTCAGAGCTCCCTGAGCGACTATTATCGCCAAATACATCTGTTCTTCTTGAAAGGTGTAGAAGGATCCGAACTAGATAGTTATGCTAAGGAGCACGAGATAGTGGAGAACCTACCAAAGAAAGGCGCTTTTTGGGAGCACGCCTTTCATGGCAACTATCAGAACTACTGTAAGAGCCAAGAGCGTCGTACCCCTTTGTTCCAAAAGATGCTGAAGGCTATGTATGACAAGTATGGCGATGTAGAGAAAGTGCCACAAGCGTGGAAGGATGAGTTTCTTGCAGGCAGTCGTCCACTGATGCCGATGGCCAACTTCCTGACGTTTAACGCGCGTGCCATTATCATCTATATCACTTGTCTCTTAGGATGCCCTTGGCTATACCTATTGATTGAGATTGTATTCTTCAACGTGGTTTATATTTATATGCACAAGCGTCATGAGAATCTCTGCAGACGTATGATGGCAAAACTCTAGATACTATGATTAAAGGCTATTTGTTTGATTATGGCGGCACCCTTGATACGCAAGGCTGTCATTGGGGTAAAGTGATTTGGCATGCCTACGAACGATTGGGCATACCGGTGAAGTGGGAACAGTTTAAGGATGCCTACGTCTATGGCGAACGCACCTTGGGCAGCCAATCTATCATCCAGCCGCATGACACCTTCCGCACCACGTTGGCAACCAAGCTCGATTTGCAGATGGATTATCTGTCCTCCCATCAGCTGTTCACGGACGCACACGTTGACCTTGACCACTCGAAGCATCAGTTGCTAGAGGCGCTCTACGCTCAGACCTGTGATGTGGTGGCAGAGAGCCGAGAGATGCTCGCCGTGCTCAAGAAGCGCTATCCCTTGGCGTTGGTTAGCAATTTCTATGGCAATCTGGAAACCGTGCTTGAGGAGATGCACCTCGATGATGTGTTCGATCATGTGGTGGAAAGTGCTGTTGTGGGTGTGCGTAAACCCGATCCGCAGATCTTTGTCTTCGCGCTTGAACGTTTAGGTCTGGCTGCTGCCGATGTGATGGTGGTGGGCGATAGCATGAAGAACGATATCGCGCCTGCTCAGTCGCTTGGTTGTCAGACCACATGGATCAGAGGGGAAGAATGGAAAGATTAACGAAAACTCGATAGATAAGCAATGGATCATATCAAAACCATCGTGCTCACAGGTGGCCCTTGCGCCGGAAAGACATCGGCCTTGGTCAAAGTGATAGAGCATTTCTCTAGTTTGGGATACAAAGTGTTCACCATTCCTGAGGTGCCAACCATCTTCAGTCAGGCCGGAATGGACTATCTCACCAAGAACCAAAACTTCTTCTACGAAGGCGAGAAAGCCACGCTTGAGATGCAATTGGCCTTCGAAGACAAGTTCTATAAGATGGCTTCGCAAATAGAACAACCCGTCTTGATTATCTGTGATAGAGGCGCGCTCGACATTTCTGCCTATATGACTAAAGAGATGTGGGCGAAGATTACCGGTCTGGTGGGTGTGGACAACCGTCAGCTCCTAGAGCGTTATGATGCGGTGTTGCACCTCGTATCTGCCGCTGATGGCGCCGAGCAGTTCTATACCACTGCCACCAATAGCACCCGTACTGAAGGCATCGAGCTGGCACGTCAGTTGGATAAGAAGGTGATAGAGGCTTGGGCAGAACATCCCCAACTGCGTGTGATCAATAACCATGAGGACTTTGATAACAAGCTGAATCGTGTCCTCAAAGAGATCTCTTCCGTATTGGGCGTACCACAACCGATAACAGAGGAACGCAAATACATCGTTAAGGTGACCGATAAGATTCCGGATGCCATTGAGAGCGATATCACACAGACTTATCTCGTTACCGAACCTCAAAGTGAGGTGCGCCTTCGCAAACGTCTTTGGAATGGTATGGAGGTCAATGTGCTTACCACCAAGAAGCGCCTCTCTGCCACCGAACAGCTCGAGACGGAACGTCAGATCAGCAACAATCTGTACGAATCGCTCTTGCAACAAGCCGATCCTTACCGCCAAACCATCCATAAGGAGCGCAGCAGCTTTATATGGAAAGGTCAATACTTTGAGCTGGACCACTTCTTGGAACCCGTTCAGGATCTGATCATTCTGGAAACGAAGGGTATGCAGCAAAACGAGAGTGTGGTCTTCCCACCATTTATCCATGTCTTGGAAGACATCACGGGCAACCCCAAATACTATAATTACAACTTAGCGCTTAGAAAATAAACAAGATGAACAGTCAATCAACACAAGAGAAAGGCTATCTGCAGCAAGTGTACCAGCAACCCATCAAGCGTTACGTGCAAACGATGGAGCTACGAGACAATCCCGCACTCATCGCTCTTTACCGCAAAGCGCATAGCGAACCCGAAGCGTGGCCCGAGATCCTGAAAGGCATCCGTGAGGTGGGCATCTTGGAAATGGAGCTATATATCCTTGGAACGCGCCTGGTGATGATTGTGGATATGCCTGCAGAGCTAGACTGGGATGAGGTGATGGCTCGCCTCGCCACCATGCCCAAGCAAGCGGAATGGGAAGATTATGTAGCGCAATTCCAGCAATGCGTGAAAGGCTCCACCTCTGATGAGAAATGGCAAATGATGGAGCGTATGTTCCATCTCTATAATAAATAAGGTGGATTCAATAAAATATCTTTGCATAAGATATGCTGCACCTCAGCAATTTCAAGCAAGCTCGATTGCATTCGGTTTGCAATATCTTTGCCGGATAAAAACAAAAAAGATACCAAGCGCAATCCGTCTAAATTACTAAATTTAATAGTGCGTGAAATTTATAGATCACGCCTTAAGTGATAGCAATGCAAAAGTATCGTAGAAAAAACACTGCGAATAATTTGGCTAATCGTAAAAATCTATGTACTTTTGCAATGCATTAGCCGATATGGCTCAGTTGGTAGAGCAACGCATTCGTAATGCGTAGGTCCCCGGTTCGAGTCCGGGTATCGGCTCTTTGATTATAGTAGCGTTCTTTTTATCTCTTTAATCAAAGACCAATAATTAATCTTGCGGAATTAGCACATCGGTAGTGCACGGGCTTCCCAAGCCTGGGAGGCGGGTTCGATTCCCGTATTCCGCTCT
>CAVJZR010000042.1:0-22320 GCA_963654235.1 Bacteroidaceae bacterium | reverse complement strand
CCAAAATGAGGTATATGAAGAGATAGAAGGGAAGGTATGGCAGAGAAAAATAAATTGATTTCTAAGAAAAAATAAATTATTTCTCAGCAGAAATCAATTTATTTTTTGTTTAGCTTCGGGCGCTTTCAGAGGGTGAGAATGATGATATGAGCACATGAAAGAATAAGTGCTGCATACATATAATGCTCTTGCATGGACGCTTCAAGGCATTCTTATCCCGAACTGAGGTATGTTTGACACTGCAGTCAAGTATATCGGGATAAATAATGAACATTTGTCGGTTCTCTAAAATCTATTTCATCACTCTGTGATGGTACTATTTCTTTGATTAAATATTTACAAAGCAACATACGCTAGAGCTCATTTACCTCAGTCATATCATAGATGCGAAACCTTTTTACAATCCTTCTTGGGGTTCGTAAGAAGTGAACGTAAAAAGCGAAACAATAACTTTGTTTTACATCTTAACAATGTTTAACTATCGGGGGGTAAATCGAGCAATTCATTATACCTTTGTGTGTGTATTAGGTAAATATGTAAACATAAACGAAAAATCAGTATATAATGAAACGTCAAGCAAAAACAAAAAGTTATGTAAAGCCCCGTATGTGTAGCATTGAAATCAGTTCGTGTGCAATCCTAGCTTATAGTGGTAAAGGTGGCACCGAAGGATGGGTAGAGAAACCTGGTCAAGGTACATTTCAAGACGAGAAAAACGACTACGAACTCAACTAAATGTGTCTGTAATCTTTAACTAAACAATAAACTAAAAACTGAAGGTATGAAAAATCAAGGTTTAACAGTATTATTCTGTTCTGCACTCGCAGTCTTGGCTAGCGGTTGTAGTCAGGATCTTGAAGAGAATGTAAACAAAGCAGGTCGTAGCTATACGGCTACTGTAGAGAACACCGCAACGGGTACCCGCTCATACAATGGTGGTGATGGTGTGTTCTTGTGGTCAAATGGTGACAACATCAGCGTGTACAGCGCCAATGGTTTCCAAACCATGACGTTTAAGAGTGGCGCTGGTACGGGTGTCGCTACTTACGAGAGCCCTACCTTTATTCCTAAAGAAGTGGCTGTGTTCCCAACAACGGCAGCAAAGAGCTATACCGGCGGTGAACTTATCGTCAACTATCCCGCTACGCTTACACAGAGCTCTGATGTGAATGATCCTATGGTGGCGCAGTTTGGTGATGATCAGACTACATTCAACTTCCGTCATGTAGGTGGCGTCTTGGCATTCACGGCTCTGCTTCCTGCAGGTGTAGATGGCTTCCAGGTAACAACGGATAAGCCTATCAGTGGCGACTTCAAGGTAAACACCTCAGGTCAAGCTCCTGTCGTGGCTACCAGTGAGACCACTTCTACGGATGCTAACACGGTTAAGTTTAGTTTTACCAAGACCAACGCTTCGGGTATCTACCACTTCTATCTCCCTGTACCAACAGGCACCTATAACTCTCTGAAGCTTGCAGTGTTGAATGGTTCTACGGTAGTAGCTGAGAAGACCAATAGCTCTGCCAACACAGTAGATCGTTGTGCTTGGCTCAACTTTGAAGTCAACTTTGGTACATATACAGGTACTATCGAACAGATGGTTACTGGTGTGTCTGCCTTTAAGGAACTCCTCGCCAATACCTCTGCAGAAGAGTTGGCAAAGAAGGATATCACGCTCGACCTCAACGGTGAATCGTTCTCTACCACAAACGAAAAGAATATACAAACACTTAACGTAAGTAGCCTTACGCTTAAGAATGGAACTATAGATGCTACTGCACTTAACGTTAAAGCCAATAGCATCACGCTTAAAGATGTTAAGGTCACTGGAGCTTTCCCAAAGGCCAATGGCAACGCACGCCTCTCTCTCAATACCTCTGGCAAGGTGCTCATTGATAATGTAGATTTTACTAATGTCACTGAGGGATACAATTCTATCGAGATCAACTTGAGTAATAACCCAGTATCAAGCAATATCGTTATCAAGAACTGTAAGTTCGGTTCTGCATCTACCAACAATGCAATCTCAATCTTCGGTATGCCTGAAGGTGGTGTGGCTACTATCGAGAACTGTACCTTCAACTTGAATCCGAACTCTGATGCCGTTCGTATCAGCAATAGATTCAATACACATACGTTCACTGTAAATCTCAAGGATTGTGCTATCACATATACTGGTGCAACGACAGAGAGCGTAATGCTCTTCCAAGACTACACTAACACTGACGCAACTACGAAGAAGGCTTTCAGTGGACTCGTAATCAACTGTGAGAACGTAACCAAGAATGGTACGAAGATAACAGAGTTTGGTACGATGGCCACAGGAAAAGATCTGAGCAGTCAGTTCGCTTATGTATATTATGATCATGGTGGTGTACAAACCGACTCTAGCCACTATCCAACCTTTACGTTCAAATAAACCGACTCCTTATCGCTTGTGTCCACTTAGCAACAGATAGTTAGACGCATCACGCAAGTGTACCAAGCCAATACATTGAGAGGGCTGAATGCAACCAAGCATTCAGCCCTCTTTGGGATAGTTATTGGTGCTTTACTCTGCGAATGTATAAAGGTTATTCGTAAAATATGCTTACGCTACCAGTGAAACCACATTCTTGGCATTGAGCTGTATTGTCGTCATAGACGATTACGTCGTGACATCCGCATTCTGGACAAATCATATTTATTGTATTTGAAAGGTTACTATTGCAAAAGTATAACTTTATGTCCAATTATCCAAACGGAAGAAGCAATTAATGAACGTTGGTCTCTAAAGCCATTAGCGTAGTTACTATATAATAAGGTGTAACGCAGCAAGGCGACATCGTGGATGATAGGGATGAGCATAGAAGGAGGGGCGGTCGCTGATATAAAGGAGAAGGAAATAAAAAAGATTTGTGAAAAATAAAGCCCGAAAAGTTTGGTAATATGGATGAATAGTGTTACCTTTGCATCGCTTTTAGAAAATAAGGTGCCTGGGCCGGTCGGTTAGGTAACGGTCTGCAAAACCGTGTAGAGCAGTTCGATTCTGCTAGGCACCTCAAGACAAGAAACGAAATCAAGTCTCTACAAGCCTCTCCGAGGAATTTGGAGAGGCTTTTTAAATTTTTAGTTATGCAACAGAAGATAATCATCTTGGATTTCGGCTCGCAAACTACACAGCTTATTGGTCGTAGAGTACGCGAGCTAGATACCTTCTGCGAGATTCTACCTTACAACAAGTTTCCTAAAGACGATCCTTCCGTGATCGGCGTTATCCTCTCCGGTTCACCTTTCTCAGTGCATGATGCCGAGGCATTCAAGGTTGACCTTAGCATGTTTGTAGGTCGAATTCCTGTGCTGGGTATCTGTTATGGTGCACAGTATATCTCTTATGCCAATGGTGGTAAGGTGGAGGCTGCTGACACACGCGAGTATGGACGTGCCAACTTGGAGCATTTTGATGCCGCTAACCCTTTGTTCAAGGGCTTTGAGGAACATTCGCAAGTGTGGATGAGTCATGGTGATACCATCACCGCTATACCAGCCGACTATGAGTGTATAGCCTCAACAGCCAACGTGAAGTATGCCGCTTATGCCTCAACCAAGCAACCCGTTTGGGCGGTGCAGTTCCACCCAGAGGTGTTCCATTCACTTCAAGGGTCCTTGTTGCTCAAGAACTTTGTGGTAGACATCTGTGGTAGCAAACAAGACTGGAGCGCAGACTCGTTTGTGGAGACTACGGTCAACGAACTGAAAGCGCAACTGGGTGATGACAAGGTGATTCTCGGTCTTTCGGGTGGTGTCGATTCAAGTGTCGCAGCGGTGCTCCTGAATAAAGCTATCGGTAAGAACCTTACTTGTATCTTTGTGGATCATGGCATGTTGCGCAAGAACGAGTTCCATGATGTAATGGAAGACTATAAGTGCTTAGGTCTGAACGTGATAGGTGTGGATGCTTCAGAGAAGTTCTTTACCGACCTAGCTGGTGTTACCGATCCTGAGCAGAAGCGTAAGATCATCGGCCGCGACTTTGTGGAGGTGTTCAACGCAGAAGCTAAGAAACAAACCGGTGCTAAGTGGTTGGCACAAGGAACGATATATCCTGACCGCATCGAGAGTCTTAACATCACAGGCAAGGTGATCAAGAGCCACCACAACGTAGGTGGACTCCCCAAAGAGATGAACCTCCAGCTATGCGAGCCCTTGAAGTGGTTGTTCAAGGACGAGGTGCGTAGGGTAGGGCGCTCAATGGGTATGCCTGAACATCTCATCACCCGTCATCCTTTCCCAGGACCAGGATTGGCAGTGCGTATCCTTGGCGATATCACACCGGAGAAGGTGCGTATCCTTCAGGACGCAGACGATATCTATATCCGTGGACTGCGCGAATATAAGGTGCGTCTCAGCGGTGAGGAAGCTCGTCGTGTGTTGGCTGCCGGTGTGCCCGTAGACATGCAGAACGGCGAGATTGAGGTTTCGCTTTACGATCAGATTTGGCAGGCAGGCACCGTGTTGCTATCTACCGTTCGCTCGGTAGGTGTGATGGGTGACGAACGTACCTATGAGCATCCTGTGGCTCTTCGTGCCGTGACCAGTACTGACGCGATGACAGCCGACTGGGCACATCTGCCCTACGACTTCATGGCTAAGGTCTCTAACGAAATCATCAACAAGGTCAAAGGCGTGAACCGCGTATGTTATGACATCTCTTCTAAACCACCCTCGACCATCGAGTGGGAATAGTCGGAACGCAGATGTATAAGAATAGAAATCGATTCTAATCGATTTTGAATCATAATAGCACGGGGCTTGTTGACCTATCGCATGATAGTCAGCAAGCCCCGATTGTTACACCTTATATATAATGGGCGTACAGAAAAGACAGAAGTCAGTTGCCATTTCCTTATAAAAGAAGTATATTTGCAGTGGCGATAAATAACATCAGAGGAATGAAACAATCAGGAACGACAGCTCCAATGAGCAATCATAGGTTGGCTCAATTGTCAGACAATGAGATTCTGCAAGGATTCAAAGAAGCCAATGCAAGGATCGTAAGGGAGTATTACTATGGTTATTGCCGCATAGCTTACTGTATTTATGATAAGCGTTATAGTTTGCGGATCAAGCCAGGGATGGATTTCTACTCGCTTGCTCACGAATACTTTATATACCTTAGTACTCGTTCCTTCAAACCTTTGGAGGATCGAAAGCCCACGATGTCGCTCAAGACATGGATGATCAATGGCTTTAGGTTCTTGTTGCTGGATAAGCTTAAAGCATTGACGAAAGAAAATCGATTTGAGAGTTTCGAAGCCAAACAGGAAAGTCAGTCCTTTGATATGACCGACAGCCAGTTTGAACAAGAACTTTATCGTACGATAGAAGAAATCGGGAACCGCTACTTTGGACGAGACAGCACCAATAGCATCATTCTCAAGATGCTCTATATCGAGGGATTTAAGAGCAAGGATGTGGCTGAACAACTGGGTATGTCGGCTTCTGCCATCACGCAACGTTGTCAAAGGATGATGCACGATGTGATTATACCTTACTTTAAGAGATACTTCATCGCATCCGATTATATGCCACGTTCGTTTGTCTCTGGATTCAGAGATGCTGAATGTCAACCTACAAGTTGGCTAGTAAATGAAAACAAAGATATGAGTATGGAACAATTAAGGAAAGACAGAGTCACTCCTCAGTGGATCGATACGCTGAAAGAGAATGAGGTATTTGTCTTTGGAAGCAATCTAGCAGGTATGCATGGTGGTGGCGCTGCACGCCTAGCTCGTCTCCGTTTTGGTGCGGTCATGGGACAAGGTGTCGGGATGCAAGGGCAGAGCTATGCCATCCCAACGATGCAAGGAGGTGTGGAAACCATTCGTCCGTATGTGAATGACTTTATCGCTTATGCCAAGCAGCATCCTGAGAAACAATTCTTGGTAACCCCTATCGGTTGTGGTATAGCCGGCTTTGATGCCGAGGACATTGCTCCTTTGTTTGAAGAAGCAAAGATGGTAAAGAACATCAGCTTACCTGAAAGTTTTTGGGACGAGATAGAAGGTTAAGCGCTGAAATCAGTTTACGTATTCTTGCGATAGCTCGCTACAGCCCATACATTCATCACGAAAGCGATGATGCCAAGTGCAACGACTTGATGAGCTATACTCTTCAAGTCGCCTCCACGCACAAAGACCGTTCGAATGGCATCAATGAAGTAGTGCATCGGGTTGACATACGTAGTGAGGTAAGCCCAATGAGGCATGGAACGCACAGGCGTGAAAAGCCCGCTCAGAAGCAAGAGACACATCACGACAAACCACATCACAAAGACGGCTTGTTGCATCGTGTCGTTGTAGTTGGAGATAACTAGTCCCCACCCGCTGACGATGAATGCAAGAAGGATGGCCAAGAGATAGATTAAGGCGATGTTGCCAGCCGAGGTGATGCCATACACCGCCCATGCCAACACAAAACACACCGTCATCACCAACAAGCCAATCAGCCAGTAAGGAATCAGTTTGGCAAGGATGAACTCCCACTTCTTTACGGGAGTCACATTGATAGCTTCAATCGTGCCACTCTCCTTCTCTCCAACAATATTGAGCGCTGGGAGAAAACCGCACATCAGCAAGATGAGGATGGCCATCAGCGATGGAATCATGAATACCTTATAGTTAAGGTGCTTGTTGTAAAGGTAAAGCACTGATACTTGCGAAGCTGGAGCGTTCAACGCTTGAATGTCCTTCCCACCCATGATAGAGGACAGATGCTGCGCAATGACGCTGCTTACGTACGAGCTACCCATGCACCCTTTGTTGCCATTCACCGCATTGGCAGCTACAAGAATCTTTGATCGACCATCTTGTATACCTCGTTCTAAGCGTGGCGCAATCTCTATGATGACATCCGCCTTGGAACTTTCTATGTCAGCCAACGCCGAAGCGTAACTAGATTTCAAACCACCGAAGATAAAATAATCGCTTGCTGCAATGCGATGTACCAGTTGGGTGGACCACATAGAATGGTCATTGTCCACCACATCCACCACAATATTCTTCACCTCCATGTTCATCACCCAAGGCATGACACACATGATCATGATGGGGAACACCAAGATAAGACGTGGGATGAAGGCATTGCGCCGTATCTGAAGAATCTCTTTGTGAAGCAAATACTTTAAAGCCATTGTTATTATTCCAGTCTTTTGTTGAATTTTAGTAGAGCAGCCGTGAGCAATACCAAGGTCATACCTGTCAGTACAGCTATTTCAGTTGCCACCTTATCGATGCTCACACCCATAACCATCAGTTTGCGTATGGCAGAGATGTAGTATCTCGGGGGAATGAGCGCAGAGATGTATTGTAAGATTTTAGGCATGCTCTCTATTGGATAAATCATGCCACTGAGCAAGATGCACGGCATCATCAGCATAATCGCTGAGGCAAGCAATGCAACCAATTGTGTCTTGGCAACGCTACTGATAAGCAAACCAAGCGACAGCGCCAAGAGGATATAGATGCCCGATACCATGTATATAGCCCAAACACTTCCCGTCAGCGGCACCAATAGGATGTATTGGGCAATGAGCAGAATGAAAGTGAGGATAACGAAAGCAAGCAACAGATAAGGAACCGCCTTGGCTATGATGATCGTCAATGGACGAATTGGGCTGATCAGGAGCACCTCCATCGTGCCGCGTTCCTTCTCTCTGACAATGCTGATGCTCGTCATCATCGCGCAGATTAGCATCAAGATGATGCCAATGATGCCTGGCACAAAGTTGTAACTGCTCTGCATCTGCGGATTGAAAAGAAGTTTCTCCGCAATCAGAGAACCTTTCTGGCTTGATGGCGAAAGTATCTGCGTGGCATAAGCAGCATACATCTGCGCCATATTAGGGTCTGCGCCATCCGTGATAACCTGTATGTCGGTGTGTTTCGACGCAAAGTTGTGACCGAAGCAGATGGCCATGTCTGCTGCTTGATTTCTGATGAGATGTTCCGCTTCAGCAGTCGTTCCCACCTTATATAATATATTAAAGTACTGATTGGCGCTCAACTTCTCAATCATCCGTTGCGTTTCGTGGTCTATGGAAGAGAACACCACTACGGTTCGTACGTTGCGCACATCGGTAGAGATGGCAAAGCCGAAGAGGAGCATCTCAATGATGGGGATGCCGAAAAGAACCAGCATCGTGCGTTTGTCCCGTAAGATATGCCGAGTCTCTTTGGTAACGAAAGATAAAAATTGCTTCATTGTCTAGTTGATTGTCTTGCTAAAAACGTGAACACGCCATCCATGTCGGGTTGATTCAAGTCGCGCTTTAGAGCCTCAGGTGTGCCAAGAGCCTTGATCTTGCCATCTACCATGATGGATATGCGGTCACAATACTCTGCCTCATCCATATAATGTGTGGTGACAAACACCGTGATACCGCGGTCGGCAGCTTCATAAATCAGTTCCCAAAACTGTCGGCGGATAGCCGGATCTACACCTCCCGTAGGTTCGTCAAGGAACACAATCTCTGGTTCATGAAAGATGCTGACCGAGAAAGCCAGTTTCTGCTTCCATCCCAAGGGAAGGCTAGCTACGATATCGTCACCATGATCGGAGAAGTGAAGACGGTCAAGAAGCGCCTCGGTCTTGCGCCGAATCTCTTTCATGCCCATGTCATAGATGCCCGCAAAGAGGTGTATGTTCTCTCTTACGGTCAAGTCCTTGTAGAGCGAGAACTTCTGGCTCATGTACCCGATGTGCTTCTTAATCTGTTCATACTCGGTGGTGATGTCACATCCTGCTACGCGTCCACTGCCACTTGTGGGTTGGTTTAGTCCCGTCAGGATGTGCATGGCTGTGGTTTTGCCCGCACCATTGGCACCAAGGAAACCGAAGATCTCGCCTCTTCTAACAGAAAACGAGATGTCGTCAACGGCATGAAACGACCCAAAGACCTTCACAAGATGTTCCACCTCTATCACGTTGTCGGCAAAAGCGTTATGGACTGAATGGTCAATGCCTGATGGGCAGAACACATCTTTATATGTATTAAGGATTTCTTCAGGTTTGCCGATGCCCATGATCTTTCCATTTTGCAAGAAAGCAATGCGGTGACAACGGCGCACCTCATCGAGATAAGGCGTGGAAACGATGATGGTGATGCCCTGTTCCTTCAAAGCCTCGAGCACATCCCAAAGTTCCTTCCTACTCACTGGGTCAACGCCAGTGGTGGGTTCGTCAAGAAGGAGGATGCGAGGCTTATGTACCAAGGCGCAAGAGAGCGCAAGCTTCTGCTTCATACCACCCGATAGTGCGCCCGCTTTGCGATTGGCAAACTTCTCAATCTGCGAATAGATGGCCTTGATGTGCTCATACTCCGCTTCAATGGTGGTGCCGAAGAGCGTGGCAAAAAACGATAAGTTCTCCTTCACCGATAAGTCTTGATAAAGCGAAAACGTCCCCGGCATGTATCCTGTCATGCTGCGTATAGTCCGCATCTCCTTTTGCACGTCGTGCCCCTCAACGGAAGCAGTCCCCTTGTCAGCCAATATCAGTGTGGCTAGGATGCGGAAAAGCGTGGTCTTGCCAGCTCCGTCGGGTCCTATGAGGCCGAAGATCTCACCTTTCTCGACGGTGAAACTCACGTCTCGAAGCGCCTCCACCTTGCCATAATGCTTCGTTATCTGTTCTACAACAACAGCCTTACTCATCTTTCAACGTATTTCTATATCCTATCTAAAACTTCACCTCTCCGTACATGCCAATCTTTACATAACCATCATTAACAACGGCAATCTTCACGGCATAGACTAAGTCGGCACGTTCATCGTCGGTAAGAATCGACTTCGGGGTAAACTCCGATTTAGACGATATCCATGTTACCTTGCCTTGGTATTCTTTCTTCTGTCCACGACCATAGTCGGCAAAGACTTTCACCTGTTGTCCAATCTTTATGTTCTTGAGTTGGGCGGAGGTGAGGTAAGCGCGCAGAAACATCTGATGGATGTCGGCAATCTTAAAGAGCGGTTTGCCGATGGAGGCAAATTCTCCTTGTTCTGCATATTTCTCAAGCACTACACCCGAGACTGGACAAAGGATATGACACTTCCTCAGTTGGTCAATGACTTGTAGCTTCTCTATGTCAGTGGTGCTCATTTGTGCGTTGAGGCTATTGGTAGAGGTGTTGAGCGAAGATAGTTGCGCTTCCAGTTGCGCTTCCAACACCTTCACTTGACTTTGTGCATCGTCCAAACTCTTTTGATTGGCAGCGCCCTCACTGACCAATGCAGCAAATCGCTCACACTCCTCACGCGCCTTTGCTAGCTGTTCTCGGGTGGCGGCTACCTGCTTGCTTTGGTCGGGTCGTTGGGAAGCGTATACCTGTTTGGTGGCTCCTACCTGTCGTGCTTTCAGATAGAATGCAACCGTATCAATGATCCCCACTTGCTTTCCTTTGATGATGCTATCACCTTCATTGACGTCAAACCGCATGAGAGCACCGTTTTGTTCTGCCGATATGGTTACTTCCGTAGCTTCAAATGTGCCCGTGGCATCATACGTCTTTTCCTCCTCACTGCAAGAAGTCAGTGCGGTTAATGTTACCATCAAACCTATTATGCTATTCGTTATTTTCATCGCTCTATGTTGTTAGTTGTTATTCAAGTTGCGTTGCTTGTAGATTTCCTTTAATAGCTCTATCTCATGCAGAGCCTTTTGTTGCTTTGCTAGGCTTACGGCATTGATGAGACGCACCAGTTCGTTGACACTCTCCGTGCCGAGTTGCACCTTCTTGTCGCCTTTGCTTCGGATACTTTCACTAAGGCTTACTATCTCATTGTCTTTGGCTATCTGCTTGCGCAGTGACGTGATAGCACCAGAGGCTTCTTCGTTCGCCAGTCGGTTCTGAAAGAGGAACGTCTCGCGTTGAGCGTTGTTTATTGCCCTTTGCACTTCTATCTTATGCATGTCATTCTTCCGCGTATAAAGAGCTCCGATGTTCCATGATAGCGATACGCCTACCATGAAGAGACCTTCGTTCAAGAAATCGCTTACTTTGGTATGAATCATTCCCATGCCGAAGACACTCACCGTAGGGTGAAGGTTGCTATCGAGCTGTTTGTGTTGAGCGTCGAGAAGAAGATTCTTAGAAGCATAGTAGGACAGTTCGGGACGATTCACGGCTTCATGCCCCATGGAGATTAAGCCTTCGGGCTTCTCTATAGTCTCGTTCTCTGACAATTCTTTCCCGATAAACAAACTCAATATCCGTAGATACGACTGCCTTGATGTACGCAGAGCATCTCCTTGTTGTGTAGCTTTCACTTCTTCCACCAGGATAGTTTCTAGGTCGCCTTGGTTGGCAATCCCGCCTTTCATCATGCTCTTAATAGTTTGTTCACTCGTCTTTAGGTCGGTCAGATACAAGTCGTTCAACGTCATCTGCTCGTCAAGCAAGAGGATACCGAAGAAGAGTTGGTCGATGCGCTCATAGATAGCGTACATAGATACGTCAAGTTCACGTGCTTGCACATCGCTTTGTGCAGCGATCACTTGCTTCTGTGTTGCCGTCTGACCACCATCGTACACCCTTTGAGATACCGTCACCGATCCATTTGCCATGATGTTATTCATGCTCATACCCATCTGTTGCGTCAAAGCGTTTGATTTTACAATATCGGTAAAGCCATAGATACCAGCGGACGCACTTACCCTTGGCAACCAACCTTTAGCTACATTATCGATGGTGTAGTTGCGACTTTGTTCTATCAATCCATATTGCTGGATGGCAGGATAGTTGTCGTGCGCCATTTGCCGAGCTTCAGATAAGGACAATGCACGAGCGGAAAGGCAACACGTCGCCATTGCCATGAACCACCACATTCTTATTCTTTTCATACCAGTTTGTTTTTATTCGCTGCAAAGGTATGGCAAATCATTACGGCAGTCGTTATCTAAAGAAAGGATAGAATGTTCTTTTTGTTTGTGATTCGGATAAAAAGGACATGAATCAGAAAACTATTACTACCTTTGTCTTTGGAATCGAACAAACAGAACATTGTAACATACGAATATGAAGCAACCCCGACTATTGACTTTGCAAAATATGTTTGACGCATTGAGCAAAGGTAACAACATCCCCGCCTTGTCATTTTTTAAAGATGGATTAGGCATCGTGATTAACATGAGACAATTTCTTCAACCATTCATTCGTGACACCCCTAGTCCGTATCTGCTTGAAGATTATCGCATCGGTTATATTAAACAAGGTACACTGCGTGGCGTTATTAATCTGCAAGAATATACCGTCACTGCAGGTCATGCGGTGTTTGTTACGCCTGGCACCATCGTTGAACCCATTAGCGTTAGTGATGATTTCCTTATAGTGGGCATGGGAATGACGAACGACTTGTTTCATATTGCCCATTCTTCCCATCTCCCAATTCTCTTTGGTGGTAAGCAGAAACATGGCATCCTTCCTGTAACACAGTCGGAAGAGATGTTGCTTGACCATCTCTATCGCATGCTTTGTGAACTGGTTACCAATCAGAACAGCGTAACGGAAGCTACCTGTCACATGATTGCGGCTATCACCTCTTATTATAGTACGTTATTCGACAGACAAACAACCACCTTGTTGACAAGTCGTTCTACTGCGCACGATATCTTTGATCGGTTCATACAATTGGTGAACCTTCACTGTCGAGAGCAACGCAATCTGTCGTTCTATGCAGATTGTCTCTGCCTTACTGAGCGCTATCTTGGCACTGTGATACGCCAGACCAGTGGCATCACGGCTAAGGCATGGATAGATAAGGCTGTAACAACAGCAGCGAAGGTTATGTTACGGCATGGCAACTTACAAATAGCCGAAATCGCATACAAACTACATTTTGCTAATCCAAGCTTCTTTTGCAAATACTTTAAGCGATTGACAGGCGTAAGTCCACAAGAGTATAGGCAAGGGTAAATAAAGAAAAAACGAACTGCATGAGCAACGCATGCAGTTCGCTTACCAGTCCTTTTTAGTGGTTAGTTTTCTTTTTCTTCATCAAAGTAGCTAGCGGCAGCCGTTGGACGGTCAATGCTCATGGAAAGATTGAATCTTTCTCGAGCACGATTCTCGCGTGCAAACATCTCTTTGGTGCCTTCTGCGTCTTCTTGGAATTGAAGGTGATTGTCGATGCCCATATCCATTGCCATCGCTTCTACATCGAGGTTATCGGTTCCAATGAATGTGAAAGTCCAGTTCTGCTCCTTAAGTTTCTCAATGAGATTCTTGATCATCCTTAAGTTATACTCTGTGCTACAGTTTTCATAACCATCCGTAATGATGGTGACAAGAACGTTATCCCCCTTGGTTGTCAAGGCATTGATCTTAGCAATACCCATACCGATGGCATCATAAAGAGGAGTGCCTCCCATGGGTCTATAATCCTTAAAGCCCAATGGATGAATGCGCGAAGCAGACACGTTGTCAAATAACAACTTCTTATGTGTGCTATCAAAGGTGATGAGCGTCACACGTTGCTCGATGTTCTTGTGCGTCTTCTGCATCTTGTGAATCGTGGAAAGCGTCTCGTTGATTCCTGCCAATGCTTGGCGCTGGATGATACTCATGCTACCACTCTCGTCTACTACCAAAAGATTGAATACTCGTTTCATAGTCATTTCTCCTATTGTTTTAATTGTTCAACTTGTTGTTTCTATATCTTATAAGAAAATCGAGGTGGGAAAATTAAGCAAGACCCCTAAAAATATTTTATTTCTTTGCATTCTTCTATCCGAGACACAGATTGTTTTCCGTTGTTATGGGGGAATATTATCATATAATTGTTGTAACTTTGTAGCATGATTCAAAAATACCTATCTCTATATATTATAGTTTTCCTCGTGTTGTTAGCAAAGCCTATGTCGGCTGCATCTTATCCTTCCATAGTAGCTAAGCCTTATCCTGGAGGTAAGACCTATCTCTTCCGACTTTGGCTAACAGATAAGCATGGAACAACCTATTCCTTGCAACATCCAGAGAAGTTCTTATCGCATCGTTCTTTACAACGTCGTGCACGTCAGGGACTTCAGATCGATTCTACTGACCTTCCCGTATCAGCCGTTTATACACAAGAAGTGGAACGATATGGGTATCAAGTGGTGTGTAAAAGCAAATGGAACAATACGATCTTGGTAAGAAGCAAGCAGAAAGAAGCATTGGCTTTCTTGCAGCATCTGCCCTTTGTGAGTTGCGCCAAAATGGTTTGGGCTTCACCCGATTCTATAAGAAGAGGTGTAAAGCGTGATGACGTGCGCTCAGATCTGATGATTGTGGACGATTCGCCCGAAAGTTATTATGGTACCACCTACCAGCAAATCAGTACGGTAAATGGTATTACGTTGCATCATCATGGATTTATGGGCAAAGGTATGCAGATAGCAGTGCTAGATGCTGGATATATGAATGTGGATAAGATTCCCGCTTTCTCTAATATACATATTAACGGAACCCGAAACTTCGTCCCCGATCAGCCCGATAATGTATACGAATATATGGATCATGGGACAAAGACGCTATCAGTTATGGCTTTATGTCAACCCAAATCCTTCGTCGGAGCTGCGCCTGATGCCTCGTATTGGTTGTTTCGTACAGAAGATGCTCTTACCGAGAGTGGGGCAGAGGAGGATTATTGGACCGCAGGAGCAGAATACGCTGATTCATTGGGTGTGGACGTGATCAGTTCCTCTTTGGGGTATGTATCCTTTGATGATAAATCGACCAATTATCATTATAAAGATCTCGATGGTAAGACGGCGCTTATCTCGCGAACCGCATCAATGTTAGCCTCCAAAGGAATCGTCTTGGTCAATAGTGCTGGTAATGAGGGAATGGGTACTTGGAAGAAAATCGGTTTCCCTGCAGATGCCGATGATATCTTAACCGTTGGTGCCATAGAGCCTGATAGTATCAATGCTGCTTTTAGTTCGGTTGGGCCAACAGCCGATTGGCGCATCAAACCCGACGTGATGGCAATGGGCAGTCCTACCGCCGTGGTTACAGGGCATGGTACGGTTATACGTGATACAGGAACATCGTTTGCCGCACCTATCATTGCCGGAATGGTAGCATGCCTTTGGCAAGCGTTACCCGAAAAGACGGCAAAGGAAATCATAGACATTGTGCGAAAGAGTTCGAACAATTATCTAACACCGGACAATATCATGGGTTATGGCATTCCCAACTTTTGGAATGCGTATCAAAGCAATAAACAATAAGGGGCAACATGCAAGCGGCGCTCACGTTATACGAACTCAATTCGTTGGTAGCTGAAACCATTCAGCTTACCATGGATCGAACCTATTGGGTCAAGGCCGAAATCTCTGACCTCCGTATACGTAATGGCCATTGCTACATGGATCTGATAGAGAAGGAAGCCAAACGTAACACGCCCATCGCACACGCAAGAGCTTGTTGTTGGCGTAATGTTTGGGCGATGCTTTCTCCTTATTTCCAAAGGTCTACTGGCGAAACGCTACATAGCGGACTGAACGTCTTGTTGGAGGTTTATCCCCAGTTTCATCCTCAATATGGCTTTACTTGGATTGTGGAAAATATCAATCCTGAGTATAGCTTGGGCGATATGCTACGTCATCGGCAAGCCATTGTGGAACAACTGAAGAAAGAGGGTGTCTTTACCCTTAATAAAGAGTTGCATCTTCCCTTGTTCTGTCAGCGCTTGGCCGTTATCTCTAGTCAGACGGCAGCGGGGTATGAGGACTTCTGTAAGCATCTCTATGCAAATGAGAAGCATTATCGCTTCTCCGTTACGTTGTTTCAAGCCACTATGCAAGGCGAATACATCGAAACCAGTATCATTGATGCGCTGAACAAGATTTATGATTGTATCTCTGACTTTGATGCAGTGGTCATTATCCGTGGTGGCGGCGCCACATCCGATCTGTCGGGCTTCGACTCGTTACTATTGGCGGAGAATGTAGCCAACTTCCCTTTACCTATCATTACAGGTATTGGACACGAACGGGATGAATGTGTGCTTGACATGGTGTCTCATGTTCGTGTCAAGACTCCAACCGCAGCCGCCGCTTTCTTCATTGATCGGTTAGATCAAGTGTGGCAGACGTTGCAAGAAGCACAGGAAAGAATCAAGCAGATTACTACCACTTATATACATAATGAATGTAACCGAATAGATCATATAGCTTACCGATTGGCTCCGTTGTGTACGAAGAGACAGCTCGTTGAACATATGCGTCTGAATAACCTTTCATCGAAACTTTCCGACTTGGCGCTTCATTATGTCAGTATGAAAAGCATGCAGATCTGCCACATTGAAGAGAAACTGCAACTGCAGTGCAACGAGTCTATGCGTGAACAACAACATCATTTGGATACGTTAGCGCATAAGATAGACTTGCTTGATCCGCAAAATGTGCTTAATAGAGGTTATAGCTTTACTGTTTGCTCGGGAAAGGTGATTAGAGACTCTAAGGATGTCAAGGTTGGTAGTATGTTGCAAACCCATGTGCAGCATGGTGTGATAGCATCTCTCGTGACCGATCAACCAGTCTGCTCGGCTACATTGAGTAATAATGTAAATAAAAACAAAGAACAATAGATTATGCCAAAAAGCAAAAAGCCTTTCAACTATGAGAATGCTGTAAGCGAACTGGAACAAATCGTTTCGCAAATGGAAAAAGGCGAATTGGATCTTGACCAATTGGCTCAAAAGGTAACATATGCTCGAACCTTAATAGATAAATGCAAAGAGAAGCTTAAACAAACGGATTGTGAGATAAAACAACTGTTTAACGAAGAACCTGAAAGTTAATGCCGTTTTGCTTGCTTTTTGCCTAATGTTATAAGAATATAACGTCTAAGGTTTTGTGCTTAGAAATGTAGGAAGAACCAAAAAAAAGTATTACTTTTGCGAATATAACGTAAAGAGTAAAATATTATGAAAGATTTAGATTGGTCAAGTTTGACTTTTAGCTATACACCGACTGCCTACAACGTTCGTTGCTATTATCGCGAAGGTAAGTGGGGCGAAATAGAAGTTTGTTCAGACGAGTATATCAAACTGCATATGGCAGCAACGTGTTTGCATTATGGTCAAGAAGCTTTCGAAGGACTTAAAGCTTATCGTGGCGTGGATGGCAAGGTTCGCCTTTTCCGTGTGGAAGAGAATGCAGCCCGATTACAGAACACAAGTCGCGGTATTGTGATGCCCGAAGTGCCAACGGAGATGTTTGTCGAGATGGCCAAGAAAGTGGTTCGACTCAATCAAGAATACATTCCTACTTATGAGAGCGGCGCCACCTTATATATACGTCCTCTTCTGATAGGTATCAATGCACAGGTAGGTGTTCATGCTGGTGTCGAATACTTGTTCCTGATGTTTGCCACTCCCGTAGGACCATACTTTAAAGGTGGCTTCAAGGCCAATCCTTATGTTATCGTTCGCGATTGCGACCGTGCCGCTCCTTTGGGTACAGGCCGCTTTAAGGTAGGTGGCAACTATGCCGCTTCTTTGCGCGCACATAGCATGGCACAGTCAAAGGGCTACATGTCCGAGTTCTATCTTGATGCCAAAGAAAAGAAGTATGTGGACGAGTGTGGTGCAGCCAACTTCTTTGCCATAAAGGATAATACATATATCACACCAAAGTCGACATCCATTCTGCCTAGTGTGACCAACAAGAGCTTGATGCAAATAGCCGAAGATCTTGGGTTAAAGGTAGAACGCCGTCCCGTAGCTGAGGACGAGTTGCCTACTTTTGATGAGGCTGGCGCATGTGGTACAGCGGCTGTAATCTCACCGATATCCTACTTGGATGATCTAGAAACAGGTCAACGCTACTCGTTCGGTGACGAGCCTGGCCCTTGGTCTACGAAGTTGTATAACACGCTTCGTGGTATACAGTATGGCGAGATTGAGGATAAACATCATTGGACCACTGTTGTTATTGACTAACCTCTCACAGGCATGAGCAAAGGCAAATTACAGAAGTTCGCCGAAATGGAAACATTCTCCAATGTTTTCCAGTTCCCTTATAGTGCGTGGAAGTACAAAGAAGATGGCAAACTGACCTTTTCGCAACTTCCACAGCACCCTATTGCGGGACATTGGAACGAGCAATATTTTCATAACGACCACCCCATTGTCTTAGAACTGGGGTGTGGAAAGGGCGAATACACCGTAGGGTTGGCTCGGATGTTCCCCAATATCAACTTTATTGGCATCGATATCAAGGGAGCGCGTATCCATAGCGGTGCCAAGACGGCCTTAGACGAACATCTGACCAACGTAGCTTTCCTTCGTACCAATATAGAGATAGTGGACCACTTCTTCTCTGCTGACGAGGTTTCAGAGATATGGCTGACCTTCAGTGATCCGCAGATGAAGAATGTACATAAGCGCTTGTCCTCCACATTTTTCCTTCAGCGCTATCAAAAGTTTTTGGTAGATAACGGCATTATCCATCTGAAGACCGACTCCAACTTCCTATTTACCTACACCCAATATCTTGTAGAGAAGAACCAGCTACAGGTGTTGCTTCAGACGGAAGACCTTTATCACACCCAAGGCTTGGATGCGCAAACCCAAGAGATACTGGATATCCATACCTATTATGAGAACCAATGGATAGAGAGAGGTAAAAACATACGCTATCTGAAGTTCTTGCTTCCAAAGGACCAAGTCTTGGAAGAGTCGGACAAGGAGATTCCGCTTGATGACTATCGTTCGTATCATCGCACTAAGCGGTCGCCTAAGTCTACGTCTAAATAGAAGATAGAGCGGGGCGTAGGCCCAATTCAATAAGATTATAATGGATACAAATAGTTTTCCACAACTGGATGAAAGCCAACATAGGTTGCTTTCTTTAGGTCAAGGTCATCACTTGGTTCTAGCTCCTCCCGGTTGTGGCAAAACCACCATTCTAGCTGATCGTGTAAAGGATGCGCATGCTAAAGGCATCGATTATACCGATATGTTATGTCTCACCTTTACCAATAGGGCTGCTCGAGAGATGCTCAATCGCATCAGCCGTGTGATGAAAGATGATGACATCAGCACGCTGATGGTGGGTAACATCCATCGCTTCTGCTCCAAGTATCTCTTCAGCCAGCAACTCATTCCCGCCGATACATCTATTATTGATGATGAAGAAAGCATGGGCATCATTGCCGACTTTCTTCACTGTGATGAGAATGTGTCGAGAAACAATCATCGACAGAACAAGACCTACCAGTCTATCATGTTCTTCTCTCATTTGATGTTTCAGATAGAGAAGCATCACCCCATCAGTCTGTATCTGCACCCAGAGATTCTTACCGAAGATGATCGCATTGCGGTAAAGCTCTTGTGTAAGCAACACAACATCCAGTATTCGCAGGAAGGACTTGCTTACATCTACCAGAATGCGGACGACTTCCTTACTAGCCTTGAAGCAACGCAAGTGATCTTGCCTGGTGTGTCCAAGGTTCGTACCACGTTGCTGAAGATGATCTATGCACGACAGTATCATCAGTATAAGGAACAACACCACATGTTCGACTTTGAAGATCTGCTATTGCAATCTTATGAGATTCTCAAAGCCGATAATGACCATAAACGCTTCAGTTGGATTCAGGTAGATGAGGTGCAGGACCTCAATGCCATGCAACTCGCTATCATCGATCTGCTTTCCATTCCCGACCAGTCCACGGTGGTGTATCTAGGTGATGAACAGCAAGCTATCTTCTCGTTCATGGGCGCCAAGGTGGAACGTCTCACCGAACTGAAGCTTCGCTGCAAGGACCATATCTATCATCTGGTAAAGAACCACCGCTCACCTAGCTATCTGCTTGATGTCCTTAACGATTTTGCGGAGAATCAGCTACATATTGACCATAGTCTGCTTCCCGTTTCAGATAATGAGCAGAGTCCTTCGCCGACGGATATGCAGATTATCTATGCCGATACCACGGAAGAAGAGATAAGGCTTGTGGCAGAGAAAGCACAAAGCCTGAAACAATCCTATCCGCAACAAACAACAGCCGTTATCGTCAATACCAATGCCGAAGCGGAGCTTATCAGTCAATATATGGAGCGGCTTGGGGTGCAGCATTTCAAGATCTCGGGTAGCGATCTGTTCTTGACGGACACCATGCGACTGCTTATTGCACATCTGTCCGTGTTGGCTAATGAGAACAGTCAGCTCAGTTGGGTCCGACTGCTGAAACTCACCAAGGTGTTTGACACCTATGCTTTGGCACGTCGGTTTGTGTGGAAACTACGTTCCTTGGCGCTTTCGCCTTCTGATCTGTTGATGTATGATGGGAGCAGTTATCTGGATGAGTTTGTCTCCGTGTACCACAACCAAACCTTAGTGGTCTTTGATACCGAAACCACTGGCCTGGATGTGCTGACCGATGACATCATCGAGATTTCTGCCATGAAGGTTCGCAACGGCCAACTAGTAGGTGAACCCTTAGATCTTTATATCAAGACCGATAAACCTATTCCGCCGTTCCTTGGCGATAAGCCCAATCCCTTATACACGCTTTACCAAGAGAAGCAAGCCGCTTCTGAGCTCCTTGTGCCCGATGAGGCTTTGCGCCTGTTTATGAGCTATATAGGCGATTCGGTTGTAGTGGGGCATAATGTGCGCTATGATAGCGAGATCTTTCGTAACAACTATCAGCGCCACTGCCACGCACTGCTGGATGAGACGGCCCTAAAAAGCTTTGATACCCTTAAGCTTGCCAAGCTACTGGACCCTTCCTTGTGCAGCTATAAGCTTGAGAGTCTCTTGGCATATTATCATCTAGAAGGCGTCAACTCGCACCGCTCCATTGATGATGTCAACGCGACCGTACATCTGCTTAACCTCTGTGCATCCCAAGCTCAATCGCGCCTTGAAGCCCAACGAGCCTTCCTGATGCATCCTAAGGTGACGCCTTTTGTCCAGAGATTCAAGCGCAATTATCTTCCGATTTACCTTCACGGCGTGAAACGATTATATGAATGTTCCACGGATGATGTTCCTATGATTGTTGACGAGCTAAGATATGCACATCAAGCATTTGTAGATGCGCTTGAGATTAATAAGGTAGAGCGTTTGGATGTGGTATGCAATTACATCCAGAAAGACATGATGGTAGATAGTTCAATGCCCAATGTGTTGCAATATCAGTTGGCTCAATACATCATGGATCTCAATACGATCAAGGAGAGCGACTTTTGTAATAGTAGGAGTTGCTTCGAAAACATCTATATCTCTACCATACATAAAGCCAAGGGGTTAGAGTTCGATAACGTGATAGTATTTGATGCAGTTGATGGAAAGTTTCCTAGCAAGTACAACCGCACAGAACTAGAAAATCAGGAAGACGCTCGCAAGTTTTACGTAGCCATCTCCCGTGCCAAGCAACGCCTATTCATAGCTTACTCTATGCATAGCCAAGAACGCCATGGAAAGATCATCGATACCCAGTTGACCCCGTTCATGAATGATATTTGCAAGTATTTCAGTTAGGATTACTTTACTTGCTCTTTATTTACATGTTCCTTGTGGTTAACAAGAATAACCATTTTGATTGATAATAGAAAAGGAATCGATCGTTATCTGATAAACGATTAGAAGAGCTAGAAGGTAATCTCTTCGGGTTTTATCCTGTCCGCATCTGTTATCGGCCTAATCACTTTGCACGGAATGCCGCCCGCAACGACCCCTGCGGGGATGTCCTTGGTGACCACCGCGCCTGCCGCAATGACCGAACCATCACCAATCGTTACGCCGCCCACGATGGTGACGCTTGCTCCTAACCATACATTGTTGCCGATATGGATGGGTTTGCTTGTTGTTAGTGGCTCTGTGCGGCGTTGCTTCGAATGGATGGGATGCCCAGCGCAAGCCAATACACACTTGGGTCCGATAAACACATCAGTCCCAATATATATAGGTGACGTGTCAAGGAAGACACAATCGAAGTTGACAAACGTGATATGTCCACCCGCAAAGTGCGTGTTTAGACCATAGTCGAAGTGGACGTGTGGCATGATAGCTAAGCTCTCACTCCATGTCCCAAGAAGCTCTTTGAGGATAGCCGTTTGCGCTGCGTTGTCAGTCGGATCTGTATTGTTATATTTCCAGCAAAGAAGTCGAGCCTTCTGCTGTATGTCTTGGGGAATACGCATCACGTTGCCTATATAGGAAGCGTCGGCTGTAACGATGCAGCGCACCTCTCTTTCGCTATGTTCTTCAGTTTTCATATCGTCTTTATTTAGGGTCTGCTAATTAATTATAAGTATTTGATTATTAACATGTTATCACATAAAATATTTG
>CAVJZR010000041.1:0-22638 GCA_963654235.1 Bacteroidaceae bacterium | reverse complement strand
AGTTTAACCAAAAAGAAAATCCGCATAACTCATTGAGCTATGCGGATTTGTCTATTTATACCTTTCGGTCGTTATCTATACTTACTTCACCTCCTCGAAGTCAGCGTCCTGGATGGTGTCATCTGTCTTCTGACCACCGGCGTTCTGCTGACCAGCACCTGCGCCATTGAAGTCTTGTGCGCCTGGACCTGCCTGAGCACCGCCTTGATACATCTGCTGTGAAGCGGCTTGCATGACGTTGTTGAGGTTGTTGATGGCAGTGTCGATAGCTGCTACATCAGCGCTCTTGTGAGCATCCTTGAGTTGCTGGAGAGCCTGCTCGATGCCAGGCTTCTTGTCAGCTGGGATCTTGTCACCATTGTCCTTGAGGAAGTTTTCGGTGGTGAAGATCATTGAGTCGGCTTGGTTGAGCTTGTCAATCTTCTCACGTTCAGCCTTGTCTGCAGCGGCGTTCTGCTCAGCCTCAGCCTTCATACGATTGATCTCATCATCGCTCAAGCCACTTGAAGCCTCGATGCGGATGCTCTGCTCCTTGCCTGTTGCCTTATCTTTAGCGCTTACGCTGAGGATACCGTTAGCATCGATGTCAAAGGTTACCTCGATCTGTGGCACACCACGACGTGCTGGAGCGATACCTGTAAGGTTAAACTGGCCGATGCTCTTGTTCTGAGCTGCCATAGGACGCTCGCCTTGGAGCACATGGATGGTCACCTCAGTCTGGTTGTCAGCAGCGGTTGAGAACACCTCGCTCTTCTTGCAAGGGATGGTTGTGTTTGCATCGATGAGCTTGGTCATCACGCCACCCATGGTCTCGATACCGAGGGTAAGAGGAGTGACGTCAAGCAAGACGATGTCACCCACACCGCTCTCTTTGTTCAGGATGGCACCTTGGATAGCTGCACCCACTGCCACTACCTCATCAGGGTTAACACCCTTTGAAGGCTCTTTGCCGAAGAAGTTCTTTACCAAAGTCTGTACGGCTGGGATACGAGAGCTACCACCTACGAGAATCACCTCATCAATCTGAGAAGCGTCGAGCTTAGCGTCGCGCAGCGCATTCTGGCATGGTACCAAGCAAGCCTGAATCAGTCCGTGAGCCAACTGCTCAAACTGAGAACGTGTAAGGTTCTTTACCAAGTGTCTTGGCACGCCACCTTCAGCGGTGATATAAGGAAGGTTGATCTCGGTAGATGTGGTGCTTGACAGCTCAATCTTAGCTTTCTCAGCAGCTTCCTTGAGGCGCTGCATAGCCATCGGATCGCGGCTGAGGTCGATTCCCTCGTCAGCCTTGAAGCCATCTACAAGCCAGTTGATGATCACCTGATCAAAGTCGTCACCACCGAGGTGGGTATCACCATTGGTAGAGAGCACCTCAAACACGCCACCACCAAAGTCGAGGATAGAGATATCAAACGTACCACCACCAAGGTCGAATACGGCAATCTTCATATCCTTGTTCTTCTTATCCACACCATAAGCCAATGCAGCAGCGGTAGGCTCGTTGACAATACGGCGAACGTTGAGTCCGGCGATGGTTCCGGCTTCCTTTGTAGCCTGACGCTGTGAGTCAGAGAAGTAAGCTGGCACGGTGATTACGGCGTCGGTAACCTCCTGTCCGAGGTAGTCCTCTGCGGTCTTCTTCATCTTCTGAAGCACCATAGCAGAGATTTCCTGTGGTGTATATTTGCGGTCGTCAATCTGTACGCGTGGGAAACCACCTTCGTCCACTACGCTATAAGGCACACGACCAATCTCTTTCTCACACTGCTGGAATGTCTCACCCATGAAACGCTTAATCGAATAAACGGTCTTCTTTGGGTTGGTAATAGCCTGACGCTTAGCAGGATCACCGATCTTACGCTCACCTCCGTCTACAAAACCAACGATAGAAGGTGTGGTGCGCTTGCCTTCGCTATTAGCGATTACCACTGGCTCGTTACCTTCGAATACGGCAACACAACTGTTAGTTGTTCCTAAGTCAATTCCAATAATTTTTCCCATGATTGTATTTATTTTTTTGTTTTTATCTGATTTGAAATGTCGGCGCTGAGCTTTTCAGCGTTCGCTAGATATTAAACAAACCGTGTGCCAACCTACCTTTACACGCTCCCTGTCTGCCACGAAGCGCCCCAAGATATGCCATTCTGTCACTCTTGTACCTATTTTTTGTGCCAATAGCAGCATTATCGTCAGAGGCCGAAAGTGATTAGCGCCCACTTGCAAACCGTGATTATCGCCCCATCCTTACCCACAAGTCATGAGACAAGGCCGAGCCAAAAATCTGTTTCCTTTATATATAAAAAGGTATAAGTCTCTTTTGTAAGTTGTTTTTACGACTTTTTTCACGTTTCAAGACACCAACAAAGGGCAGATGGCTGTTTTTATCCTATGCTTTCCTTAACTTTGACTACCAGAAAATGGCTTCCGCACATGACCATCAAGCCTCTGCCATCATGCAGAAAGGGCACGATGAGAAGAAGAAATAATTTATTTTACATGAGAAATTAATTTATTTTTCTCTGAAAATCAATTTATTTTTCTCTGGCAACAAGCCCCTTTCGGGTGATCAAACCATAGCAGAACCAGTGTCAAAGCGGCGGTTTCGCTGTCTGAAGAACCTATTCTTAATGGCTGATACGGCCTCAACTAAAAACTGAAATCATATTACATGACAATAATATTTGCTACTTCCATCCCTTGTTTCCGCGTCAAATGCTTACCTTTGCGTTTAAGAAGCGTAGCTAGCCGTGGCTTATGCGCTACACACTTTTGTATCAACCTAAAAACCTTAAGCAAATGACCAACAAGCATCTCCTACTCACCGCTCTCTTCTCCTCTCTATGTACGTTAGGCGCTTATGCCCAGGAAGAATCATTCGACCTCAACGCTCAACGTTCAGAGAAGCAGAACGTGGAGCGCGTACCGGGAAAGAAAGTAGACCACCAAGGGATTGTGGTAAACCCCACCCCTCACTATCTCGACATCGATCGTACTCAATGGATCGACCTAAGCCGTGGCGTCAAGCTGCAGGACAAGTCGGGAAAGTTTGCTGATGACCTCCGGTTCCTCACCGCTAACCCCAAAGGCACCAAGCTTACCATCACTTACGGTGAGAAGCAGGCCCAAAAAGCCGGTCTGAAGAAGCTCACCTCGGGTGCCTATCTGCTCAAGGCTGACAGCAAGGGCATATCTATCACCGGATATGACGAGCGCGGCGCGTTCTATGCCATACAGACCATGAAACAGATTATGGAAAGTAAGGTCGCACACGGAAGGCTTCCTTACCTTACCTGTAACGACTATCCAGACCTCCCGCTGCGTGGCGTGGTAGAGGGTTTCTATGGTAACCCGTGGTCACACCAGGTCAGGCTGTCGCTCATCGACTATTATGGGCGCAACAAGATGAACGAATATGTCTACGGACCGAAGGACGATCCCTACCATAGCAGCCCCAACTGGCGTCTGCCCTACCCTACGGAGCAAGCCGAAAACATCCGTCAGCTGGTGGAAGCGTGCCGCCGAAACCGGGTCGACTTTGTTTGGGCGATACATCCAGGAAAAGATATCAAATGGAATGAGGAGGACTATAACAACCTTGTTAACAAGTTTGAGATGATGTATGCCCTTGGTGTGAGATCATTTGCCATCCACTTTGACGACATCGACGGCGAGGGCACCAACCCCAAGAAGCAGGTGGATCTGCTCAACAGGCTCACGCGCGAGTTTGTAAAACAGAAAGGGGACGTGGCGCCGCTCGTGGTTTGCCCCACCGACTATTCCCAGCTTTGGGCCAATCCTAAGCCCAACGGACCTCTCGCCATTTACGGTCAGGAGCTCGACCCTTCTATCCGCGTGTTCTGGACGGGCGAAGTGGTGTGCAGCGACTTGACGCCCGAGACGCTCAGCTTTGTGGATCAGCGCATCAAGCGACCCGCTTACTACTGGTGGAACTTCCCCGTGACCGACTATGCACGGCACATCATCATGCAAGGTCCAGCCTATGGTCTGGACACATCGCTCACCGAAGAGCAGACCTGCGGTGTGCTGAGCAACCCCATGGAACATGGTGAGGCTTCTAAGCTGGCGCTCTATGGCGTGGCCGACTACAACTGGAACGTGTCTGCCTATAACCCGATGGACAACTGGGAGCGTGCCTTGGAGGATCTCACCCCTGAGGCGCACGATGCCTACCGCACCTTTGCCATACACTCATGTGACACCGAGACGGGATACCGACGGGACGAGTCATGGGAGACCAGCACCTTCCGCGTGAATCAGTTCACGCAGGATCAGTTTGACAATCTATATCGGGAGTTTGAGAAGGTAGCACAAGCGCCTGCACAGATGGAGGCCCAATGTAAGAACACCTTGCTGCTAACGGAGCTCCGTCCGTGGCTCACCGAGTTTGAGAAGTTAGGCCAACGCGGACTGAAAGCGCTCCGCCTGATCAAGCTCTACAAAGCGGGCGAGAAGGCTTCCTTCTGGAATGGTTATATCGACAACACCATGAGCACCGCTGACCGCAAAGCCTATGAAGCCCATAAGTCGGGCACGATGACGCTGCAACCCTTCTATGAGACGGCGATGGACGATATGGCATCCGGCTTCTACAAAGCGCTGACCGGTTACACGCCAGCGTTCTACAGAGGCGTAGGTACCTACCCCACGGTCAGAACCACACAGAGCAAGCTCATGTTTGACCACGACACCACCACCTACTATCACTCAGGGACAGGTCAGAACACGGGCGACTGGGTCGGAGCTGACCTCGGCGCCACACGACAAGTGAGGGAGGTACACATCCTGCAAGGCCGAAACTCTACCGATGATGTCGACTATTATGACAACACCATCCTCGAATACTCGCTTGACGGGAAGACATGGCAACCGCTTACCGATGCTCTGGAGAAGCAATATGACATCCACTGGAAGGGCGAACCCGTAGAGGCGCGCTACATTCGCATACGTAAGTTGGCCTCTGAGAAGAAAAACTGGATTTCAGTAAGGGAGTTTGAGGTAAATCCCACCACCACCGAGAGCCTCGGATTTGAGGTGAACGCCACTGACGTTCCTGGTGCGATGCGCGCCTTTGACCAGAATCCGTGCACTTATTACACCAGCGATGGGCAGCTCTCGTTTGGCATTGCACCCTCTACCAAGGCCTTCACCATGTTGCTAGACACGCGCAAAGCCCCCAATGCCACATTCACCCAATATGACAAGAAAGGCAAGGTCCTGAGCACCACGCAGATCGATCAGTCGTTCTTCTCCGTGAAGGTAGATCCTAAAGCCGTCAAGGGCGAGCTCATGGGAACACTGGATGTGTACGAGATTATTCCGCAATGAAGTGGAATACAAGCATATACATTACATAAATCTAACTAACATGTTATCCAAATCACTAACTATCCCCATCCTTGCAGGGATGCTCGTCGGAGCAGTTCCTACCACAATGCAAGCCAAGACAAGTGAGACAACGATTAAACAAGAAGCTAAAGCCGCACAGATATGTCGGCAAGTGGCCAATCAGAACATCAGTATCACATTCTATTCGCCCACAATCGTCCGGGTGGTAAAGAGCGATGCGGCACTGACAAGCACACCTGAGAAGAAGAGCTATTCGGTCATCCTCAAGCCACAGGCGCTCAACGAGGTGTCCACACAGACCAATGGCGACCTCGTCACGATGCAATCGGCTTACATCACCGTCACACTCAATCAGAAGACGGGCGAGATCAGTTTTCGTTCCAATAATGGTACCAACCTCTTGGTGGACGCGCTGACCTCGCTTACGCAACGCACGGACGAGGCTAACAAGGGCAAGTATCGCATCAAGCAGACGTTCCGCCTAGATAAGGACGAGGCTATCTACGGACTGGGGCAGCTCAACAATGGGCACATGAACCAGCGCGGACTGCACCAGCGCTTATGGAACTATAACACATACATCGCCATTCCCTACTTCAGTTCGGAGAAAGGATACGGCGTGTATTGGGATAACGCAGGCGATTCGAGCTTTGATGACGACGAGACGGGTACCTCACTCACCAGCGAGGTGGGCACCTGCGCCGACTATTACTTCATGTACAAGGATGGCACACAGGATGGTGTGATAGCTAGCATACGTGAGCTGACCGGCCAAGCCACGATGTTCCCACTCTGGGCGATGGGATTCTGGCAGTGCAGAGAGCGTTACAAGACCAGCGACGAGCTTGCAGGCGTGCTGGATCGGTACCGCCAGCTGAGCATTCCGATGGATGCCATCGTGCAGGACTGGCAGTATTGGGGATGCGATAGCAACTGGAACGCTATGCGTTTTCAGAATCCTTATTATATAAATAAGGTGGGCGACCCTGCTTATGACAAGTATCTGCCAGACGATATGCGCAGCCTAAAGGCGCAGAGCGAACCTCGACTGAAGTCGCCAGAAGAGATGGTCAAGTATGTGCATCAGAACAACGCGCATCTGATGATTACCATTTGGCCTACCTTCGGACCTTGGACACAGTTGTATAAGGATCTAGACAAGATGCACGCCTTGCTCCCCTTTGACACTTGGCCACAAAAGGTCAATGCGCATCCGTACGATGTCTATAACCCCAAGGCACGCAATCTGTACTGGCGTTACCTCACCCACCTTTATCAGATGGGCATGGACGCATGGTGGGCCGACTCTACCGAGCCTGACCACTTTGAACGCGAAGGGGACGCCGACTACCAAACCTATGACGGATCATGGCGCAGTGTGAAGAACGCTTACTCCCTGGTGCATAACAAGAACATCTATGAGCATCAGCGTGCGATGAAAGGTAACAACAAGCGTTCGCTGCAAATGACGCGCAGCGGAGCGTTTGGCATCCAGCACTATGGCACGTTCTCATGGAGCGGCGACATCGTTTCGTCATGGCAGACGATGAAGCAACAGGTGCCATCAGGTCTTAACTATACACTCTGCGGCATTCCGTTCTGGAACACGGATATCGGTGGTTTCAACTATTCTGAGTTCAATCAGACGCCAAAGGACCCCGCTGTGCAAGAGCTCAAGACGCGATGGATGCAGTGGGGCACGTTCACGCCGCTGATGCGCAACCATAGTTGTTCGCCAATGGTAAGCGAATTCTATGAGTTTGGCAAGAAAGGCGACTGGTGTTATGACGCTATGGTGGATGCAGTGAAGCTGCGCTATCGTCTGCTGCCATACATCTATAGCAATGCGGGCGACTGCGTGCAGAACAGCGGAACCATGATGCGCGCCTTGGTGATGGACTATGCGGCTGACAAGAAGGCTTCGCGCCTCAACGATGAGTATCTCTTCGGTCGCAACTTGCTGGTCAAACCGGTCACTTCCCCACTCTATACATGGAAAGACGCGGACAAGATTGGCCACACGATCTACCCCGATGTGAAGCAGGCAGCGGCTCCTATCGATGTGTATCTGCCTCAAGGTAACCAGTGGTACGACTTCTGGAACAACGCCGTATATGATGGCGGACAAACCATTCAGCGTCTTTGCCCCATCGACATCATGCCCGTGTATGTCAAGGCGGGTACCATTCTGCCCTTCGGACCTGAGCTGCAGTATAGCAAAGAGAAGGCTTGGGATGACCTAGAGATCCGCGTTTATCCTGGCGCTAACGGCACATTTACGCTCTATGAAGACGAGGGTGACAACTACAACTATGAGAAAGGCCAGTTCTCCGAGATTCAGTTTGCCTGGGATAACAGCTCACGCACGCTGAGCATTGCCCCACGCAAGGGTAGCTTCAAGGGTATGTTGCAGAACCGCACCTTCCGCATCGTGCTAGTTAAGCCCAACAGCGGCAAGGGCAACGAGCCTATGAAAGAGACGCAGACCGTCCAGTACGCAGGTCAAGCCATGCAGGTACAGCTCTAAAGGCTGACCCTAGGACATAGAAAAAGCCTTCTCATCCTTCCCCTGCCAACGCAGGAAGAGAGGATGAGAAGGCTTTTGGGTTTGGCCTCAATCGGTATCGAGGAACGACAAGGAGACCGAGCCTAGGGGACATCAGTGGTCACCTTTAAGGCTATGAGCACCTTGTGGTTACGTCAAACAGGGCTGATGCCAGTATTAATAGTTCTGAGCTTCCACCTGGAAGTAGCTCTGTGGGTGCTTGCACACTGGGCAAACCTCAGGAGCTTTCTTACCTACAACGATGTGACCACAGTTGCGGCACTGCCAGATAGCGTCACCTTCACGGCTGAACACCACCTTGTCTTGGATGTTCTTGAGCAGCTTCAGGTAGCGTTCCTCGTGATGCTTCTCGATAGCAGCAACACCTAAGAACTGCTGAGCAATCTCATGGAAGCCTTCTTCTTCAGCCTCACGAGCCATACGCTCATACATATTGGTCCACTCAAAGTTCTCGCCTTCAGCAGCTGCGCGGAGGTTCTCCTCTGTACTCTTGATGCTTCCGCCTTCCAAAAGCTTGAACCACATCTTCGCATGTTCCTTCTCGTTGTTGGCAGTCTCAAGGAATAGCTCTGCAATCTGTTCGTATCCTTCCTTCTTAGCCTTTGATGCAAAGTAGGTATACTTATTGCGCGCCTGGCTCTCGCCTGCAAAAGCTTCTTGCAAGTTCTGCTCTGTCTTTGTTCCTTTTAGATCTTTCATGTTATTGTTCGCTATGATTTATAATGTTGTTTATTCTTCTTCGTTCTTCTCGGCAATGGCTTGACGCACCTTAGCTTCTAGCTCGTCGCTAAGCTCGGGATTGTCGCGCAGCACCTTCTTCACGCCTTCGCGTCCCTGGGCGAGCTTGGTTCCGCCATAGCTAAACCAGCTACCGCTCTTCTGTATCACGTCATACTCTACGCCGAGGTCGATGATTTCGCCAATCTTAGAGATGCCTTCACCGAACGTAATCTCAAATTCGGCCTTGCGGAAGGGGGGTGCCACCTTGTTCTTAACAATCTTGACGCGAGCCAAGTTGCCCACCACGTCATCGCCATTCTTGATGGCTGTGACCTTACGGATGTCGATACGGATGGTAGAATAGAACTTGAGCGCATTGCCACCAGTGGTGGTTTCGGGATTGCCAAACATGATACCGATCTTCTCACGTAGCTGATTGATGAAGATGCAGCAGGTGTTGGTCTTTGAGATAGTGCCAGTAAGCTTACGCAGCGCTTGGCTCATCAGACGTGCCTGGAGGCCTACGTTGTTGTCGCCCATGTCGCCTTCGATCTCTTTCTTAGGCGTCAGCGCAGCCACCGAGTCCACTACAAGGACGTCAAGGGCTGACGAGCGGATGAGCTGATCAGCTATCTCGAGGGCCTGCTCACCGTTATCGGGTTGTGAAACGATGAGGTTGTCAATGTCCACACCGATGCTTGCAGCATAGGCGGGGTCGAAAGCGTGCTCCGCATCCACAAAGGCTGCCACGCCACCTTGCTTCTGCGCCTCAGCGATAGCATGGATAGCGAGGGTTGTCTTACCTGACGATTCGGGACCATAGATCTCGATGATGCGTCCCTTAGGGTAGCCTCCAACGCCCAAAGCCTTGTCTAGGCTGATGCTTCCGCTAGGGATGATGTCGATGCGAGGTAGTTCGCCTTCGCCCAGTTTCATCACTGAGCCTTTGCCAAAATCTTTTTCTATCTTAGACATAGCAGCTTGGAGGGCCTGCAGTTTCCCGTTTTTAGGCTCGCCGCTCTGCTGTGTTTCGTCTTTCTTTGCCATAGTATGGATATATTAAATAGGTTCGTTTACGTTTACAACTCGATATCCTCGTCATGCACTTCGTGCCAAGGCAGACCCTGCTTGTTGAGTTGTTCCATGAATGGATCGGGGTCGAAGTCTTCCACATTCCACACTCCAGCTTTACGCCAAAGTCCCTTGAGGAACATCATCGCGCCTATCATGGCTGGCACACCGGTGGTATAGCTTACGCCTTGCATACCTGTCTCCTGGTAAGCTTCCTGGTGCTTGCAGTTGTTATATATATAATAGGTGTGCTCTTTGCCATCTTTGAGACCACGGATGCGGCATCCGATGGAGGTCTCACCTTCGTAGTTCTCACCCAGATCTTGTGGGTTGGGGAGCACGGCTTTGAGGAATTGCAGTGGCACAATGTTGACCTTGACCTTCTTTTCGGGGTCGTCTGCCAGCGGTGCTTCGTATGTAATCTCGTCAATGCGGCTCATTCCGAGGTTCTGAATGCAGTCGAGGTAGGTCAGATACTGCTGACCGAACGTCATCCAGAAGCGTCCGCGCTTGATGGTAGGATAGTTCTTAACCAGACTTTCCAGCTCTTCGTGGTGCATCAAGTAGCTCTCACGCGGGCCAATGTTAGGATAAGTCAATGGCTTATGTACCTCAAGCGGTTCGGTTTCTACCCATTTGCCATCTTCATAGTAAAGACCCTTTTGGGTGATCTCGCGGATATTGATCTCCGGATTGAAGTTGGTGGCAAACGCCTTATGGTGGTTTCCTGCATTACAATCGACGATGTCAAGGTACTGAATCTCGTCAAAGACGTGCTTAGCGGCATACGCCGTGAAGATGCCCGACACGCCGGGATCGAATCCGCAACCCAAGATGGCGGTGAGACCAGCCTGCTCAAAGCGATCCTTATACGCCCATTGCCAACTGTATTCGAAGTGGGCCTCATCCTTAGGCTCATAGTTTGCGGTATCCAGATAGTTGCATCCGCAAGCCAAGCAAGCATCCATGATAGTGAGATCTTGGTAAGGCAATGCCAGATTAATAACCAGTTCGGGCTTATAATCGTTAAAGAGCGCCTTGAGTTGCTCCACGTCGTCGGCATCAACCTCAGCCGTACGGATATCCATGGTGTATCCTTTGGCATGGATTGCATCCACTAAGCGGTTGCACTTTTCTACATGATGACTGGCTATCATCAGTTCGGTAAACACGTCAGCGTTCTGTGCTATCTTAAACGCTGCTACGGTAGCGACGCCACCTGCGCCTATCATTAATACTCTGCTCATTATGTTTTGGTCTTTATTTCATTTTGTTATCTATCTCGGTTTGGGTGATACCCATGGCGTTCATCAGCGAGTAGCCAAGGAGTTCTTGGCGGAAATTGCCATTAGGCATACCCGGTTGCATGGTAAAAAGGGTGATGTGCTTCTCCTCATCGTCCACCTCACGCAGGGCTTGACGTATGTCGTTGTAAAGCGTTCCTTCCTCAAAGTTGCCCACAATCAGGATGCGATGGGCTGTAGGATTGGTCAGCAAGAGATGCAACAGGTCAAGAATCACCTCATCTTTGAGGGCGATGGACTGATCGGTGGGGATGGTATTGATCACAAACTCGCCCAAGGCCTCATGCCGAAACGCCTGCCCATTGAGCTCATGCTGATAGTGGGCAGGGGCAAAATTGGCAAGTTTCACCTCATGTTTGCCGTGCAGAAGCACCACTTGCGTTTCATGATCGCCTGGCTTTAGACGTCCATCTAGCGCCACATCCACTACCCACTGACTGAAGTCGGCAGGTGGTATGCGACGTCCTAACATTCGTTCAAAATTCACAACAAGATTGAATGCCACCTTATCCACATAATCGGCGTCGGCAATGATGGTACATTCGCTCCACTTGATCTTCTGATTTTCCTGTGTGTTCATTGCTACAAAGTTAGGCAAAAAACGCTGATGGGCAAAATTTCCATATAGATTTTTGGTTACAAAAGTTGGTCGACAAGGCATTAATACGTATCTTTGCATATAATCCTAGATAATGTTTCTTATGCCGAAATATGCTGATTATATTACCGAGATAGAGATTGATTCGCTTTGGAGCGGGCGCAAGCATATCGTGTGGAAGCTTGATCGCAGTGTGAATATCCTCAGCGGAATCAACGGTGTGGGCAAGAGCACCATTCTAAACAAGGTGGTTAAGAGCCTCTCACAGAGCGGAGAGTTTCCCAGCCATCTGCTTAAGGGTGTGCATCTGAGCGTTGAGCCATCGGATGCCAAGTGGGTTCGGTTTGATCTGATACGCTCTTTTGATCGTCCATTGATTAACAGTGAGACCATCACGAAGATGGACGCGTCCCTTGCTACCGAGCTGGATTGGCAACTGTATAAGCTCCAGCGCAAGTATCTCGACTATCAAGTGAACATTGGCAACCGCATGATTGAAGTGTTACAGTCGGGCAGTGCCGATGCCGCACAACAAGCGCAAGCACTCTGCCAACCCAAGAAGCGCTTCCAAGACCTTATGGACGACCTGTTCACCGAGACGGGGAAGAAGATTATCCGTACCGAGAACGAGATCAAGTTTTCGCAGATTGGCGAGACGCTCCTACCCTATCAGCTCTCAAGCGGTGAGAAACAGATACTTGCCATCCTGCTTACGGTGCTCGTTGAAGACGGTAAAAACTACGTGTTGTTCATGGACGAGCCCGAAGTAAGCCTGCATATAGAATGGCAGAAACGCCTCATCGACATCATCCTTGAGCTCAATCCCAACGTGCAGATTATCCTAACGACACACAGTCCGGCCGTGATCATGAACGGATGGATGGATCATGTCACTGAGGTCACGGACATTACAGAGGACGAACCCAAATAGAAAGGAGGCACGGCATGGGACTCCGGCTACGCGATAACCTTACTTCCGACTACTTCGGAGCTGCCAATTCGCTCAGCAGCAAGCACGCACGCAAGCGCATCGTGGCTTACGTGGAGGCTTACGATGACATTTTCTTTTGGCGAATGGCGCTCAGCCAGTTTGAGAACGACAAGCTCTTCTTTGAGGTTATGCTACCTTCTAAGCAGAAGTTGTCGCATGGAAAGAAGTCGGTCTTGATGAATCTGCTCCGTGGTCACGTAGGTGAGAACATGCTGGCATGCGTCGATGCCGACTACGATTACTTGCTTCAGGGCGCCACGAGCCAGTCGGCCGAAGTCTGCCAAAGCCCTTACGTCCTGCATACGTACGTCTATGCCATTGAAAACTATCAGTGCTTTGCCCCCAGCCTACACGATGTGTGCGTGGCAGTGACGCTCAATGACCATACGCTATTCGACTTCAACGCTTACCTCTCAGCCTATAGCACCATCATCTATCCGCTCTTTGTGTGGAACATTTGGCTTTACCGGAAGCGCAAATACAGCGCGATGACGATGAGCGACTTTAATAAAGGGATAGCCTTGGGTAAGTTTAGCATACACGAAAGCCAACTAATCCTTGCCCGTCTGCAACGTAACGTCAAGCATAAGATACAAGATCTGAAGCGCGAATACCCTCATGTAGAAGCCGAACTCAGCTCGCTGGAAGGCGAACTGACGCGTCTTGGCGTCACACCCGATACCACCTATCTATATATACAAGGTCATCACCTCTTTGACAACGTGGTGGTTCCAATGCTGGGAAAGATCTGTGACAAGTTGATTCAGATGCGGCAGACAGAGATTTGTCGCACGGCAATACACCAAACTCAACGTTCCAACGAGCTTTCCTGCTATGCGCATAGCACCAGCGACATCACCACCATGTTGCGACGCAACACAGGTTACATGGCCTCAGCGCCTTTCCGACGACTGCAGGACGACATTCGAAAGTGTATCGAACTTAGTGACGCTTCCAAAAAGCAGGCGTAAAGAGCACCAAAACCGTAAATAGCTCTAGACGGCCAACCAACATTAAGAAAGCACTCATCCACTTAGCAAAGGCGGGAAGCATAGACCACGACATCGTGGGACCAATCTCTATGCCCAGCGTAGGGCCCACATTGCCAAGCGAACTCAACGTGATGGTAAACGAGTTGGCCGAGTCGATACCTTCAGCAATCATCGTGAAGGTACAGATAAAAGCCAAAATAAGATACAATCCGATAAAAGCCAGTAACGTCACGCGCTTCGATTGCGGTACGTTATGGCCATCAATCTTCATCGGCAAGACCGCATTGGGATGCAATATCTGCATAAACTCATTGCGAATCACCTTCAGCACCATCACCACGCGTATGCTTTTCATACCACCGCTCGTGCTTCCCGTGCAACCACCAACCAACATACACAGGCACAACACCACCCAAGTGACATGCGGCCACTGCCCCGCGTCATCGCTAAACAGACCCGTCGTGGTGATGAAACTCACCACCTGAAACACGCTACTGCGAAAGGCATGCTCCAAGTCGTAATGGTTTCGAAGCACTAACTCTACCATGATAAACGCCGTAGACAACGCCACTAATATAAGGTAGAAGCGAAACTCGGTGTTGCGGAAGAGGTCCTTGATCTTCAACTTAGCCACCGAGAGATACAGCAAAGTAAAGTTGACACCCGATAAGAAGCAAAACAGCGTGCAGACATACTCCTCTGAAGGCGAATGAAAGGTGGTAATGGAGCCGCTCTCGGTCGCGAAGCCACCTGTTGCAGTAGAGGTCATGGCATAATTGAAGGCATCAAACCAGTGCATACCGCACAGTTTGTAAGCGCCAATGCACGCTATGGTCAGCACGGCGTACACAGTCCAGATCCATTTAGCGCCCGTGCTCAACCGGGGATGTAGCTTCGACTTGATAGGACCGGTTGCTTCGGCAGCGAAGACCTTTACCGAGCCGCCCGTAAGAGATGGTATCAGCGCGATGGTGAAGAACACGATCCCCAAGCCGCCTATCCATTGGGTCAGCGATCGCCAAAAGAGCAGACCGCGTGGAAGCTTCTCGGGGAAGTCGATAATGGTAGCACCAGTTGTTGTAAAACCCGACATCGTCTCGAAGAAGGCGTCCGTCACGTTGGTCAGCGCACCGCTAAACAGGAACGGCAGCATACCAAAGATCGAGAAGAAGATCCACACCAAGGTCACCACGAGGTAGGCATCGCGTCGCCCTAGAGAGTTGGAAGCCCGAAGACCATAGAGCCGAAGCGCCAAGCCTGTGACCGTGGTGCACAGTATGCTCCACGCAAACGGCAGGGTGTCGTTGCCATGATAGATGATGGAAACAATCATGCATAGCAACATCAACGCCGCTTCGATAAACAATAGCGAGCCAAAGATCTTCGAGATAAGTTTGATATTAAGCATTTACCCTCTTCTTTTTACGATTTAGCCGGGACGCATCTGTCCTCAGAGATATGGAGAAACGATTCTTAATTGAATAGTTTCTCCAGTTTTGTTATGTTCACATTGTGACAGAAGACCACCACGGTGTCACCCGCTTCGATCTGCGTATTGCCCGACACCAACATTCCCTCGCCGTTGCGAACCAGTCCGCCGATGGTCATCCCGGGCGGCAGTTTCTGCTCACGAACAGGCTTACGGGTGATCTTAGAGCCTTGCACAGGCACAAACTCAGCCACATCGGCATTGGCTGACATCAAGAAGCGCACGTTGTCCACGTTCGCATCTAGCATCATCTGATAGATATGGCTGGCGGCAATGGCTTTCTTATTGACTATCGTACCTATATCCAGGCTCTCAGCCATACTGGCATAGTCGAAGTCTTCTACCATAGCCACGGTCTTTCTCACCCCTAATCGTTTAGCGGTAAGGCACGCCAAGATATTGGTTTCGGCTTTGCTGGTCAGTGCCACGAAGGCTTGCGTGCTCCTCACGCCCTCCTCATTGAGCAGATGTAGGTCGCGTCCGTCGCCATTGATCACCAAGGTATCTTCGCCTAAGAGCTGATTGAGCCGTTCACAACGTTCCACATCCCGCTCTATGATCTTCACGTTCATATATTCGGGCATCTTCTTCACGGCCCTCACGGCAGTGGTACCACCACCCATAATCATCACATCCTTGACATCGACGTAGTGTTCCTTTCCCACCACCTGACGGATATAAGGGATATAATTCTTGGTTGTCATGAAGTAAGCTAGGTCATATAGCTTCAGCACATCATTACCGCCGGGGATGATGGTCTCCTCTTTGCGCTTGATAGCCACCACGTGATAGGGATCATCGGGCCCACTGATTTCCTTCAAGGGCTTATCTAGGATCTTACAAGTCTCCCGCAGTTTGATGCCCAACATCACCAGTGCGCCGTCATGCACGTCCCATCTCTGTCTGACCCATGACATCTTCAGACCATTGATGATGTCTTTAGCGGCAAGCAGTTCGGGGTAGATCACGCTGTCCACACCCATCTGCTTGAACAGCGTTTGGTTGGCGGGCAACACATACTCGCTATTATCGATCTTGGCTACGGTCTTCTTTGCGCCCAATGATTTGGCTATTGTGCAAGCTGCAAGGTTATAGCTCTCGTCCGGCGTGACGGCGATAAAGAGGTCAGCCGAGTCGGCACGAGCTTGCTTGAGCGCCTTGATGCTCGTGGCTGAAGCCTGAATGGTGAGCAAGTCATAGTCGCGTGAGAGCACCTCAAGGTTCTCTTCGTTCTGATCGATGACGGTGATATCTTGGTTGTTACGCGTGAGTAGCTTGGCAAGATAAGAACCAATGGTGTATGCACCAGCAATAATTATCTTCATAAAGCATTGATTATTTCGTTTTGGATGCTTTCGCGGTCAATGCCGCAGAGGTGTCGGAGCTGTGCCACGGTGCCTTGTTCCACAAACCTATCGGGCAATCCGAGCCGCGTGATTGTGGGTTTGTACCCGTGATCGCTCATCCACTCGAGCACAGCCGAGCCCATACCGCCACATCGCACGCCATCTTCCACGGTGATGATGTGGCCAAATTGTTGTCCCACTTCCTCCAGAATCTGCTCATCTAGCGGTTTGAGGAAGCGCATATCATAGTGGAACACGGTGGCAGAACCCAGTTTGCCTGTTTCCTGTAGCACCTTGATAGCCTCTTGCACATCGTTGCCTACTGGTCCGATAGACAGCACGGCGATGTCACCCTCTTTAGGTTTGCCATCGGTCAAGCGGCGTCCCGTGCCCACAGTGACCTCTTGCATAGGCGTGCGCCAGTCCACACACACACCGCAACCACGTGGATAACGTATCACAAACGACCCCTTGTCGGGTAGCTGTGCGGTGTACATCAGGTTGCGTAGCTCATGCTCATCCATCGGTGACGAGATGGTGAGGTTAGGTATCGGACGCAAGGCTGCTAGATCAAATGCGCCATGATGGGTAGCGCCATCTTCGCCAACGAGTCCTGCGCGGTCTAGGCATAGCACCACGGGCAGGTTGAGTATCGCCATGTCATGGATGATATTGTCGTATGCGCGCTGGCTGAACGAACTGTAGATGTTGCAGAATGGCTGCAAGCCATCTTTTGCCATACCTGCCGAGAATGTCACGGCGTGACCCTCAGCGATACCCACATCGAAGGTGCGTTGGGGCATTTCCTTCATCATGATGTTCATGGAGCAACCAGTGGGCATAGCCGGCGTCACCCCGACGATGCGTGGGTTGGCTTGTGCTAGCTCCAAGAGCGTATAGCCGAACACGTCCTGAAACTTAGGCGGACAGTTGGTCGCATCACTCAGGATGCGCTCGCCGGTCTCGGGATCAAACTTCCCCGGGGCGTGCCACACAGTGGCGCTCTTCTCCGCGGGTTCATATCCTTTGCCCTTCACCGTATGCAGATGAAGCAGTTTGGGTCCCGTCATGTCCTTGATCTGGCGGAGGATGCGCACCAGCTCCACCACATCGTTGCCGTCATAAGGGCCAAAGTAGCGGATGTTCATGCCTTCAAAGAGGTTCTGCTGATGTGACAACGCACTCTTGAGGGCATTGTTCAGACGTATCAGTCCCTTGCGGCGATCGTCGTTGAGATGTCCTTTCTGCTTGAGCCATTGGCTTGCCTTGAACAGCAAACGGTTGTAGGTGGCGTTGGTATCTAGGTTGAGCAGATACTTTTCCATACCTCCCACTGCCCTATCGATGCTCATATCGTTGTCATTGAGGATGATCAGGAGATTGTTGGGTTGGCTTGACACGTTGTTCAAGCCCTCAAAAGCCAGTCCGCCACTCATCGCTCCGTCACCGATAACAGCCACCACGTGTCGGTTGGCATGGTCGGGGTCGGCATCCGAAAGCTGAGCTGCCACCGCCATTCCTAGCGCGGCAGAGATAGAGTTGGAGGCGTGTCCACAGGTAAACGTGTCATAGACGCTCTCCTTGGGTGACGGGAACGGCATCACACCACCTAGCTTACGATTGGTGCAGAAGCGCTCACGGCGTCCCGTCAGGATCTTATGTCCATAGGCTTGATGGCCCACATCCCATACGATACGGTCTTCGGGGGTGTTATAGACATAGTGTAACGCCACGGTGATCTCAACCACTCCCAAGCTCGAAGCTAGATGGCCAGGGTTGGACGCCACCTCTTGGATGATGTCTTGACGTAGCTCGTTGCACACAATGGGCAACTGGTCCATGCTCATTTGGCGCAAATCGGTGGGGTCATTTATCTTGTTCAGAAAGCTCAGTGTGTTCTCTTCGCTCATTTCTTAATTGACGTGAATAACCTTGCAAAGGTACGAATAAGCGGTCATAACGCAAAGTGTAAAGCGTTTTTTCTAATATAAATAAGGTTAGAACGCTATCGGTGCAAACATAGTCAGGGCTGTTCCTAATCTTTATAGGTGTATAGAAAAGTATTGCGGCAAGCCGCCTCGTGACACACGAGATAGCCTGCCGCACAACCTAAAAACGCTATGAGAATCAGAAATGGGTGACAAACTCCACCACAATCTTATCCTTCTCGGATGTCTTGGGGGTGGCGTCGTGTCCGTAGAAGTACTTCTCATAGTTGACACGGATGTCGCTTGAGAAGGGTTTGGCCAAGCTGAAGGTCACGCCGCCGGTGAGACGACCGCGCTTCGAGTCGTTGACGATGAGCGTACCCTTGGTGTCAGTCTGTCCGTTGAGGTAGCGCATGCCGTCGCTGTGGTCGGTCATGAAGTCGTAACGTGCCAAGGGTGACACCTTGGTAAAGAGCTTGCTATGCAGCGGAATGTCGTAGCTCACAAAGCTATCGAAGGCATGTACCGCCTTGAAAGCATCGTCCTGATAATGCTTGTAGAGATATTCCACCTCAGCGATGAGCCCTCCACGATGATAGGTCAGGCCTGCATCGTACATCATCACGTTGACATTGTCAGGCTGAATCTTCTGTGTGCTGAGCACGAGGTTCAGTCCACAGGGGAAGAGCATCTGCGCTTTGGCTGAGAAATTGACCTTGTTGGTCCAGAAGTCTTTCTGGTTGGTGAGGCCCGAACCATTGAACATACCTGCCTCAAGGATCACGGGGAAACCCGGATGGAACGTGTATCCGATGGCAGCACCGACGTCACGGACGTTACCTACCTGCTTGGCGATAAATGAGCGGTTGGCAAAATACTGCAAGTGGGGGCTGCGATGGGCGTCAATGGTGAACGGTACGCGCATCTGTCCGATGGTAAACTGCCATCCTTTCCAGGGCTTCAAGCGGGTGTAAGCATCGAGCATCTTGATCTTTCCTTCGTCACAGAGATCGATCTCTGCCGTGTATGACACGACGGGCGTGAGATTGCCCTTAACGTTAATGCGAGCCGTGCGCACCTCAAAGCGGCCCTCGCCCTCCTCGGTCTGATATTCGTACTTACTGCGAATGGTTCCGCCGATATGCGGTGTGGTGTCTACCTTCTTGGTTTCGTCTTGTGCCGACACTGCGGTAGAGATGCAGAGCATTGCGGACAAGAGCATGAGTTTGTTCATATTGTCGTCTTCTTTGAGTTTCTAACCATAACGATTACGACGGCAAAGGTAGACAGACGATGTTACAAACCTATGACAGCAAAATGTAATATCTGTTACAAGCAAAACGGGCAAAGCGTTTTCGTACACTTTGCCCGCGTGGTTACTCAATCTCTAACACTATGTCTGATAGCTTAGCGGCTATGCCACTTCTATCTTCTTTTGGTCCTTCTTGGGTTGCTGCTTGCGTGGAAGGGTTACCTTCAGCACACCATTCTCCACCTTTGCGGTGATGTGTTCGTGGTCAACATCCTCAGGAAGGGTGAGTGCCTGTTCATAGTTGGCGTATGAGAACTCACGACGCAGATAGTGGGCTTTCTTGTTTTCGTCCTTCTTCTCGTCCTTGTGTTCCATCTTGACCACCAAGCATCCATCGTCATTGATGTTCACCTTGAAGTCGTCCTTGGTCGTTCCAGGAGCAGCAAGTTCTAGCTCATATTGCTTCTCGTTCTCTTTGACATTGATGGCAGGTGCAGTAGCCTTGAGTTTAGGCATCCAACTGTGATCAAAGAAATCGTCAAAGTCATTGTTCAACCAATCATTTGCTGTGCGTAATACTGGATACAACATAATAAATACCTCCTAATTATATTTTTGTTTATTCTACTTTTGTTTGACTCTTCAGCCACCTCTGCGGTAGCCTTCCGTAGCCACTAAGGATAGATACAACATGCGTGCCTATGCCATAGACCAGGTATGGAAGCACTGACAAGTTGGCCTGAAAGGTTAATTTATTTATATCTTGCTGACAATGTTGGCAGTATCTCTGCCAATTGGTGCTCGTTCGCCATAAGCTGAGAGGTAGAATGAAGGGCTGATAGCGGAAGAATCGGCTTCTTATAAAGCCTTCGTTAAGAGTTCTTTCTGCCTTTATTAAAGGACAGAAGAGGCGCCACGGGATGGAAAAATAAATTAATTTTCTGAAGAAAATAAATTGTTTTTCTCTAAAAAATAATTTATTCTTTATCCCCAAAGGGCCTCGTTCACATGATAAGACAGGCTCGATGGGATAGCAGAACGACAAGTTTTACCTTATAGAACGGGTGCTCCGGTCTGATAGCAAAGGCATTGATGCGCTGCAGAACGGAATCAGCTTTTTGTTAAAATACTTTAAGCTATTATGTCACCACACTACTTTTACGTAACTTTGTATGCCTTAAAAGAGCTTCATGCTCTAACTGAAAAACATCAATATCTCATATGAAAACGGACATTGCTATTGCACAAGAAGCACAGTTGCTTCCCATCGGAGAGGTTGCCGACAATTACGGCATTCCCTCAGAGCACCTAGAACCTTATGGTAAGTACATCGCCAAGGTACCCGCAACGCTCATTGACGAGGAGAAAGTGAAACAAAACCACCTCATTCTGGTTACGGCTATGTCGCCTACCAAGGCGGGCATCGGTAAGACCACGGTGAGCATAGGCCTCTCTATGGCGCTCAACCGCCTCGGAAAGAAGAGCGTTCTGGCGCTGCGCGAGCCTTCGATGGGTCCCTGCTTCGGTATGAAGGGTGGCGCTGCAGGCGGCGGCTACTCACAGGTGCTGCCTATGGATAAGATCAACCTACACTTCACGGGTGACATCCACGCCATCACAGCTGCACACAACCTTATCACAGCGCTGCTGGACAACTATATCTTCCGTCATCAAGGAGAGCCTACCAGTCTGAAAACGGTGTTCTGGGGTCGTGTCACGGATACCAATGATCGTGGCTTGCGTCACGTGGTCACAGGTCTAGGAGCAGGCAACGGCGTGGTGAGAGAGAGCGGATTTGACATCACCGCAGCCAGTGAGATCATGGCTATCCTCTGCCTTGCCAACGACGAAGAGGACCTCCGCACTCGCTTGGAGAACATCTTGCTAGGTATCACGTGCGAGGGCAAACCATTCTATCTGAAGGATCTGGGTAGCGTGGGTGCTATCTTGGTGGTGCTGCATGACGCTATCAGCCCTAACCTGGTGCAGACCATCGAGCACACACCAGCCTTTGTACACGGCGGTCCGTTTGCCAACATCGCGCACGGATGCAACAGCATCGTTGCCACCAAGATGGCAATGACCTACAGCGACTATGCCATCACGGAGGCGGGCTTCGGTGCTGACCTTGGTGCGGAGAAGTTCTTGGACATCAAGTGTCGTGCAGCGGGCATCCATCCTGAGCTCACGGTGATGGTGACCACGATCAAGGGCATCAAGCTCAACGGCTTCATGCCTGAAGAGGCTAGCACCACTGAACAGCTCGAAGCGCTCAAACGAGGCTTTGCTAACATCGATCGTCACGTGGAGAACCTGCGTCAGCTGGGACAGACCGTGGTGATCACGCTCAACCATTATGGCTCAGACACTGAGGAAGAGATCAAGCTGCTGCGTGCTCATTGTGAGAAACTGGGTGTAGGCTTCGCCCTTAACGACTCGTTCACACAGGGTGGTGAGGGTTGTGAAGCATTGGCACAGCTCTGTCTGCAGACGCTCGCTGAACACCCATCGCCTGCCGTTCGCTATGCGTACAACCTAGAAGAGGGCATCACCGCTAAGATCGATAAGGTGGCTACAAACATCTATCACGCCGAGCGCGTGGTGTACACGGCTGCTGCCAACAAGGCGTTGCGCCGCATCAAGGAATGGAATCTGGAACAACTACCAGTCTGCATCGCCAAGACGCAATACTCGTTCAGCGACAACGCCAAGCTTGTGGGTGCGCCTGAGGGCCATACCTTCACCGTGCGCGACTTTGTGATCAACAATGGTGCGGGCATGATTGTTGCCATTGCGGGCGACGTGATGCGTATGCCAGGACTGCCGCTCCATCCTCAAAGCGAGAATATGGATGTGGTCAACGGCGAGATCGTTGGTCTAGCTTAACGCTTATAGCTACACCATTGATACATAACAAACCGGCACAACAGCCCTTGATGGACGTTGTGCCGGTTTGTTCGTATATAGGGTCTGCTAATTAATTATAAGTATTTGATTATTAACATGTTATCACA
>CAVJZR010000040.1:0-23439 GCA_963654235.1 Bacteroidaceae bacterium | reverse complement strand
ATTATTTCTCAGCAGAAATCAATTTATTTTTTGTTTTGCAATAGGCGTTTTCAGATGATAAGAATGGTGATATGAGCACGAGAAAGGATATGTACTACAGACATATAACGCTCTTGTAGGGAGGCTTCAAGGCATTCTTATCCTGAACTGATGTAAGAATTACCTAATAATAAAGGGGCTCGAACGTTATCGTTCGAGCCCCTTTTGTAATTGCTATCGGCTTAATCTCAACCTTCGCGTAGGAAGTCGAGTGCCTCAGTCACCTCGTCTTCAGTGATGGTTTGGTCCACATGGATGTCTCCAATGTCAGCAAGCAGGGTGACATTGATCTCGTTTCCGCGGTTCTTCTTGTCGTGATGCATCAGCTGAACGAGGGTGGGGTAGTCGTCACAGGTGATCGGTGGTGTGCCGTAATAGGTTCGGATGAAGGCCATCGTTTGCCGTAACGTATCCGTGGGGAAGCCCATCCGTACCGTGGACAGATACAGTTCGCATGCCAATCCGTAAGCCACGGCATAGCCATGAAGCATAGGCTGGTGCTTGAGCGACCATTCCTCCAGCGCATGACCGAAGGTATGACCCAGGTTCAACGCCTTGCGCAATCCCTTCTCGTGCGGGTCTTGCTTGACAATCTGTTCCTTGACGGCGATGCTAGAAGCCAACATAGACGATAGAACCTTCAGATCGGGTGCGGCTAAGTCATAGTTGACGAGGTTGCTCCACATCGTTTCGTTAGCCAAGAGACCATGTTTTAGCATCTCGGCATAACCGCTTCGGATGTTCTCCGCGTCCAGTGTCTTGAGCCAATCGGTGTAAAGGATGATGCGGTAGGCGTCTTGAAACGCCCCAATCTCATTCTTCAGACCACCAAAATTGAATCCCGTCTTTCCCCCAACACTGGCATCCACCATGGCAAGAAGCGTCGTTGGGATGTTGATAAAGTTGATACCGCGTTTGAATGTAGCCGCGGCAAATCCTCCAAGGTCAGTCACCATGCCGCCACCGAGGTTGATTAGCAATGAATGTCGTGTTGCAGCGCCATCCTGTAAAGACTTCCACACCTTCACCACGCTATCTAGCGTCTTGTTTGTATCGGTGGAAGGAATCGTTATGAGGTGCGCTTTCCGCATGGTGAGAAAGCCCTTCAGCACCGTCCAACACTTCTCCGCAGTGGTCTCATCGGTAAGAACGAACACCTGGTCGTGCTCGCATTCTGAAATGGCAACAGCCAGTTCGCTCTCAAAATGCTTCGGTATTATGATTCTCCTCTCCATAAGCTTCAAATTTAAATAACTGCTATCATAAACCCTAACCGCTTGCAACGGATTGCAGAAACGTTGCTTTACGCGGTCATGTCTATTGCAAATATAAATAATTACGTGCAAAGTTGAAACCCTAATGTGCGATTTTTTGAGTTTTTTAATCCACTTTTCTTCTATTTTGCGCACCTTAATATCTGTCTGTGCAATAATTAAACGGATTGTTGCACAATTGTTAATGCATATAAAATGAAACTTCTTCCGTCTATGAAAAGTATGTAAGACGCATTTAACATGCTCGTTCTTTAAACCAATCTATTAACTTTGCATCTTAATATCGAGACGAATAAACAATTATCAGATGAATAGATTACATGTCCTATTGGCGCTTTTGCTGCTTCCTTTGTGTGGTTGGGCGCAGAATAGACTTATTAAAGGTTCCCTTTACGATAACGATCAGAAGGCTCCAGTGGCTTACGCGGTGGTGCAACTGCTTCAGTCGGATAGCGCTTATGTATCTGGCACGACCAGCGATGAGCAAGGGCGCTACTCCATCAAGGCTCCCCGAGATGGCAAGTACATCGTCAAGGCATCCTATGTGGGTTATAAGACATTGTATAAGAATGTCAATGTGGTGAATGCTGGGGATGTTTCGGTGGGTCAGATGACTTTCCGTAACGACTCCCATCAGCTCAAGGAGGTCACCGTAACGGCTTCTGCGCCTAAGGTTGTGCTCAAGAACGACACCTTCCAGTATAACGCTTCGTCCTATCGCGTGCCCGAAGGCTCCACGATCGAAGCCCTTGTGAAGGTCCTCCCAGGTGCCGAAGTGAGCAGCGATGGTAGCATCAAGATCAATGGTAAGGAGGTAAAGAAGATCCTTGTCGATGGTAAGGAGTTTATGACGGGCGACACCAAGACCGCTCTGAAGAACCTTCCGACATCTATTATAGAAAAGGTGAAAGCCTATGACAAGAAGAGCGACTTGGCCCGCATCACCGGTATAGATGATGGCGAGGAAGAGACCGTGCTCGATTTTGGTGTGAAGAAAGGTATGAACAAAGGCTTGTTCTCTAACATCGACCTCGGTATCGGTACACATAGTCGATACTCTGAGCGTGGCATGGTGGCTTACTTCAATGACAAACTGCGCACGATGGGCTTTGCTTCTGCCAACAATGTCAACGACATGGGCTTTGGTGGCGGACCTCGTGGAGGCTTCGGTCCCACCCGTGAGGGCCTCAATGCCACGAAGATGGTGGGCTTAAACCTCAACTATAACAACGGTAAGACCTTCCAGTGGGATGGTTCTGTGAGATGGAACCACTCAGATGGCGACACCCACGCTATCGTTTCATCCGAAAACTTTGTCGCTTCGACCAGTTCATTCTCCAATCGTGTGCAACAGGAATATAGCCGAAGCAACTCATGGGATGCCCGTTTCCGTTTGGAATGGACTCCCGACTCGATGTGGAACATCATGTTCCGTCCCAATATGCAGTTGACCAAGAGTGATGGTCTCAACGCTACCACCTCAGCAACATTCAATGCAGACCCTTACCAATATGGCGAAAATCCGCTTGATGAGGCAGCGCTCACAGCGGCAAACAGCCATCAGGCTTTGGTCAATAAGCAGCAAAACTCCACTATTACCTATGGCGATAAGACCGCAGTGGGCGGAATGTTGCAGGTCAATCGTAAGCTAAGCGACAATGGTCGCAATGTTACCATGCGTGTAGATGCCAACTATAACGACTCCGACTCGAAGACCTTCTCTACCCAAGACCTCGAATACTTCCAGTTGAAGAACGCCCTTGGACAAGACTCCGTGTATCACGCATACCGCTATAACCTCATGCCAACCAAGAGCTGGAACTACGCGCTCCGTGCCACATATAGCGAACCCATTGCCCGCAAGACCTATTTGCAGTTTAGCTATCAGTACAAGTACGGATTCAGCAAGAGCGATCGTGACACTTACGACTTCTCCAATCTAGGCAGCGGTATCTTCTCTGACATCACTCCCGCCTATCGTTCATGGGACAGCTACCTAGGCAAGCTCTCTCAGCCGCTTACCTCTTACCTTGACAATAGCTTGAGCAGATACTCTGAATACCGCACTTACACACACGAGGTGGAGACCAGTTTCCGTATGACTTATGAGAAATGGCGTCTCAATGCAGGTGTGATGATTCAGCCACAGCGCTCCTCTTACATGCAAGATTACCTTGGCGTGCACGTCGATACCGTCCGTACCGTGGTCAACTGGAGCCCAACTTTCGACCTGCGTTACCGCTTCTCGCCTCAGAGCAACCTCCGTATCAACTATCGCGGAACGGCAACCCAGCCCTCAATGAGTCAGTTGCTCGACATCGTAGACAACACCGATCCGCAGAATATCTCCGTGGGTAACCCCGGATTGAAGCCCGCCTTCACCAACAACCTGCACCTCTTCTTCAACAATTACCGCCAGAAGTATCAGCAAGCGGTTATGACCTTCTTCAACTTCTCAACCACGCGCAACGCCATTGGCAACAGTGTTACCTACGATGCAACGACTGGCGCGCGTACCGTGAAGCCCGTAAACATCAACGGCAACTGGGATTCGCGTCTCGGCGTGATGTTCAATACCAGCATCGATACGGCTGGTGTGTGGAACATCAACACCTTTACCACCGGTTCGTTCAACCGCTATGCCAGTCTGCTGCAGCAAGATGCGATGAGCGAGATAGCCAAGAACATCACACGCAACCTCACCATTGGCGAGCGCTTGTCCACCAGTTATCGCAACAGTTGGCTTGAGATCGCCCTTGACGGATCGTTCGATTACACCCACACCAAGAACAATCTTCAGCAAGCTAGCAACCTCAGCACATGGGAGTTTGCCTATGGTGGATCGATTAATCTTACCGCCCCATGGAACATGTCGATCTCTACTGAGCTCCATCAGAACAGTCGCCGCGGATACAGCGATGCTTCGCTCAACACCAACGAACTCATCTGGAACGCCCAGGTGTCACAGAGTTTCCTTAAGGGAAGCCCCCTCACCATCTCGCTACAGCTCTACGACATCCTTCATCAACAAAGTAACATCTCGCGCGTGATTAACTCCACCAGTAGAACCGATACCGAATACAACAGCATCAACAGCTACGGTATGCTCAAGGTGACCTATCGTCTCAACCTCTTCGGAGGCAAACAGCAGCGTCGCGAAGGCGATCGTGACCATGACGGACCTATGGGACCTCCTCCAGGTGGCCCAGGTATGGGACGCCCAATGGGCCCTCCTCCAGGTGGCGGACATCGTTTCTAGAATTTGTAACAATGTACCAATAGAAAAGAAGCCTCTCTTCGTGCTCTCGGGCATGTAGAGAGGCTTTTGTTACAGTTGTGTTACGGGCGATAAAAAGCGCAACTTTCATTTGCAGACTTCGATTCTTTTCAGTAACTTTGCACACGCAAAATCAAAGTCATAATAATCACATGGACGATTATCACGCGGAAAATTACAATCAGTAAGCGTGAGGGTTACCTTCCAAGAAGCTAATCCCCACCTTATCTTAATGTTTGGAGATTAGCACACATGAAGACCTATTGGAATATCAATGAGAATTTGAGTGCCATGAAAGAATGGCAGCCCAAATGTTGGATACAGGTTACCTGTCCTACCGAAGAGGAACAACTCGAACTGGAAGAAACCTTCCATATTCCCGATTATTTTCTTTCCGACATCGCCGATACCGATGAGCGTGCCCGTTACGAGTATGATGACGGATGGATGCTTGTCATCCTTCGTATCCCTTACGTCAAGGAAGTGCGTTCCCGTACACCTTACACCACCGTCCCATTGGGTATCATTCACAAGCGCGACGTGACCATCACGGTGTGCAACTTCGAGACCAACATGATGATCGACTTTGTGAGCTACCAGCAGAAACGCGGCGTAGGATTCACTGACTCCGTTGATCTCATCTTCCGTTTGTTCCTCTCTTCTGCCGTGTGGTACCTGAAACGACTCAAGCAGATTAACACTTTGATAGAGCGTGCGAAGAAGAATCTGGACAAGGAAGTGAACAATGAGAGCCTGATTGGGCTTTCACGCTTGCAGGATTCGTTGACTTATTTCATCACATCTATCCGTGGCAACGAGAACCTCTTGGCCAAACTGAAGTTTAAGTTGCAGATTGACGAGTTGGACGCCGACCTCATTGAGGACGTCAACATTGAGATGTCTCAGGCTCGCGAGACCGCCAACATCTATTCGGACATCCTCGAATCCACCATGGATACCTACTCCAGCATCATCAACAACAACATGAACACCGTGATGCGTACCCTTACCTCGGTCAGCATCATCATGATGTTGCCCACCCTTATCTCCTCATTCTTTGGCATGAACCTTGTCAATGGCATGGAGACCAACCGCCTAGGCTTCCTCTTCGCGATAGCCCTATCGGTCATTGTGTCCGGTATCACCTGGTGGATATTAAAGCATAAACGATTGATTTAGTAAGATATGAAGCGTGATCAGATACTGGTCACGCTTTTTTTATGTCCCGAGTCAAAGTTTGCGATAGCCCTATCAAAGGATAAACGAACCACGGCAGAAAGCCTTTGCTATTATCCTCGATACCCTATAAAGCTTCACCCATGGAGCACTTAACGCCCCTTTAATTCAAAAAAACGCCCTAAAAATTAGGAGTTTTCAATCTTTTTATATAAGTTTGCAGTCTATTAAAGGTGTATTGCGCCCTATAGATAAAGGTTATAAAGTCTATGTTCAGCGCGGTACAGGAACTGAATACCATATCATTAACTAAAAGTGAATTGATGGACTCTCAAGAGAACGCCCTGAATCAGGGTACAGAAGAATTGAAGCAGGTACAGGATCTGACTTCAGAAAGTGAGCAAGTGGAAGCTAATCCAACCACCGCAACCGAGACGTTTAAGAAAGTTTACGAATCAAAGAAGGACATCGTGGCACGTCTCAAAGAGATTGTGGCAAGTGATGAGAACCCCGAGAAGCAAGAAGTGGACTATCTGAAGACGGCGTTCTATAAACTGCATCTTGCCGAAAGAGATGCGCAGCTGAAGGAATACCTTGACAATGGCGGTGACGTAGAGAAATATCAGATTCTGCCTGACGAGGATGAAGAAGCTTTCAAGGCTGAGATGACCCTCATCAAGGAGAAGCGTCAGAAGCAGTTCCAAGAGCTTGAGGCGCTCAAGCAAACCAATCTCAAGAAGAAGCAAGAGATCATTGAGAAGCTCAAGGCTATGGTAACCACACCTGAAGAAGCCAATAACAACTTCCAAAACTTTAAAGCGCTCCAGCAGGAATGGAAGGAAATCAAGGTTGTTCCAGCCGAGAACGCTAACGAGCTATGGCGCAACTACCAGCTATATACCGAACAATACTACGACTTGCTCAACCTTAACAGAGAGGCACGCGAGTACGATTTCAAGAAGAACCTTGAGAAGAAGACCGCCCTCTGCGAGTCGGCAGAGAAACTTGCGGACGAGTCTGACGTGATCAGCGCGTTCCATCAGCTCCAAGAACTGCACCAAGAGTACCGCGAGACAGGCCCTGTTGCCAAGGAGCTACGTGAGGAGATATGGACCCGTTTCAAGGCGGCAAGCACCGTGATCAATAAGCGTCACCAGCAGCACTTTGAGGATTTGCGTAACAAGGAGAACGATAATCTAGAGAAGAAGACCGCCCTCTGTGAGAAGGTGGAAGCCATTGCCAAAGAAGAAAACAAAGGTTCGTCTGACTGGGAGAAACATACCAAGGAGATCATCGAGATTCAGAAGGAGTGGAAGACCATCGGTTTTGCACCTCAGAAGATGAACGTCAAGATCTTTGAGCGCTTCCGCGCCGCTTGTGACGACTTCTTCGGTCGTAAGAGCGACTACTTCAAGGAGCTCAAGAACAAGTTTGCTGACAACGCAGCCAAGAAGAAAGCCCTTGTCGAAAAGGCACAGGCGCTCAGCGATAGCACCGAATGGAAATCGACATCCGATAAGCTCATCGCCCTGCAGAAGGAGTGGAAGACCATCGGAATGGTTCCTAAGAAACTGGGTGACCAACTTTGGGCCGACTTCAACACGGCTTGCAACAAGTTCTTCGATGCACGCAAGCAAGCCAACTCAGGCGTGCGCAACGAGGAGCATGCCAACCTAGATAAGAAGCACAACATCATTGCTCAGCTCAAAGCCCTCTTGGACGAGGCTGGTGATGACCTACAAGCGAAGGTGCAGAGCCTCACGGACGAGTTTAACGGCGTGGGTCACGTGCCTTATAAGGAGAAAGACAAGGTGTATAAGGAGTTCCATGCCGTGCTGGACGACCTCTATGAGAAGTTGCACGTCAAGGCTTCTCGCCGCCGTATGGACAACTTCCGTAACAACCTCAAGAACGTGGCGCAGCGTGGCGAGGACGCTCTCGACAACGAGCGCGGCCGTCTGGTACGTCGCTTCGAGTCGTTGAAGTCGGAGATTATTACCTATGAGAACAACCTTGGCTTCCTCAACGCAAGCAGCAAGAAGGGTAACAGCCTCATTGACGAAATGAATCGCAAGGTGCAGAAGCTCAAAGATGAGCTCGAAGAAATCCGTCAGAAGATCAAGGCGGTAGATGCTCAGAACGCAGAAAAGTAGTAATACAAATAGAAAGTTAAAAATTTTTTTTCATTAGAAATTTATTGTGGAGTGGTTCACGTGATGTGAGTGACTCCACATTTTTATTTATGTGGTGTGTTTTAGAAGTTGTCAAAAGCAATATTTCGCCCTAGCGTGCGTTTTAATAACAAGATTGTCTAAGATTAAAAAACATTCATTCTATGAAGATTAATAAACGAATCGTGCTCTCCCTCCTCGTTGTTCTATGTGCTTCGGCAGCTATGGCGCAGGGCAAGAAAGGCACGTTCTCATTCACCCCACAGGTCGGTGTGTCTCTTGGTAAGCTTTCGGGCAACGATATCTATGTTGCTGTTAACCGCCTTAATTTAGGCATTCTGAAGCTCAAACAGCGTTACCGTGCAGGTTTTACGGTAGGTGGCGAGGTGAGCTATCAGTATATGGATCCGCTGGCTTTTAGCTTGGGCGTGTTCTATACACAGACCGGAACCAAGTATGACAACTATCTAGAGGATGTCGAGAAGTCGGGTTGGGGATTGATCAACAACTCCATCACCCTCAGCTACGTATCCGTACCCTTGATGGCTAGCCTCTATGTAGCCAAGGGCTTCGCTGTAAAGGCAGGCTTAGAGGTCAACTTCAACACGCAGAGCAAGCAACAGTATGATATGGGTTCATACACCATCAATGAGCAAGACGGCATGCGCGACTATTCTAAGCTGACCCATAACGAGGCAGATCAGAAGCAATCTACATGCAATACCACGCTTACGCTACCCATCGGTGTGAGCTATGAGTATGAACGCGTGGTGCTAGATGCGCGCTATCATCTGCCTTTGACCAAGGCTATGAACGACCCTGATCATGTCACCTCCTCTCATCTGAATCTCTTCACTGTAACGGTGGGTTACCGTTTCTGATTCTTTTAGCTCCTTGCACCATCCATACGGCAAGGCATTATAACACCAAACGGGCTGATCGTCTAGATAGATGATCAGCCCGTTTGGTATGTTTTATCTTGTAGCTGAGGCCCTTTTATGATCCAGTGGCGCACATCTGGCTTGGAAAAATAAATTATTTCTTGATGAAGAATAAATTAATCTTCCTTGAAAAATAATTTATTCTTTCCCTCCAAAGGAGTGCTTTTACCACATGAAACGAACGCTTTCGCCTTCTAAGCAAGGTGCTTTATTCAGCTTTCTGAGGGTAGACGAGGTTACATTCCTGTATGTTTTCCAACACCTCAGAGAGATATTTCTGAGCTTCCCACTTAGCCATAGGCAGGTCGTGAAGCAGATAGTTGCCACAGTCGGCAGGTTGCGTGCCAGGCACTTCGCCCTCATAAGCAGCGACAAAGGCAAAGGTGCGCTGCATCAGCGACACGATGTCACGGCTCTCATAGTCGCCACGGAGCAAGAGATAGTTGCCCGTCAGACATCCCATCGGGCCCCAATACACGATGCGATCCTTCCATTCGGGATCATTGCGTAGGTAGGTAGCCGCCAGATGCTCTATCGTGTGCAGTGCACCGATGTGCAAGGCAGGCTCGCGGTTGGGCTCCTTCATACGGATGTCGAAGGTTGTTACCACCTCACCGCCTACATAGTCTTTTCTTGAAACGTACACACCGCGCTTGAGCTGGGTGTGGTCAATGGTGAAACTAGGTATCTTTTCCATTATCTTTAGATGTTATGTTTCGGTTTATTAGTTGCTTTGTGCATGTATGGTCATCACCTTATAATGACTCCACAAACTCGCGAGTGACCTCAAAACTGTTGTGAGCCACCCGATCCCAGAAGTCGAAGTACTGGCTAGCTTTGTTGTCCTTGAGCGGAATGTCGCTGATCACGCGGAAGCTAACGAACGGTGTGTGCATGCGGTAGCACGTCTGCGCGATGGCGCAACTCTCCATATCCACAGCCGTAGCTTGTGGAAAATGTTCCATGATGCTCGCCATCTTCTCCTTAGAGTCAACAAACCAGTCGCCTGTCACGGTCAGTCCGGCTTTGACGTGAGGGATAGCTAGCGCCTTGTCCACCAGCTCTTGCGGTGTGGTATACACCTCAGGCATACCCATCACCTGTCCGTACTTATAGTTGTCACCGCAGTACACATCATGGTAGACGCATGTTTGCGCCACCACCACATCCATCACGTTGAGCGTGGTGTCAGCTCCTCCGGCACAACCGCTTGATATGATGATGTCCGGATGATGCTCGTTGATCATCTGCATCGCTCCTAGAGCCGCATTGACCTTGCCTACACCGCACGTCTGTAAGATGATATTATCTTGCTTGCCAAACACCTTGTCTAGCATGGCATATTCCTTGTCCATGGCGACAATGATTCCAATCTTTTTCATTTCAGTAATTCTCGCTATTTCAAATCTCCTGCAAAGGTACAAAAAACATCTTTTACCCTTTTCTATGCTCAATGATTTTTAGTAACTTTGCAAGCTATAATACGATTCATAAGACGAATATTCAAAACACATCGACATGAATACATTGAAGAAATGTCTACCTGACATTTTGGCTATTGCCTTATTTGTAGTGATTGCTTTCGCTTATTTCTTTGTACCAGTAACCCAGGGAAAGGTGCTTTTCCGCCACGACTCCCAAGCTGGTGTAGGTGCAGGACAAGAGCAAAAAGAGTATTACGAGCGCACCGGCGAGCGTACGCGTTGGACCAATGCTACCTTTAGTGGTATGCCCACCTACCAGACTTCGCCCTCGTATAAGTCGGCCGATTCTATATCTAGCATCATGGACGCTTACAATCTGTGGCTTCCTGATAATGTGCTTTATATCTTTGCTTACTTGCTCGGATTCTATATCTTGCTGCGCGCGTTCGACTTCCGTCAGTCGTTGGCGGCACTGGGAAGCGTGATATGGGCGTTCTCGTCCTACTTCCTCATCATCATCGCCGCCGGCCATATATGGAAGGTGATGGCGCTGATGTATCTCCCACCAATGATTGGAGGTATCGTCTTGGCCTATCGGGGTAAGTATCTGTGGGGCTTGGTGGTCACGGCGCTCTTCACCGCGTTTGAGATCAAGGCCAACCACGTACAGATGACCTACTACTATCTGTTTATCATCCTCTTCATGGTGATAGCCTTCCTAGCTCAAGCTATCAAGGAGAAACAGTTATCACGCTGGTTGAAAGCCTCAGGCGTATGCGTGGTGGCAGCTGTGATAGGTGTATGTGTCAACCTGTCCAACCTCTATCACACCTGGCAGTACCAGAAGGAGAGTATGCGTGGCAAGAGCGAGCTGGTCAAGAAGGACGCTGCTAACCAGACCAGCTCAGGTCTAGACCGCGACTATATCACCCAGTGGAGCTACGGCATAGATGAGACGATGACCCTCCTCGTGCCCCAAGCCAAGGGTGGTGCTAGTGTGCCACTAGGTCAGAGCAGCACCGCTATGCAGCACGCCGACTCTCAGGTGGAGCAGATGTTGCCCGGACTGTATGATCAGATGCCCCAGTATTTCGGTACACAACCCGGCACTTCTGGTCCCGTATATGTGGGTGCGTTTGTCCTCTTCCTCTTTGTCCTAGGTCTGTTCTTGGTCAAAGGTCCGATGAAGTGGGCTTTGCTCGCTGCGACCATCCTGTCCGTGTTGCTCTCATGGGGTAAAAACTTCATGGGCTTCACCGACTTCTTCTTGGATTATATACCTATGTATGCCAAGTTCCGCACCGTTGCTTCGATCCTCGTCATAGCCGAGTTTACCATTCCTTTGCTTGCTATGCTTACGCTGAAGCGTATCTTTGATGAGCCTGAGGTGCTCCGTACCAAGATGCGTTGGCTCATCGTGAGCCTTGTGCTGACGGCAGGTGTGGCAGCGCTTGTAGGACTGGCACCAAGCATGATGGGGCCCTTCGTAAGCGAACAGGAGAACCAGATGTTTGCATCCATCCAAGGTATGACTCCCGAGGTGCAACAGATGATCACCGGTAGCCTTATCGCTATGCGCGAAGCATTGGTTACCTCAGACGCTTGGCGCTCGGTAGTGATCATCTTGATAGGTTTTGCGCTGCTGATGTTGCTCCGCTTCCATAAGCTCAAACCTTCATATACGGTTGCAGCCTTGTTGGTGCTCTGCCTCGTAGACCTGTGGCAGGTGGACAAGCGCTACCTCAACGATGGCATGTTTGTACCCAAGAGCGAGCGCGAGACACCTCAGCAACCTACCGCTGCTGACCAAAAGATTTTGACAGATAAGGGCCTCGACTATCGTGTACTCAACTTCACGTCAAGCACATTCAACGAGAACGAGACCTCTTACTTCCATAAGAGCATCGGTGGATATCATGCAGCGAAGCTCCGTCGTTACCAAGAGATGATAGAGACCTATATCGCTCCTGAGATGCAACAGATGCAGAAGGCTGCCGACGAGCTATCTGAGCAGAACGGATGGGTGGTGCTTGATGATAAGCGCAACATCTTCCCCATCATCAATATGCTCAATGCCAAGTACTTTATCCTACCTCTAGGACAAGGACAACCTACGCCAGTGCTCAACAAGAGCGCGATGGGCAATGGTTGGTTTGTAGATAAGGTGACCTACGTGGCCAATGCCAACGAGGAGATAGCTAAGGTGGGCAAGCTCGACCTCAAACATGAGGCAGTGGCTGATAAGCAGTTTGAGGCACAGTTAGGTCAGTCAACAGCTAACGACACAACCAGCAACGTCACCCTCACGGCATATCAACCCAACAACCTGAAGTACACCATCGACTCGAAGAATGGTGGTGTGGTGGTCTTCTCTGAAGTCTACTACCCCGGTTGGACAGCTACCGTAGATGGACAAGAAGCTGAGTTGGGACGTGTCAACTATATCCTCCGTGCCTTGAAGGTGAAGCCCGGTAAGCACGAGGTGGTGCTCGACTTCCATCCAACGAGCGTCAAGACCACTGAGACTATCGCTTATGCGGCTATCGGCGTGCTGGTGCTGTTGGTGATCTTCCTCGTTGTGGTAGACGTTCGCAAGCTCAAGGCATCGTCTACGCCTACATCTGAAAAATAATTTACCTAAATATATGGGTTCTAAAAGTTGGCTTTCATACCGACGTTCTTACGGTAGTCAACTCTTAGAACCCATTTTTTAATAAGCTATGTTGAGAAAACTCCTTTCCCTTCCTCCTAATCTTGTGAACGTGTTTCATCAGATTACGGGATACGATAAAGACGAATGGTTCTGCACCTGTGACCCTGTAGGACACCGATTGGGGTCGGGTGGGGGCACTGACTGGTTGCTCCGTGCCTGCTATGAGCACGACAACAGCAAGGCGTCTTTTGACCAGTGGCTCGCCTCTGAGCGCCGCTTGTTGCTCCATGCCGGAGGACAAAGTCGCCGCCTGCCCTCCTATGCGCCATCGGGTAAGATTCTGACGCCCATCCCCGTGTATCGTTGGGAACGTGGGCAACGTCTCTCTCAAGACCTGTTGTCCCTCCAGGTGCCGTTGTATCAGAAGATTATGGACGCTGCGCCATCGTCGGTTCACACGATGATAGTGAGTGGCGACGTGCTCATCCGTGCCACCCAACCGCTTCAGCCCATCCCCGACGCTGACGTGATATGCTATGGCTTGTGGCTCAGCGCTGACATAGCCAAGGATCACGGGGTGTTTGTGTCCTCGCGAGAGACACCCGATGTGCTCAAGTGTATGTTGCAGAAGCCTTCTGTCGAAACCCTTTCTCAGCTCTCTGAGCAACATCTCTACCTCACCGATATAGGTGTATGGTTGCTCTCTGACAGGGCCGTGAAGATGCTCATGGATCATTCGGAGCAGGACGGAGAGATCGTCAATTATGACCTCTATGGTGAGTTTGGTTGTGCCCTGGGTACCGATCCAGGTGTGAAAGATGCGGCGCTCAACCAGCTCAAGGTGGTGGTGCTGCCCCTGCCCGGTGGTGAGTTCTACCATTTCGGTACATCTCACGAACTGCTCTCGTCTACACTAGCCATTCAGAACCTTGTCAATGACCAGCGAGAGATTATGCACCACTCCAACAAACCCCATCCCGCGATGTTCGTACAGAACGCCGTAATCAAGGTGAAGATCACCTCAGAGAATCAAAACCTTTGGGCAGAAAACTGTTGGATAGGGTCTCAATGGCATCTCACAAGGGAGAATATCATCACCGGCGTGCCCGAAAACGATTGGCATATCACCCTTGACGAAGGCCAATGTATAGATATTGTACCCATTGCCGAGCACCAATGGGTGGTGCGCCCCTATCGTTACGATGATAAGTTTGCCGGTAGCAAGCAACAAGAACCGCTCTTCCCCGTGACCGATAACGTTGATGATATGGGCACCTTGCTGCGATATATGCTCCAGCAAGACACCTCGGAGCAAGCCGCGGCGCTTTATCAAGCAGCGCCAAAGCTCAGCGCAGAGCAGATCTCGGACCAAGCGAACCTGCCACGATTGGTAGCGCAACGCACGGCTTATCGCCAACTCAACTGGCCCGCACTGGTTGCCAACTACCAACATAGCGTGTTCTATCAAGTGGATCTGGACGATGCGGCTCAGCAATATGCCACCCATCATCTGCCTATGCCTGCACCGCTACCCGACAGCGAACTGCTTCTGACGCGTGTGCACGATGCGATGTTCCGCTCAGCAGTGGCTAAGTATAAGGGCGAGGATGCTTCGGCAGATGAACAACGAGCCTTTGCGTTGCTACGTGAGGGACTGACGCAAGACGTCATCTGTCAGAAACAACAACCTAAGATAGCCGTCTATTCGGATCAGATTGTTTGGGGACGATCACCCGTCCGCATCGATCTAGCTGGAGGATGGACCGATACGCCACCTTACTGTCTTATGGAAGGCGGCAATGTGGTCAACGTTGCTATCGAAATCAATGGCCAACCGCCTCTTCAGGTGTACATCAAACCATGCGCCGAACCGCACCTCATCCTTCGCAGCATTGACCTCGGTGCCTCTGAAACGATTACAACCTATGAACAACTAGCCCAATATAATAAGGTGGGAAGTCCCTTCTCCATCCCCAAAGCAGCCCTTGCGCTAGCTGGATTCTTGCCGGCTTACTCGCTGGAGACGTTCACCTCACTCACCGAACAACTGCAAAGTTATGGTCACGGCATCGAGCTGACCATGCTCTCAGCTATCCCTGCCGGCTCCGGATTGGGCACAAGCAGCATCCTCGCCGCCACGGTGCTCGGTGCGCTAAGCGACTTCTGCGGTCTAGGTTGGGACAAGACGGAGATAGGGCGTCGCACCCTGGTCTTGGAACAGCTACTTACCACTGGAGGCGGATGGCAAGATCAGTTTGGCGGTTTGCTCCCCGGCATCAAACTCCTGCAGACCCAGAAAGGCTTCACGCAGACCCCGGTAGCACGCTGGTTGCCCACGGATATCTTCACCCAACCCGAATATCGCGCCTGTCACTTGCTCTATTACACGGGCATCACGCGTACCGCCAAATCCATTTTGGCAGAAATCGTGCGGAGGATGTTCCTCAATCAGCATGAACAGCTAGCATTGCTGCGTGAGATGAAGGAACATGCGCTGACGCTATATGACGCAGTGCAGCAGATGAACTACACCGAGATGGGACGCTTGGTACGCACCACTTGGCAGCAAAATCAACTGCTCGACTCGGGTACCAATCCCCCCGAGGTGGCTCAGCTCACCCAGCTGGTGGATGATTACTGCCTAGGATACAAACTGCCCGGTGCGGGCGGAGGCGGCTATCTCTATATGATGGCGAAAGATCCGGAAGCCGCTGCACGCATCAAGCAGGTGCTCTTGGCTCATCCGCTACATGCTAACGCCCGCTTTGTAGATATGTCAGTAAGCGAGACCGGACTGAAGGTGAGTCGCAGTTGACCTATTCTATCAATGATTTATGCCATAGGACGCAATGGAATTTAGAACGATAGTGGATATACCCACGCCGCCATTTATGCTTCAACCGCAAAGCAAGTTGCTCTGCGTAGGCTCTTGCTTTGCCGACAAGATAGGTCAGCGCTTCCGCGAAGAGCACTTCTCAGTGGAGAGCAATCCCTTTGGCGTGATGTACAACCCCGTGAGCATTGGTCACACCATAGCACGATGGGATAGCCCGGTGGATGTGGCGATATTCACGTTGGGCACCAATCATGTGTATGTGGAGCGCAGTACGGGTGAGGTGGTGGACAATTGTCAGAAGCGTCCGCAGCGTCTCTTCGAAGAGAGAGAACTCAGCATAGAGGCGTGCTGCGCTAGTCTTGAGGACGCCATACAGACCTTACGCAGGCTCAATGAGCATGTAAAGGTCATCGTGACCGTGAGCCCTATCCGCTATCGGAAGTATGGCTATCGGCAGAGCCAACTATCCAAGGCGGTGCTTCTCCTTGCTGCTAACCAGCTGGAGCAGCGCTACCCTGAGACGGTCAGTTATTTTCCAGCATACGAGATTGTCAATGACGAGCTGCGCGACTATCGGTTCTACCAGCCCGACATGCTTCATCCCTCGCAGCAGACGGTGGATTATATCTGGGAACGATTTGCCGAAGCGTATCTCACCGATGCTGCTAAGCAGTTTCTAGAAGAGTGGAGGCCCTTGAAGGAAGGCTTCGCCCATCGTCCGTTCCACCCCCAGTCGGAGCAGTATCAGCAGTTTGCCGCACAGCTACGGCAGCGCTATCAACAGTTCACGGAAAAGTGGCAAGTGAATCATGTTTTCGATATTAAGTTTGGCGAATTCTGAAACTTGCATTACCTTTGTATCTTAATAAGGTGGGTTCAAATAAAGACCACCAACTAATAAATAAAATATACGTCAGAAATGATTTATCCAATCGAGAAAGTAGTGACCCTTATTGGGGCGCGTCGTTATGGAGATGCCGATGCTTCTATCGGATTTCTGCTAACAGATAGTCGTTCGTTGTGCTTCCCAGAGGAGACCTTATTCTTTGCTCTGAAGTCAGAACGCAATGATGGACATTACTATATCCCCGACCTATATCGTAGAGGTGTACACAACTTTGTGGTGGAAGACGTGCCTACTGATTGGGAAAAACAATATCCGCAAGCCAACTTCCTCAAGGTGGTGGGTACTCGCGAGGCGTTACAACGACTTGCTGAGCGCCATCGAGACGAGTTTGATATACCTATCGTGGGTATCACTGGATCCAACGGCAAAACGATGGTCAAGGAATGGCTATACCAGTTGTTGAGTTGCGACAAGGTGGTGACACGTAGCCCCCGCAGCTATAACTCACAGATTGGTGTACCTCTGTCGGTGTGGTTGCTTAACGAGAACACGCAGGTGGGTGTGTTTGAGGCAGGCATCAGTAAGCCTGGAGAGATGCGTCCGCTACGCGATATCATCCAGCCAACCCTTGGCGTGCTTACCTCCTTGGGTGATGCGCATCAGGAAAACTTCCCCACGATGGAGGCTAAATGCAAAGAGAAGCTGCAGCTGTTCCACGATGCGAAGGCTGTGGTGTACCCTTTGGATAACGAACTGGTGACCCGTTGCATCTCCAACTATGCTTATAAGGGGGAACAACTCGCATGGTCAGCCACCAATAGCAAGGCAGCCTTCTTTATCACACATATCGAAAAGCAAGACGCCCAGACTACCATCCATTACCGGTGGAAAGGTGGCGAGGAGGCTTCCTATACCTTACCATTCATTGATGAGGCTTCCATCGACAACTCGGTCAGCGCTGCAATATCCGCATTGTACCTCGGCCTAAGTCAGGAACGGCTTGCTGAACGTATGGCGGCACTAGAACCAGTGGCTATGCGCTTAGAGGTGAAGGAGGGAAGTCATGGTTGTACGCTGATCAACGACTCATACAATTCCGACTTTAACTCCCTTGACATCGCACTCGACTTTATGAGTCGTCGACCCGATCACAACAGTCGTCAGCGCACACTGATCCTTAGTGACATCCTGCAAAGCGGTGAAACCGATGCTGCCCTCTATCAACGGGTGGCAGCCTTGGTGGAGAAACGTGGCGTGAAGAAGTTTGTCGGTATCGGATCGGCGCTTCAGAACCAAGCCGAAGCCTTCAAGAACCTAGACGAGAAATACTTCTTTGCTTCGGTGCACGACTTTATTCAGAGTCCCGTGTTCCATACCCTGCGTGACGAAGTGATATTGTTGAAGGGCGCACGGCAGTTTGGCTTCGATCATCTCACCGAGCTATTGGTAAAGAAAGTGCATGAAACCACGCTACAGGTGAACCTCAACGCCTTGGTGGATAACCTCAACTGGTATCGCTCGTTTATGAAACCCGAAACCAAGTTGGTATGTATGATCAAGGCAGATGCTTACGGCGCAGGCGCTGTGGAGATAGCCAAGACGCTTCAAGATCATCGTGTGGACTACCTTGCAGTGGCTGTGGCAGATGAAGGTGTGACGCTACGAAAGAATGGTATCACCAGCAATATCATGATAATGAACCCCGAGATGACGGCGTTCAAGACCATGTTCGACTATGACCTAGAACCCGAAGTGTACTCGTTCCGTATCATGGATGCCCTAGTGAAGGCTGCGCAGAAGGAAGGTATCACCAACTATCCCGTGCACATCAAGCTCGATACGGGAATGTGCCGCTTGGGATTCAATCCTCTGACAGAGATGGACGAGCTCATCGATCGCCTAAAACATCAGAACGCCATTATCCCACGAAGCGTGTTCTCGCACTTTGTCGGATCAGATGCTGATTGCTTTGACGATTTCTCTGCACATCAGTTTGAGCTCTTTGATGCGGGTAGTCGTAAGCTACAAAGCGCCTTCACGCATAAGATCTTGCGTCATATGGACAACTCCGCAGGCATTGAGCACTTCCCTGAACGACAAATGGATATGTGCCGCTTGGGACTAGGACTCTACGGAATAGATCCCCGTACCAACCAGTTTATCAATAACGTCTCTACATTGAAGACCACCATCCTACAGATGCGACATGTCAAAGCGGGCACAAGCGTAGGATACAGTAGGAAGACGGTGCTCGAACGCGACAGCGTGATTGCCGCCGTACCTATCGGATATGCCGATGGCTTGAATCGGCATCTAGGCAATCGTCATTGCTATTGTTTGGTTAACGGACAGAAGGCCGACTATGTAGGCAACATCTGCATGGACGTCTGCATGATCGACGTGACGGATATCGCTTGCAAAGAGGGCGACAGCGTGGAGATCTTCGGTGACCATCTACCCGTCATGGTGCTCTCAGATGTGCTTGATACCATCCCTTATGAGGTGCTGACGGGTATCAGCAATCGTGTCAAACGTGTCTACTATCAAGAGTAACGGCTTGATATAATCTTCCTTTGCCTAATGAACGATTTGTTATCGAAGCCCAAATCGTTCATTAGGCAACATTTTTTCAAATCTTTTTCCTATCTTTGTAGGTGTCAACGGAACGTTCGTGTCATCATGGAAATGTGCAGACGAACGTGCCTTCACTCACTTATTGATACACCAAAACCTAAACCAAGATATGAAAAAGCTATTTCTCTTAACTCTCTTAGCGATGACCTCGCTCTTCGCTAATGCACAGAAAGTAACGTCGTTGCAGTCGCCTGATGGCACTATCGCCGTGAAAGTAACCTCTGGTCAAACCCTTTCTTACACCCTAAGCATTGATAATGAAGAGGTCTTGACTGATTGTCGACTAGACATGACGATTGATGGTAAGAAGCTTTGCGCTTCCCCCAAACTGAAGAACGTGAAGCGAACAACCATCAACGAGACCTTGCATCCAGTGGTGCCACTCAAGAACGCCGAGGTGAAAAACCATTGCAACGTCATGACTATGACCTTTGATGGATTTGCAGTGGAGTTTCGCGCCTACGACAATGGAGCGGCTTATCGCTTCATCACCAAGAAGAAAGGAACGGTGAATGTGGATGACGAGCTGTTCGCAATCCATTTCCCAGGTGCTTATACGGCCGAAATCTCTTGGGCAAACAGTTTCCGAACCAGTTGTGAAAGTTCGTTCCGCCGTGTCAATACCAAGGAGTTTAAGCCTGCAGATGACATGACCTATCTGCCCATCCTTGTAAATACGGATCGCAAATATAAAATCCTTATTTCCGAATCGGATCTCCGCGACTATCCCGGAATGTTTCTCAATGGCACGGGTGACAATGGTATGAAAGCCGTGTTTCCTCCCTGTCCCTTAGAGACAACACCTGATGGCGACCGCAGTGTGGCTTTCACCAAGACCGCAGATTATATCGCCCGCACCTCGGGAACACGTTCCTTCCCATGGCGTTACTTCATGATCTCACGCGAGGACAAAGAGATTCCACAGAACAACCTCACCTATGTGCTCGCTTCACCATGCGAAATAACCGATTGCAGTTGGATTCACCCTGGACAAACCAGTTGGGATTGGTGGAATCACAAGATGATATGGAATGTGGATTTCCGTGCCGGCATCAACACGGAGACCTATAAATACTACATCGATTTTGCTTCTAAATATGGTGTTTCTTATATTATCCTTGACGAAGGATGGGCCAAGACCACACGCGAGCCTTATGAAACGATAAAGGATATCGACCTTCCCGAGTTGATACGTTATGGCAAGAGCAAGAACGTGGGAGTGATTCTGTGGCTTCCTTGGCTCACGGTAGAAAACTATCCCGAACTTTTCGCTAAGTATGAGGAGTGGGGTGTGGCTGGCGTGAAGATCGATTTCATGGACAGACAAGACCAATGGATGGTCAACTACTATGAACGAACGATCAAGGAAGCGGCCAAACATCATATCGTAGTAGACTTCCACGGAGCATATAAGCCATCCGGGCTGGAGCGCCGTTACCCTAATCTGCTGTCCTATGAGGGTGTGCGCGGTTTGGAACAAAACGAAAATTGCGTTCCGGAGAATAGCATCTATCTGCCTTTCATCCGCAATGCGGTGGGTGCAATGGACTTTACGCCAGGCCCGATGATCAGTGCGCAACCCGAGTTTGTGCGCAACTCCGACCCCAACCCGATGACGGGCGGCACCCGTTCTTACCATATGGCAACGTACATCGTCTTCGAAAGTGGTATACAGATGCTCAGTGATAGTCCTACGCGCTACTATGCCGAAGAACCTTGTACGCGGTTTATCACTTCCGTTCCTGTGACATGGGACGAGACTCGGGTCATTGACGCCAAAGCGGGCGAGTACATCCTCGTAGCCAAACGCAAAGGCGCAAAGTGGTATATCGGTGCCATTACTGGCAAAGATGGTCAGACGCTGACGTTGCCTCTCGACTTTCTAGGCAGCGGCAAGCATCAGTTGACCTACTTTGAGGATGGCCCCAACTCAGACAGACAAGCGATGGAATATCGTCAACGACAAGCCACGGTAGACGCTTCGACCACTATGACGCTTCATCTAGTGCGCAATGGCGGTTGGTGCGGAGTGGTGGAATAATCCAAACTCCTTTATATATGAAAACAGAAAACAACCCGATAGAGCAACGACTGGATGCTCTGCGCGAGGTGATGCGCCAAGAACATCTCGCAGCCTTTATCTTCCCAAGTACCGATCCACACAATAGCGAGTATGTGCCAGCACGATGGGAAGGGCGCCAATGGATCAGTGGTTTTGATGGTTCGGCTGGTGTCGCCGTCGTAACGCTTCATGCTGCGGCGCTATGGACCGATTCGCGCTATTTTATAGCAGCTGAAGAACAACTCAATGATACCGAATACACGCTGATGCGTGAACGTGTTCAAGGTACGCCGACTATTGCGCAATGGTTGACGGAGCAACTAAAGGATAGCGATATCACTGAGATTGGTATTGACGGCATGTGCTCTCCTGCTGTGGAAGTGGAACAACTGATTGCAGAGATGCGTCATGCAGGCATCACGGTACGTACCAACTGGGATCCTTTGCAAGTCATTTGGACGGATCGCCCTCCTGTTCCTACGAACAAGATCGAGATCCATGACTTGCAATATGCGGGTGTAAGCTGCCATGAAAAGCTCGCTAAAATCCGCACGGAGCTCTATCTCAAGAAGGCAGATGGTATGTTGGTGTCAGCTCTTGATGACATCGCTTGGACGTTGAACCTACGCGGAAGCGATGTCCACTGTAATCCCGTCTTTGTGTCTTACCTCCTCATAGCCCCTGATTGCACCACGCTCTTCACGGATAAAAGGAAGTTGGGCGAAGACGTGGTGCAATATCTTGCGGCTGAAGGGGTTGAAACGGACGACTATCAGCGTGTGGCAGATGGTCTGAAAAGCTACTTCGGGTGTGCCCTCTTGGTAGATTCTGCTGAAACCAATTACACCTTATATAATATAGCGCAGCACCAAAGACATCCTATCATCAGTGCCGCCTCACCCATACCAGGGATGAAGGCTGTGAAAAACGAGGTCGAGATTGCAGGCTTCCGTCGTGCCATGGTACGTGATGGGGTGGCGATGGTGCGCTTCCTTCGTTGGCTTCGCCCAGCCGTAGAGCGTGGTGGGCAGACAGAAATGAGCGTGGATAGAAAACTAACCCAACTGCGAGCCGATCAACCGCTTTTCCGCGATCTCTCTTTTGATACCATCGCAGGTTATCAAGCGCATGGTGCCATTGTGCATTATGAGGCTTCTCCCGATACGGATGCGCCTCTCAAGCCTGAAGGGCTGTTGCTCTTGGATAGTGGCGCTCAGTATGCTGATGGTACAACGGATATCACGCGCACCATTGCTTTGGGTCCCGTTACCGACGAGCAGAAACGTATCTATACGCTTGTACTCAAAGGACACCTCCAACTGCAGAACCTTTGTTTCCCTGATGGTGCTTGTGGCTCCCAACTGGATGCCGTCGCACGTATGGCGATGTGGCGTGAAGGGATGAACTTCCTACATGGTACAGGACACGGCGTAGGCTCGTATCTGAATGTGCATGAAGGTCCGCATCAGATTCGTATGGAATGGCGTCCAGCCCCATTGCATAGCGGCATGACGGTGACGGACGAACCCGGACTGTATCTAGCCGACCGATTTGGTGTGAGAACGGAGAATACCTTATTAATCAGAGAATATAAGCGGACCGAGTTTGGACGCTTTCTTTGCTTCGAACCTCTCACGCTCTGTCCCATCGATAAGTCGCCCATACTCACTGATCTACTTTCTTCCGAAGAACGCCAGTGGCTTAATGCGTACCACCAGAAGGTGTATGATGCCCTTTCGCCCCACCTTTTGCCAGATGAAAAGGCTTGGCTTGAAGAGGCTTGCAGTCCGCTCTAAACCACGAAAGCTATTCGAAGTTTGAATCAGAAAATATATACTGTTTATTGAAATGTGCGAGTCCATGGACTGCAATTGCAATCTATGGATTCGTTTAAAATATAAACCTACTCCAGTTCGGGAAAACGCTCTCCCTCTGAAAGGCGTCACTGCATTGCCAAACAAGGATATAGTGCGTCCGGCATCCTTCGTTTAAGGTTGATGGATACACTAAGTTGTATTCCAAAATGAGGTACATGAAGAGATAGAAGGGTAGGTATGGCAGAGAAAAATAAATTGATTTCTGAAAGAAAATAAATTATTTCTCAG
>CAVJZR010000039.1:0-24540 GCA_963654235.1 Bacteroidaceae bacterium | reverse complement strand
TTCCTCATTTTGGAATACAACTTAGTGTATCCGTCAACCTTAAACGAAGGATGCCTGAACGCACTATGTCCTTGTTTGGCAATGCATGATGCCTTTCAAAGGGTGTGCGTTATCCACAGCTGGGGTATAATATGGTTCTTCCACAACGTTTCCACAACAATTGTGTGGAAATATTCCACACTCTTTCCACACTTTCCACAGGTAAAGAAGACGGAGCGAAAAGCTGTAAAAATTTCTTTTCAGCTAGCTATCAACGCGTTACAAGCGCAACAAAAGCATTGGCACGCACCTTGCATTAAGATCAGTGTAAGTAATTAACAAAACATTCATTTAAAGATTTAAGGTTATGAAAAAGTTTGTATTCGCTGCAATGGCAGCATTGGTAATGGTTTCAGTAAGCAGTGTATTTGCAAGTAACGCACAGGTAACAAACGCATCCGTAGAGATGCAAGACACCACGCTCTGCGATAGCGTTGAGCCAACAGAGCCTTCAGCACCAGCACCGGCTAACACGGTGACCGCCGACACCACCGCAGTGGCTGAGTAACTACTGATTTCTTTTCTGACAAGGTAAGTAAGCCAAAGGGGCGCATCAAGACAAACGAGAGAGAATGTTTGTCGAGATGCGCTTTTTTGTGCACGATTACGGGAGGATAGAAAATACTTCTCGCCTATCTGCGTTATATAGATGTAACCACCATTGAAAGGATAACAAACATGTTCGGTACACGCATAAAGATCATTATAGGCTATGTGCTACTGGCGGCGGTGCTGCTGCTAGTCACGAGGATGACCTACGAGAACACGCGGTCGCTAGCGGCTGTGAACGAAGCATCAGCCCAACTGATGAAGCGTCGTGACATCGTCGACTCGCTAGTGTGCTCGATGCTGAACGCTGCCAACGCCGAGCGATCGGTCATGCTAGGCAATAAGGACGATTGGGCACGCTTTGACGAGGCAATCAACACGTCCGTCAACAAGATTGACCGGCTCTCTCCCATGATGGATAGCCTTTACAAGCAGCAACGGCTCGACTCACTAAAGATGCTTCTGCATGCCAAACGCCAAAACACGTTGCTGGCAATGGCGGAACTGAACAAACTGCAAGGTGACGACTATTATAAGAATAAGGTACGTGACCTACACACTGGGCGCGACTCGGTGGTGGTTCATCACAAGGTGGAGGAGCATCACGACCACAGCGAAACGGTGATTGAGGTAGAGAAGAGCAAACGCGGATTCTTCAGACGACTGGGGGATGCGTTTCGGAAACAGCACACCGACACAGTGGGAACGACGTTCATTGACCATTCAGCAGCACCTGACACCATCGACAACAGGGTTAATCTGGCTGACACCGTGGCCAATGCGCTCACCGAGATACACCATCAAGAACAACAGGATGCCAACAAGCGACATCAGAAGATGGACGTTCGCTACAAGAAACTGCAACAGGTGAGCATCCTCCTAGCTCGGCGCACATCGTTGCTACTCGAGGATATTCAGAACGATGAGCACGTAGCACTGCGCCATGCCATTGACCGCGCCGTATCTTCGCGCAACGAAATGATTGGCAAGATCACTTTGATGGGGTTGCTAAGCATTCTGACGGCAGCCGTGTTGATACTCTACACGCTACGCGATATCAGGCGAGAACGCCGAAGCCATAGGCAGTTAGCCGAAGCAAAGGCGGAGACCGAGCTGCTGATGGAGCAACGGGAGCGACTGCTTCTGACCATCACGCATGACATCAAGGCGCCTGCCGCGTCTATCGTGGGGTTCATTGACTTGTTAGGGCAATATGCGCACGAGCCAAAAGAGCAAGGGTATCTGCAGAACATCCAGCTTTCAGCAAAGCATTTGCTAGAACTGGTCACGGCTCTTCTAGACTATCATCAGTTGGAAAACGGTACGGCAACGATTCACGCATCAAGCTTTGCGCCTTATCAGCTGGTAGATGAGTGTGTGGCTGAGATGCAACCGCAGGCGCGGGGAAAGCATTTGGCACTCGTGGCGGATATCCTGATAGCTAAGGATACGTTATGTAGCTCGGATGCCTTTCGCCTTAGACAGGTGGTGACCAATCTTATCAGCAACGCCATCAAGTACACCGACCAAGGCAAGGTGTTGGTGGGAGCAACCTTGACTGACGATGATCATTTGACGATACGGGTGAGTGATACGGGGTGCGGTATGACCGAAGATGAGCAGCAACGCATCTTCCATGCCTTCACAAGGCTACCTGAAGCACAAGGCAAAGAGGGTGTAGGACTGGGGCTTTCCATATCCCAAGAGATTATAGAACGACTGGGCGGCGAAATCACGGTGAGCTCAGTGAGAGGCAAAGGCTCTACTTTCACCATTTGTGTTCCTGTGGAGGGAGTCACCACAAGCCCTTCACAACCCATCGAACCGCCGCAAGAGATTGAGGATACTGTGAAGGATGTACCGCAGAACAAGATAACGCATGAGGTGAAGGTGCTGATTGTGGATGATGACAAACTGCAACTGCAACTACTCACAGAAATGTTTCATCAGCTTAGTGGCGCTGCGTTTCGGGTGATTACCACCCAGCACACCTCGGAAGCGGTGCGTTTGGCACAAGAAACTGGACCCGACTTGCTATTCACCGACATGGAAATGCCCGAGATGAGCGGCACGGATCTGCTACACCAGCTGCAGCGCGAGGTGCCATCTATACAAGCAAAGGTGGTGGCAATGACTGCCCACGACCCGAGCATCTTACCTCAGTTGCGTCATGAGGGATTTGACGCTTGCCTGTTCAAGCCGTTCAACGTGCCTACGCTTGCCGCCACGCTGACGCAGGTGTTGGGTGTGCTCATAAAGGGGAATGGTTTCTCGACATCGGCTGCCACATCCTCGGATAACCTTAGACAGTCGTTGCATCAAGCGTTGCTGCCCTTTACAGATGGTGACGCGGAAGCTGAGGAACAAATCAAGGAGAGCATCAAGGCGTCGGTAGCCGAATATCGACAAATGCTGCGCAGTGGCGACGAAGCCGAGCAGCTATCTCATGTGGCTCACAAAGCAATGCCGCTGCTTGAGATGCTCTTCCCGGGCAAGAACGATTGGCTCTTGCCGCTCACGCCAGAGAAGATCAATGGGACGCCAAGAGAAGAGCAACGGCGGTTGGCTAAAGAACTTGATACCAAACTAGAGGCGGTGGAAAGTGCGTTGTTTGGGAAGGAATGAGTAACTTTGCAATAGAAAACACATATAGTATATATGTTACGTATATTGATTGTTGAGGACGACCTGTCCTTTGGCACGATACTGCAAACGTATCTACGCAAGAAAGGATATGAGGTGAGCAAAGCCACATCGGTGGGCGCTGCCACAAAACTGATCTTATCTGAGGACCCGGATCTGGTGCTGTCGGATCTGCGACTGCCTGATCATGATGGGTTGTTCCTGTTGTCGTGGATGCACCGAAGCAAGGTGCGCGCCACGTTTATTATGATGACGAGTTATGCAGAAGTGCAAAACGCAGTGATGGCCATGAAGATGGGGGCGGCTGATTACATTGCCAAACCGGTACAACCGGACATCTTGCTGCAAAAGATACAGGATGCGTTGCAAGCTCTTGGTACGCAATCTAGAGAAGACAACGCCACCGCCCCACCCTCTTCTGCTACTAGCTCTGCTGAAGATAAGAACCCAAACGACGCTCCTCAGTACATTGAGGGGAAGAGCGAAGCCTCCCGCCAACTATATCAATACGTAGAACTGGTGGCGCCCACACCGCTATCGGTGCTGATTCTTGGTGCTTCAGGCACAGGTAAAGAATATGTGGCGCATCGCATTCATCAGTTGAGTGCCCGTAGCGGAAAGCCGTTTGTGGCACTGGATTGTGGTGCCATACCGCGTGACATCGCCGCATCTGAGTTTTTTGGTCATAAGAAAGGGGCGTTCACGGGGGCGGATGCGGACAAGCGGGGCGCCTTCGAGATGGCAAATGGTGGGACGTTGTTCCTCGATGAAGTGGGCAACTTGAGCTATGACGTGCAGGTGCAGTTGTTGCGTGCTTTGCAGGAACGGCGTATCCGACCAGTGGGAGGCACTGAGGAGATGGCTATTGACATCCGCTTGGTATGCGCCACCAATGAGGATCTAGCTGCTGCAGTGACTGATGGGCGGTTTCGCGAGGACCTCTATCACCGTATCAACGAGTTTACCATCTATATGCCTAAGCTCTCGGAACGTGGTAGCGACCTCTTCTTATTTGCCGACTTGTTCGTCCAGCATGCCAACAAGGAGCTCTCTCGTCAGGTGGAGGGGTTCGACCATGCGGCGGCGGAGATGTTGGCGGCACACAGTTGGCCGGGCAATCTGCGCGAGCTAAACAATGTGGTGAAACGTGCGGTGCTGCTCACGCGAGGGACAAGAATCACCACCGCCGAACTGTCACAGGCGATGCCAACGCCATCTATCGAACGTGTCTCTGCCTTACATGACGCTGACGATGAGCAGGCACGTATCAAGGCGGCACTGCGGCAGACCAATGGCAACAAAGCCAAAGCAGCCCGACTGTTAGGCATCGACCGCAAAACGCTCTACAACAAGATGAGTCGTTGGGAAGAACAATAGCCTAGGCTTGCCCATTCGCGAATTATTTTAAAGTATACTTTGCGAAAAAAGCATAATTTATAGGTATATCGCTTGTTTATTCTAACAAGAAATGTTACTTTTGTCCAATCGATTGGATAAAAGTAAAGCGATTTCATCCAATCGAATGAACAAAATGAGATGTAAATCATCCAATCAATTGGATAAAGCGAGTATCTCCCGCCGTTACTAAAGAATAAAAAATAACTGAAGATGGATAAATTATTGCTTGAGAAAATCATGCTCGAAAACCAAAGGGAAGTGGAAGAGCATGAGGTTGTAACCCGAGACTTATCGTCCGAAGGGTTCGACCGATATGTATTGGTGGGTATCAGAAGGGCCGGTAAATCGTACTTGCTCTACCAACAGATGCAAAAACTCTTGGCAGAAGGGCACGACTGGAGCGAAATGCTCTACCTTAATTTTGAGGATGAACGATTGGAGGGCTTTACAGCCATGGACTTCAACCTGATTCTCGAAGCCCACTTTGAGATCTACGGCAAACGCCCCATGCTCTTCCTTGACGAGATACAGAACATCGCTGGATGGGAAAAGTTTGCACGACGCTTGGCGGACAACAAGTATAAAGTAATCATCACCGGAAGTAATGCCAAGATGCTCAGTTCCGACATCCAGACCACCTTAGGTGGCAGATACCTTCCCATTCAGGTTTATCCTTATAGTTTCGGAGAGTTTCTAGATGTACATGGAGTGCAACACGACAAACTCTCGCTGATGACTACGGAGGGAAAAGCGATGGTGATGAACCGCCTGAAAGACTACTTCCATCATGGCGGCTTTCCTGAGGGGGCGTTGATGAAGACCAAGAGAGACTATCTGCTCAGTGTTTATCAGAAAATATATCTAGGCGACATCGTTGCTAGGAATGGTGTATCCAATGTCTTCGGTCTGAAGGTGATGATTAAGAAAATCGCTGAAAGCATCAGGCAACCCATCTCGTTCAGTCGCATTGCCAACATCATCTCCACCACAGGTACCAAACTGAGTACCACATCTGCCATCAAGTATATGGAGTTCATGGAAGCCTCATGGCTCATCAGCAAGGTGACCAACATTGCCTCCAAACTGGCGGACAAGGAGAGCAACGCCAAATATTATTTTTCCGACAATGGTATATTAGACCTGTTCTTGATGGATGCGGACACCGCCCTCTTAGAGAATCTCGTCGCCATCAACCTGATAAGGAGATTTGGCAGAGACGATGCCGTGTTTTTCTACAACCAAGGGGTAGAAGTGGACTTCTACGTTCCCGAGACGGAGACAGCCATCCAAGTATCTTTTTCCATCCGCGACGAGGATACCCGACGAAGAGAGGTTAAGGCTCTAGATGCCTTAACGAAAGTTTTGCCTTGCAAGCATCGCAGCATCATCACCTATGACGAGATGGACGAATGGCAACTTTCCGACTTGGGCATCGAGGTGATACCCGTATGGAAATGGTTACTGGAATAATCTTATCTGCGTGCTATAGAAGCGAAGCTCCCTTCTTGAGAAATACCGAGCAGGACTATCTCAATATGCTTGGCTATCCTCAAGCCGATAGTACATTGATGCGCTGATGTTTTGGTTGAATATAAAAAATGTATTACTTTTGTAGGGTGTTCCTCTCCGTTTCCGCACTAGAGACGAAGAACAATCACTACCCTATCTTGCATCAATAACCAATCAAAGATATAGATATGAACCCAATCATCACGGTGGTAGTACCCGTGTACAAGAACAGCTACCTAAGAGAATGTATCGAGAGCGTGCTCTGCCAGTCGTTCCGCGACTTTGAGTTGCTCCTCGTCGAAGATGGCAGCCCAGACAATAGCGGCGCTATCTGCGACGAATACGCCGCTAAAGACGATCGTATCCGTGTGATACACAAGCAGAATGAAGGAATTAATAAGACCCGCATGAGGGGGGGCAGAAAGCCCGAGGCGAATGGGTTGTATTCAGCGATGACGACGATACGTTGACCCCGGACGCATTGGAGAGTCTTTACGCGCTCCACGAAGGCACAGACCTCGTTATCGGCTTTCCTTTTAACCCTTCACGCAAAGAGGTTCTCGACCTAGAACAATGTCGCATCAACAGCATCACTGGCGAACATTTTCCCCCTACTCCTTGGGCTAAACTATATCGCAAAAGTCTACTAAAACCCGAAGTATTCGATTTTCCACGTGGCATAGATGGTTGTGAAGATATGATTATGAACATCCGTGTAATGTTCTCCTTAGAACGTGCTGCACATCTATGCTTCAAGCAAGTTTACAATTTCAGACGTAACACGGCAAGCGTTTCACACACGCGGCGTTGTTCGTTGGCTTACGAAGAGGCTTTCTACAAGACGTTGCAAGCATCCATCCCCGCCGATTTGCTACCTAGATATAGCCGCGAGATAGTGAAGATGAAGCTCAACGGTCTTCTTGGTGTGGCGCATACCGACCCTCAATCCATGATTGACGACGAGCGTCATTATATGTCTACGCTGCGTCAGCAAGTCAGCGAGTGCCACTATAAGATGAACCTACGTGAGCGATTGCTCCTCAACACGCGCAATGCATTCCTGCTGAAGAAGATTGCCTTTGCCCTCCTCGTTAGGATCTCGCTCCGTTATCGTCTTGGACTGAACCATTAAATATCTGAAATAAGATTATCCATAATACCATTGAGCCCCTTCTGTGATGTCATCAAGCATCTTCGATTCATGCCTTGTGACGTCACAGAAGGGGTTCTGCTTATGTAAAATGGTTTGGGCTCAAGAGCTCAGCACCACATTTGCTATTGCGTGAGCCTCAACTACAACACGCTTACTATTCGGCTGAATGTGTCTATCAGGTTATAGCCATCCCACGTGAGGGCGAAGGCGGTGGTTTCGCCAATGGGCACAATGCGGTCAAGACCTTGGAAGCGGTTGCGCTTCACAAATCCTAACAGATCAGATTGCTCAAAGCCATAATAGCCGAGAGTCTGGTATTTGATGTTGATGATAGGCGCTATCTCGTCGAGCGACTGAATGGTCTTCTCTGAGAAGTAGCCACAGGCACAACGATAATCCTCTATGTTCTTTGGCAGTTCAGAGAGCTCCACACGTACCACAACGTTATCCGGCATCCGCTCTTCCTTGATGTTCATGCATGCCGCCTGACGATAGAAAGCGGTCAACTTATCCACGCTCATCACTGCCTGCAACTGATATTGCTTGGACACGTGTTGATAAACCGCTTTCCAAAACTTCGCCTTAGCTGCTTCTACATTCAAATCGCCAGAGCTATTCGGACCTGCAGCACCATTCGTTACCCAAAAGACACAATGGGGTGCCGAACAAGCATTCTGATCAAAGAGATACGTGTCATTATAGAAAGCCTCTGCCAACCGCTTCATCTCCGCATCCGTCGCCGACATTATTGCCTCGGGAGAGATGGCAGCAATAGAGTAACGGTCAGCAAAGCAAACATCAAAGCTCCTAGGTGGTAGCGGGTTCTTACGGATAGTAGCGATGGTGTTATCACCACCCCATATCACACGCACATTGGCTAAAGAAGAGAAGTAAGCGCTGGCATCACTCATACGATCATAACGTACAAGGGCTATCCGGCTTGCGACTTCTTCGAAATGTTCCGCAACATCAAACAGATGCTTGACGATTAAATCGACCTGAGGAAACGGCTTCGAGCTAAGCCTAACCACATTGGCATTCCCCGCCAACAACCCTGCCACAAGCGAGTAACCAAAGTTGATAGGTACGTTGGAGGGCGCAACATGGAAAAGCACTCCTCTACCCAATCGCAACTCACCCTCACGAACATACTGCGCCTTCAGTTTCAGCAGATTTGCCTTTCTACAGAAGTAAGCAAAGGTTATCACATCGGGATACGATCTGCTCACCCGGTCCTTCATCAACGCACCGGAAAGCGCATTGAGGAACGCTATCACGTCATCCGAGAACGGGATATCCGGACGATATGCCGCCAACTGATCCCAACTGATCTGTTTGGGAAAAAGCAATGTATAATTGTCTGTCATAGTGTTCATCTCCTTAAACATCAAAATTTAGCAGCATACGTGTCGCTACATCCTCTAATCTCCGCATTCTTGATTCGGCCCTCAATCTTGAAGTATTTCCCCCTCAATCCACAAGGGCAGTTGTCCTCACCCAGGATCATTCCTTCGTCTTCAGTCAGAAGCACATGACCCGGATAGGAACCTGGCAGCACACTGACCACCTCTATCAACCCCTTCTCGCCCGTATCGGCAAGAGAGAAATCGGACGGTCTACGGATAAGCACATCACTGAACGCGCTGGCGTGTAGATGTCCGCATCGGCACTCCATATACACACAACCGGTCTGCTCCACCATTCCATAATAGTCGTGCACATTCTCAGGCAGAATACCACACACCTCATTCAGTCGCTGTTTGTATTCCTCAGGCGAAACCTTCTCGTTGACTAGCTTCTTCCAACCACCGCCATGAATCAGTACACCCTTAGACAGATCGGGTCTATACCCACTCTCCAAGAGCTTCTTGTAGAAATGCTGCCAGACCATAAACGTGAAACCAAACATGAAGATGGTCTCGCCCTTGTGTTCTTCAAGGTAAGCCTTCATGCCTTCAATGTCCAGTTGCATATCCTCGTTCAATGCATATTGACGCTTGCTGCCGAACATAGAGAATCCCAAGATTCCCGCACCACGCGCAGAGAACATGTTTCGGTTCTTGATAACAGCAGAGGAGTCGAGTATCAGCATCGGGACGCGCTTGGTTCCAAGGAAATGGCTCACAATCTTAGTCAGACACTTCTGCTGTGCCGAGGAGGTCTCTCTATCAAGATAGATACGGCTCACCTGTTGACCGGTGGTGCCGCTAGAGGTCATCGTCTTGACCACTTCCTCTTTCTGACAAGAGCGCAACTCAAACTCCTTGAACAATCGTACCGGAAGGAAGGGCAGCTCTTCATAGTCGGGCAGATGGTTGATATCAAGTCCTTTGGCATCCATCATTCTTCTATACGGCTCACATTGTTCATAGTGCTTGCGCGTGAGCTCTTGCAGACGTTCGTTCAGCAAAGCATGTTTTTCCTCCTTACTCAGTGAATAAGGTGCTGTTTCTAATATCTTGTTAATGTCCATAAGCTTATAACATTTTCTGTAGTTGTGGGTAGTCTACCTTTCCGGAGGTCTTGACGGGTATAGCTTCTATCCTCTTCACTTGGAAAGCTCTTGGGTTGAATCCGGTCTTTTCCACAAGCAGAGCCTTGATGCTCTCTTCTAGCCCATCCTCTGTAACAAAGATGGTGATGAGATCATCCACACCGCCACAAGCACAGTTTGGCGTGATAGCCTTGACCAGTTGCTCGGTAGCGTCAAGGTTAGTTCGGTTGCCCCATACCTTCACAAATCGCTTCATACGACCCGTAATGTAGAAGAACCCATCCTTATCAAACCGTGCCACATCACCAGTATGCAACTCACCATGGTTCTCATCTCCCTTCATCAGGTCTTCACGCTTCTCTGCATAACCCAGGCAGACGTTCGGACCCATATAGACCAGTTCGCCATCCTTCTCTGGCTCGGTGCATTCCTTTCCGTCACCATCTATCACCATCAGTTTACCGCCGGGGATTGCTATGCCGATAGAGGCATTCTTTTCCACCGCCTTGTCAAAGGGCAGATAACTCATCCTTGGCGCTGCCTCCGTCTGACCATACATAACGATAAACTCCTTGCCGTTCTGCACTGCATAATCGACATACTCCTTCACGTAGGCAGCATTGAGCTTGCCACCAGCTTGTATCATGGTCTTGAGTTCAGGCAACTGCATCCGGAAGAACCGCAGTCGTTTCAGCATCTCGTAGGTATAAGGCACGCCCGCGATGGATGTTGCTTTCTGCTCCTTGATGAAGCTCCAAAACTCTCTTTGCATCACAGCCTTATCCGTCAGCAAGATAGTAGCGCCCTTGATTAGATGGCTATTGATGACCGACATACCATAACTATAATACATTGGCAGCGAAGTGATGGGGCGCTCGTCCTCCGTTATCTTCAGGTATGTAGCTATGCTCTCGGCATTGCTCTCTAGGTTGTTCTCAGACAGGCGCACCAACTTAGGGCTACCCGTACTGCCTGAGGTGGTCAGGCAGAGTTGCAGCAAAGGATTGATGCGCTTGTCAGCAATGGGCTCAGCATAAGACATCTCTTGAAGCGAATACAGCTGATACTGGTAGATCGTCTTGCCGCCTATTTCTTTTACACGGGCTGTGGGCATCCAGATATATTCGGGTTGGTATATGGATATCAAACGGAGCACAAGCTCCAGATCCTTACTACCATCCAACAACAGCTGCGGTATGTGCTGGTTCATGCAAGCCACATAGCCTACTAACGATCCAAGCAGGTTCTCACAAAGGGTGAAGACGAAACCGCCTTTATAGTTGGCAGCAAACCTGTCCACCTCCGCTTGCAGTTGTCCGTAAGTCAAGGTCTCATCACGATCGGTGATGATAGCCGTCCGTTCCTTATACTTTAATAAATCAAACATACACATTATATATATAAAGCCTGTCGTGCCTCAAAGGGGTCTCCGTGACCGGGTATGAGCGTCAATTGAGGATTGAGACTCTTCAGATAAGGCAAGGTCTTCTGTTCGTAAGCATCCTTACTGCTTGTTCTGAATCTGGTGATGATGGGCGCATCCCTTAATAGCGTGTCGCCACTGAACGCGAGCATTGGGTCAATGTAATAGAATGCGCTTCCAGGGCTGTGTCCAGGGGTTGCTACTCCCTTGACGGTTATTCCGTCCATGTCCCAGGTTACACGATCCTCAAACGTAAAATCGGCATCACATGCGTAGGGAACAAACTGTTTCTTGAAGGTGGCATATCTGTTGCCGCCGTCCTTCTTGTCTTTGTCAGCAAGAACCATCGCGATCAAAGCCGGATTGTTCTTTCGTTTGACAGCGATAGTCTCAGCACATTTCTGATGACAATAGATCCGGGATGGATAGAGGTCATACAACCATCTCAAGCCACTGGTATGGTCGTAGTGCTCATGTGTCAAGAGGATATTCACGTTCTCAATCCCATTGGTAGCCAATAAGTGGTTCAGTGCCTCAGATTGGTGGGGATCAACAACGAGGGCGGATTTGCCGTTTAGGATTGCATACATATTGGATGCCACAGGCTCGTATATCGACCTGTACACCAAATATGTATGCGTTTTGCCTTTCAGTATGAAAGAATCCATTGGGTTTAGAATTCTACATCATACTTCTCTGCGAGGATGGTCTTACCCTTTTCGAAAGAGCTAAGGTCAATGATATCGTCTGTTTCCATCATGATATCAAATGCCTCCTCAAGGGCAGCAACAAGAGTCATGTGACCTACTGAGTCCCATGTTTCCACTCCCTGATACTGAAGACCAGCGAGTTTGTCCTCTGTAATCTGGAAAGACTCGCAGAAAGCTTGGTTGTACTTCTCTAAATTTGTCATCTTTTTGAAATAAATTTTAATTAAACGTTCAATTTGAGATTATTCTCTATATCCTCTTTTATCAATTCTGGCGTAAGCCTATGTTGCTCTAGCAGATAGTGGTAGTCGCCCACTACGGAGAACGTATCGTGCACGCCGAGTTTTACCAATCTAGGCATGTCTCCCACTTCTGACATGACATCGGCAATGGCAGAGCCCAATCCACCATTGGTGTTATGCTCTTCTACGGTGAATATCAACCTTGAGTCCTTGCATGCCATGATGGCTTCCCGATCGATAGGCTTGATGGTATGCATATCCACCACCTTGACGGAGATTCCTTCTTCCTGAAGCGCATCAGCCGCTTTCAGCACGTTAGCCACCACCGTTCCTGTGGCAAACACCGTGGCATCGGCACCCTCCCTTAGCGTGATGGCTTTACCTATAGTGTAGGTGAAGTCGTCCTTATAGACCATCGGGGTCATCATGCCACCTGTCAGACGGATATACACGGGTCCATCAACCCCTACGGCAGCTTCAAATGCTTTCACAGCGCTTCCGGCGTCAGCGGGGGAAAGCACCGTCATGCCAGGGATTGAGCGCATCAGCGTCAGGTCTTCTATGCAGTAATGGGTGTTACCGAAGAACGTCAAGGCAAAACCTGAGTTGATACCTACAGCGATGACCGGGTGGTTCATGTAACCCATATACTGTCTTGCCTGCTCAAAACTTCTCATTGAGATGAAACAAGCCTGTGCCACGGCTATCGTGCGGTGTCCTTCAGAGGCAAGACCGGCTGCCACACCAAGAAGATTCTGCTCTGCTATGCCTACGTTATAGAACTGGTTGGGGTAAGTGCGCTTGAAACGATCTAGACCTGCCACGACGGACATATCTGCCGATACCACCTTGATGTCGTTATCCGGTATGAGGTCCATCAAAGCCATCCCAAAGATGGAACCCGACTGACCTAACCGAGCATACGCCCTTGCATTATACTTTGCCATCTTCCACCTCCTTTATAGCTTGTTGATATTGTGCTTCTTTCAGAACTAAATGATGAGAGGTGGGCTGGTTCTCTAAGAAAGAAACGCCTTTGCCTTTCACCGTATGAGCGATGATCACCTTCGATGCGCCTTCACTTACTGCAGCCAATGCTTCGCGGAGCTCGGTCTCCGAATGACCATCAACAGAGCACACGCTGCAACCAAAAGCCTTAAACTTTGCTTCTAGCGACCCGGAATCCATAACGTCCTTGGTGAATCCATCCGATTGTAAGCCGTTGCAATCTACGATGATAGTCATGTTGTCTAGGCCATAATGAGCTGCCGTCATGGTAGCTTCCCATATCTGTCCTTCGTCACATTCGCCATCTCCTAGAATCACATAGATATGATTGCCAAGACCTTTGCAAGAGAGAGCCACTCCCACTGCAAAGGACAGACCTAGGCTAAGACTTCCACCCGAAAACTCAATGCCTTTCTCTACATTCCTTTTGGCATGGGCAAACAGGGATGTACCATTCTGCTCAAAGGTGTCAGCCTCTTCTTTTGAGAGCAGGCCTTTCTTTTCGAGCATGCAATAGAGGGCAAGCGCCCCATGTCCTTTGCTCATGATGATGCGGTCACGCTTTGGGTCTTTGGGGTCAAGGTGGAGATCTTGGTTGTAGAGAGCATTCAGAATTTCGACAAGAGACAGACTGCCACCAAGATGTGCGCCATTGGAACCGGCTTTCATTGCCAGTTCCAATATACGTTTACGCATCCAAATGTTATCATTCATCTGTTTCCCTTGTTATTACATACCACCATCCACACGGAGTATCTGTCCGGTGACGTAGGATGAAAGATCTGACGCTAGGAACAAGGCGGCATTGGCGATATCTTCAGGTGTTCCTGGTTGCTTGCTGTCTGTTGCCATTACGGTCTCATTGATCACCTCATCGGTCATGCTGCTCAGCATATCGGTCTGGGTGATGCCTGGGGCTATGGAATTGGCACGAATACCTTTCTCGCCCAATTCTTCTGCCATCGACTTTGTGGCACATGCCACAGCCGCCTTGCTCGCTCCATAGATAGAACGACCTGAGTTGCCATCAAGCGCAGCAGAAGAGGCGATGTTGACAATGCTTCCATGTCCGGCACGAACCATAAGCTTAACGATGTATTGGGTGAAGAGATAGGGTGCAACAAAGTTGACATTCAACGTCTTGTCTATCCATTCGCGGTTGGACATCTGGAACAAGGCGTTATAGGTGATACCTGCATTATTGACAATAACGTCAACGGGCTTCTTCTCTGACATGATAGTCTTGACGGCGGCTTTCACTTCATCCAGATTGGTCAACTCAAAATACACGGGTTTCACGGTCACGCCGTACCTTGCTGACAGGTCTGAGCAATATGCGTCAAACTCTGGCGTCTGCGTTCTTGCACAAGCCCATACGTTGGCGCCATTGGCCGCAAACACCTCCACCGTCTTATGTCCTATTCCACGAGCAGAACCTGTTACAATCGTGTTCTTGCCCTCTAATAACTTCTTTGCCATTATTTTATTCCTCCATCTATTCTTATTACCTGTCCTGTTACGTGCTTTGACAAGTCAGAGGCGAGATATGCCAACACGCTTGCCACCTCTGAAGGCTCACCCATGCGTTTGATATCCATGGTCTTGATCTTCTCATCAATCACCTCTTGGGGTACCACCTTGTTCATATCGGTATTGATAACACCTGGGGCTATCGCATTGACACGGATGCCCTTGCTGGCTAGCTCCTTTGACATGGTCTTCATGGCACCGATCAAGGCTGCCTTGCTCGAACCGTAGGCTAGCTGACCCGCATTGCCATCAATCGCTGAAATGGAACTGACAAACACCACGCTGCTGGGATTGGGATTTCTCAGCATCAGTTTGGTGATGTACTGGGAGAACTGTATCTGAGAGAAAAAGTTTACCTCAAACACCAGTTTCATCGTGTCCATAGATACCATATGGAAGATGGCATCCTTGGCCATACCCGCAATATTGATGAGAGCATCTACGGGTTGTTTGGTCTTCTGAATGCTCTTAACGGCAGCCTTCATCTCGTCGGCATTGGTAAGGTCAAAGTAGACTGGCATCACCCATACGTTATATTGGGACTCTAAAGCTTTGCAGAATTGCTCAAACTCCTCTGTAGGTCTCAAAGCGCAAGCCCACACATTTGCTCCATTTGAAGCAAAATACTCAACGGTGGCCTTGCCTATTCCTTGCAAAGCACCCGTAATGACTACATTCTTTCCTGATAACATATTTGTATATTCTTATTTCTTTCCTATGATTAAAGGAGAAGCCGGTACGCCCATGTAGGTATATCCATCCTTGGTTCTTCTCAACAAAGCGCTTCCTGCCGCAATCTTCGTGTTGTTACCTATCGAGAGACCTTGGAGCACACAACAATTGACACCAAAGTAATTCAGATCGCCTATTGACACGTGTCCCGAGATGCGTGAAGCGGTCATGAATGAGTTGTAGTTTCCCACCATTGTATCGTGGCCGATAGACACATAATCGTTCAAGATATTAAAGTTGCCAATAGATGCGTTACAGCTAATCAATGACCCTGGACAGATGATGTTGCCGATGCCTATCTTATAATTGTCCCTATCCATGAAGGTCACATCAGGGGATATAATATTGGGAAAGTCGACATGCTTGTTCTCTATCAGCGATGAAATCTTCTTTAAAGCGGAAGGCGTACCTATGGATATGACAATGGAGATATCTGTGGGCCAATTGTTCAAAACGTCCATACCTCCGAACACTTTTCCATACTCGTTCTCTGTTACTTTGGGATATGTATCATCAAAGAAACCTATAAGGTTCCAAACGGGCTCGTCACTGGCTTCATTGATCTTCTTGATAACACATGCTACTTCTCGGCCGAAGCCTCCAGCTCCATAAATGGCAATATCTTTCATACGTCGTTTGTTATAGTTCTTCTGTTATTAGCTCTGTCAGTTGCATCCATTTGGCTGATGTAGCCACCTCTTGAGACAAGGGCGCTGCACCCGCAACGGGCGAGATGGAGAGTAAGGGATTCTGATTCCGTTATGGGCAAAACGCAACCATAGCATAAGGGGAAGCAATCTAGGGGGAAGCAATCTAGCTACCACAAAAGCTCCCAAGGGTCCTTTAGGTCTCTTGGCGCAATGCATATAGCACTGTTGTCCTACGATTAAGGTCGCTGATGAAGCTGAAATAGGGAAATCAGTACGCTCCATGCCAAATAAATCTTTGACTACTGACTCCGGGATAGTCTAAAACTTGAGAATGATACTTCGACAATATACAATAAAAGCGTGGAGCCATTCCTTAGTTACTCGTTCCACTATGTGAAGGCCTTCGCATTGCCCAGTTTGTCGAAACGAGCAACGCTGAAAGCCCCACGCTAGATGAATATAATAATCCAACATATGGTACAGACATCATCTTCCTGCACCAGTGAAGGTATATATACATCCCAAGGGGCGTTCCCGTTGCTTTGTTTTTGACAAACTGATTGAAGTTGCGAAGTTCTCACATAGTCAAAACCAAAGCGTAAAGGTACGCCTTATATGTATTTGTATCCCTGCCCGTTTGTCGCACATGGCTCTAAAGCAAGCATAAGACAATGCAAATTTACTATTTTTTTTTGTAAAAAATAATATTGTATCCTATTTGATGTTCTATTTTTTACGGCTTTTCATTTTAAAAAGCCGTACCATAATAGAAAGATATCTTCTAAAACATTTGGCGAAATCAAACAAAATGTGTATTTTTGCAGCACAAGAACCCGCCAAGCCTCTTAGCAATGCTTAAATCGGCGGGTCGTTTTATTTTTGTACTTATCATTAATGCATGCAGTACGAAAAACAATATTCCACTCCTGCGCAATTGTTAGAGATTCTTAAGGACAGAGGACTTGACTGCTCAGATGTAGCTGATGCAGAACCTTTGTTGAGGTCAGTTGGCTATTACCGATTGACAGGATATCTCTATCCCTTTTTGAGAACTCCGAAGACTGCTCACCAATTCAAATCGGGAAGTAGTTTGGGGAAGGCATTCAAACTTTATGAATTTGACCGAGAGTTTCGCCTCCTCGTGTTTGACTAGATTGAACGCATCGAAGTTGCAGTAAGAAGCGCCATAGTTAATATTATGTGCGCTGAAACCGGTGATGTATTTTGGTTGACCAATCCTGTTCATTTTGCCAATTCTGCTAAGTTTGCTAAAACATTGGCTTTGATTGACAAGGAACTACAAACCAGCCGAGAGGATTTTATCACTCATTTCAAGCGGACCTACGAAGATGCTTACCCTCCTTCTTGGATGGTTGCAGAAATCATGCCTTTGGGCGTGCTCACTAGAGTCTATGAAAACATCGCCAATAATAGAACGCGCAAAAAGATAGCGCAATACTTCGGGTTAAACATTCCGGTGTTCACATCGTGGATGACCATTGTAACCTTGACAAGGAACACTTGTTGCCACCATGCGCGTTTGTGGAATCGCTTCTTGTCATTGCGTGCCCTCACAATGACACGTCCGTCAACACCGTGGGTGTCAAACGACGCACAACAAGGACGTGTATTCTTCACACTCTGCATACTGAAACATTTTGTGGATATGATTCGACCACAGAATACTTTCAAGCATGACCTTATGTCATTACTTGAAAAGTATCCTATGATAGATATCCGCGCCATGGGCTTCCCTGCAAGTTGGATGGATGAGCCCTTGTGGAGATGAGGTTTTTCAACTGATAGCAAATACAGACATACCACTACCATAACCATCATAGATTCAGTTACCTTCTATCGTATAAATCGGCATTCAGCCGCCATGATCATCATAGACTCTGTTTCCAGCTATTGTGTAGATAGGCATTCCGCCACGTAGAAGCGGTATACTCATTTCCGTCAATGATATAAATAGGCATCATCCTCTAAACCTTGATATAATCTGCAACTCATTAGAATTAAACTCTGATAGCTTGTTAGAGCGTCGCTATTCAATCACCATCCGTTATGAACGGTCGTTATGGGCTTGGCATAAGCTTTGGTTGGTATGAGAAAGCGTATGCGGTTCTAGCTAATCAGTTAGAGCGTTTACCCACATTTAGGTTCCGTAAGTTCTAAACAGAGCCAGCGAGGTCGTCTTCGAGCATATCCGTCAGCGCCCCCTATTGCACGTTTCATTATCCTATCCTTGCCGTATCACATGACAGGAAAGGCCCTTCTAGGATATAAAACAATTTATTTTTTCAGGAAAAACAATTTATTCTTTCCGGAAAAATAAATTATTCTTCTAGCCAATCGTATTCCTTTGATGTTATGAGGAAGGCTCAATGGGGATGTGAAAAAGCATATCCTAGGAGATGGATTGTCAGACTTTATCCTTACCTTTGCATAAAAAGGGCTGATCATCATCAGTGGAAGCAAACCTGAACGAGTTCGGGTTTGATGCATAGGAGATAATCATAATATATAAGCAATGACCATAAAACAATGTATTGACTTTATCCGAAGCGACTACTATCGCTGGAGCAAGGATAAAGACGCATCATTATTCAAGATCTGGCGATATAGTTGGATGAACGATGCAATGAGTTATCTGATTTGGTTTCGCCTAGCCAAATGTGACAATCCGATAGTTCGGGGGGGGGCACGTCTACGATATCGTAGGCTAATGACCAAATATAAGATAGACATACCACGTAACGCACACATCGGATATGGCTTTAAGCTATTCCATTCGGGTCCCATCGTCATCAATGGCACAACGTGGATCGGCGACAACTGCGATATGCATCAGTTTGTATCTATCGGTAGCACCTTCAACAAAGCCGCTATCATAGGCAACGAGGTCTTTGTGGGACCGGGCGTTTGCATTGTAGAAAGAATCAAGATTGGCGACGGAGCCACCATCGGTGCGGGCGCAGTGGTGGTGAAGGACATAGAAGCGGGTGTCACAGTGGCTGGCAACCCTGCTCACGAGATATCCCGCAAAGACCCTGGTCGACTGATTGACAAGAAATGGAACAGAGCTTGGAATCGCGCGCCGATACCCGATGGCTACGAGAACGGCTTGTAGAGGCACTCTCTATTAGTCAGTTTATATTGGCAGAGAGTAGCAAAAATCCCTTGGTTTGAACTGGCAAGCCAAGGGATTTTTCGCTTTACGTTATATGTGACACACGTACAAACCTGCCGTGCACCAATGGGCTATTCGGCCTTTTCCTCCTCACCAACAATTTCTCTTGCCTTGGCGAGGGCTATGTTGATGTGACTACAGATGTTGTCGGCACCCACAATGTCGTTGAACCCAGCCTTGACAAGCGTGGCGCTCACGTTGGGGCGCACGCCCGAAAGCACCACTATGATGCCTTCCTTCTTGCTCATCTCACACAGGTTGGTGAGGTTGTGTATACCTGTGGAGTCAACAAAAGGCACCTTTCTCATACGTATGATGCGCACCTTAGGTCGGTCACCAAAAGCGGCCATGATTTCCTCAAAACGGTTTCCGGCACCAAAGAAGTAGGGGCCGTTAATCTCATACACCTCCACGCCGTGCGGAATGGTAAGGTGTTCAAGGTTACCCGATGCTATGCCGGTATCCTCATTGGGGTCGATCTCGTCTGAAATCACCTTGACGTCGGTGGTCTCGGCCATACGCTTCATAAACAACAAGCAGGCGATGATGAGTCCCACCTCGATAGCCACGGTCAGGTCGAACACAATCGTGAGGAAGAACGTTATGAGCAGCACGGTGACATCGCTCTTGGGATTGCGCATCAGTGCGGCAAACGACCGCCATCCGCACATACCATACGACACCACCACCAACACTCCGGCCAGACAAGCCATTGGGATATATTGGGCCAAGGGCATGAGGAAGAGGAATATCAGCAGCAGCACAATCGCATGCACCACACCTGCCACGGGCGTCTTACCGCCATTGTTGATGTTGGTCATCGTTCGGGCAATGGCACCCGTTGCTGGGATGCCACCAAACAGTGGCGATGCGATGTTGGCCAATCCCTGCGCCATCAGTTCGGTGTTAGAGTCATGGTGATCGCCCACCACACCATCTGCGACAGTGGCGGACAGCAGCGACTCAATGGCACCGAGCACGGCAATGGTCAACGCCGGCGATACGAGTCCCTTGACGGTTTCCCACGTCATTTGCGGTATGTGCGCATCGGGCAGGTCGCCGCTGATTGAGAAGCGGTCGCCTATAGTCTCTATCGAAGTGACCTCAGCGAAGTTTTTGAGCAGCAGCGCCACCACCGTCATCAGCACGATGGCAATGAGCGAGCCGGGTATCTTCTTGCTAAACTTAGGCGTGATGGCTATCACCACCACGCTCAACACACCCACAAGGGTACTCCACCAGTCCATCTTATCCATGTTGGTGAGATACACGCCCCACTTCTCGATGAAGTCGGACGGTACGCTCTGCAGGTCTAGTCCGAACAGGTCTTTTATCTGCGTGGTGAAGATCGTCACCGCAATACCACTCGTAAAGCCCACCACAATGGGATAAGGTATATACTTTATGATGGTGCCGAGGTGCAGAAAACCGAATAGCAACAAGAATATACCAGCCATGAACGTGGCTATACCCAATCCCTCTATGCCATACTGTTGTATGATGCCATACACAATAACGATGAACGCGCCCGTAGGTCCACCTATCTGTACCTTTGTGCCGCCAAACACGGACACAATCACTCCGGCCACTATAGCCGTGATGATGCCCTTTTCGGGCGTCACACCTGAGGCGATACCAAAGGCGATGGCCAAAGGCAAGGCCACGATGCCTACTATCACACCCGCCATAAGGTCGGACATGAACGTCTTGCGGTTGTAGCCCTTGATACAATCTATCAGTCGGGGCTTCATTGACAATGCTTTCATTCTTCTTGTTATCCTAAATTTTGCTTTAAAGCTAAATAATGTAAAATCATTAAAAAGATTTGCAAAATTAGCATAAATCCTTAAATTGACAAAGAAGACATCAAACTTTTCTTACAAAGATGTACGTATATCGTAACATTCCTCTAGTTCTCAATAAGATAATACAGATTTACATTGCAGTTTTCGAGGACTTCCGCTAAATGCGTGGATAGGTATAGCCAGTCCAACTAAGACAGGGTAGCATACCCGTAACCTTATAAGTACTGCCCATAGTTCAATCGTAACAATAGTGGGCGACGGGGTCACTGACCCATTAGTCTGAAAGCAAACGTACAGCGGGACACCACACCCACTACTATCGCGTTAAATGATTTATCTGTAACCATCCTATTATTCTCGTTTAGATTGAACATTGCAATTTTTGATGCAAAGTTCGGGGTTTGAAGAGATTGCTGCAAGTCGGCTTTTTTCGGATGGTTACTTTCGGATGGTTACGTTACTTTCGGATGGTTACGTTACAGAATACGGATGGCAAGCGTAGTAAAAAAAAGGGCGCACCTTGATAGGTGCGCCCTCTATTTTGAGCATTATAAAAACTTATTCAGCCTTTGCTTCTTCAGTTTCTGTTGCAGCCTCTACCTGTGCTTCTTCAGCTACAGGAGCTTCAACCTTCTTTGTTGAACGACGGCTACGACGTGTCTTCTTAGCAGCCTTAGGCTCCTTAGCCATATTCTCATCATAGTCAACGAGCTCGATAAATGCCATATCAGCTGCGTCACCAAGACGTGAACCAAGCTTGATTACACGTGTATAACCACCGGGACGATCACCAACCTTTACGCTGATCTCCTTGAAGAGCTCAGTAACTGCGTTCTTGTTCTGAAGATAACGGAAAACAACACGACGGCTGTTGGTAGTATCATTCTTAGAACGTGTGATCAATGGCTCAACATACTTCTTAAGAGCCTTTGCCTTTGCAACGGTCGTAGTGATTCTTTTGTGCTCAATCAAAGATACAGCTAGGTTTGCAAGCATAGCTGCACGATGGTCAGCAGTACGACCGAGATGGTTGAATTTTTTATTGTGTCTCATTTTTGTTTTTTTGTTTTTAGGACTTTAAGACTTTGTTAAGTTGATTAGTCTCTGTCCAATTTATACTTTGAAATATCAGTTCCAAACGTCAGATTCAGACTCTCGAGCAAATCATCAAGCTCAGAAAGCGATTTCTTACCAAAGTTGCGGAACTTCAAGAGGTCGGTCTTATTGTATTGTACCAAGTCACCGAGGGTCTCAACATCAGCGGCCTTCAAACAGTTGAGAGCACGAACTGAGAGATTCATATCGGTAAGTTTGGTCTTCAACAATTGACGCATGTGAAGCACTTCCTCATCAAACTCTTGGTTCTGCTCATTCTCAGGACTTTCAAGAGTAATCTTCTCGTCTGAGAACAACATGAAGTGATAGATAAGGATCTTAGCTGCCTCTTTAAGCGCATCCTTTGGGTGAATGGAACCATCGGTAGTAACTTCAAGAACCAGCTTGTCATAGTCGGTCTTCTGCTCAACACGACATGGCTCAACGCTGTATTTGACGTTACGAATTGGGGTGTAGATCGAATCGATTGGGAGTACATTTACATCTGTACAGAACTCACGATTTAGGTCAGCTGGTACATAACCACGACCCTTGTTAATCGTAAGATCAATCTGCATAGAAGCTTTTGAATCTAAATGACAAATCTCCAAATCAGGATTTAACACTTCAAATCCAGTCAAATACTTGCTAATGTCACCAGCTTTGAATTCGGTGGAATTCTCTACGGTGATACTAACTTTCTCATTCTCGAAGTCTTCTACTACATGCTTGAATCGAACTTGTTTGAGATTCAAGATGATGTTGGTTACATCTTCCTTTACACCAGGCACTGAAGAAAACTCATGCTCAACACCAGAGATACGAATGGTATTGATTGCATAGCCTTCAAGCGATGAAAGAAGAATGCGTCTAAGAGAGTTACCAATGGTAACACCAAAGCCAGGCTCCAAAGGACCGAATTCGAACTTGCCGAAACGATCGTCAGCCTCCAGCATCACTACTTTATCAGGTTTTTGAAATGCTAATATCGCCATTAATTCAATGATTTTATTGTTTAGAGTACAACTCAACGATTAATTGTTCCTTAATATTCTCTGGGATGTCTGCACGGTCTGGTTTGTGCAAGAACTTACCGCTCTTGGTGTTCTCATCCCACTCGAGCCAAGGATATTTGCTGTGATTGAAACCAGCCAAAGCTGCTTCAATAACTTCGAGAGACTTTGCCTTCTCACGAACAGCAACAACATCACCTGCCTTAACTTGATAAGAAGGAATGTTTACTACATTGCCATTAACAACAATATGCTTGTGGCTTACCAACTGACGAGCAGCAGCACGTGTAGGAGCAATACCCAAACGGAATACTACATTATCCAAACGGCTCTCAAGATTCTGAAGAAGAACCTCACCAGTGATACCATCTGCCTTAGCAGCTGCATCAAACATATTGCGGAATTGACGCTCTAACACGCCGTAAGTATATTTAGCCTTCTGCTTCTCAGCAAGCTGAGCACCATACTCAGATACCTTACGACGACGATTGTTACCATGCTGACCAGGAGCATAGTTACGCTTTGACAATACTTTGTCTGCACCGAAAATAGGCTCGCCAAAACGGCGTGCAATTCTAGATTTAGGACCTATGTATCTTGCCATAATTTTATTTTACTTTATAATATTAAATAAGATGAGATTATACACGACGACGCTTAGGAGGACGACAACCATTATGTGGAAGCGGTGTAACGTCAACAATCTCGGTAACCAAAATACCAGAAGCATTTACGGCACGGATTGCACTCTCACGACCATTACCTGGACCCTTAACGTATGCCTTCACCTTACGAAGACCAAGGTCGAAAGCTACCTTAGCACAATCCTCTGCTGCCATCTGAGCTGCATAAGGAGTGTTCTTCTTAGATCCACGGAATCCCATCTTACCAGCTGATGACCAAGAAATCACTTGACCTTCGCTGTTAGCAAGAGACACGATGATATTATTGAATGAACTATGAACGTGCAACTGGCCCATAGCATCAACTCTTACATTTCTTTTCTTAGATGTTGCTTGTTTCTTTGCCATAATTAATTTCCTCCTTCAAAATTACTTAGTAGCCTTCTTCTTATTAGCAACAGTCTTCTTCTTACCCTTACGGGTACGAGCATTGTTCTTTGTGCTCTGTCCGCGAACGGGAAGACCATTACGATGTCTAACACCACGATAGCAACCAATGTCCATCAAACGCTTAATGTTCAACTGGATCTCCGAACGAAGGTCACCTTCTACTTTAAATTCAGCTCCGATAACCTCACGGATCTTGGCTGCTTGATCGTCAGTCCATTCGCTAACTTTCAAGTCACGGCTCACGCCGGCCTTATCCAATATCTTTGCTGAACTACTTCGAC
>CAVJZR010000038.1:0-25599 GCA_963654235.1 Bacteroidaceae bacterium | reverse complement strand
CAAATATTTTATGTGATAACATGTTAATAATCAAATACTTATAATTAATTAGCAGACCCTATTTACACACATTTTAATCAGAATACTTTCCATAAGAGGGGCACTGGAAAGACGTGCTGCATTATGGAACGATGCTTGATCGGATTGAGTTTTGACGATGGACGAATAGACAATTACACCCTTCTGCGTCCCTTACTGGAAAGATATAATCTGCCTGCCACATTCAACATCACAACGGGCTATGTGCTGGGAAAACTGAACCCAGGCGACCCCACCGATGTGAAACCGATGAACATGGACATGGTAAAGGCGCTGAAAGACAATCCGCTCTTTGAGATTGCCGGACACGGATGGGCGCACAAGAACTCTATCGAAGACATTCACGAAGGATTTGACGACCTGAAACGCCGATTAGGGGTAGAGAAGCTGACGGAGCTGGGGGATGGATTTGCCAGCCCTGGAACTGGTCTTGCCGCTGAGACGTGGCAAAAGCTAACGGCAGAGAGCAACAGCGACCTCAAGTATGCACGGGTCTCGTTGAGATATACCAGCCATGCCAAGCTGAAGACGCTTATCCGGAAGGTCAGCAGAGTGACGAGATGGCCCCTATTCTATCGCTGGGCTTACCAAGATACGTTGATGGATGAGGTGGAAGATGGCAAACTTTACAGTGTGCCTGTGCTCGCCTCTATCACCATAAACGAGCTGAAAGCACTCATCGATTATAGCGTAAAGCACCGGAAAGCATGCGTTCTGATGTTTCATAGCATTGTACCGGACGGACAGGTGCATGATAACTGGGACTATGAGGAGAGCAGATTCAGCGAGCTATGCCAGTATCTCAAAGATGGTGAGAGCCGTGGCACATTGCAGGTGTGCAAATCCATCGACATCTGGAACGCATTAAAGATTGAGCAATAAGCTTATGTTTGAGTTTATATACACCAAGAAAAGGGTAGCCGGAATATATCGTACCATTAGGGGGGGGTATGCTAAGGATCAGAGAATCAGCACCTTATTGTGGACAGAACATTGTGTAGAATGTGCTGCGCCAGCCTGTTACGGCACATGCCCACGCTTTCAGAAACGCGCAGATGGCAACTGCGTCCGACTGGTAGGTAGCTTCACGCCCGTCAAGAGCGAGAAAGGCATCGGGGCAGAGTGTGAGTTTCGGACTTGGGCTAAGATCGAATCGCAACTGAAGACGCGCACCATAACCGCTAAAGGGTATGCCCATCTATACTGCACCATCACGAGGTGTGGCTACTTCTTTAGAACATTGGCTGCCCTTATGCCCATAAAGGCGATACAAAAGTTTATAGATGATGGTTGGTTCAGCTACCGACAGAAGTGGATCAACCTCTGTGTAAAGGACCAAGAGCCTATCATGGCACTGACACTGAAAGGAGACGTCACTAACCAAGACCATCCTTCCACGTTCCTTGTGGACATAAAGAGCGCATCGGCGTTGCTTTATCGCAAAGCCATAGAGATACCGCTGGGTCAATCTACGTTCAGCGTGAACATTCCACCATACGAGAACAAGGACGAGCTCTACTTCATCAACCTCCACCCAGTCAATGCGGAAGAGCATATCAAGGTTACATTCAATAGTCTTGAGATGGTTCCTACGGATATCCGAGAAGGCAAGAAGGTGAAGTGTATCATTTGGGATCTGGACAACACGCTGTGGGATGGTGTGCTGATAGAGGGTGATGTGAAACCCAATCAACGACTAATCGACCTCATCATCCGGCTTGACGAGCGTGGCATTGTCAATAGCATCGTGTCCAAGAACAATGCGGAAGAGGTGGAAGTGAAGCTCCGAGAGCTAGGCATCAGCGACTACTTCGTGTTTAAGAAGGTCAACTGGACACCAAAGAGCGTGAACATTGCCAACACCATCAAGCAGATGAACATCAATCCGGACACAATAGTCTTTGTGGACGACAACCCCTTTGAGCGAAACGAGGTGTTGCTGCATCAGCCAAGCATCACCTGCGTAGACCCCACGGAGATAGAACAACTGACCCAATGCAGCCGATTCAACGCTATCGTAACGGAAGATTCGAAGAAACGCCGAGGCACCTACAAGATGTTGGAAGCCATGGCTACGGAGGAGGAAAACTGGGATGGTGACATCAACGACTTCCTGAAGAGCTGCAACATCAAGGCGGAAGCGTCACGACCCAAGCAAGAAGAGGTGGCTCGTTGTTACGAACTGCTTCAGCGCACCAACCAGCTGAACTCTTCGGGACGGCGACTCTCCATGGATGAGGTGCAAGCGATCGTGCAGAGCAAAGGCCATGACAGCTATGTGCTGAGGAGCAATGATAAGTTTGGCGATTACGGCATCGTGGGATTCCTCATTATTAATAAGGAGAAAGAGGTGCCTGTGGTAACCGACTTTGTGATCAGTTGCCGTGTGGCAAACAAGAAGATAGAACCCACACTGATCAACTATCTCGCACAACGATATGGCGGGAAGCTACTATTCTGCTATAAGAAGACTTTGCGCAATGGTCCTATGTTTGCCATCATCAATGAGCTAAACATGACAAAACAATCTGTTTCAGATGACATCGAAACCTATCTGTGTTCATTCAACGAGGATTATCCCAAGATTGTGGATATCACATTGGGTGGTTGACAATGTATATGAAGGGTGGCTGCCGAGCTGACGCCTTATCTGCAAAAGCTCATGAACTGGAACTAATCTAGCCGAGAAGCGTAGTGGGAACTATCGATGCAAAGCGACGGAATAATTCCTCAAAACAACCCTTAAAACAATGGAATAATTCCTCAAAACAAGGTCCAAATCGACGGAATAATTCCTGTTTTTATGGGTTAAAGCGAAAGAAAAAGTCCTGATAGTTTTTACAATCAAGTGATTTTCAGTATATTTGCATGTATATCTAAAAGAATGCTTATGCTGAAGCGCAAATTTGAACAATATTTAGAGGAATTTCTCCTTCAAGAACCCTATAAAATTCTGCTTGTCAATGGGGCAAGACAGATAGGCAAATCGTACATTATAAGGTATGTGGGTAAGAAACTCTTCAAGAACTTCGTTGAAATAAACCTAAAGGCAGACCAAGAGGGAAACGCCATTTTTTCAACAGTAAGAACAAAGGAGGATTTCTATTTGCAGTTAGGAGCCATCGCTGGCGCTCATCTTGGAACAAAGGAAGATACACTGGTTTTCCTTGATGAGATACAGAGTTATCCTCATCTGATGACCATGCTCAAGTTTCTCAACGAGGATCGCAAATACAGGTATATCGCTAGTGGTTCTCAGCTAGGTGTAGCATTGTCACAAACCCCCTCTGTGCCTATCGGAAGTATCGCCATCCATCAAATGTATCCTTTGGATTTTGAAGAATTCCTATGGGCGATGGATTGTGGGCAGGAAACGATAGAGGGAGTACGGAAGAAGTTCTTGGCGAAAGAGCCATTGAACGATTCCCTACATAACTATATGCTCCAGCAGTTTAAGATATACCTGTTGGTAGGCGGTATGCCTGATGCTATCAATAAGTTTAAGGAAAATCGCAATATTGCGCAAGTGCGTAATATACAGCGAGATATTCATGCGCTATACAAGATTGACGCTTCGCAATATGACGAGACGAAGAAATTGGTAATACGAAAGATCTATGATATGATACCTTCAAACATGGAGAACAAGAAGAAACGTATCATAGTGAAGAACATTGAGGGTCTGAAAGCGCATAAGCAGTTTAGCGACTATGCCGAAGAGTTTGAGTATCTCACGAATTCGGGCGTAGCTTTGGCTGTCCAAGCAATAAGCAACCCTACCTTCCCGCTGATAGAATCGGAAAGCAAGAATCTCTTGAAGTTGTATATGAGCGATGTTGGCTTGCTGACATGTATCCTCTACGGAATCAATATCAATGCCATACTGAAAGATGAGCGAAGTGTGAACTTGGGAGCAGTATATGAATCTATCGTTGCACAGGAACTTCATGCTCATGGTTTTACGCTTCACTATTATGACAACAAGCAGAAGGGAGAGGTGGATTATCTGATAGATGATTTTCAGCATTTAGCCGTTCTACCCTTGGAAATCAAGTCGGGCAAGGATTACACGATACATAGCGCGTTAGATAAGTTCTTGAATACTCCAGAATATCACATCCACGAGGCTGTTGTGCTCAGTAATGAGCAGAAGGTATTCAAGGAAAGGGGCATTACCTATCTACCTATCTATTACTGCATGTTTTTCCAAAAAGACAAGGAAGAAGATGCGGATAGCCTTGTGATTCCTAATATAGAACTACCGATGGAATAGGATTTCTTATGGCTAGCAGCTTATTACAAAGCGGTGGCTATGATAGCTATGTACTAAAGAGCAACAACAAGTTTGGCGATTACGGCATCGAGGGTTTCTTATTATTAATAAGGAGGAAAAGTGCCCGAGGTAACCGCCTTTGCGAAGGAAAATGATTAGGGCTATATCGAGCAGCCCCCATAAGCTGACAAGCGAGTGCCAAGAGAAGCCTTGACACTCGCTTTTACTATATATGAGAGATTTAGAATGGTAATGGATAGAGGGCAGACAACGTGCCCAGCGCCTGCGTGGAGGTAAAGCCCGGACTTTGTGACGACTGGTAGAGGCGGAAGCGGCGGCGGTCATAGCAGACGAAGGTGATGGGTTGACCCTCGTCCTCGGCAAGCGCCCATATACGTATCACGGCATAATCGGTATCAAAGGTGTGTTTCGGAATAGCCACACCAGCGACCTTGCCACGCACAAGGGCGGCAACGAGCATCGAGTCGGGCATCCATGTATCATCGTCCACGGTGATCTTGGCATAGACCACCATATCCATTGGGGCGCTATGGCTGTAATCGATGGCATCCCAACGGTCAAGGACGTTCACACGACAGGTATCCGACAAGCGCCCTGCCCCACCGATAGCCACGACATTACACAGACCGGCTGTCTGCGCCACGAGCGTATCATTGCGTATGACGGCATAAGGATCGCCCGTCATCCAGAACACCGTGCTTTGGTTGGGGTTGTAAGGTGAGAACTCCACCCGTAGCGGCATGGAGTCGCCCACCATCACGTAGGCAGAGTCATTGGTTACCGTCATGGTCACACCAGTCCACTCGTCGGGTTCCTCATTGAACGTGAAGAAGTCGCCACAGGATACCAGCGTAAACGCAAACAATAACGACCAGATGATATGTTTCATAGAGACAGAGTGTTAGTGGGTTGATTTTTCCGTATCGGTTCTCTCGGGGGCGGTGATGGTAACGACATTGGACGGCGGTGTGGCACGACCATCGCGGAAGCGTACCGAGACATAATACTCGGCAGTCTCGCCCGCAGATGTCAGTCCGTCGGTGAAGTAAGGCACATCGCTTGGACTGTCGGTGAGGTAGACAAACAACTTATCCTCAGGGCCTTTTCGGTAGACGCAGAAGAAGAAGGACGCATCCTTAGGCATGGTGCCCGTCTCCCAAGCCAGTTTGGTCTTATGTTTATCCTTATCATAGTCGCCATGTAGACGTATCGGCACATTGACGATGTTGCTATATCGGAGTTTGCCCGAATAGACAGGCGTCAGTCCGGAGCCGATGCCCCAGAAGCTAAAGGTCTCAACAGCATACTCCCAGCGCTGATTGAGTTTGCCTCCCGGCTCATCATCAAGGGCGATGACGTGATTGTTAGCAGTCACCGCGTCACCATTGAGCACCTTTATCAAGGTCCATTCCTTGGTGCCAGCCTTGCGGCGGAAGATGCGATGCTCCTTAATAATCTCGTCAGCACCACCTATCCAGCGGAGATGCACACAGGTGGTATCGGTCCAAGCCGAGTCGAGATAAGCCCGTGTGGGCGCACCGGTGTTGGGGCGTAGCACACGAAGGGTGTCCGAGTTGTAGCCGACGGTGTTGTCATAGTTGACGCCACGCACGGTGTAATAGATGTAACGTTCGTTGGCATCCACTGAGATGGTGTCGGTATATTGCCGTTGGAGGACGTGATCCTTGTTGGCTCTGACAAACTCGTGGTCCCGTCCGTTGCTGAACAGCACGTCGTAATAGTGCAGGTCAAGCGTGTCCTCCATATCCCATAGGAGCACCACGGTGCCGTCGAGTTCGGGGAGCGCCTTGAGATTGGTGGGTGCCTTAGGCGGACGCATCTTCTTTACACGCATCCGTTGCGGGAACGCATAGCCCATGTTCTCCGCCGTATCCACGGCTGCAATCGTGACCATACCGCTCGACACATTGGTCACATCGATGCGGAACATCGTGTCGGTGGGCGCGATGTACTGGTCGGTGAGCAGTTTCCAGGTCTTGCTGGTGTCGCGGTCGCTGTAATACATCGGGATGTAACGCACGAAATCGGCCTCCATCGTGTCCTTATGGAAGAAGATATTGGCATAGATCTTCTCCCACGGCTTGTCCTGATTGGGGCGTTCGATGACGATGCGCGTGATGACGGGAGCTTCAGGGGCAAGCATATCGGGGAAGTGAACCCTATGGGGCGCGCTCATCTCCGTCAGGTCGCCAAAGGCATCGTGGGCTCTCACGGCATACTCGTAAGTGCCTATCTGCCGCGACTCATGGTTGAATTGTATATCCTCGTTGCTACCAAACAATGGCGGAGCGTAAGGAGCGTCGTTCACCTTCTCCCATGTCTTCTTGCCCACCTCGCGGCGATAGATCTCAAAGGTGCTATTGACAGGGTCTTTCCATCGCAGCATCACCGAGCCGTGACCCATGATGCTATCGGTGATGGTGATGTCGTAAGGTTGCATCTTGTATCGTTCGTTCTTGATGTTCTCCACCTGTGCGGGCATGATGCGATTGCGACCAGTGGTGTCGGTCACGGTCGGCAGGATGAAGTAAGAATAGGTCTTGCCTTTCTGCGCCGTACGATCCACCCACCGCATACCGAGCGCGTTGGCCACGTCGGGGCGCCACTCGGAGGACATCAGAGCTGCGAGGAGTTTTATCTTTTGGTCTTCCTCCAGGGCAGAGAACGCGCCAATCGTTCCCGGTTCATACTTGGTCTGCTCTGGTCGGAGGTCGCCCGTGCCGTAGACGGCGCCCATCGCCATGTAAGCAACGGAGTCGTTGGTGTCGGGGTAACGTTGCTTGAACTGCTCCAGCGAGAGCGGCTTCAATCCCATGACGAGGGTGTCAAGGTCAAAAGTCTCGTTGCTTTCATCGTGGCGGAAGATGCTCACGCCGGTTCGAGCCAAGTAGTACCACTCCGGATAAGACTCGATGCCCCAACGCACCACCACGCTGTCGCCATAGGCGCGGGCAAGTCCTTTGATGTAGACGTTCATCTCGTCGAGGTCACGCTGCATTCGTCGCAGACTGTCCATGAGGATTGAGTCGGCCTCATGGATGGTTGCGCCATCATAAAACTCATTGCCCAAGCTTGTTGGGGCACCGCCATCAGTCTCAATTGTGTCGTTGACACCTGCCTGCCGCGACGGAGTTGCCACGCCCATAGCAAATGCCAGTGGAGCGCACAAGGCAACGAGTGTCGCCCACAGCAGTGTTTTCATGCCATTGCCTTTTTTCATATCTCTTGCTTTTTTATTCATCTTTATCGTTTCTTTATAGTTGTCAGACCAGCTTTGCTGGCGGCTTTCTGAGTTATAGTACTCTTCTTCGTTGAGGATGATGAGGTTGAGGTCGTTGTTGCATTTGGACTGACCTTAAGACTATACTTAGAGACAAGATCCAGGAATTTTTCTATCTTTGTAGCATTGAAATACGGCACATCATTCCCCGTGTATATCGTCCATTGCTGTTTGTCTATATCCCAAGCATTCACACGATAGCAATTGAAAAACATGGTATAGTCGTTTAGCTTGCTTATCAAAGCACCATCGAACAAATCATGTTGGTAATACTTCTGGCAATCGCTTGGAGCGTACGACTTATTGCTAAGAGCCGAAGCGTACAAGCGCTTACCAAATCCAGTGTCTTTGTTGATGCGCTCATGACGATATGCATTGTCAGACAACTTGATTGTTTTTGAAATATCCATGCCATCCTGATTAGCTCCTGTCCACACAACAGCTAATTGGTCATACGGAATACTTACTTTAGACCAAGATGTCCACCCATATAATTCAAATGCTTTACCAGCGTTCGTTGCAAGATAATCTTTCCAATCTTTCTTTCCCCATTTGTATCTTGGATCAAATTGGTCGGTTATCGTGAAAGATACATTTGTACAAATACAGTATAGTTCTGCTAGCATTTCTGCATAGGTCTTTCTATTCAAGGGGTGGTAGTCAGTAAGTCTGGCGTCGCTCTTCGTTCCAAGAGCGGCAACATATTCTTTACTACCATCAGTGTACAATGGATAAGTGGAGCCCGTTTTTGTTCTTAATAAATTTATATCCATACAAGTTTTAGCTTCAAGCGACTGAACGCTGCTTAATAACTGCCAATAGGAATAATTTGGACCAAGCGTACGTTCCCAGTTCCCAATGGGGGTCGTGAGGTAAAGCGACTGGAGACTCATCTTGGTATAATTCAAGTCTTTCTCGCCTGACTCAAACCTATGTCCTCCAATGAAGAACATATTGCTGAGATACGACAGATAGATAAACGGATCCTGCATTATCTTAGGCAAGGCAGAATAAGTTACCGTAACCGCGCCAATTGTTATTGGCTCATCAAGTTCATACGCAAACGTCGGGAATTTAGCATCCTTTTTCATACTACCTACAACAGATACATCGTTACCAATAGAGCTGGAGTTGTTAGGAGCTACACTTAACACTTCTGCTTGGAAATACCTAGAATACAAAGGTGCGTCATCAAAGTATTCCGTACTATCCGGATAGCTTCTGTAAGCATCTGCATTCATATAGGCAAGGTACTTGGTATACTTCTTCTGCATAGTTTCCTGTCCGTATTTGTAAATTGTCACAATAAACTTTTGTAGTCCAGTATTGCCCGACGTGGTATTTGTCTTTGAAGAACTAGACGATTTGTACGAATCATTATAGGTTCCATAATCGTCAAACACATTAGCATCCACGCCACCATCGCTGACATTCATCAAATCTACTTGCTGAACGTCTATACGATATGGTTTTGCAAATGTTGGCCTTACCCTATTAGCAAAGCTATTGCTTTGAGTTGTTTTTGTATCTGTCTGTTTGGTAAATTTGTTTCCGATCCGACTAGTATTACTAGCATTACCATTTATAATATCTCCATTATCTTCAATCACTCCTTCCGATCTTGATTTAAGAAGTGCTTCGAGGAATTCTTTGCTGTTGTCTTGAGACGTTCCTGTATTAGTATTGGTATTAGCATTATACATTTTCTCATATTTCTGAAGCACCTCTTCACGAGATTTACCATAAACCTCTTCTGTTTTGAACTGGCTCCAGGTCCAAGCACCTGTAACGTTTTCTGTCCATTCATACTGAAGACGTATGGAATAACGATTTCCTTTAACGATATTATTGAATTTGGTTTTCGGTGTCAGTATCGACACACCATCTTCCTCGATCCACAAGTTCTCGCGCTTCTGCTCCACTCCTGTGTTCTTATTTCTCAGGATCCATGTGAGCTTACCGTCAGTGTCATTGCAATAGAGCGTGTTCTTAAGCTTACGGGTAAGCGAGATGGTTGGGCGCTCGATATCTTCGATTGCCGACGGATTCCTTTCTTCTATGTTTATACTACTCGTTGATATTGTAGTCATATTAACTGCCATATATTCCTCACCATATATAATTTGCTTACCATATGCTCCGTGGTCTGACATACTTGGATAAGCCACGGCGACGTAGTTCTGCAAGTCGTCCTTGTCGTCAATCTTTCTCTCAGCTTCGTTGTTCGTAGCAAACCAGAAGTCTTTCGACTGCGTCCATGCCACCTCCACATACTTATTCTTAGCAGAGTCCCACTGTTGGGTATTACGCCAACAACTATTATAGAATTCCCATGCCTTACCATTCACTGTCAAGCGATAGATCTTGTTGCGCTGGAGTGTAGGTTGTTCGATGGTGATGGTATTCCGACCAATGGTATATTCGGGATAGAATGTCTGTGCTACCTTATTCTCTTTTACAGAGTCTTCGGTGTTGTACTCTTCAATTATAACAGGATGAGTTCCGTACATTTTGAACATGAACTGGCGGCTTGCCATATCGTCAAGGGCGTTATCGCTCTTACCATCGCCTGCCGATGAATTGGCTATTCGGTCACGGTCGGTCGGATCGATAACCCTAATGATAGAGTTGAGCTCTCCCTGCGTATAAACCACGGGGCGCTTCTGCACTTCCCACTCGATTGGATTCTTTAAAGCATCTTCCAATGTTTCGCAACCGATGTTGCAACTCTCAAACAACTTGTAGTTGTCGAGGGCGCCGCCAAGATAGAGTTCGCACACGTTACCGCACTCAAACTCAAACGACTTGTTGATATTGACCAGTCCGCCAAGCATCTTCAGCTTCATGCGGGCCTTGCCAGTGAAGTAGTTCGGGTTAGGCAATGCGCAACGAAGCACACCGCCCAGTCCGGCATCGAGCAAGTCGATCTTCTTCTTGAAGAAGCCGAGATTGATGTTGAAACCAAACTTGGCATAGAGGTAAGCGTAAAGCTGACCCTCGCCATACCATCCTTCCTTTCCGGGCGTGCCACCAATATTCATACACTTAGAGTTGCCCGATAGCTTTCGTACCGAGATATCGAAGCCTGCCGTTATACCCATGTCGCCATAGAACAAACCTAGATTGACATCCACGTATCCCCAAACCGATGCGCCGAGCATAACGCCGCCATCGACCTTTGCATTGGCAAAGAACTTGGCTTTGGCTGAAGAACGAGCCGTCTCAGCCTTAGAGATATCGTCGCTGGTAGCCGCACCATGTTCGCCACCATCAAGGAACTGTCGCACCTTGGTAGGGATAGGAGGCAGCTCGCCATCGTCGGGCAGCTCTGATCCTATGCACAGATAAGCATTGGCACCTACGCCAACCTTGACAATCTTCGTGTTGAAGTCGACAAGGATAAACTCGCAACGCTCCGACTCGGTAGGCTTACCCAGATAGACGTGCCACAAGCATGTCGAGAGATTCTTGCCGTCCTTCTTGGTCTGGATGCGGAGGTCAAGCGAAACGGTCACCTTACCAATCGTAGCGGAAGAAGATGAGCTGTCTTCATTCTGCTTATTCTTATAATTGGTCATGTTCTTCTTATAATCATTAGACTCCGTCTGCTTGTCGGCAAACACACCTTTCAAGCTCTTCTGCACGCTCTCGCTTGCTACATCGACATCTTCCTTCAAAGCCTTGAGCTTTGTCTCCAGTGCGTCCATCTTTTCCTTAACGCCTTTCAACGCACCCGCAGCCGATGCTTCAGCCGTGATGTTGAGTTGGAAATACTGATCTTTGTCATTGCTTACGTATTCCATGCTTACCTTGGAGGTTAGCAGATTACTCATGCACGACACGTTGCCGTTGAAGATAAACGAGGTCAAACCATAACCGTCGCCCGACTTCTCGACCACGCACACCATTTCCATCTTGCCCTTGAACGTGACGCCATCGGCAGTGGCCAAGCCCATGCCGGCGATGATACCGATCACACCCTTCTTTGGTGTGGGGTGCGCCTCGTCCTTGGCATTGTACTTGCAGTTGAAGTACAGACCACCAGCGATGTCGCTGATCTTGAGCGGCGGTATGGGGATGCCACACGTTCCGCCCAGTTTGATGTTAAAGAAGCCCCAGCTGTAGTTGTTGTTATCTTCGGTATGGTCGTAGTAGCCGCCCATCACGTCGACCTTGAACAGACCCTCGGCGATGTCAGCCTTCAACGTACCGGTGTAGCCCTTGTCGCTGGTACCGTCGCCCGCACATTCAAGCGTTCCTTCCAGTTTGAAGCCAACGGTGCTGACGCCAAACGTTGCCTCGTGGAACTTAACCTCTTTGTATTCAAGGCTGAGCTTGCTGATGTCGCCCACGCCCTTTACCTTATCAAGGTTTCTGACCCAAGCCTGGAACTCAAGTTTGGTCGACGCACTGATCTTCAGCTCGTCGCAGAACGAGATGGCGCCATCGAGCGTGATGCCGACATACGACTCACTGCCCTCCTTGTTCAGTTTGAAGTTCCAGCCCTTCAGCTCAAACTTGAACGGTCCAATCTTCTTTTGCGGTGACGCATAGCCCCACTGACCGAAGCTCCAATAGAGGCTCTTCGTGTTTTCAAGTTCGCCTTCTTCCTCGGAGCTAACGCCCGTCTTGTCGTCTTCGTCCTTATTGCTCTTTGTCCACTCGCTCTTCATACTGAGCACCGTGGCCTTGGCGGCTTTTCGCGCAGTCTCCTGCATGGTGCTTTCATACACCGAGGTAAAGTTCTTGTTGTTGGCGATGCGCATGTTGCAGAACTTGATCTCCGGCAACGTGAGCTTCATCGGCAACTTGGCGAGCTTCTTGTTGATCATATCGGCGCCAGCGATGGTTACTTCGCCACCCACGCACAGCTCCACATTGGTTTCCAGCGCACCTATATCGTTCGGCGTAGCCTCAACGAGGAAGTAGGTCATCTTCTTGTCGAGCGACAGGTTGCCCAACATGAAGTCGAAGTCGAGGTTCTCTATCTGATGCGTCTTGAACACATAAGCGTAGCCTTCCTTCGTTCCCTTTCGGGTGTAAGCCTGGTTGTAGATGTTGCAAGCATACTGTATAGTACCCTTGAACATCGGAATCTTCAGCGTTCCGTCAAAGCCGAAGTCGCGGAAGTTGTTCTGCACCACGCTTGCCCGGATGTTGTCCATGGTGAATGCAAATCCACCGATGGTGCCTTCTTCTCCTCTTGAATAGTTGATGGCGTTGACCACCTTGCAGTCGACCGTAACGCCCGACTTATCGATGAACATGTTGCTGAGCTGCACCTTCATGCGATCCTTGCCGTTGCCCACCTTGATGTCGGCCGGGAACTCCATCGACAATTCCTTCATGTAAAGGCCGCGCCATGTGGCTTCGTTGCTGTTGGTGATACCCGCCTCATCCTTCTTATAGTCGGTCGGGAACGCACCCATGGTCTTCTCGTTCTGTGTGAGCGAGTAGTCGATAACCACATTCTGTGCTGTGAACACATAGCCCGGAAGGTCCGCATGCTCAAACGGATCAAGGTTGGCCGAGGCGTGCCAGTCGTCCCAACTCTGTATCGTGGTCTGCACATGTAGCTGCACGGCATCGTCGGTGGCGGTGCCATTGCTAACCTTCTTCAGATCATCGGGCATCGTCATATCGAGGTCTACGTTCAGCGCCTCAAACTTGTTGTTGCTCCACGACATGAAGCAACCGTCGTTGTCGGGTTCGGTCACGTTCTGCGGCGCTTTAAACTTGATCATGAAGCCCGTCTTGGGATCCTGTATCTCAAAGTCCTTCAGCAGTGACACCGCTCCCGCCTCTGGTATCAGACTGCTAGGGCTGATACACATTCGGGGCGCGCCAAAGACCAAAATCTGGTTGTGCGTAGCCTCGGTCTCAGGCACCACGAACGTTCCGATGAGGTCCATCGTGGCGTAGGTGGGCGCAAACTTCATGGTAGAGATTTGGAGATTGACCGGTGTGGAGTTGATTTCCTTCGGGATCTCCAATGGGAAGGTGACGTTCTCCACGTTGCCTTTGAGCAGACCCAGCACCTTGGCTTTGCCTTCCATCACCTCTTTATAATACTTAGCAAGGTCGTACTTCTCTGCCAAACCCTTTATCTTATCCTTCGCAGCGTTCTGCAACTGGCTGGCATACGGTATGCCCGTGTCGCCGATGAGGTTATCGATGCCCCAATCGGAGAACAAGCTATCTACGACTTGCGAACTTGTCATCGGGTTATCGTCACCGCCATAGGTAACCACCAAACCCTTATAGACTTGGTTTTCGGTGTTGACGCTAATCGAGTCAAACTTCACCGCGAGCTTCCATGTCAACGCCAGCGGTTCCCAAATCACGTGTCCCGTGCCGGAGAACTTACCGTCGCCGATGTCTTTCAGTTTACCATCAAGCACGAGGTCATATTCGCCAATGGTTATCTTCTTACCCTTTAGGTCAGCCGCCTTCTTGGTTGTAGGCGTCTCATTGTCGATAACCACCTGATTGGCGCACTGGAAGTAACGCTTGGTGTACTTCTCTGTCAGCGCAAAGTCGACCGTATTGATGCTATCATTGAGGAAATGGATAGACGTTTCGTTCAACGCGCGCGGCTTAACACGCAACAAGATATAGTCGCCCTTGGCCACCTTATCCTTGATCTTTGTCCAACGCAGCGTATCGGCAGTCTTCTCCAGACCTTCCATTGTATAGACCGGCTTCTGCATGAACATCGAGTCGCGCGATATGTAAGTGTCCGCCTTGTACATCTCAACGTCATAGACAAACTTGATGGTATCGGGTTCCTCGCCACTTCCGCCCTCGAATTGGGGCTTATGCCACTCCATGGCGATGTCATATTCGACAAACTCCTTACGCGCGGCATCGGTATCGAGGTAGCGCGGCAGGACAATCTCAGGGTTGACAAAGTTGTAAAGCGAGTCGGTGAGCTGGTCTTCGCCTGGTTCCTTGTAAGTAACGAAACGAGTTATAGCCGGTACCGACTTACCATTGTTTTGATAGTAACTCTTTGCTATACTTGTATCTGACGCCGAATCAGGAACAGCGTACACACGCATCAAGTAAATTGTTTCCGTATCTGCTTCGTCTATAAAGCTCTGCGGCAGGGTATGCGACGTTTCCTCAAGGTTGTTTGCCTCATAGATAGGCTCTTCTTCCTCAACGGCCAACTGCATATCGCTAAGATTCAGATCGTATTCACGCGTGAACGGAACCACCTTCAGGTTATAGGTGAATTTGACCGCTCCGTTTTTGTTGCCGTGGGCTTCCGGTTTCTGCCAAGACACTATGGGGTTATTGAATCCGATTTCGTCCACATATTCGTTGGATAGCTCCGTATAAGGCTTCGGCGTGATAAACTTCGGTACTGAGTAGACCGTATTCAGAACAGAATCGGACACAATAGCTACCAACGCGGGGATACTCTTTCCTTCATATGCCAAATAATACTCACCATTATTGTCCGCATCATTAGCAAACCGCGCCGTTACCTGCATCAGGTGAACCTGCTTCGGATCGCTTTCCTTAAACTTCCCGAAGAACTCAGAGTCCAACTGCAGATAGGTATCCTTTATCCCTTTACGTTCGTAGATGGGTGTCTCATTATCGAGGATATCGTATACATCTTCCAATGAAGCCGTTGTTTCCGGCGTAACGATTTTCAGATCGTACACTATCTCGGGCACCGAGCCACTGGCCGTTACACCTTCAGCCGCTTTCCACTGGATGGTAGCGTTGTTCTGATCAATGATATCAAACATCTCATTGGGCATCCAGTCGACATTCTTGTCAAACACACTCATAGGTGTGGGGAACTGGAACATTGGACGCGAGATGGTATTGTCAGCAGTAGAGAACGTGACCACACTATACCCGTCGTTCTTGAAGCTCATCGACCGGTAGGCACCTGCCACCGTGTCGGGATGTGCCACCACTGCCAACAGGTAGACATTAGAATTGTCGAGTTCCTCAAATGCACTCTCTGGCAACGTGAAGCTGGTTCCGGTGATGCCCGTTTGCTGCCAGTAGGGATCAACCGTCTTTGCCGCATTAATACGATTCTCCGTATACAGAGGGTCATATTTGCCGGGAGAAAGAATCCTTATGTCGTAGGTGAAGTTGATTTTCTGCCCTCCTACCATATCGGGAGTGGGTTCCTTCCATTCCACCTGCGGATTGGATGCGTTGAACTTGATAACCTTCTGGTATTTCTGTTCACCGCTCGGAGTGGTGATTGTGGGTGCGCTGTACGTCACATTTACATCAGATGCTGCCGTATAATCCTTTACACGGAACATCTTCAGGTCGCTCTTACCATCATTTTGCAGATGGATATAGTCGAGCGCACCAGCCTGTGTTGCGTTCGACTTGGTGGTGATCTGCGCCACATACGTCTCAACGGACGAGAACTTGCTGATGACATGAGAAGGAATCATGCACTGGGGCATGGTGAGACCCGTAGCCTGATAGACCACGGGGTTTCGCTCTATCGCTTGATCAATAGCTTGTAAGGGGAGCTGCTGCACGATCTTCACATCGTACGTATAGGTGCGAGGCTTCGGATTGCAGTTGACCACGGGCGCCATCCATTGCAGCAAAGGCGATTGCTGCGACAGCGTAGCGATGTTCTTGTCTTCATATTCGCCTGTTGATATCGGCGTGACCCACTGTGGCGCCGTAGCCTCATAACAGACGTTGAACAGACACTTGCTGACGACGGGATTGTTGACCAGCACCGGTGTGGTGAGACGCGGATCCCAACGATAGACCGTCATACATATCTCGTAGGTGCCTTCGGGCAGATTGCCAAACGAACCCGAGGTGACATCACTGAAGAGATTGGATGGCATCACCACATCCTCGCTGCGCACATGGTTGAACAACGTGCGCATCTCGACAGCCGTCAGCACGCGCGTCTGTTGCGGCTGCAGCTCAAAGGCTTGGCGAGGCATCGTCTTTCCGGGGACAATGATCTCGAGCGAAGAGGCTGGCGTGATTTGTCTTACCTCGATACCGAAATAGATCAACTGTGTCTCGTTGGTTGTGTTCTGTACCGAAACGTTGAAGTATTGCCCCGCATTGGATAGATAGTACATCACCTGGGGAGGCAACACGTCTTGTATGGGTGTTATCGTGAGATTGACTTCCTGTGCCAAGAGCGCCAGTGCATAGCCAAGAGCTAAGAGCAGTGTGCTTAAGTATCGTCTTGTTCTCATACGTCGTCAGTTATATAGAGTTGATTTGAGTTTGGGCGTGTTGCCACGCGTTGTTTGATATATGGTAGGCAGAAGGAGCTTAGGCTTCCGCCTTGAGATGATCCTATGGGGGTGAGCTATTTGTCTTTAGCCTTCCGCTTGAGCTCAAGCAGGGTGAAGGTGTATAGATAATTGAGCGACACCCGGATGTCGGTTCCGTTGTACGAGGTCTCCGCTTGTTGAAGGTTGATGTCGTTGTACTTGCTGACCGAGGCCGACAGGCTGAACGAATGGACCTTCTTAAGCGTGTAGCTCGCACTAAGGTCCACCGCCAGCGAGAGGTTCTGGGTCTGGTCCTTCACCTTATTATAACAGAGCGACACCGTTCCCGAGGTGGATAGATTCTTCTCTTTCATGAACGATCGCCCTGTGGAAACCGACATCACGTCAGACGAATACTGCGTGTTGTAGCCCTTGGTGTCCTGGTGGCTCAGGGAGAAAGTGAAGTTGGTCTCCCACGGTTTGACGTTTAGATTATAGGATGCGCCGAGTGCTAGCGTGGTGACATCGTTCTGCTTGTTGGAAAAACGGTTGAGATCCTTGTTCATCGTATAGTTGGCTGAGAGACTCATGGCGTGGTCATAGTTGTCCCCCGATATATTATAGGTGGGCACCAGACTGAGGCTGTGCAGCACGCGGTGAACCCTTGTGCTATCGTTCACCTTTTGCGTGCCATCACTTTGGTTTTGTAGATATCCGTTGTACATCGCAGAGAGACTGAAGTTGTCGCCTAGTCGGAGTGCGGCGACGGTATTGTAGACATAGCCTTCGGTGGTATAGAGCTGCTGCTTGGCTAGGTTATCCGCCTGTCCGGAGAACGAAGCCGAGAGCGACAAGCGGCGGAAGAGCGTAGTACCGAGATTAATACCAAGGCTATGATAGTTGTTGGATGTATAATAAGTTCCTAGTGAAGTGTAGTCGGGTTGTAGAATCTTGTAGCTTACCGATGCGTGCATCCAGGGGAGAGTAAGCCCCATGGTGGCATCACCAGCAAAGCGCATCGTTGTGGTGTAATGAGGTTCAAATATCTTGTCGAAACGTGTTGCCTCACCTGACGTTATCTGTTGCGACTCCTTGTCGGCCGTGAAAGCCGATGTAGCTACGTTGGCTGAGAACGAGAGACAGTTCTTAACGTTGATCATGGTCTTTAGTCCCACAAGCAGATTCTCTTGTGGATGATAGTATTGGTGCCAATATTCGTCGATGGAGCCGGGTGAGTCGTACACGCGTAGCAGATATAGATCCACACTGTTTCCGCCCCAAGTGTATCCGGTGGAGAACCCCCAGCCCAGTCGTCGGTATTGAGGCTTGCGTGGATTGGGATCTTCGGGGTTGTCGTTGATGGCGTTGCGCAGGACGCCGTAGAACGCCGACGCTCTAAACTTAGATCCGTGGTATTCCAGTCCTACACCGTTAAACGACATATTGAGAAGATAACTAGAGAAAGGAATGGTCGATTGACCGATGTGAGCCGTAAAGTTTTTGTAACTCGGACTGATATTAAACGAGAACTGCGGGTAGCTGAAGTCGAGGTTTGAGTTCGAGTAGTAGAAGGTAAACGGCATAGATATACCGTAGAGGCTGATATTGAGATTGGCAAACACCGAGTTGCTCAGCGGCGACATATATCCTGTCCCGCTAGAAGAATGGTAATAGGTATTGTTCGTTCCCACCGATCCGGTGATGATGAGCGGGTCGCTTTTCCCTATCTGGGATATGTCCTGTGCCGCAACATTCACCGTGCTTGTAAGGCAAGCCACAACGAGAATTGCCGTAGTCAGCCTCCGGGACAGCAACTTCTTTATGCGTACGGGTGATGCGTCTGTCATGTGCGTAGGGTTTTGGTGGGCGTACCGAGGTGCGCCTTGAGTGAATGAATGGTTTTTGATTCAAAAGAGTCGCCCGTCCGCCATGTCCGGCGGACGAACGCTCTTTTGTTGTTATGGGTTACTCGATGGAGGTCACTTTACCACGACCTTCTTCGTTATAGTGCCTTGTGCCGTCTTGACCTTGACCACATATACATCGGCAGCCAAACCCGTGAGGCCTACACGCTGACCCGAGAGGGTGTACACCTCTACGGCATTGTCAGCCATGCCTTCCACGTTGATAGCGTTGCCGCTTACAGATATGGTGAGATCATCATTGTTGTCTACGTTCTGAATGCCGTTAACCACGGTGTGTAGGATAACCGGTTTGGTAAACGATCCGGCGATATCGCTGAACGCAATCTCGTCAGTGAGGTCAGTGATGGCACCCGTCTCGCTATCGTGTAGCTTGAAGGTGATGGTCTCGTTGGCCTTACCATTCACGGTGATGAGGATGCGTCCGTTGACGATGGCTCCTTCGCCGCGACACTCGTCACCCACAAAGGCACCGATGGTGTGCCTGCCTTCCTCCAAATCCACAGATCCTTTGGCCACGATAGCCATGTTGTCAGCATAGCGACGGCTGTCATAGTTCCACACGTTGTTAGCTCGTGCGGTCATGCCTTTGGCCTCGCTGGTCAATGTCTTCAGCACGCCTTCAGAATTATAGGTCATCTCCATGCTGCCCTGTGGCAGATAGAAGAGGTAGCCTTCGCCTGCTCGCCAGGTCTTGATGGTGCTGTTCCATGTGCCCTCGGCATAGGTTGCCATACCATCGCTCTTTGAGAGAATGACGGTATTGTCGGGCAACTTGATGTTAGCAAACACCTCATCGAACGAATGATCCTTGCAGTAAGGATTGGCCACCCAGTTCCAGTAGGTAGAGACGTTGACGTGGATGGTGTCATCACGATAACTGTAACATTCGGGGATGACAAAGTCGACGGTCGTTCCGTCCTTCACCTGCATCTTGTAGCAGTTTCTAACCTCTAGACGTTGCAGGTCTCCGAAGAATCCGTATTCAGGGTCATTGTAGACCAGTGCGCTCTGGCTGCGTAGCTCCTGTGCGTTGTCAAAGTACTTGCTCACATCCACACCACCGCTGTAAAGCGACATCCAGTGCCAGCCGGCTTCTTTGTTAAGGTGTTGTGAAACGATTACCTGCGTTTCGCAACGATAGTTCTGATAGGTCAGATTCAGCACGCCTTCGCCTATCTGTTGTGGTGTGATGATCCACTCATTGGTTCCAGCTACGCGTTCGAAGGATGCCAGTTCCACTCCGTTACTGAACGAAAGCTTCGCATCATATTCGTTGAGGATATAACCATCGGGCACGGTGGTAGCCACGAGGCGCACGTCCGTGTCTTCCATACCCAACTGTACGGCTTGGAGCCAGATCGATTCCAGTCCTTGAGAGACTACCAGCTTATAGGTTACGCCATACTCGTAAGCCTTGTTAGGCACAAACGTACCATCCTCATCAAAACCAGAAGAGGTGAAAGGCATATAGAGGCGCACGTTGGTAGAGCCATACGCGTTGACGTAAGCGGTAGAGTTGTCGGTATCGATCGTGAGGAGCGCGTCCTTACCCTCGTCCTGCACTTCCTTCATGCTGACGCTGAAGTTGTACTGGTACCAGTTACTGAAATCTTCGCTCTTCTGCGCTTCAGCCTCTAGGTCGCTGCTGTCATAGTTGTTCAACAAGGTGCGATAGAGATTGATCTGACCAAACTCGCTCGAAAGCATCTCCTGTAGCAAGGGGTTCTCTTTCACCTTAATAAAGATGTCGTCATTAGGTACCACCTGTACCACCACTGGTATCTGCGTGTTCGGGATATCTTGGTGAGAGACATACACCGTTACCGAACGGCATGCCGTCTTGGCCGTGATGGTGTTATCATCATGGAGCTGCAGCGTCGGGGTGTCATAGTTTTCGCTTTCGATGGTATAGGTGAGGCCTTCCGTCTGTATCGTTGCATTCTCAGGAAGGATCTTGATGGTGTGCTTGAGGTACTGGGTGATCTCCTCGCCGTTGATCACAACGATGTCCTTATACTCCTGCTCGAGCGACTCCACAGGTTGGATCACCTTTACCGTCACAGTCACGGTTCCGCCGTAAGCCGCGCTACCCGTCATGGTATAGGTTCCAGGCTTCAGAGGATTCCAGTAGCCATTGACCTTAGATGTATCCAGAGGAACCCACTCAAAGGCGTCTGCGTCAGATGGTTTCCACACCACTTTCTCCGTTGCGTCCTCAGGCGTGATGCTGACTATCTCTTTCAGCTTAGCGTCTAGGTCATCATAGTTGCCCACGGTCACCTCGATGGTAGCGTCGGGATAGTCGGGGTTAAGCGCTAAAGAGGAGATGGGTTGGTGGATATAAACCAACATGTTGTCACTCACGTTACCAGCAATTACCTCAAGACCCATACCCCAAGATTCAACAAAGGGCTGTAAGGGCGTCAGGATATTGTCCTCCACCTTCATAAAGGACACATAGTTGCCTACATTCCATTCGAAGGCATCGGGCATGGTGGCATTGGCTGGTTCACACGTCATCACCGTGGTCAGATCCAACGTCTCACCCATGTTGATGTCGATGCGATAAGGCAGCGTGATGCTGGTGAGCGGTGTGTAGGTCAGCACTTGGGGGTTGGAAGGATTGACAGAACCTACGGTTTCATCGCCTCCCGTCACCTCAATGGTCTCGGCAAGGGTAAACTCGGTCTGTCTCCATCCGGAGCGGATGACAAACTTGACCTCTTTACCTTTGTCTTCAGCTGCGACGCCGATACGGATGGTAAAGATGGTCTGACCGCTGTTGAGCGTCGTACTGGTTGCGATGGCGCGGCACTCGTCGCCGATAAATGCTCCAAGCTCCTCGTTGTCAGCAAGGGTCACCGCCTGTCCGGAGGCATCCTGTAGCGTAGCATACACCACAGCATGATAAGCATACTTGTTGGTGTTGACGTCCCAGTTCCTCGCTGCATGCATCTGGATCACCGCCAGAAGGAGCATGGTAGTTAGGAGAATCGCTTTTTTCATGTTCTAAAAAATAACTAAGTTAATAATTGGTTACATTATATATATTGTGATTTACTTGTAGATTCAGCGATCAGATAGCCGAAGGTTGCTTCTTGCGTGGCTTCACCGTACCTTTTATAAAAAGCGAATTCTGCCGCGCGGGCGAATCGGTGTAGACCACGATGCGCTGGTGAAAGGGGCCATCGGCACGACTGGGATCAAAGCGCACAATGACATGTGCGGTGTCATGGGGCTGGATGAGACGACCAGCTGAGGCGGCAGAGGTGCAGTCGCATGAGGTTCTGACGTCGGTGACGGAGAATGGCGCCGTGCCGTTGTTCCTGAAAACGAACGTGTGCGCCACTGGTCCTTTGTGCTGACGGACCTCACCAAAGTCATAGACCGTGCCTCCCTGCCATCCTATCTCGGTCTGCGCGGACGCGGGCATCAGGAAGCCAAGCGCAACCAGCACGATGCCGATAGCTTTACCCCGAGCGCTGGTCTTAGCGTCCGAGGAGCTCTCTGACGAGCGATCGTGCTGACGGATGTCGTTGAGATGTTGTTGTATCATTTCATCCACAGCGTCATAAGACATGCTGCGATTGATGGTTTGTGGATTGGGGCTAGTTTCGTTCTTCATGTGTGTAAGTTTATTTGTGTGTGCCTTCGGTCGCTTGTTGCTCAGAAAGGACATTGCAAAGGAACGAAAATATTAACATCTTTTATATGATATTTTTTTCAAATAATAGCCAATACGTTACAAGATGTAGGATAAATCGATCTGAAATGGCCATTTTTGGAAATTTACCGGATTGTTTATAGAGATTGTTACACTTTTTTATATATATTTGCATTACTATTAACAAAGTACATTCTACCATTATGACGAGACAACCCACAAACCCAATCCGTCAGAGAAACGTCTTTTCACTGCTCTCACTATGCATCCTCTCCGTGCTAATGACGTTGTCATGCACACATCAGCAGCACCAGCGGCCGGACATCTCGCAGCAAAGGGCTGCCGCTGACAGCACGCTAAAAGATATCAGCGACACCACCCGTCTGCGTCAGATGGTGCTCAGCTACAAACGGAGCCATGACGCCGTGGGCGAGATGATGGCATGTAAGCAGCTGGGGAAGGCGCTGCGTGAGAACAACTGCTATCAGCAAGCCATAGACTGTCACCAACGAGAGTATGCGTTGGCTGAGTCGTTACAGGACACCATCGACATGGTGCAAGCGCTAAACAACATCGGAACCAACTTTCGAAGGTTTGGTGTTCTGGACGAAGCGATCAACTATCATTACCGTGCGCTCTCGCTAGCCAATGCTTACAGCGACCAGGAAGATAAGGTGGCGAAGAAGAACAAGGTGGTTTCGCTCAACGGCATCGGTAACATCAGCTTGACGCTCAACGATAGTCTCACTGCCGACTCGGTGTTTCGCGCGGCGCTGAAGGGTGAGACGGAGCTAGGCAGCGAACTGGGACGTGCCATCAACTTTGCCAACCTCGGGGCGCTATTTGAGAGCGGTGGCAAGACCGACTCGGCTTGGGCTTACTACCGCCTATCCATGAAGAGCAACCAAGCTGCCCACTCGGATCTGGGCATATCGCTCTGTTACAACCACTTCGGGCGCTTGCTGGAAAAGGCGGGGAAGACGCAAGAGGCAATCTCTCAGTATGAGAAAGCCTACAAACTGATGGAACAGGGTAGCGACAAGTGGCACTGGCTGGAGTCGTGTCTTGCCTTGGCGCGCATCTATGTGCAGACGGGCGACCATGCCAAAGCGTTGGGTTATCTGAGCAAGGCGCTCGCAGAGGCGGAGCAGCAGCAGTCCATCGAGCATCTGGCTGAGGTGTACAAGCTCTATTACCTTATATATAATAAGGAGAACAACTGCCCCAAAGCGCTAGAATGTTTCACCAAGGCAAGCGAATATAACGACAGTGTGAACAGCGAGAAGAACCTCGTGCACATGCAGAACGTGCGTGTGAAGTATGAGTACGAACGTCGTCAGGGGGAGATAGACACGCTGAACAAGAGCTACCAGACGGAGCGCATCCTGAAGCGGGTGGGTGTGCTGAGCACCATCACCATAGCATTGCTCTCGGTCATAGCGGTGGTGTTCCTATGCTACGTGATCAAGTCGAGAAAGCAGAAGCAGAAGTTGATGGAGGAGAACGAGAAGGCTATGACGTCCTTCTTCACCAATATCACGCACGAGTTTCGCACGCCGCTCACGGTCATCCTAGGTCACGCGGACCGGATGGGCAAAGGTCTAGCCACACAGGGGGAGATAGCTGACACAGGCAGAGCCATCAGCCGACAAGGTAGACGACTGCTGACGCTGATCAACCAGATACTGGATATATCCAAGATCAAGGCTAAGGCGGCAACGATGGAATGGCGACGGGGCAACGTGGCAACCTATATATCGATGCTGCTCGATGGCTTCACCAGCATGGCGGGGCAACGCAACATCGAGATAGTGTATGCGCCGAAGCAGGAGCAGATGGTCATCGACTTTGTGCCCGACTACGTGCAGAAGATTGTTTGCAACCTGATGTCCAACGCCATCAAGTTTTCACATCCGGATAGCAACATCCTGGTCACTACCGCTATCGATGGTGAGGTGTTCACGCTGCGCATAGCCGACTTTGGTATAGGTATGTCAGCCGAGGATCAGAAGCACATCTTCAATCTGTATCATCAGAACAACGATGGGATGAGCGATATGGGGTCGGGCATCGGGCTCGCCCTTGTGAAGCAGATCACGAAGCTGCTTCACGGCACAGTCAGCGTGGAGAGCCTGCTAGGAAGGGGTTCGGTGTTCACCATCACGCTGCCGGTGAGCTGCAACGAGGAGGCAAAAGCGCTATCCATCGACGCATCTGAGCCTCTACCAGCAACCGCCGATCCGGCTCTCTACACGGAGCCAACACACGATGAAACCGCCCAAAATGAAGAGGTCAAGCGGCAGAACGACATGCGTCCTGTGGTGCTGATCGTGGAAGACAATATCGATGTGGCCGAATATATTCAGCTCTGCTTGAAGGACCAGTATCTGGTGCGATTTGCCCAGAACGGCAAGGACGGTCTAGAGAAGGCACAGCAGCTGATGCCGGACATCATCATCACGGACCTGATGATGCCTGTCATGGATGGTCTGCAGCTCTGCACGGAGATACGCCAATCGGACATCTTGAACCACATCCCCGTGGTGATGGTCACGGCAAAGAACACGGATCGCGACCGCTTGCAGGGTCTCTCCACGGGTGCGGATGCGTATATCAGCAAGCCGTTTAACGCCGATGAGCTCACCATCAGCATTGACAACCTGCTCCGCCGACAAAGGCTGCTGCGCGAGAAATACTCGCAAGCGGTGGAGGAGAAGCAGGAGAAGCCGGAAGAGGGATTGCAACCAAAGGAGCGCGAGTTCCTAGAAAAGCTCAACCAGGTGGTGACGGAAGCGATGCCGAGTGGCAACCTCTCTGTGGATCGCATTGCCTCTGACCTATGTATGAGCGGTCAGCAGATGCGACGCAAGCTCAATGCCATCACTGGGGAGACGCCAGCCTTCTACATCCGACGCATTCAGATGCAGACGGCTAAGGGTATGATGGATCAGGATCGGGACATTCCAATCAACGAGGTGGCGCGCAGCGTGGGCTACGACGATATGTCCCACTTCACGCGCACATTCAAGGCGATGTACAATGTCACGCCTTCTCAGTACAAGAACGAGGGTCAGTAGAAATTTAGTGGGGATAAGCGTATAAGTTAGCAATGCGGAAAAGGAAGAACTTCTTATCCA
>CAVJZR010000037.1:0-26406 GCA_963654235.1 Bacteroidaceae bacterium | reverse complement strand
AGCCACTTTAGCCTTGAAGGCTGATGTGAATTTTGACATACGTCCCATTTTGATTTTGTTAATTTGCCCACAAAAGAAATCATTTTTATTTGATTGACCAAATGTGGGTGTCTAAAATCGGGGGAGTATTATAGAAAGTTTAGATAAGAAAAAGACGTGGAGTCAATACTTGCCTATCCCACATTCAAGCTCTCGCATTTGTTTTCTCGGAGGATGGAGAACGCTTATGGTGGTTCTATCCGTGTACCTTGCCAGCTAACACGTCATTAGCCAAGGCTCTCTTGATATTGCCGCATCTATCGGTGTATACGATTGATTCGTTGCGTGATGCTTTGTCTTTCAACATCTCTATTTCAGCGAGAGCTAACCCCTCGTCTAGTTTTTTTATAAAAACTTCAGCTTCCTTATTTGACATAACTCTTTATTTTATTCAGTTTTTCTTTATCATTGATAACCATATCAATTTGCTTGCCTCCGAAGGCTATTCGCTCTCTTTTGTAAGCACTGTTGTCATATATTGCCCAAATATCCACTTCGTTCATGAATAGATGAAGCATGTTTTCAATACCCTTTTTGTATCGGCGCAGAATAACTTCCTTAGGAATGTTATGCCCACCTTTACTTACTCTTTCTGCCACACGGCTAATTGCCAATTGTGGAGATTCAAGCCAAAAGTATATCAGATGAACGATGTAGCCTAAATCCTGTGCTTTCTTTACGAGGTTTATGTATGAGCGTGTGGCCAAAGTGGTTTCTATTGAGAACGATTCTCCCTTGCCAAGCAAATATCGGATTCGTTCCAACATAAGGCGGCCTGCCTCTATAGCGACCCCTTCGGGGTTGAAGGGGGATAATCCTTTCGCAATTTCATCGGCATTGACGAACTCTTTTACCAAAAAACTTTTTGGTAAAATGGTCATGGAGGCGGTGGTCTTACCTGCTCCATTACATCCTGCTATGATATATAAATGCTTAGCCACTTTACAAACTTATGGTGCAAAAATAATCATTAAAATTGGGAAAACCATTAATCGCTTTACCTTTTTAAGCCATTCGGATTCTTAATAATCTTTAAATACCAAAGAACAGAAATCCTCCTTAGAAGTCGAAAGAGACGGTGGCCATGATCTCTCTGGGGCGCAGATAGTTGATCTGATAAATCTGTTGGTTGGTGGTGTAGTAATGCTGCTGGTATTGGACCTTTCCTTTTGTGGACTATTGCATGTCAGTTTCAGAATGATGTGCTTGCTACTTCTAAGTAACAGTCATTGAGAATAGAATGTTGATAAAGGTATAAAGGAATCGTTATAGAATAAAATACGGATAAAATTTATATACTCCGTAACATATTACACAAAACGTTCTACTTCCTCAACATTTCGTTGTATCTTTGTATCCAATTTAATGCAGTATTATTATGACAGAAATAATAAATACGTTGGAACAGCAAGGAGGATACATCACGGTTGGTGAAACTCGCACACGTAGTGAATATGAGCAACTGCGCCGTGCTACGGCAGACGGAACGCTAGTGCGCATTCGCCAAGGGGTCTATGTTCAAACTGAAGCATTGGCCAACAATATGGTGGATGTGGAACGGATTGTGCCGCGTGGAGTGTTGTGCATGTACAGTGCGTTTGCTCATTATGGTCTGTCTACGCAAGTGCCAGCTGCGGTGTGTGTGGCTATTGATGCCAAGAGAAAAGTACGGTTGCCAGAATATCCTGTTATCAACCTCTATTATTGGAAAAAGGAGAACCTTGAGTTTGGCATTATCAAAAAGGAAGTATCTAGCTTCATGCTTTCCATTACAGATCTTGAACGCACGGTGTGCGATGCGGTGAAATATCGCAACAAGATTGGGCTGGATGTTTGTGGTGAGGTGCTTGACAATTATCTGAGGCAATCCAACCGGAACATTTCGCTTCTCCATGAATATGCGGAGAAACTGAGGGTGAACAAAATATTGACTATGTATCTGGAGACAAGACTATGACAACGAATATAGGTAAATCTATTAAGACACGATTGCTTAACCTTGCTCGTGATGAGAAGCAGGAATATATGAAGGTACTGGTGAGATACCTGCATGAGCGTTTGCTCTACAGAATATCCGTAAGCACCTATAAGAGTCATTTTCTTCTGAAGGGTAGTTCTCTGCTCTTTGCCTTGGATGGATTCAAGGCTCGTCCAACTATCGACATCGACTTACTTGGCGAGAAGATAAGCAATGACCAAAAGAACCTGCGCAATGCTTTCAGCAACATATGTTCAATAGATTGTGAAGAGGATGGAGTAACCTTTGATGCCGACTCGCTTACATTGGCGCCAATTGCCGTAGAAAAGAAATATCCCGGCACTTGTGTGAAGATGATAGCGCACTTGGACACAATCGTTCAGCAGATTTCCGTTGACATTGGCTTTGGTGATCTTGTTACACCTTATCCATTGTCGTTGGACTATCCTTTGCTACTTAACGATGTTCCGTCAGTAGAACTTTATGCTTATTCTTTGGAGACGTTGATCGCGGAAAAGTTTCATACGATGGTTGATCGTGACGAGAGCAACAGCCGCATGAAGGACTTCTTTGATGTGTACCAACTCTTCACTTGTCACGATATTGATCGAGAACTATTGCAAGAGGCTATCGTTAGCACATTCAAGAATAGGAACGCTACATACCATGATGGGCTCAAACTCTTCACTGATGAATTTGCGACAAATCCTACTCGCAACATTTACTGGAAAGCGTTTCTGAAGAAGATTCGTTGGAAAGAACTCGTGGAATTTACTATTGTAATGGAGTGCATAAAAGAAAACCTACAGAGATACTGGACCCTTGACCTACTTGGAAGAGTCTAGTCCTTTTAAATGGATTAATGACAAATACGTCAAACCTTCGAATAAACTTGTCAGAGTGATGTGGAAGGGGTCGGAAGAGATTGTCTTACAGAATTTCTTCTGATGATACATTTCCGTTAATAATTGCAGGGATGTATACATCAAACCTGAACATAGCTCTGCTTTTGAACAATCCCCATTCGGCAAACTACTCGAAACCGCTAGTACCCTGTATGTGTTTGCGTGCAATCTCCACGATTTCAGCGTAAGGTTTTCTACTGACCCGAATGACGTTCTGCTTCATTTTCGAGTATTACCATTGGTTTCTAAGGTTGAGATCGAGTTTGGGATAAAAATTAAAAGCCACAGTATCGATTATCAATACCATGGCTTTTTTCATGCTTAATCTTTTGTGATTTTGATTTTGTCAAGTATTTACTTTTTCAAAATACAAAATCTGATTCGTCGACATGGTTATAGGTTGAGTTTCATATGGACTTTCGTTTTCCATAAATACATTTCCAACGAATTCTCCAAAAGTGTTTTGTACTTTCATCATGTTTACAAACAGTTCTTTCCATTGCTGCTCATCCACGATTAAGGATGTAAGATAGACCACATCCACTTCTCTCTGTCCTATTTTTATTGGTTTCGTCAGATGTAGAGCTATGCAATGACGACGTAAATTACATTCACGAAATAAGAACTCTCTTGAAACATTTAATTCATCCATAACATCGAGAATAGTATGTTATACATCACTAATATTATATAAATGCTATATTGAAGATTGGGTAGAATCTCTTAAGTGTACTTTTAAATGTCTTGATATGTTTATTCTTCTTGAATATTTTTAAATGAACTCCATCCCTTTTTAGATTTGTATGCGTCAATTGAACCTTTTGGCACGTATAGGGTCGCATTTTCCAGAGTTTTTGAAGAAAAAGCATAATCACTAGCATTAGGTGGGGTTGTACTCACGCAATGTATAGAAGTTAAATTGTCACATTTATAAAATGTATTAGCTTTAATTTCATTTACCTTGCTTCCAATTGTCACGGAAACAAAATCTGATCCAAAAGGGAAGGCATTTTCCGCAAACCAAATGTTTCTTCCTAAATATACTGTAATTGATTTGGATCCACTAGCAATGTAGTCCATCAAGAATAACGTCTGATCCCCATCTTCTATTTGAAGAGAAGTCAACCCACTATAGTCAAATGCATTCGAATCAATGGATTGAATATTCTTTGGGATAGCCAACGATTTCAAATTTTTGCATCCATGGAAAGCATAGATCCCGATGTAAGTAACATCGTCTGGAATAATGGTATTTGAACACCCAGTAATTAAAGTGTTTGATCTTTTCATGATAATAGCATTGCAATTATCTCTTGAATCATAATTTTGATTACCTTCTTCAACTGAAATCGATGTTAACTCCTGACAAAATGATAAAGCGTCATCGCCAATGCTGGTAATATTTTTGGGGATGTATATTGATTTCAGATTACTACCATAAAAAGCACATGCACCTATTTGGGTGACCGATTTAGGGATGTTTACTGAACTTAAAATGAAACAATTTCTGAATGCGTTTTTCCCGATTTCTAAAACTTCGTAAAAGTTTCCTTTATAAGAAATGCTTGAAACAATATTTGCAATACCTTTGAATCCAACTTTATCATAGCCAGTTACCGCCAAATGTCCTCCGCTTACAGTATACTTGATATAGTCAAGATAGAAGTTCTTGTCATCGATACTAGAAAAAGGCCTTCCGTTAGAAGCATTGCCATTTTCGTCAATAGTAATTAGTTCGTTATCATTGTCATTTGTGTCCTCGCTACTGGCACATGACGCAAAAATATTTATAGTCATTATGGTAACTATAAAAAACAAAAACCTTTTTATGTCTAATCTTTTCATAATTTTCCTATTAATAATACACGAATTGTAGGATTTATTTACGTATGATGGTCAAGTTATAGGTGGGTCCTGAAAATTATCTTTGATGGATTTTTGAATTTTAGCCGATCAGATTTTCTTCCTTTCAGAAGGAGCATAGCGGGCTATGCGACTAAAGAAAGAAGGAAAAGAAGCCGGATAAAAACACAAAAGACACAAAGAGCAATCCGTTTAAAGACGAAAATAGTTGTGTATGGAAATTTAGAACACGCCTATAATGAATAGTGATACTCGTACTGGTCAGATTTGGCATACCAACGCAGTACAAGATCTTAGGGTAATCAGTTATCCGCGTTAGAGGATTGTGTAAACACAACTGTTTGTGGATCAACTTTATAGACTCTTCCCGTATTAAGTTCTTCAATAAGAGCTATGGTAACTTGATATTTTATCAAGGTTTGTGGATCTGTGTATACCTCATCACCCCAACGATGGAAATATCCTTCTCTTTCTTTCAGACATTCTCCTTCGTCAAATTCATAGTCTCCAATTGTCAAATCCTTATTGTTGATGTTGCTCAGATTAAATTTTACTTTTCTCAATTTCTTTTCCATTTCTTTTCCTCTTATTAATCCTTATGGCTCCCAAGTTAAGGATATTAATTATATAGTTATATTAAAATGAAAAAAGACGTGGGAGTCAATACTTGCCTATCCCACATTCAAGCTCTCGCATTTGCTTTCTCGGAGGATAAGCAACGTAGAGAGCCCACGTCATGGGATATTATGCAAGATGCCAATTATGACATAGAGATAATACACCTAACGTGGACGCTTACGTTGCCGTTTTCTTCTCCGAGTTTGAACTTGCGAGATTCGAATGTAGAAGATAACGCTTGTAAACGTCCTTTCAGAACCGTTGGCATCGGATTATGCGTAACCCTTTGCCTCGGAATTCTATTTATCGATGTCTTGACTTCATCAGCTTAAAACGGCTGAATCATCTCTGCAAAAATAAAGAATATTTTCTATACGACCAACGTTTTGCAAGTTTTTTATGTTTTTCTTATTGTGTTTTAATCGTGTGATTGGTGTGCCACTCATGCCTTTAGAAGTCGAAAGAGACGGTGGCCATGATCTCTCTGGGGCGCAGATAGTTGATCTGATAAATCTGTTGGTTGGTGGTGTAGTAATGCTGCTGGTAAGTCTTGGTGCCCAAGAGGTTGTTCAGCGAGAGGCCTATCTCGTAATGCTTTTGCCGATAGGAGATGGAGAGATCCATGAAATAGTTGGTTGATGTGGCGTGGCTGTTGCTGTGGTAGAGCTCTTGATCCCATTCCACTTGCCACCTACCGGGCATGAAGAACGTCTTCAGCTGATGGCTAAACGATACGAGGGATGGCGAGCGGAGGTCGTCGCTCGTGCGATTTACTTGCTTAGAACAGCCTAGATCACCGTTGTAGCTGAACGAAAGCCAACTCGCTGGTTGTATGGAACCCGATAATCTAGCCGAAGCGCCTTGAAGCCGGAAGGGTGTGATGGCATCGTTGAGAAGCATCTTATAGTCGGACTGGGTGTAGTTGCCTTGCAGACTGATGCTCAGATGACACCAATGCATCGACTTGGTAAACTGTAACATAGACATAAGGAAGCTGCCATTGCTCCGTAGGTCAGTGGGATGCGTGGTATAGAACCCGTCAGCGTAATCGGCTCGATAGAGGATGCTGCCGCTGGTATTGGACCAAGTGGTTAAGGATGTGGCAAAGAATCCTTTGCTTACGTTGCGATAATTGATGGTAGCCGAAAGGCTTTGACCATGCGTGTTGTCTAGATAGCCAAGTCCCTGTGTGACGGACATATAGCTGGAGAAGTAAGTGAGGGATGTGATCTGGGTGAGCTGGAATGGTTGCCAACTGTATCCATAGCGCAGCCTAAAGTCCCAACTGTTACTAGGCGACCACTTCATCGTTGCCTCAGGGGTGAAGAGAAGGTCCGATTTGCCCTTGCCTTCGAACCGACGACAGAGCCATGACAACGGCATCTCTACCGAGAAGTCGAACATATCGGTCTTATACGTAGCCGTGGCTTTCCCCGTTAGCCAACTCTCGCTATACTTATTGGCGGCAGTATCAACCCTATTGACCGTGCTCAACCATTGTTCGCTGCCGCGAGAGGTGAGGTCATAGGTGATGTTGACCTTGCCATAACGATGACTGAGCCAAGTGCCCAGTTTCCAACGGAACATCTGTTGATGCATCTTTTCCCAACTGCCATCCTTCAGTAGCAACTGACCAGGCAAGTCGTTGTACGCCACATACCCCGTCAGCGCAATGTTACGCTTGCTGTTTAGCTTGTATATCCATCTGAAATCGTCCGTGATATATCGCTTATGAGGCTTCACGTTTTCCCTCACGGTGTTGTCGTTGAGCACACTCAACCCCGTGCTGCGATTCCAGTCCATGTATCCGCTGAGGTTATTGACTAAGAACGTCTTGTCGCTATTCACCTTATAGCTCAGGTCAGCGTTGATCGTGCTCTCATAGCTATGCGCCGAGATGTTCTCAGCGACGGTTGCGCCACCGGGCACATCTTGGTAAATGGTGGTTGTGGTCTGACGTTGCTTGCTCTTGTCAAGGGCTCCGCTAAGCTGCAACCGTAGGTCCCGATCCTTTCCTAGCTTGAATAGCCAGTTGGTGGCAAAGAGATGAGAGCAGTTGAACGAAGTGCGTTCGTCCTTCAGGTCCGGCAGCGTCAGGTTGATATTGCTAAGCACACCGTTCTCCTCCGGTGCCGATATGCCAAGCAGCTGGTTGATGTTTATCTCATGAAGGATATCCTTACCCGTGTTGTTAAACTTATACATCGAGATGCTCTGCGACTTATGCCCAAATCGCATCGCCGTCAAGCGGACGTTACCGAGATAGTCGGTAGGCTTCTGAAGGGATAGTCCCGCCCCCAGGTCAGCCGCCTCTTGCCACACCTCCTTTGCGTCATCAGCCAAGACAATGTTCAGAGCGGCTTGGTCGGAGAACGTAGAGCTACGTAGCATCTTCACCGGTTGATGGTTGTTAAGCACCTGTACCTTCTTCACCTTGCCCGCCGCGATGTTCTGAGTAGCTTCAGCATATTTGTTGCCAAGGAGATCCATGCCTTCGATATATAGCTTGTTGATCTTCTGTCCGCCCACCTCGATGCTACCATCCTCGTTGACGCTGATGCCCGGCATCTTCTTCAGCACATCTTCTATCGTACGGTCTTGCTTCTGCTTGAACATCCCAACAAAGTAATCGAGTGTGTCGCCTCTTTGACGTATCTGCGGTGCCGTGACCTTCACCTCACGTATCTCAAACTCTTTCTCATGCAGCACCGTCACCTGTCCTTGCTTGAATCCTTCCAGATTGATGGTGTCGCGCTCATATCCCATACACACAAAGGTGAGGTAACGACCGTTCTTTTCCGCTGGCGCAGAGACCATATAGTCACCATTCGCTGCGGTTTTGGCAAACGCTATCGTCTTACCCTTGCCGTTGAGCATGACCACAGAGGCATTGCTGATGGGATGACTTTCGCCGTCTACCACCTTTCCGTGATATTCCTGTGCCAAGCCTGATAAGCTGCACAGCAACAATAGAAATAAGCCAGTAATGATTCTCATGATGCATAGATTTAATACTGCTCCATGAGACAAGGGGTAAACGCTTCCTCAGGGCTTGTTGCTTCTGGTGAACAGGGGATGTTTTGATGCACAAGGATATACTCTAGCTGGTTGTGCCAAAAGTCGATTGATTCCTTCTGAAACTTCTCTGGGGTGGTCTTGGTGTATTTGCGCTCCTTGAAGCAAATAGGGTAGGTGCCCTTCTCTATGCCGTTCAGCCTGAAACTGAAGATGCCGCTCTCCTCTTCGGCTTGGACGATTAACCCTGGCAGACCACATAGCTTCCACGGACCATCAGATATTGGGATCTCCAAAGTGTACCATGCTGTCCATCTCCTACCATGTAGGTCAAGGCGCGCTTTGTTGCAATGCATATTGCTAATAATGGTGTCACCATCCTCTACGTCCCATTTCAGACCCGAAAGCCGCTGCCCGTATTGAAAGCCGAAGGAGAAGAGCACGTCCGTATAGATGAGGCTATCAGCTTGAAGGTTCTTGTATATCCTGAAACTTCTTCCGCTCTTGGGTGTATTGTCGTCCGATATGACCGACGTCAGATCAGTCATATCTGGATTAGCCTTCTCAATGGAGTCGATAAAAGCAGTGCGACATGCAGCCTCATAATTGAAATAACACGAATACTTATTGCCGATATCCAGTATCTCTTTGCTTTGAGTCAATGCCTTCTCTTCGTTGTTTATTTTGTAGCTAACATCATACCATACCCTGATCTTGGCCGTGTCTAACGTCTGACCATAGAAGTCTGCCGACATGAGAAGTAGACCGATTAAGACTAACAAGTAACGCATAGGCGTTCAAATTTAATTAACGTTGAATCAACATTGACCAACCTTATATATTATTAAAGGTGTATAAAGCTGGTCCCAATCCTTTATCGTGAGAGATTTAATGCTGCAGAGCGTGTCTGCAGAAAAGCGCACATCAAGCTTAAACATAGATCTAGTGAATAAGAACTCTTCTTCATAATAATCCTATTTATAGCTTTGCCTGCATATGCAGTTCTTCATCAAGACAAAAGTTGCGTGCCTTGGAAACATCAATCGCAGTTGACTGCTCTGTGGATAGATGTAACGAGTTGTCAAAGGTCGGTTTGACAAAACATGAAACGAGTAATAATTGCTATCCGATACAAAAGTAGGAATATTCTGATTAACGTGCAAATGTTTTTCACAAATAATACCATGAAGTAACGAATAAGCCTATCTTACTCTTCCTTGTAAGCAAGACTGAAAACCGAAACCTATGTGATGAGCAATCGTTAGAGCCGCTTCGATGATCTGGCAACGCTCGTTTCGGAACAAAAAATAAATTGTTTTTCGTGCAAGATTAATTTATTTTTCCATGAAAATCAATTTATTTTTCGTTCCCATTGCGGCTTCTTCGGGTTGAGAAACGGCAGACGAAGGAATGTCAGCAATACGCTTTTGTCCCACGATTAAGGCTCGTAGGGCAGCCAAAAGGTCAAGGAGAGAAAACAAAAATCGCCGCGTAATGTACGTTATTGACATTACGCGGCGACTTGTATATAGCGTGTAGATTGAGGCTTTACTTCAGTACCACCTTCTTACCATTAACGATATAGATGCCTTGAGGCAAACGGGTAGAGAACTTGCCGTCTGCTGTCATCGTTGCGATGCGGCGTCCTTGGAGGTCATAGACGATGTTGCTGTCATGTAGGTCAGCGGTGCTGATGGTCAGGATACCATCGGTGATCTGTCCCTCAGTGACATTGATCATATTCGATTCGAGCGAGAAGCGGTCGCCCCATACACCTTTCACGCTGTAAGCATAGTCCTGGGTCATATCCAGACCGCTCACCTTGTAACCGCAGAGGTTGTTAGCGTCATAGGTCAGGAACGCATCTGAACCTGAGGGACCGAGCTTATAAGTGCTGATAAGGGCAAACTGATCATAGAGATAGTGGAGCGTCACATCATCGATGAGCATAAAGCCACCAGTGGTATCCTCTGCTCGGCGTACCACGAAGCGTATGCTGTCAGCTCCGTCCACCTCTACGTTGTCCGTGAGGTCGCTTGCGCTTTCTGCTGTAAGGCTCCATACGTTGGTCCACTGACCATCTGCCCACTTGTCTACGTCAAGGATGATGCCGGCTTTGCTGGCGTGATGCCAGAAGCTAACGCTCTGTACCTTCCATCCGGGAACGCTACATACCAGGTTGGCGCTATCGTTACGCAAACGTAAGGAAGGTGAAGCCTCACCATAGTTGACCGTGCTACGTCCTTGACCTTCGGTGACTGTCCAACCCTCGGGCAGATTATCAGCTGAGGAAGAGAAGTCGTCAAAGCCCGTAGTTACTGTTCCGTCACCATCCAGTGTGCGGTGATAGAGGTTCAGCTCATAGTCGGTAGCATCGGGAACGGGTTGCCATGCAGCCGTGAAACCATCTGATGAGATCTCCGTTGGGAGCAATGCCACAGGCGTCTGCTCCTCGATCTGACGGGGTAGGGTGGTGAACGCCACGTTCACGGTGTCGCTTTGCAGAGATGCTAATCGTGCCACTACCTGTGCGGTGTACTCGGTTTCAGGCTCAAGACCATTCACGGTGAAGGTACCCTTGTCCTCAGCTGAGATCGAATCAATCAGTTCGCCATTGTGACGCACATAGACATTGTAGCTTGTGGCAAGCTCGCTGGTGGTCCATGCTAGCGTAGCGCTGGTGCCCTGGATATCGTTCACGGTGAGCGAAGGTTGTGGCAGACGATACTGCGTCTTGGTGAGCAAGAACTGACACAACTGATCGTCACACTCGCGGAGCCATGCAAAGCCGAAGATGTTCTTGCTGCTCCATGAAGAGAAGTTGTATTCGGTCACATTGCCTGTGCCTGGGAAGGCGTCGCTTGCCGAACCGGTTGAGGTGTAGACCTGTGCTGCTTCTACGATGTCTACATACTGCTTGTTCTGATCATAGTTGGGCTTGTTGTCGTCCCATACACTTTGATCCTCGAGGATGTGCCACACCAGTATGCCGTGACCAGGCAGATAGGAGTCCCAACCCGTCTGTTGGCGGTTCTCGATGAGGAAGTATTCGGTATCGTCTGAGCTGACATTCACACGATAACTCTGGCTGGTGCTCTCATAGGGCTGTAGGTTGATCAGCGTGTCGGTCTGCGCATTGAGCACTGTGGGCTGTGTCCATCCCAGCGAGTAACGCTCAAAGGCCGAGAAGGTAGGAGGGCAGTTCTGGTCGTTGTTGTACGATCCGCTTGCCATCACGTCCCAGTTGCCCACGTTGTTGACGTATCCACCCCATGAGCTAGAGTTGTTATAGTGGTCCGCAAAGCCCAGCACGTGACCAAACTCGTGGACGAAGGTGCCGATACCTACAGGTACATTAGACACACCATTGACCTCTTGTGACACGGTGTAGCGGTCTATCTTGACGCCGTCAACGAGGAATGAGTGGTCAGCGTTGTTATTATCTAGATTGTAGCTGTGAGGCCAAATGGTGGATGTACCGCCACCGTCGGCTTGGCCCTTGCCTGCGTAGAGACAGTAAACATTGTCCACCACGCCATCACCATCGGTGTCAAAGGTTGAGAAGTCGACGTCATATTGCTCGTCAACCAGTGGCACAGCCTCCTGGATGAGCTTATAGGTGTTAGCCGAACCGCCGCTACCGGCATAGTACTCGGCGTTGTGGCTCACCGTAACGGGGCCGTACACCTTAAACTGCGGGTCATAGAGGTTGTTGGAGCCGTATCTATAGAAGTCGTATGCTGATCCGCGAGCACCATGATCGGAGAATCCTTCCTGGTGGAAGAAGCGGTCATAGTAGTCGACAGGGTCGTCCATCATGTTGTTGTCAGTAAACTTAGAGTCGGCAAACTGCACCAAGATGACCAGCACATCGTGCTTGCCCGTGGTGGGAACGTCGCTGATACGCACGATGCGTTGAGGCTGAGCCTGTGTAGCGGTGGCGCGTTTGGCGGTCATGTCCTTGGTCCATTGCTTCATGGCAGCGTCGTGCTGCGTGGACCATTGTGCCATCACTGCGTCCTTGTCTACCTTGGCAAGGAAGGTGGTGGCAGCCTTGTCACGAGCGGCGGGTTCGGTGGCGGTGATGCCACTGGCTGCGAGAGCACCGTTGCGAAGCTCCGCATACTCATAGTTGCGTGTGTTGGCGTTGAACAGCAGAGGGTAACCATCGCTGGTGACGGTCATGTGGCTGTACTCGTCACCGATGAGACGGATGGTGATCTCTGTGCCGTTGGCCTGATACGCCTTGATCATTCCCGGGTAAGCGGGTACGGCAAGCGCATTGGCTGCAGTGGTAGTGAGCAGTGCAGCGGCAAGAAAGAGCTTACTTATTATTCTCATAGTCTTAATGATTTGTGATTTTTATCCATTTATTTAACCATCACCTTGCGCACCGTGCCATCGCTGAAGCGCACGAGGTTGACACCCTTCTGCATCTTGCTGATGCGTGCTCCGGTGAGCGTATAGATAGCTTCGGGTTGAGCAGAGTGGAGGTCAGTGGTGGCAGAAGCGATGCCGTCGGGTACATCATCTGTGATATCGTCGCTGCCGATGAGCTCGCACTCGGTGGCATTGTACACGTCACAGTTGTTAGGATCACTGCTGTCATAGTTGCTAACAAACGCCACGATGCGCATGTTCTTTTCGTTCCAACCGCTGTTCAGCGTGGTGCTGTAGGTGGCGCAGGTGTTGTCATCGATGCTTAGCTTCACGGCGTCACCGAATGTTGGTGTGACAAACTCGCGGGTAACGTCGTTGTGGGTGTACGTTCCGGTAGCGCCATACTGCGCACCTTCTAGTCCGTCCTCGATGAGATTGATGTTCAGCGTTGGGTTGTCGCCTATCTCTACACCTGCAATCTGCTTCATGGTGGCTTTGATGATCAGTTTACGCGTTTCGGGATCGAAGTTGCGTTGCAACTCTATCTTCACTGGCGCAGCGCCTTCGAGCTGTTGCTTATACAACTTATTGACCACCTCAGCGTCGGGAACAGAGAACACAGGACCTTTGTTGTAGGTAGATGAGGTGTTCTCGGCAAACTTGTGGCGGTTGATCATCATCGCTGGGGCATACTTGGTGGAGCTGTTATAGAACCACAACAGGTCTACGTCACCCGTGGTGGTAAACTCGTCTGTGTAGTAACCGCTATGGTGGGCGATGAGAACATAATCGGTTTCGTCCTTGAGTCCGCGCTGCAGGCGTTCGTGTCCGCTAGGGCAGTTGCCGCATTTCTCGGTGGTGAAGTTCTCTATGAGCACCTTCTTCTTCACGATGTCATCCAGCACTGAGAGCGTGCAAGAGGTGGTGTCGTTGAACGCATAGTCGTCAGCTACACCGTTGATAGATGCCACGCTGAGGGTCAGTGGGCTGTCGCCAGTGGTACTCACGCCGTCCTCGATGGGCAACGTGAAGGTGCCAATCTCACCAGGGAGCACATCTTCCACGGTGGCGTCGGCGGTCTTCTCGCCTTCACCTGCGTTATAGGTGAGCGTAACGGCAGAGAGCGTGGTGCTGGTGTTGTTGCGGAGCAGACCGCTCACGCTGAAAGCCTTGCCCACAGCTACGGTTTGATCGTCTGCGGAGAGCAGTTCTACATCATTCTTCGTATAGCTCTCACCGCTAATGATGGGTTCGATACAAAGCGAGTGGCTGACGGCGGTGGCATAGCTCTGCCATGATCCGTTGGCTAGGGCATAGCAACCATCGGTATATGCTTTGCCTGACACACCTGCCATGGTAGTGGTGTTGGCTGTGTAACCGATGACCAGCCCTTCTGCGGGAAATGTAACGCTTTGGTCGAACGTTAGGTCATTCCAACCCTTATAGAGGATGTCTGTGGAGAATGTGTAGAGATTTTCACCCGTAAGCGAACTGCGTACAAAGATGGTGACACCTTTGAGTACGTCTTCGTTCATACCGATGCGCACCCCAGTCACTTGCGTTCCAACGTACATAGGGAAGTGGGCTGCTGAGAAAACGGCCGCTACCTCACCGCTGACGCCCAGTGAGCCTTCTACCTGAGATCCGTCGCACCATGCCAGCGAGATGTCGTCAGCATAGGCTCCGCTACCGCAGAGGAGGGCGAGCATAATGGTGTAAAAAAATCTTTTCATAGGATACACTTGTTTTACAATATTCATTTTATAAATAAGAAAAGAGCCGTGCTTCAACCATTGCCGAAGCACGGCTCTTGTTTCAGATACTTTTCAGAAGTTCTAAATAGACCTCTTACTTAATCGTGGTCTTAACCATTGCTGGCTTAGAGCCGTTGACCTTGAACAGATAAACACCTGCGGGAGCATTGACATTGATGATGTTCTCGCCCGCCTTCAAGCTTGTGGTCAGCACGTTGGCTCCTGCAGCGTTAGAAACGTACAGGGTAGCAGCCTCAGGTGTGGTAACCAAGAAGCGCTGACGGCTGATCTGCTTGATTGATACGCCACTGACAGTGGTGCCGTTGATAGCGGTGGTGTTGGTGATGATATCTTGACTGAATGCTGCGTCAGAGTTGCCGCTCATGTAAGTGGCCTTCACTGCCCAGAGATAGTCAGCGCTTGGTAAGGTTGCCCATGCGTCGTCAGTGAGCGAGGTAGCTGTGATAGGCTTCTGTGTGAGCAGAGTCCAAGTAGATTCATCGTTCTGGTTGCCATCTGTGAGACGGTATACCAGGTAGCCAGTGTACTGGAGCTTAGAGGTGAGCAATGGATGTGCTGCACTTTCAGCCTTCTTCAGTGAGTGGCGTACAGATACCTTAGGAGCCTTCTTGGTGCTGAGAGGTTGTGCAGGAGCCAAAGCAGGAGCCTTGGTTGTTGGTGCTTCCTCAAGCTTCTCAAGATAAGCGTGTACCAAGATATTGTAGTTCCAGCTAGATACAGAAGAGGAGAGCTCTGACCATCCGTCACCGAAGTTAACCCAGTCGGCCTTGCCCTTAACGAGCGGACCATTGTCGATACCGAGCGGTGTAGCGCTGCTACCGGTGTAAACGTAACCGATGATGAGCGTCTCGTCGCCTGATACATAGTAAGGTGAAGACAATGTCACTTCCTTCCATGTGCCCAGTGTTACTGCGCCGGCAGGTTCAGTGGCCACTTCTTCGAATTCGCCGCTTTCGGTTTCACGCCAAACCTTTACGGTCCAGGTAGCACCCTCAGCAGGAGGATTGTTGGTTGAAGCAGGGAAGAACGCAATCTTAGAGATGCTCAACTCCTTCATACCCTTAGAGGTCTGATCACTTGGAGTGAAGAGCTGGCCTAGAGCGCAGTAGCCTGAGCTGGTACCGAAACCTCCATAAGGATTGTTGTTGTCCCAGTAAGCCCAACCTTCTGTTGGTACATACTCGCCTGGAGCACGCCATGTGAGTGCTACGCTTGACTGGTCAGCAGCCTCTTCTGCGCGTACATAGACAGGAGCGGTCTTGAGCTCTTCCAGTGTGTAGAGCTTGCTGACGATGTCCTCGCCTAGATCGATAGTCTCGCTGATGGTGGTGAAGCCTTCCTTAGCGATGGTCAGTGTGTAGGTTCCCTTAGCAATCTCAGGTATCTGACAGAGACCGTCAGCACCTGCTACGCCCTTGTAGAGCTTATTGTTGCCTTGGATGCGAACGCTCGCACCTGCAGCTGTAACCATGTTGTTGGTGTTGATCTTCGCATTCAAGAGAGCTACGTCACCCTTCTTGAGTACCTTGCTCAGAGATGCAGGTGATTCGGCACCATTCTCATAGATAGCCTTCACAGCGTACATGTACTCGTTGCTTGGCTGATCTTGCCAGAGCTCATCGGTGTAGTTCTCGTCCTGGATAGTCTTATCGGTGAGTTTCACCCATGCGCCTTGGTTGGTCGAATCGGCAGCTGCGAGACGATAAACGTCGTAGTTGACATTCTTGTCGAGCAGGTCTGCTACGTTCTTGGTGTCGGTGATGTGAGCCGCAACCTCAATAGAACCATAAGCTGAGAAGCTATACCATGTGTATGAGTAAGTGTAATAAGAGTATCCGTAGCAGTAACTACCTTTGTTATCTATATGGTCATCGATTGCGAATGGTCTCTGACCTGACTCGGTAGTTGCGGCATAACCGATGTAGTAGTACTTCGAAGGATCGAGCTTGATAGGCTCAGGCAATGCTACGCCAACCCAAGTGCCTACCTCATCCTCTGTCACCTTACGATCAAGACGGATGATCTGACGTGTCTGGTCGGATGAGATACCACAGTAGAGCACTGGTGAGTAGGTCGTAGCTGCGTTAGCATAGAACTTCAGACTGTCGATGTAGAAGTCGGTGTAATCGTATTCGGCAAGATCGCTTGGATCTAAACGGTTACCCATGATAAACTCTACACCTTCAGTGAGGCCGTAAGCATTAGCATGCTGTCCGATAGCCTGTGTGAGGTTAGCGGTCACTGCAGGTGATGGAGTCTCCCAAGAGAGACGAGCATCGGTGATGTAGTCGGTAGCAGTGAGCATTTCTGGACCTTTGGCTGCAAACGTCATGTCAATGGTAGTCTCAGCAACGAGATCGCTATTGACATTGTCAGCGCTAACGGTCAGTTGTGCAGAAGCATGTGTATAGTAAGGCTTAGTAACCACGATGCTATAGTCGGTGAAGCGTACGTTCTTGAATGTAGCTACGCCGTCAGCTCCAACCTTAGCGTAGGTGGTCTGATCGTCGCCGGTGAGTGCTACCTTAGCACCTTCGGCAGTTCCGTAGTTGGTGTTAACCTTAACATTCAATGTAGCGTAATGACCTTTGTCTACACCGTTCGAGTAAGTGAACGCTGAGGTAGTGCCATCGCTCCACTTCGAGTAAGAGCCTCCGTAATATGTGCGCACTGCATAGCGGTACACCTTATTGTCGAGAGAGCTCCATGTTTCATCGGTATAAGTCTTCTCTGTGACAGGGTCAGCGTTGAGGCGGGTCCAGTAGTAAGAACCGTTGCTTTCGTCGCCAGCTTCAAGACGATAGATGAAGTAGCCCTTTGCAGGCCAACGAGCAGGAGCCTTCTTGTTAGCTGAAGCTTCAGCCAAGGCTTTCTCTGCAGCTTCGCGAGCAGCCTTCTTCTGAAGAACGGTCTGCTGGTCAAGCATCAAAACGCCATAGTTGGCCTCTGCCTGAACGTCATTCTTCTTAGCAGCCCAGCTCTGGATAGAGTCGAGAGTGATGACGTTGCCCATTTGTTTCACCTTAGTAGAAGCATCGGCAGAAGCCCATGCCAGCTCGGTGCTGTTAGGATCATTGCCAAGAACGGCTTGGATGCTCCAGTTGTAGTGCATCGATTCGGGTAGCACTTCGTGTGCGCTAGTCCACTTATCGTTAGTTGCGTCAAAGAGAGCGTCGCCACCTTCAACCAATGGACCGCCATCGAAGGAGACAGGATAAGAACCTGAAGAAGCACTGAGGGTGTAACCGATGACAATGCTCTTGGTAGGATCGATCTTGTAAGGCTTAGAGAGTGTGAAGGTGTTCCATTCGCCATAATTAGATGGAGTAACGGCTTCTTCGTATACCTTGCCTTCGTTGCCTGCCTCACCTTGCCAGATAGCGAGTTGGAAGTCGCCGGTTGACATAGGTGCGAAGCGGATTGACTTCACATAGTAGAGGCTATCTGCACCGAGACTCTGTAGTTCGGCAGCAGAGAAGCGCTGTCCGATAGCGAGAGTGTAAGAGCCACCAAACTGTCCAATAGGATCGCCATCAGCCTTTGTTGCAGTAACGTCAGCGATAGGATCGGTCCATGTGATGACAGCCTTGTCGCCTTCGTCAGTAGCGCTTACGCTGTAAGGTGCTGCTGTGACTGGCGTCATCTGGATGCTAGACTCGGCGATACCATCGTTGTCGTAGTCGTAGAAGCGTAGCTGATAACCGCCATAGTAGTCGTAGTCTTGATAACCATCCTTAGTTACTAAGATATAGTAAGGCTTGATAGCGTAGACTCCTTCCATCTCGAAGGTACCATCTTCAGCGGTAGTAGCGGTGAGCGTGTTGTCACCAGTGAGTGTAATCTTGGCTCCAGCGATACCTGTGGTGTTGTCGGTAGCGTCGGTTACCTTACCCTTCAGCGTAACTACGGCACACTTCTGCATCTTCAGGTTAACTGTAGCGGTGTCGCCTGCGGTGAGCTGAACATAGTTTTGTGCGTCTTGATAACCGATAGCGGTAGCCACAAACTGCTGGCTATAAGTTGCAACAGGTACGTACTTGATGGTGTACTGGCCGTTTTCATCGGTTGTAGCGTTCTTGTGAGGATAGCCACTGGCGTAACCATAGCTGATAGTACCACCTGCTACGGTTGCACCCACCACTGGGTTGCCTTCGTTATCAGTTACAGTACCCTTCACCGTTGCGGTGTTGGTAATGTCCATGTAGAACGTTACGTCAGGGATAGTAGAATAGAATCGACCGATAGTGTTGTCGAGATTGTCCAAGTCGGGCTTCACGTAGTAGTTGGATGGGAACGTACGTGTAGCGCCCATGCCATACTCGGTGCAATAAACACCCAGTCCGTAACCTTGATTCAGCATCAATGTAGGATCGTTGTCGCCTACAATCATGACGCCAAGGTTGCCGCCAGTGTATTCGAACGACTTGTCGAAAGGAATGACGAGGTCATAGACACCCATGTTGAGGTCGATATTGCCCTCGAAGACCTTAGTCATATTGTATGACTTGATCCATCCCGTGTTCATGTCATCCTGCTCAGTGTTGCAGAGGTAAACACGGATTGGCACGTCTTTGAAGTCCTTTTGCTGTCCGCCGCGGAACTTAAGAGCTAGAGAGTCGATCTTACCAGCATAGCCACCGAAGTCTTTTGCTTTGTAGATAAACTGGCTGAAAGGATAACCATAGTTGGTGAAAGGAGCGTTTTCGTTCACGTTACCCTCGGTCATATCAGTACCGATGGTCACTGCTTGCTTACCTTTGGGTTGTACATTGAGGTAAGATACAGATGTTGTGTTGTCAGCGTTACACTCGTCACCGCTCATTGTTACCTTGCCATAAATGGCATATTGACCTTCAGCGGTCTCAGGTACGGTCCATGAGATGTTAGCTGTACCAGAAGCGCCAGCTGCCAATGGACGTGAAACAGTGCTTTCGCCGAGCACCTCGTCCTTGCTATTCAGAAGCTGAACCTTGAATGAAGAAGAACGCTTGCTACCAGTGTTAGTATAAGTTACACCTGTAGAAATCTTCTCACCAACGGTTGGTGCAGTGTTCAGATTACGAATAGAAGTAGCCTCGATGTTGTTTTCAAGGATCTCTTCTACGCGGAAATCATCAAACCAAACATAGCTGGTAGCGTCATGTAGCCACCAAGAGAAGTAGTAAATGCCATTCTCTTCCACCTCAATGTCAGTGCTTGACAGTGAGTAATCACCCGCAGAAACACTTGCGTAGCTCACTACGGTGTTGGTCTGAGCGGCTTTGGTTTTACCCTTACCATACTTAACGTCAAGAGAGAAACTCAGATAAGGATTGTTCATTACGTAGAATGACACGCGATACTTCTTACCTGCCTTCAGTTCAACAGGTGGAGAGTAGAGGCTTTCGTCGCGGTCTACATCCGTAGAAGTGTAGTCCCAACCGATTGCTGTTGCGCTTTCATGACCTTTAGAGTGCTTAATATATAAGGTATGGCCGTCATTGTTGTTGTCCACGATGGTCCATGTGGGGTAGGTAGATTCGTCCTCCCAGCCTTCGCGGATAGGCAATGGCTTGGTGCTACCGGCTACGATGCCTTGGCTTGTAGCAGTTGCGCCAAGTCCGGCATTGGTGCTTGTAGACACTTGATAGATGTAGTTGCCATACTCTTCGAGGTCCTCGTCTTCATATTGAGTACCCGTATAGTTGCTTGCGAGAAGTTTGTTACCCGGTTGACGTACGATGGTGTAAGTCAAACCAGCAGGATTGTACCATCCGCCGTTGCGTCCGAACTCAGGTTTATCCCAGTCGAGGGTCATCACTTCGCCCTCTTGGTCATAGTCAACGCTAAGGTTCTCGGGTGCGCCGGCATAGTCGATACCGATCATTGTGTTCACTGTGGCGCGTGCGCTTTCACCGCTGGTGTTAGCCACAACCACGCTGTAAGTGTGCTTACCCGCAGTGGGGTTAGGATCGGTCCAAGTCATCTGTGCGCCAGGAGCGACGCCGTCAGTGACCGTGATAGAGTCGTTCAGATCCTTAAAGATCTTTACATAAGACAAGACATCGAGGTCTTCGCCTTGCTTGCTCTTTGTAGGCAGTGTCCATTTCAGCCCCATGCTTAACTCGCCGTTCTGTCCAGGCACTTGCTTCAAGTTGCCAATAGTGGCAGGAACGCCGTTATTGCTTACCGCGAAGAGCTTCACCTCATCGAGATACCATTGGTAACGCAAGGCGGTACTATTCTCGCGCCAAGGCGTGTTGTCGTAGTAAGCAATGTAATAAGTGCCGTCTGCGGGCACTTCAAAGTCGCCTGAGTAAGTGTCCGAAGGCGAATCTTCGCAAACATCCATAATGCTGATACGTCCATCCGTTGTGTTTGTGCGCGATGTGAGCAGATACACGTGGATGGATGATTCGAAGTAACCATGGATGTAGTTGGACAAACGATAGGTGCTACCAGCCTTCAGGTTGATTCCTGGTGAGATAAACCAGTTGTCCGAAGGTGACTTTCCACTATCAAGGCTCTGCCTGAATCGCACACAAGGCGTGTTATTGTAACCTGGTCCAGTGTAGTTGCCATTCCAATAATAGTAGGCCCAATCGTAAGAATCGGCTACCTGCGTTTTGATTTGCGTCCACTCAGCATACGATAAGGAATCGTCAAACGATTCATAGTAAGGTGCGGTGTACGCTTCAGCTTTACGTGGTGGTGCTTTCACCGTACCTTTCGTCAGTAGCGGCAGGTCTTGTCTTTCCTGTGCTGACGCCGTGAGAGGTACCGTGAAGCTTAAAGCAAACACGAAAGCTAAGAAATTAAGTAATTTTCTCATAAGCGTGAATGTTGATAAATGAAAAATATGTAAAGTATTGCAAATCGGTACTTATGCGCCTTTGTATGTTTGCAAAGTTAAAAAAGATAAGGTCTCATTGCAACATTTTAACGCTTCTGTGCTTTCATTTTCAAGAAAACAAAGAAAAACATGGGCTTTCTATTGCGTTTTGGAAGCCTTAAAACTAAAATTTCAAGAAAATAAAGAAAAGTTCGCAGATTTAGTTTTTTTCCGTATCTTTGTACGTATGAAACAGGTTTCCATTGCATTATTGATGCTTATTGGCGCACTCGTGCTTCTCCCAACAAGGTTGATGGCGATAGATCAGAAGCCTGGTGATGCCTTAAAACTGAAACTTCAGGCCGATAAATTCTTTCAAAGTGAGCAGTTTTCAGAAGCGTTGTCGTTGTATACGCAAGCTTTGGAGGCGGCTAAGACCACCAATGACCGTCCCACACAGATGTCCAGCACTGGCAACATCGGCAACGTATATGCCTATATGGAGGATTATGATCGTGCCACCCATTACTTTAAGAAAGGTTATGCGATAGCCGTGGAGGACAAGAATACGCTTGCCCAGATGCAGTTTGCTATCAATCTTGTGCAAGTATATTGCTTGAGTGATAATCCGAAGGATGCCCGCTACTGGTATAAGATACAGATGAGCCTTCCCTATAAAGGCAATGGTGTGTACCGATATTATGCCCTTGCCAACCAAAGCCTTATCGCCAAGACCGAGCGCAACTATGGTCCAGCGCTCTATTACCAACGTGAGGCGCTCCGTGGCGCAGAGATGGATAGCATCGGACTGCGTTACACAGCAATGATTCATAGCGAGATAGGCAATATCTTGTCACTCGAAGGCAAATACGCCGAAGCCGTGAAGAGTCTCCAAACGAGTCTCGGCATCGCCGTTCAGGCAGGTGATAAGCTCAAGGAAGCCGATGTCTGTCGCGACCTTTACGTGGCGTATAAGCAGCTAGGCGACTCTATCAAAGCCAATCAGTGCCGCAGCCGTTACCTAGAACTCAACGATTCGATCTTCGATACGCAGCGTATGAACTCTGCCAAGATGAAGCTCTTCGACTATGAGAACCGGTTGAGTGACGCCACCATTGGTCGTCTGACCACCCATAATCGTTACCTTACCATTATTATAATAGCGTTCCTCTTGTTTATGATTGTCATTGCCACGCTCTATATCAAGCTACGCTATCGTAACAAGCAGTTGCTCCAATCCCAACAACTACTTGTGGACAAGAACGAAGAACTCAGCCGGCAAAACAAGAACACCCAACAGCTACGTCGTCGCTACCTCGCAGCCGTGGAGAAGGCTGACCGTTCCGAGCCACAGGCTACCCATTCAGAAGAGCCATTAAAGGCCCAAAACGTTGAATCGGAGACCTCTCAGCCAACCCATTCGCCCGATGAAACCGAGGAAAATAGCACTGAAGATATAGATAAGGGTTCGCTACTTTCGGATGAACAAGCCACCCGTCTGCTTGAAAAGATCAACGATGTGTTCGAGGATGTGAGCGTCATCAGTCGTGACGACTTCAGCTTGGCAGTCCTTGCGCAGATGGTAGGCTCCAACACCAAGTATGTCTCGATGGTGATCAACGAGACCTATGGTAAGAACTTCAAGACCTATCTCAACGAGTTTCGTATCCGCGAGGCGTGCCGTCGTCTCACAGACACCGAGCATTATGGCAACATGACCATCCAAGCCATCTATCAAGAGCTAGGCTATAAGACTGCCGCCAGCTTCATCAATGCCTTCCGCAAGGTCAATGGTGTGACACCTTCGCAGTATCAGAAACTTAGTCAGACCAAAGCTGATACCGAGGATTAAGAGTCAGGTGCTCTTTTTTAGGGAGGACATAAGGAAGATTTAATTAAACCAAGTATGGATATCACATCACTGATAGGAGAAGCTACGGCTTACGATAAGAAAGAAACACTTGAGGAACGACGTCCCAAGAGTTGGCTCAAGAGTGTTTCTGCCTTTGCCAATGGTAATGGCGGAATGCTTGTATTCGGTATCAGTGATGACGATGAAATAGTTGGGCTTGATAATGCCGAACACGTTGCCGAGATAATCAGTGAAAGAGTAAAGACCTTGATAGACCCTATTCCTGATGTCGAATTGGAGATAAAGGAGGTTGACGGTAAAAGACTTGTGTTGCTATATGTGAAAGCTGGTCAAGAGACACCTTATTATTATATAGGCGATAAGCAACGTATTGCTTTTACACGAATAGGCAACGAGTCGGTCACGGCAGACCGTTTAAAATTGAAAGCACTTGTTATGAAAGGCTCGGGACGGACTTTTGACACGATGCCTTCACCTTACAATTTTGAGAATCTTGCCTTTACCAAGCTCAAAGCGGTACATTATCAGAAATTGCGTACCGCTTTTGCCGATTCTGATTTTGTGTCTTGGGGCATGATAGACGATGAAGGAAAGGTGACTAATGCCGCCGCGCTTATCGCAGACGACTCCCCTATGCGTCAATCCAGAATATTCTGCACCCGATGGAATGGACTTGACATGACCAATGGCCTTGGCGAAGCATACGATGATGTAGAACTGAGCGGCAGTGTTATCAATATGCTTCAAGATGCAGTAGCTTTCGTGCGGAACAACTCACACAAGAAATGGTGGAAAGAGGCTGATTATAGAGAGGAGCGTCCCGACTATCCAGAGCGTGCCGTGGTGGAAACTATCACGAATGCCATCATCCATCGTGACTATATGGATATGGGCAGTGAGATCCATATAGACATGTACGATGATCGAATGGAGATTTACTCTCCAGGTGGAATGCTAGATGGAAAGTTGATACAGAACCTCGACCTCCTTCATGTGCCTTCAAAGCGTCGCAATCCGTTGCTAGCCGACTTCTTTAATCGTCTCGACTTGATGGAACGAAGGGGCAGTGGCATGAAGAAGATAGTGAGCGCTTATAAGCAGTATGAACATATGCCGACATATCGTGTTCCAGAGTTCACGTCCGATGCAACTGAATTTCATGTGACTCTATGGAATCTTAATTATGGGAATCATGCGGTGAAAGATGGATTAGATAGCTCCAATGAAATGGTACAGTTCCCAAAAGAGTTTGCTAATATGTTCCCAAAAGAAGCAAAACAGTTCCCAAAAGAAAGAGAACAGTTCCCCAAAAAGGAATTCAGAAAAGAGTTTCTTGCCGCTCAGCGTATTATCTACAAACTCATTTCTAATAATCCACATATAACAATAGCGGACATGGCAAAAGAATTGGGAGTATCTGATAGGCAAATAAAGAAATATCTCCAGCGTTTGACGGAACTAAGATTGATAGAAAGACAAGGAGGTCGAAAAAATGGCATTTGGAAAATAATAGACGAAGATTACGAAAATATTTTCAAACAATAGCTTTGCCGCCCGACTTTAAGCAATTAGCCTAAGGTCGGGCGTTTTGGTTCTTTTTCATCCCAATATTATTACTAACAAGACCTAGAAAGGAATGGGGAATAGATAGTAACACTTCTAATTTTTTTATTTTTTTCTCTCCCCCGAGGCAATGTTTTGCCTAGATTGGTATTTAAGGAGTAGACTGACGTTCCAGAGCGGAGCTAGAACAAACAATAAAGATAACGATATCGACAATGAAAAAGAGTAATGTATTCAGCGTGTTAATGATGATGCTGCTCAGTATGAGCGGCTTGGTGACGACCTCTTGTGATGATAGCCAATCTACCGATAGCAGCATGCGATTTAACAATCCCACCATGCGCCTCTATCCGGACAGCGTCCTGAAGCGTGTGATCATCAATGGCACCGCTCCCTATAAGGTCACTTCGACCGACAGCACCAAAGCTATAGCCACTGTAAAGGGCGACTCCGTCTTGGTCAAAGGATACAATGAAGGCAACGTCACCATCGTAGCCACTGACAATGCCAACCATACAGCCTCTCTGCTGGTAGGCGTCTATGCACCCCTGAAGTTTGATCAGACCACCGTAACCATCAATAAAGGCGAAACCATACAGGTGAAAGTAAAGACCGGCAAAGCCCCTTATAAGGTCTACGCGCAGAGCACCAAGGTGGTTCAGACATCCATTGCCGACTCTACCATCACCATCAAGGGTCTCGCCACAGGCACATCGCAGATCGCTGTGGTCGACGCGCGCAACGTGGATGGTCAGTTTAAGGTTACCGTCAAGTAGCCTAATCACATAGAAAGCCTTTTTGAAGTAATAATGAATATATATAGGTTTTTGTATCTAAAGTAATAGTAGTAAGTGTGTAAGTGGAGCGGGATGCCTTGTGATGAGGCGTTCCGCTCTTTTTGGATTTGTTCTTAAAATGTGGTTTACGGCATTGCTATTCGAAATAAAACGACTATATTTGCAAGTAATAAGTGTTTTAGGTTTTTTAGAAAGGCAAGTATGGAGTACAACATAAAAGACAAAATAGAATGGATGACCATCTTCCTTTATGAGTTTGGGAAGCAGAACGGGCTGACACTCAAGCAAGCCTACAACTACCTTGCGCGTCATAAAGGCCTTGACTTTGTAGATCGTCATTACGATTATTTTCATACGTAGTCATTCACTTCGGCAGTGGAGGACGTGAAAGAGTATTGTTTTAATCAAGGAGGAGGTTTACGATGAGATTGTATCACGGCTTTTACGCCCAACCCTTCAACGCCCTTTGATCTCCTGATAGATGCTGAATGACAAGGCATAAGGGGCTTTGTGGTGGAGAAGAATAATTTATTTTCCTGTGAAGAATAATTTATTTTTCATCCAAAATCAATTTATTTTTTGGTCTGAAAGGTCCTTCATAGGATGATGAAAGAGCCGTATAGAGATGACAACGGAGCACCTATCTTAGGGAGAAATGTCCCTAGATGGGTGCTCCGTTGATGTTTAGGGGCTGCTTAGGGTGGGGTGTAGAGCGGCTAACAAGCCTCGTTCTTGGCTCAGTAGAAATATAGTGGGGATAAGCGTATATCAAAAAGAAAAGCATTACCT
>CAVJZR010000036.1:0-29061 GCA_963654235.1 Bacteroidaceae bacterium | reverse complement strand
CAAATATTTTATGTGATAACATGTTAATAATCAAATACTTATAATTAATTAGCAGACCCTATCTAAAACAAATCCTTGACGGTCTCGCTGCCATACATTCCGCTGGTTTATTACATCTTGACATAAAGCCATCTAATATCATGGTAGATGCGCATGGCTATGTGAAATTGATAGACCTTGGAGCAAGTAAAGATTACATGCGAGGCGTTGGAGCAACTGTTCTTACAGGTGTTGCAAGAACAGACCGTTATGCACCGCCTGAACAGATAGATGGCAGTTATGACAAATTGGGGCCATGGTCAGATTTTTATGCCCTTGGTGCAACCATATATTATCTGCTAACTTGCAACGAGATTCCTACATGGACGGAACTCAACGAGGACAAGTCAAATGACAAGCATGCTGCACTGCCAATGCCGGGTGTGTCTATTGAAACGAAGCGTCTTGTGGCTTGGCTGATGAATACGGACAGGGAGAAACGCCCCCGAAGTGTTTCGGAAATACAGACGAGGATGAACTTAAAGAAAACGACAGGTTTATCGTATGATGAGACAACTGTACTTTCTGATGACACTGAAGAATTAACGGTTGTTGTTGAAAGGCCAAAGCCACGGCAGCAGTCAAATATCTCTTATCAGAGAGAGTTCTATCATTCTTCGAATGACAGAAGTACTACTCCAAGGCAAAGTGCTACGAAAGAACCTGAACCAGAGTTTAGCTTTGTCGGATGTCTGTATATTCTAATTATCATTGCGATAGTAGTGTGTGTTGTAAAATTTTTATTCTTAACATAAATATTGAAGATTATGAAAACGTTTATCAAGAAAGTATTGGTTGTGCTAGTCGTATTAGCTGCCGTTGTAGATTGGCCGGTTGAGACTTATGCCGGTAAAGGCGAGGCGGTAGTAAAGGTCACGAAATCATTGTTGAAAAGTTGTGCAAAGGAATCAAAAGCCGCTGAGGTTGAAGTAAACAAAGCTACTCAAGAAATGAAACGACTTGTGGATGAAGCGGCGGAAAATCCCAAAGTGCAACGTGGGGCCTTCGTCGGAAGCAGAGCCGTGCAAAATGCTACTCGAAGCAATGCCCAAACAACATCTCAGCCCCATTGGGAAACTTGTCCTGGGTGTCAAGGAGATGGTAAAAGGATGGGAGCTGACGGAATTATTTATGTTCATACCCAATGCAATGGTACGGGAAAGATCTTTGTTAGATAAATGGGTTTTTCGTTAAATGCGTGGATAGGTCAATCGCCTACATGGTAGTGGGTGCGGTGTCTCACCGCACGTTCCTTTTTTGTTTGTTGCGACGTGAGACACGTCGCCCACTATTGTTATGCTTGCTATATGGATAGAAATTAAATGGTTATGGGCACTATTTTAATAAGGTTGGCTATACCTATCTACGTATTTAACGGAAGAGCCAAATAAATGTTCAAGGACTATGTGTATGCTATTACTCGGAAAGCATGATAATACTAACTCGTTTCGGGGATGAAAAACCTAGGAAGTATTGGTGTTGTTTCGGGTGATGTGTGATAGGAAGATATCGTTCTGTGCACAATAAGAAACGATAATCCTCGTTATACCTATAATGAAAGCAATACACACATTATATATTATCCTCTTGCTTGCAACGATATCTGTGTGCGGATATGCGCAAGAGCGGACAGTGGAGAACAGACCGTATACCGATCTGCGCACGTTCCATTTCGGCGTATTGGTCGGTACGCACCTTCAAGATATCGAACTCTTAAATGCTGGCCCTACAACGATAGATCTTGAGGATGGGCAAGGCGCAGTGCAGCGAACCGTATCGGTGGATCAAGATCGTTGGGATGCCGGATTCACCGTCGGCGTGCTTGGCGAGTTGCGACTGAATGAATACTTCCAACTGCGTGTAGCTCCTGCGATGTACTTTGGAACAAGACATTTCACGTTCCGAAACATAACCGACCTCAATGCCAAAGGTGAGCCCACCGAGATGACGCAAGATATGAAGACCGCTTATATCTCCTGCGCCTTCGATCTGATAGCGGCAGCTCCACGTTTCAATAACCATCGTCCTTACGTGATGATGGGTATCAATCCGGTTATCAATCTATCCGGAAAGGATGACGATTATCTGAAGCTCAAACGCTCGGACGCTTATTTGGAGCTAGGTGTGGGGTGCGATTTCTATCTACCTTATTTTAAGTTGCGTCCAGAACTCAAGTTTATGTTGGGCTTGACCAATTGTCTAGACACCAAGCACGCAGACAATATGCGTGACAAGAGCATGTTGATATACACCAAGGCAGCTAGCGAAGCCCATTCAAAGATGATAGCCCTCACGTTCTATTTCGAATAAAACAACAATCGATAGCTGACCACAGCGGATGCGATAACAAGAAATGAGCAGACTTGAAAGACATCAAGTCTGCTCATTTTAGTAATATCCCAAGCGATTCGCTTCGTTATGTGTATGTATGCGCCAAAAGGTTCTTCTCGCTTGTATGATGCACTGCTGTTATCTAACGGGGCGAATAGGCTCTCCATAACAACGATGGCCAAATGTCGTTATCATGGCTGGGCCATAATAGCCATTGGAGGATGATTCTTTGGGCTGAGTAGACATATGGTAAGCAAAATCTGTAGTTGTTTTACTGCTATTAAGTGTGGACGTCCAATAATAGCTTCGGGTTGGTGTTGCCGTATCGAAATTGACTTGTTCGATTCGGCTCGCTGCCGGGAAGAACACACGCTTGCTGATATCTGATGTAGCGACAAACAATGTTCCTGCTACATTATACGTTGTTCCATCCACTACTTCTCCTTTAGAGATCTTGTAAATACCTCCTTTTGTTACTGTATTGTTAGAAAGAACCAACAGGTAACTTCCCCAAGTGTTTGTTACACCGCAAGCTTTAAAAAGCGCAATGAATTCTTTTTGTGTAGGCATACGCCACGCGCCGCCCCACTCGTAGTTGGCTGCATCATTGCTAAGGGTAAGATTCTTCGAACTACTATAATACGGAGTAGAGGACCATTCCGTAAATGTTTCTTGCCCACAGTAGTTGGCCCAATCGTAACCGGTCTTCTTTCCAGTTATATGCGTCTGTCCGTTCTCTTCGTCGCTCCAATTGATGGTTGGCGTGTCGTCAGCGTAAGTGATCGATTTATAGTAAGGCACCACCTCGCCCCAAGCATAATAATCACCGATGCAGGACTCGGGCGCATCCGAAATGGTTGTTGCACCGACGTTCATCGTCGCCCATTTCACGCCACCAATCTCTACATAGTCGCGCTCGCGGAACACCACCTTGTATGTTTTGTCAGTGGTGTTTTGGTATGTTTGGAGCAGTGTGCCATTCTCATAGAGCTCTACCAGCTCGCAACTATTGGCGTCTGCAGTGGTAGCGGTGGCGTCGCTGTTCTTAAAGGAGACCTTGTATCTATGTGATCGGCAATCGAAATAAGTACCGATGAGCGCATCATTCTCATATATCTCGACCACTTGTGCGTTGAGGTTCGCCGTAGCAATGAGGGCGAAAAGCAGGAATATAATCTTCTTCATTGATTTTCGATATTGTTGTAAATAATATAATAGGTTATTCGTGGAAAGAGAATCCTCTTCGGGGTTATTCATCCCAAAGTCCATTATCTTTGTTTTCCTTAGAATATTGATCCTCCGTAGTAACGTCGTCTGTTTTTATATTAGTATCAGAACCAGCAAGGATGTTACTTGATGAAATGCTTATGACACGTGTCTCTAGCTTGATATATGCTTTCTTCTTCATGGTTTATTCTACCTCCTGACCGCTAATGTTAAACTTCTTGCCATCCTTTATAATCACGATACGACCATTCTCAACCCGCTTGCCAACCATTGTTCCGTGCTTAGTATCCTTAAGATTGCTGATTGCTGTGGCTTCCTTATCATCGAAAGAGATTGGGATGTATTTTACATCGTTAGTCGATTGAGATGTTTGGAGATAAGCTACACCAGGACTTAACGATGTGCCAACAAAGCGAAACAACCCAAACTGATCTTTGTAAGCCTCTTCTTTGCCAAACCCAAAGGTGTATATCGTCCCTTCCTCGGGCTTATCAATCTTTAATGAAGAACCCTTTAGCGAGCCTTCTTTGTTAAAGGAAGCACTGCTTCCCGTTACTATTGGAAGATGAACGTCGGCGGTGTGTCCCGTTATCAATATCGGAGTTTCTACTGGTATAATCGTGTAGTCGTCCAATTTGGTATCCGAGTTCGCGCTCAGCACATTCTTCTCTGAGTCATAAACAGGAACATGCACCTCGCCGGTGTTGTATGGATACACTGCCAATTGGAACGGAGAAAACACCGTTACATATGGAACGTTTGCGTTGTATGTCTTCGTAACATATCCAGGAATGCTCTGCTCGGTAACGTGCTCCACCACCAATTCGCCTCCGTGGGTCATCGGGAGAGAAGCTACGACGTTGTCATTTGTGGTCATTACCGCCTTGCCGTCTTTGAAAGATACGGTGTATTGGTATCCAGTCAAGCCAAATGCGGCCGTACCTAACCGGTCTTCTAGCGAGGCTCCGTTTTGCTCTACGTGCGTGTAGATGGACTGGGCACGCCCCACACTTCCTCCCATGACCAACAATAATGTTGTCAGGAAAAATACATTTTTCATCTATTCGTTTCTTTATAGTAATAAATTTATATTTCTTTGAGTAGCAATCGTCTCGGCGGTTATTGCGCTATCTGCTACTTGTTCTGATTGTTCTGCCGCATCTTACGGCTTCGGTAAGCTACAATAAAGTACTTCTTATCTGCGTGCAAAGGTAACCATTAAATCTGTATTAATGCATTAATTTGGTTAAAAATGTTTACAAGAGCGATAAGAAATAGGCAGTAGTAATCGCTGTCTTATGCTTTGATTTGGGTAAAATAAGCAGGTTAAGGTATGTTAATGTGGCGGAAAAATATGTGGAAAAGGTTTCGGAATGTCAGAAATTACTTATCTTTGCAAATATAAACTAGTGTATGCAGCAAGGTTATTGTACGTAAAATGAACCTTCAATCGCATTCGCATAGAGATAAAGACGTCGTTTTTGCAAAGATATACGTATGAAACAAAGAATATTTACTTTAGCTCTTGTGGCTTGCATGATGCTTCCATGCAGTTTGATTTCGTTGCAGACGCATGCTGCAGTGGAAGTGTTAGAGTTTGATAATCAGAATATCAGCATAACGGTATCAGGCTCAGTGTTACACGTTAGTGGCGCTGACGGACTGGTGTTGAAGATCTATAACATCACGGGAGTGCAAGTGGCAAGCTTTAAGGTTGATGGATATGATCGCCATTACAACCTTAGCCTGTCTAAGGGATGTTACCTTGTAAAGGTAGGCAAGGTCGTTCGTAAGATTTATATCAAGTAAAGCATAGCACGTTGCTATACTAATGTCACAATCAACAGATGCAGTCATCCGCACCCTTTTGTCCGATCAAGGAACGCGGAACAAAGGGTTTGAGATGATGGTCCATTCGTATGCGCCTCTATTATATAATAAGGTGAGGTCAATGGTCTTTGTTCACGAGGATACGAATGATATCTTGCAGAACACCTTTCTCAAAGCTTGGAATCATATAGAAGAGTTTAAGGGAGATTCGAAAGTGAGCACATGGCTCTACCGAATCGCCATTAACGAAGCATTAGACTTTCTTCGCAAGCAGAAGAAAAACCAAGCAGAGAGTATCGATATAGAGTATGGGGCAGTGGCAACCCAATTGTTGGCTGACGAATACTTTGATGGCGACCATACGCAAGCCCTTCTGCATGAAGCCATAGCGACGTTGCCTTTGGTGCAACGCACCGTATTCAATCTGCGTTATTTTGAAGAAATGCCTTATAAAGAGATGAGCCAAGTGTTAGATACGAGCGAAGGAGCCTTGAAGTCGTCCTACCACTTTGCCATGGTAAAGATCTCTCAATATCTGAAACAACATCAGTAAGAATCATCAAAAACCGATTTTTATATTAAACTTATCACCCTTCGTTGCATCAAAGATATAGAAATCAGATTATTATGGATATAGAACAGCAACTGAAAGAGCGATACGGAACCGATTCCCATTTTGTTATCCCCGACAATTACCTGGAATCTTTCGAATCGAAAATATTGAGTCAGACGACTCAAACCGCCACGACTGCTCCACGCAAGCATCGTCCGAGCGTTTGGATACGTCTACGCCCGTTGGTTGCAGCAGCCTGTTTCGTAGGTTTATGTGGGTTGAGCGGGGTGATCTTAACCCAGTTATTCTCTCTTTCTAAACAAGAGAACTCATCTCAGCAAGCACAAAAGACCGAAAAGACAACGCCTTCCACGGTAGACCCTGTAGATCAGTTGGCCGACTATGCCATGCTAGATGATGATGATGTCTATGCCATCTTAGCGGACAACTAACCATTCCTTAAACATTCATTCCCATATACGTATGAAACGTCTAACCTTATTTTTACTCCTTTGTGCTTTCTCTTTTGTTGTCAAAGCACAAGACCATTTTGATGCTCGCAAGTTTGAAGCCAACCTAGAAGCTTATATCTCGAAGGAAGCGCACCTCACAGAAGCAGAGGCGGGCAAACTGTTCCCCTTGTATAGACAGATGCAAAGCCAGAAGCGCACGCTCCATAACCAGTTGCATCAGCTCCGTAAAACAAAACCTTCTTCGGATAAGGAAGCAGAGAAACTGATTGTGAAGTGTGATAATATCGAAGTAGAGATTCGCCAGATAGAAAAGCAATACCACCAAAAGATGCAGAAGGTGGTCAAAGCCCGCAAACTGTATGACGTGATACAAGCAGAGCGACGCTTCCATAGGATGGCGCTGAAGAAGCAAACAAATAAACCAAATAAACGATAATAATCCTATAATGATCAAACATCCACTTATCAACAATCTAGTAGCCTTGCTTGCGCTCTTATGTATGAGTGTTAGCAATGGACAAGCCCAAAATCTATCCCAGACCAATAAACGTGAGTTTCGAGGTGCTTGGATACAATGTGTTAACGGACAGTTTCAAGGTATAGGCACTGCAGAGATGCAACGCACGTTGAGCTATCAGCTCGATGAGTTGCAGAAAGATGGCGTCAATGCTATCATCTTTCAGGTGCGGGCAGAGTGTGATGCGCTTTATGCTAGCCCTTATGAGCCTTGGAGTCACTTCTTAACAGGCAAACAAGGGGTTGCCCCTAGTCCTTATTGGGATCCGTTGCAGTGGATGGTAGAGCAGTGTCATAAGCGTGGAATGGAGATCCATGCTTGGATCAATCCTTACCGAGCAAAGACCAAGACGGCGCACACATTGGCTTCAAACCATATCGCGGTGACCCATCCCTCTCAAGTGTTCGATTATGACGGGCTGAAAGTATTGGACCCCGGACTACCTGCCAATCGCTTATATATCTGTAAGATAGCCGATGACATTGTGCGACGCTACGACATTGACGGCTTTCATATCGACGATTACTTCTATCCATATCCCGTCTCGGGACTTGCCATTCCTGACCAATCCACTTTCGCAAGATACAATACCACCTTTAGCAACATAGCCGATTGGCGCCGAGAGAACGTGAATCAGTTTGTCAAACAGCTATCCGACTCGATTCATAGCATCAAACCTTGGGTCAAGTTTGGCGTTTCGCCCTTCGGAATCTATCGCAACAAGAAGAACGATCCAGCTAATGGAAGCAACACCCGAGGCTTGCAAAACTATGATGAGCTATACGCTGATGTGCTGAAATGGGTTAATAATGGTTGGTGCGACTATTGCGTGCCCCAGCTATATTGGGAGATTGGCAATCGCGCGGCAGACTATAAAGAACTGATTACCTGGTGGAACAAGTACGCAGCCAATCGTCCTTTGTTTATTGGTGAGGATGTGGAGCGCACCGTCAAATATGCCGATCCTGACAACTCAAAGAGCCATCAGATGCCTGCCAAGCATCGTTTGCATCAACAGATGCAGAACGTCAATGGCACGGTGTTGTGGTATGCGAAGATGGCGGTAGACAATCCCGGCAATTATGGCACGATGCTTCGCACCAACTATTGGCGTTATCCAGCCTTGCAACCTCTGATGCCATTCATTGATGATAAGGCACCTAAAGCCGTACGCAAGCTCAAACCCCACTGGACGCAGAACGGATACATGCTCACATGGAAAGCGCCGAAGGGTAAGGGATGGCAAGACGAGGCTCACAGATACGTGGTATATCGCTTCACACCTAACGAACAGCAAAACCTGGATGATCCCTCGCACATCGTGGGCGTCACATACGATCCTTCTTTCCAGCTGCCCTACGATAACGGGAAAACCAAATATGTGTACGTAGTGACCGCTCTTGACCGAATGAGCAACGAGAGCAGCGGTAAAGCCAAGAAGGTAAAGCTTTGATAGAAACCATGTTCGATTATATGTCGAGATACAGATAACGATTACGGAGAATCAATCTCCTTTTGTCAAATAGATTGATTCAGAAGAAGTAAAATAAGGATATGAGATATTTTGAACCTACAATCTCATATCCTTTTTATTTTTTTTAGTACCTTTGCAGAGGTAAATATAAAACTCAGATGAAAGCTTTTTGGAAGTTACTTAACTGGTATTTCTCTCGTAATGCAATTCCCTATTGGACGATATTCATAGCCGATTGTTTGATTTGTTACCTTTCTGGTATCTTAGTCTTTTGGCTTTATTACCATGGAGTGGTCACAGTGTCTAACCTCGGCCTCCTTTCTAAGACGATATGTGTCTATATGTTGTTCAACATCATAGGCTTCCGTCTCTTCCATACCTATGCGGGCGTGTTGCGCTATTCATCGTTTGTCGATCTGCAGCGCATCGGTTTCTCCATGATTGTGAGTTGCTTCTGTGCTGAAGTGATGCATTATGTGATCTATTATGTTGACAGCCTGAAGTTTATAAGGCTCGAAGGACGCCAGATCTTCCTGATGTATCTTATCAGTTTTGTAGGTATGATCATGATGCGCGTGTTCATCAAGACGCTGTATGACGTCGTTTGGGGACGTTCACAGTCTAGCATGCGCACCTTTATCTTCGGTGTTAAAGATGGCGCGATAGGTTTGGCTAAAGACATTCGCAACAATAAGAAATCCCGTTTCTTCCTTAAAGGATTCATTTCGCCTGACGGTTTGTACCAAGATCGTATCCTTTTGGGTGAGAATGTGTATGCCGTTGACGATAATCTGTCCGATACCATTAAGCGATTACATATCCAAGCCGTGTTGGTATCACCATTGCAGAACACGCTGTTCCGTAAGAATGAGGCTTTGCAGGATGTCCTTATCAATGCAGGTGTGAAGATCTTCATGGCTACGGAAAGCAAGGAATGGGATAAGAATGATAACTTTGAGCACATCCAACTCAAAGAAATCAGTATCGAAGATCTCCTTCCACGCGAACAGATCAAGGTGGATATGGATGCTATTGGTGCAATGTTGAACGGACACAAGATTATGATCACTGGTTCAGCAGGTAGCATTGGCTCAGAGATGGTGCGTCAGATTGCCAAATATAATCCTTCTGAGCTGATTCTCATTGACCAAGCCGAAACCCCACAGCATGACATCCGCTTGATGCTTCAGTTCCATTTTCCTCACTTGAAAGCCCATACCATAGTGGCTTCAATCGCCAACGAAGAGCGAATGGAGTACATCTTCGAGCATTATCGTCCCGATTATGTGTTCCATGCAGCTGCTTATAAGCATGTGCCTATGATGGAGAATAATCCGTCTGAAAGTGTTCAGAACAATGTGTGGGGTACCAAGGTGATAGCCGACTTGAGCGTGAAGTATGGCGTGAAGAAGTTTGTCATGATCTCAACAGATAAGGCAGTCAACCCCACCAACGTGATGGGTTGCTCTAAACGTATATGTGAGATTTATTGCCAAAGCCTCAATCATAGTCTGAAACCAGGCTCCACCCAGTTTGTTACCACACGTTTCGGAAACGTTTTAGGCTCCAATGGCTCTGTGATACCATTGTTTGAGCGCCAGATTCGTAACGGAGGTCCCGTGACCGTGACCGATCCTAAGATTGTCCGTTTCTTTATGCTCATTCCTGAAGCCTGTCAGTTGGTGCTTGAAGCCGGTACACATGGCAAGGGCGGAGAGATCTTTGTCTTTGATATGGGCGCCCCCGTTAAGATTGTCGACCTAGCTAGGCGAATGATTATGCTCAGTGGCGCTAAGAACGTAGACATCAAGTTTACCGGTCTGCGTGCAGGCGAAAAGCTATATGAGGAGGTTCTCTCCAATACCGAGAACACCTTGCCTTCTTTCCATGAGAAGATTCGCATCGCGCAAGTACGCCAATACGATTATGCCAAGGTAGAAGAGTATGTACACGAGCTTCTGGATACATGCCATACCTATGACAATATGGCTATTGTAGCAAAGATGAAAGAGATGGTTCCCGAATATGTTTCAAACAATTCGGTCTACTCTGTGTTGGACAAGAACAACAAAGCAGACAAGTAGAAGCAAGCTATCATAACACATTGGGTGGATGGACAATAAGTTGGTGACATTGTTTTTTGATCTTCTCCGTTCGTCGCTTTGGCAAACAACCATCACGGGCGGACAACTGGATAGCAAGTCTTTGCAATCCTTGCTTACCTTGTCGCAACAGCAAACCGTCAGTCCGCTCATCTCGCAAGCCCTCATCAACCCTGACAACCATTACAAGATGGGGCTAGCTGATGTGCCCATATTCTACCATGAAGCCCATCGCTACCAACAGCTCAACCAGTATATGAACGAAGGAGTTGCGGCATTGGCATCCCTATTGACGCAACACGACATACCTTATATTATAGTAAAGGGTCAAACGTTGGCCGTTCATTATCCCCAATGGAATCTGCGTGTGCCTGGTGATATCGATTTCTATATCCCAGCATCCCACTTTGAACAAGCCCAAGAGGTTATCTTGCAGGCATGGCAAGTGACGTTTGAGGAAGAGGATGAGGACGAGCACCAGCATCTCTGCTTCGTTTGGAAGCAGATTCCCTTTGAGATGCATTACAACCTGTTCAAGTTTTTTGATGCCAAGAACCAGTCCACCTTTGACCATTACCTCTTACAGGACATTGACAATCCCTTGAAGATTGAGCTTGAAGGTCAACAGATTGCTACGCTCACGCCAGAGCTATGTGTCCTCTACACCTTCCTTCACTTGTTCCATCATCTTGTAGAAATAGGCGTGGGGGCTCGTCAGTTTTGTGATGTTGCCATCCTGCTCCATACCTATCGCAACCAGATAGATGTAGAGAATTTGCAATCCATGCTCCGTGCCCTCGATGTGGAACGTGCTTTCTGCGTCATTGAAGCTGTCCTAGAAACCTATTTCGGTTTACCCAAAGCCGATTTGCTTATACCCACACAGCCATCTGATTACCAATACACCTCAAAGATAATAAGCCAAATGCTCCGTGGGGGCAATTTTGGAAAGTATGGACGTAAGGAAGCGGTGCGTTCTTCGTTCTTGTACTATGTCCATACATTGCAGACGAAGATCAAACTTTATCGGCTCTATTACCATCTAGCGCCACGCGAGATAAAGGCCATGACCATCCGCAATCTTCCTGAACGCATATTCTCAGGACTCAGACGGACGTTCAAACGACAATAATAATCCCTCATAACAATAAGAAATAACAAGCTAAACATAAAACAAACAGATATGGAAAGAAGAGAAAAACGAATCCTTCTTTGCCTTGCTCACATGAGCGGCAATGAAATGAAATATATACAAGAAGCCTTTGATACCAACTGGGTGGTGCCATTGGGCCCTAACGTCAATGCCTTCGAAGAAGACCTACGCCGTTTCGTTACCTCTGAGCCCGAAGCCGATCTGCTCGCACCAGAGGCTTATCCAGCATCTATCCGTCCACATGAGGACAATCCCGATGTGATTTGGACTCAGTCCAACCCTAGCTTAAGCCAAAAGCAAGTGGTAGCCCTAGCGTCAGGAACCAGCGCTGTGCATCTAGCTTTGATAGCCTTAGGCGTAGGCAAGGGTGACGAAGTGATCTGTCAGAGTTTCACGTTCTGTGCCAGCAGTCACCCCGTGGTGTACCAAGGTGCTACCCCCGTGTTTGTGGATTCGGAACGTGACACCTGGAACATGGATCCCGTGCTCCTTGAAGAAGCCATCTGTGACCGTGTGAAGAAGACGGGTCGCAAGCCCAAAGCCATCATCGTGGTGTACCTCTATGGTATGCCAGCTAAGATCGATGAGATTAAGGCGGTAGCTGACAAGTATGATATTCCATTGATAGAGGATGCTGCTGAGGGGCTGGGCTCACGTTATCGTGGTCAGGTCTGTGGTACCTTTGGTAGGTATGGCGTGCTGAGCTTCAATGGCAACAAGATGATTACCACATCAGGTGGTGGTGCGCTTGTCTGCCCCGATAGCGATGCACAACGTCAGGTGATGTTCTATGCCACTCAAGCACGCGAATCCTATCCTTATTATCAACATGAGCACATCGGTTACAACTATCGTCTAAGCAATGTGTGTGCCGGTATCGGACGAGGCCAACTCACCGTGTTGCGTGAGCATGTGGCACACCATCGCCATATCGCACGTCTGTATGCAGAGGCTTTCAGCAAGGTGGAAGGCATCACGTTCCATGACAATCCTTCAGCCGAATCGGATTCCAACTTCTGGCTTTGCACCATTCTGCTCTCACCCGAACTTCGTGTCAAGGGTCAAGAACACGCTTATGACGATATGGTACAAGGTGCTGTCGGTGGCGCAGCTGGTGTGGTGCATGCGGCCAAATCTATCCACACAGCCGTAGAACCCAACGCTAATGTTGAGGCTATGCGCCTTTATCTAGATAGCGCCAACATCGAGAGCCGTCCGCTATGGAAGCCTATGCATTGTCAGCCCGTATATGCTGATGCACCATCTTACAACAATGGCGTGAGCGAAGGCCTCTTCCATCAAGGCTTATGTCTGCCAAGCGGTCCTTTGGTCAGTGATGACGATGTGCAGTTTATTGTTGATTGCATCAAGGAAGCTATTGCATAGATTTCTTATATAAGCTAAACAGATGTATTGTGCATCCACGGATAAGCGATTGTTTATCGGTGGATGCACATTTTTTATACTCCAATGATCTCCCATTAGCAAGTATTGTAACCATTAAGATGTGGCGTTCCTTAGCGAGGTTAATGGTTTGTGTGTGCAGGAACGCTCGTTTGCCATGCCCATCCGTGTGGTTTGACGTGGCAATCGACAAGAAATCGTCTAGCAAAAGGAACTCTTTCGGCATAAAGAATAATTTATTTTTTGTGGAAAATTAATTTATTCTTCCTTGAAAAATAATTTATTTTTCCTTCTGAAAGTTTCTTTAAAAGGTTCTAAGAAGTATGCTATGACACACCAACAGAGCACGTCTTGAAGGGTGGTAATGGTAAATAAATATCACTTCATGTCAAATTACTATTAACGCGAAAGCCACAAGCATAAAAAGCCAAAAAGAAGATTTAAAAAGCAAACGGAAAGTTTGGCTCTCTTTTCAAGTTTACTTATCTTTGCAATAACAACCATTTATACATCTTCTTTATGATCAACCTTCAACTATTACAACCGAAAAGCATTGTCGTTATAGGCGGCTCAAACAATGTGCACAAGCCAGGCGGCGCCATATTACGTAATCTTATACAAGGCAATTATCAAGGAACCCTTCGTATCGTCAACCCCAAAGAAGATGAGATACAAGGTATCAAAGTGTTCCATGATGTTAAGGAGCTACCCGAGACCGATATGGCTATCCTTGTAGTAGCTGCTAAGTTCTGTCCCGACTATGTCGAATACCTTGCCAAAGAGAAGAATGTCAGAGCCTTTATCATCATCTCGGCGGGCTTCGGAGAGGAAACCCAAGCGGGCGCAGAGCTCGAACAGCGCATCCTAGATACTTGCGAGCGCTACCAAGCAGCGCTCATCGGTCCTAACTGTATCGGTCTGATGAACAATTGCTTCCATGGCATCTTCACCAAACCCGTGCCGAAGCTCAATCCTAAAGGTGCCGACTTTGTCAGTGGGTCAGGAGCTACCGCCGTGTTTATCCTCGAATCTGCCGTGCAGAAAGGCTTGCAGTTTAACTCCGTTTGGAGTATTGGCAATGGCAAACAGATCGGCATCGAAGATGTGCTGCAGTATATGGACGAGCACTTCGATCCCGAACACGATTCGCATATCAAACTATTATATATCGAGAACATCTCCAATCCCGATAAGTTCCTGTACCATGCCAGTAGCTTGATACACAAAGGATGCCGCATCGCCGCTATCAAAGCAGGTAGTTCGGCAAGCGGTAGCAGAGCCGCATCGTCACATACGGGCGCCATTGCGTCAAGCGACTCGGCAGTGGAAGCCCTCTTCCGCAAGGCAGGTATCGTGAGATGCTTTGGCCGTGAAGAACTGACGACCGTTGGTTGTATCTTCTGGGTGCTGGAAGAAGACTCTAAGCACACCGCAACAGGTGACCATGCACTCAATCAGTTTGCCATCGTCACCCACGCAGGAGGCCCCGGCGTGATGCTGACCGACGCCTTGTCGAAGGGCGGAATGAACGTACCTAAGTATGAAGGTAAGGAAGCCGAGACCTTGAAGGCAAATCTTCTGCCTGGTTCAGCTGTACAGAATCCCATCGATATCTTGGCTACAGGAACACCAGAACATCTTGGTAAGGCAATTGATGCTTGCGAATACCATTTCCCAGAAGCCGATGCTATCTTTGTGATATTCGGTTCGCCTGGTCTCGTGAAGCTCTATGAGACCTATGATATGCTGGATAAGAAGATTCACGAATGTTCTAAGCCCATTTTTCCAATACTCCCATGTCTGAATACGGCTGGTCCTGAGGTGGCTGAGTTTATTGCCAAAGGACATGTCAACTTTGCGGATGAGGTGACGCTAGCTACCGCCCTTACGCGTGTGCGCAACACCCCTTTGCCAGCTCCTACGGACGTGAACCTAGCAGGAGTGGACGTTCCACGCATCCGGCAGATCATAGACGGGATAGAAGACAATGGTTATATCTCGCCCGATAAGGTCAGAGCGCTCTTCGATTGCGCTGGTATCCCGATGGTTCCGGAAGCTGTATGCACGGACAAAGATGACCTTGTGGCTCAAGCAGAGAAGATGGGTTATCCCGTTGTGGCTAAGGTCGTTGGCCCAGTTCATAAAAGTGATGTGGGAGGTGTGACGCTGAACATTCGCAGTAAGGAACACCTACAACTGGAGTTTGATCGTATGATGAAGATTGATGGCGCCTATGCCGTCATGATTCAAAAGATGATACATGGCACCGAACTCTTTATCGGTGCCAAATATGAGCCACGCTTCGGTCACGTGGTGCTCTGCGGTTTAGGCGGAATCTTTGTTGAGGTACTCAAGGATGTGGCTAGCGGTTTGGCACCATTGTCTATGAACGAAGCCCAATCTATGATACACGCCCTTCGCGGATATAAGATTCTGAAGGGAACACGTGGACAGAAAGGTATCAACGAGCGCCTTTACACCGAGATCATCGTACGTCTGAGCACCTTGCTCCGCTTCGCCACGGAAATCAAAGAGATGGATATCAATCCGTTATTGGCTGATTCGGAACATGTTGTCGCTGTGGACGCACGCATATTGATAGAAAAGAATTAAACAATTATACAATCAAATGCAACAAAAACGCTACGGACATTTCGATGATGAGCATCGAGAGTATGTCATTACTAATCCTCAAACACCCTGGCCTTGGATCAACTACCTAGGCAATGAAGACTTTTTCTCACTGATTAGCAATACCGCTGGTGGTTATAGCTTCTTCAAAGACGCTAAGTTTAGACGCATCACACGTTATCGTTACAATAACGTGCCGATGGATAATGATGGCCGTTACTTCTACATCAAGGATGGAGACACGGTTTGGAACCCTGGTTGGAAACCTTGCCGCACGCCTCTTGATAGCTACGAGTGCCGTCATGGTATGAACTATACACGCATCACGGGTAGCAAGAATGAGGTAGAAGCAAGTTTGTTGTTCTTCGTTCCGCTACATAGTCGTTGTGAAGTGCAACGCATGACGCTTGTCAATCACGGCCAATCTACCAAGCATCTGACGGTGTTCTCGTTTGAAGAATGGTGCTTGTGGAATGCGGCAACGGATATGGAAAACTTCCAGCGCAACTTCTCTACGGGTGAAGTGGAGATTGAAGGCTCTACCATCTATCACAAAACCGAATATCGTGAGCGTCGTGACCATTATGCTTTCTATCATGTTAACCAGCCTGTTAGTGGATATGATACGGATAGAGAGACCTTCATGGGACTCTATTCAGAGAAGAGCATGCCCGATGTGGTTGCTGCAGGTCATTGTACCAACAGCGTGGCGCACGGATGGAGCCCTATTGCCGTGCATCAGATAGATGTCACTCTTGAACCAGGTGAGAAGAAAGACTTGGTGTTTATCCTGGGTTATGTGGAGAATGAGCAGAACGAAAAGTGGGTTGACGCACAAGGAAACCTCACCGCAGAGGACGGATTGGATCATCAGATCAACAAGCAGAAAGCCCATGCCATCATCGAACAGTATGGTACATCTGAAAAGGTAGATGAGGCTTTTGCACAGCTCCGTGCTTATTGGGACAACCTGTTGGGTGTGTTTACGCTTACCAGTGACAATGACCGCCTCAACCGAATGGTGAATATCTGGAACCAATATCAATGTATGGTGACTTTCTGCATGAGTCGTTCAGCAAGCTTCTTCGAAAGCGGCATTGGCCGAGGAATGGGTTTCCGCGATTCTAATCAGGACCTCGTGGGTTTTGTTCACCTCATTCCTGAACGCGCTCGTCAACGCATCATCGATATTGCTTCAACGCAGTTCCCTGACGGCGGATGTTATCACCAATATCAGCCGCTCACCAAGCGAGGCAATAACGACATCGGTGGTGGTTTCAACGATGACCCTTGTTGGTTGATCTTTGGTACCGTGGCATATATTAAGGAGACAGGCGACTTCAGTATTTTGGACGAGATGGTACCTTTTGACAATAAGAAGGGTAGCGAGAAGACGCTCTTTGAGCATCTGACCATCTCTCTGAATCATGTTGTCAACAATCTAGGCCCACATCATCTGCCATTGATTGGTCGTGCTGACTGGAACGACTGCTTGAACCTCAACTGTTTCAGTGATGATCCTAACGAGAGTTTCCAGACCACAGAGAACAAGAGCGAAGGCAGCAAAGCAGAAAGCTTGATGATTGCAGGCTTGTTTGTAGTTACTGGTACCGACTATGTAGAACTCTGCAAACGTATCGGACAAGACGCAGAAGCACAACGTATGCAAAAGCTTGTCGATGATATGAAGGCAGCTGTGGAACAGTATGGCTGGGATGGAGAATGGTTCTTGCGTGCGTATGACTATTATGGCAATAAGATTGGTAGTAAAGACAACGCGGAAGGACAAATCTTCATCGAAAGTCAGGGCTGGTGTACGATGGCTGGAATAGGCTTGGATAAAGGCTTGTGTGATCGTGCGCTCGACTCGGTTAAGGCTCGTATGGAATGTGAACATGGTATTGTGCTGAACAATCCAGCCTTCACTCATTACTATAAAGATTATGGCGAAATAAGCTCTTACCCAGAAGGATACAAGGAAAACGCCGGCATCTTCTGTCACAACAATCCTTGGGTCATCATTGGTGAGACGGTAAGTGGAAGAGGTAACGATGCTTGGGAGCATTATACCAAGATTCTTCCTTCCTATGTAGAGGAAAAGTATCAGACGCTTCATAAGGTGGAACCCTATGTCAACTGTCAGATGGTAGCCGGAAAGGATGCTTATCGCCCTGGCGAAGGTAAGAACTCATGGTTGACTGGTACCGCTGCTTGGATGTGGTTGACGGTGTCTGAATATATCCTAGGTATCAAACCAGGTTATGACGGATTGGTCATCGATCCTTGTGTACCCGATACCATGACCAGTTATACGGTGAAGCGCCATTTCAGAGATGCCTCTTATACCATTAAGGTTGAGAATCCTGATCACAAGCAGAAGGGTGTTTGCGTGCTTACGGTAGACGGACAGCCTGTAGAGGGTAACCAGATTCCTTATGCTCCAGGTGAGCATGACGTGGTTGTAACGCTCTCATAGTAGGCGAACGACTTGCTTGAGATTACTCGCAAGAGAGGTTTACATTATCATAATAAGAAAAGCCTTCCCAATCTAAAAGGATAGAATGGGAAGGCTTTCTTTAAAACTATAATGATGGGATGGGGCTTAGGTCACCATCCGATTATGCCTTATTCACAAGCATGTAGGTATGCTTCATATAGCCATTGGTCTTGTTCTGCAATGGTCATGTGGCTGTTGTCGAGAAGAAGCGCATCGGGAGCTTGACGCAAGGGGGACACTTCACGATGAGAGTCGAGGTAGTCGCGTTGCTCTATATTGGCTTTGATATCCTCAAAGCAAGCTTCTTGACCCTTTTGCTCGAGTTCCTCGTAGCGGCGGGTGGCCCTTACCTCTGCTGAAGCAGTTACGAAAATCTTGAGTTCTGCGTCCGGAAAGACGGCTGTACCAATATCTCGCCCATCCATCACGATGCCTTTGTCTTTGCCCATAGCTTGTTGTTGAGCAACAAGAAATTGACGTACGTCTGCCAATTCGGCCACTTTGCTTACGTGTTGGGAGACATTCATGGAGCGAATCTCGCTCTCTACATCTTCTCCAGACAGCAGTGTGTGGGGCTTGGAAGTAGATGAATCAAGCTGAAACTTAATATCCACATTAGGCAACAGCTCCGAAAGGCGTGCCGAATCAACGTCCCCATTGTTATCGAAAAGGTTATTCCGAAGAGCTAGTAACGTCACTGCTCTATACATAGCGCCCGTGTCTACGTAGATATAACCTATACGGTGAGCAAGTGCTTTGGCCATTGTGCTCTTGCCACAGGACGAGTGTCCATCAATGGCTATTGTAATCTTTTTCTTTTCCATAGTCTAATTTTATAACGTGTAAGCAAGGTTGATGATAAGCGAATGGCTACTTACGTGGTATTTGCCATATGCAAGATTGATCTTGAAACGTTCCAATCCTAATCCTGCACCGAAAGAGAGACCAGCTCCATGGGCGCTAGCGTCTTCGGAAGAACCTATCTTCATCTCATTACTCTTGCGGAAATTGTAACCAAGACCTATCCAAGCTTGATCCGAAAGCAAGATGTCGGCGCCGAGATCTATGTGGTTGGCGGTACGATAATTGTAATGGGTGAGGTCGATCAGCGTCACGGAGAGTCGTACGGGTAACGCTTCAAAGGTCTTGCTCACACCCAATTGTAAATCGAAAGGTAAACGGCCGAATGTCTCATCGTATGCTTTCACCTCGCCGCCAAGGTTCTTCGCCACAGCGCTAAGCGACCATTGATGTTCAGGATCATAGTAGTTTAATCCCAAATCAACAGCTACCGCCATCGAACTGTATCCAGCGATGGATGAATAGACCAACTTTCCCGTGATACCTCCTACTAATCCTTCTGCAAGAGAGTAAGCAAAGATGCCTTCTGCGGCTAGCTCTGTGGCAGAGAAAGTGCCTTGCTGCACGCCCGATTCGTCGTATTGCTTCATCTCGCCATAGCCTACATAGTTGGCAGCAATGCCTAGCGTAGCTTTGTCATTTAGCACTTTGGTATACGAAGCGCTTGCATAGTTGGCTCCACTCATGTAGTTCATATAGTTGAGCCCAATCGTTCCGTCCGATACCGAAGCCGCTAGTGCTGGGTTATGAAGCATCAGCGAGGCGTCATCTTCAATGATGGAGATGTTATCACCGCCCAAAGCAGCAGCGTGAGCACTCACGGGGAGACGCAGAAAGTTATATTCTGTTTGGCTTTGTTGTGCCTTGCTGGTTAAGCATAAAAGTGTTAAGAGCAGGGCAGAAACAATTTTTTTCATTTAATCTATTTTAATTTATTGGCAAAGTTAATGCTTTTTTCAAATATCTATGTATTTTTGCAAACGGAAATTATCTTCCTAGAAAGCAACTATTGTTTAAACGAACAAAACAAGAAAAAAGTATTTAAGATTTTGGAAATCAAACAAAATATTCACTTTACCCGACAGAATGAGCGTGTTACGGGCTTTTTGTTGGGACTTATAGTGGCGCTAACTTTGCTCTTAGTTGCTCTTGAATATAGTGCATCCACAGGCGATGATAGTGATATAGACGAAGACTTGCTACGCCGATTGGCTAAAGATATCGATATGGTACCAGCCGTAGACCAAACCCCGAAGCAATCCACAGCACCACAAGAGAAACTCGATCCTAAGAAACTGGAACGTCTAAACATAAAAGAACCCAAGGAGATAAAAGAAGAAGGAATAAAGAAAGACGAACATATCACGCCCCAATCAGGAACTGATGTGACCACTACCACCGACGTAACGCCTGTCGATGAGACCACACAAGAACCCGAAGTGCAAAAGATTGTTTCGCCACAAACAACCGAAACGGCAGCTCCGATAGCGGTTAATGACCAGCAAGAAAAGAAACCTCCTCACCCTGCGACCTCTACTCCAACACCTCCAGGCGGTTGGGTGAGCTTCATGCAATGGCTTACCAAGATGCTGAAGTATCCCCCCGCAGCTAAAGCAAGCGGCACACAGGGTATGGTAAGTGTCACAATGATTATTGATGAGCAAGGTAAGGCCACCGATATCAAGGTGAAACAAAGTGTCGATGCCCAACTAGAGACCGAGGCTTTGCGTGTCATGCAGATGATGGGCAAATGGAAACCAGGTACGGAGAATGGCAAGCCATGTGCTACGATGGTCGAAATCCCAATAGTATTTAAACTTTGAAACATATAGAAATAATAATAACACACGACGTATATGATGACATCCCATGAAATCTTAGACTTGGTGAACAAACATCTGTCAGAACAATCCTATCTTCGTAAGCCGAAGCAACTGTACGAACCCATTCGTTATGAGCTATTGCTTGGCGGCAAACGGATTCGTCCTACCTTGATGCTCTTGGCATATAATCTATACAAAGATGATCCGCAAAGCATCATTCCGGCTGCTTGCGCATTGGAAACCTACCATAACTACACCCTTCTGCATGACGACTTGATGGATCACGCATCGATGCGAAGAGGCAAACCAACGGTGCACACACGTTGGAACGCCAATCAAGCCATCCTTTCGGGTGATACCATGCTGGTCTTGGCTTACCAACGTATGATGAGTGTGGGCGCCGAGTTGCTTCCTCAGACACTTGATCTCTTTACCGAGACGGCTCTTGAGATAGGTGAAGGACAGCAGATGGATATGGAGTTTGAGTCGCGTAATGATGTGACGGAGGAAGAATACATCGAGATGATTCGCCTTAAGACCAGCGTGTTGCTTGCTTGTGCGCTCAAGATGGGGGCAATCTTGGCTGGTGCTTCGAATGAGGATGCAGATGTCTTATATAAATATGGTGAACTGATTGGGCTTGCATTCCAATTGCAAGACGACTACCTAGATGTTTACGGAACGCCCGAGGTGTTTGGTAAACAGATAGGAGGAGATATCGTTTCGAATAAGAAGACGTTCATGCTTATCAACGCCTATCTGAGAGCTGGGGACGAACAAAGAACTCGTTTGGACGAATTGCTTTCAGCAGAAAAGTTTGATCCCCAAGAAAAGATACAGCAGGTACGCAATATCTATGATGATTTGGGAATAGATCAGTTGGCACAAGAACGTATCACGGCTTATTTTGAGCAAGCCGCTCAGTGCTTGAAGCGCTTGTCAGTGGCTTCCGAGAAGCTTGTGGAACTGGAGAGCTACACGGCCAAGATGATGAAACGCAATAAGTAAGAAAACCTCTTCTAACAACAACATGATGATAGATACGCATGCTCATCTATATGATGAGGCTTTTGTGGACGATTTAGAAGCGTGCATCGATAGAGCTAAGGCTTCTGGGGTGAGCAAAATCTTCTTGCCAGCAATAGACCTTCCTTCTGTGACGGAAGTGCTGAATCTTAGTCGGACATATAAGGATTATTGCTATCCAATGATCGGTTTGCAACCGGAAGAGGTGCATGCAGATTATGCCGAGGTTCTTTTGAAGATGGAAGAGATTCTAGAACGTGAGTCGTTTATCGGCATAGGGGAGGTCGGATTGGACTTTTATTGGACTCGTGAGTTTGAGAAAGAACAGCTTGCAGCCTTCGAACGCCAAGTGGAATGGGCAGTTCAATATCGTTTGCCCTTGATGATTCATTGCCGTCGTGCGCAAAACGAACTACTGCATATCCTCAAACCATACCAGAAAGAACTAGTTGGAGGTGTGTTCCATTGCTTCACAGGCAATCCACATGAAGCAGAACACTACTTAGAATTTGATCGATTCTGTTTAGGAATCGGTGGTGTGTTGACGTTTAAGAGTAGTCATCTGCGTACCGATTTGCCTCAGTCGGTACCTTTGGAACGCATCGTGCTCGAAACAGACTGTCCCTATCTTGCTCCGACACCATACAGAGGGAAACGCAACGAAAGTAGTTATGTAGCCGAGGTGTGCCGTTGTTTGGCTGAGAGTTATGGCCGAACAATGGACGAGGTCGCAAAGATAACCACCGAGAATGCGTTGCGTGTTTTTCCTTTAGCTTAAATCTCTGTTTATGCACAAGGCGTGCATAAACAGAAGATTGTTATTCTTAGAATAGATAATCGCAGTTGGTTGTTACTTTAAGGCCCGAGAAGTTGTTGATAACCTCATCGGATAGTGGCGCAATAACTTCCGTTGGGTTGCTCGTTGCTAATCCCACGACGTGTGCGCTGGAGGCTTTTGCGCTATTCAGACCATTGATGCTATCCTCGAAAACGTAAGTTTCATTTGGTTGTACGTCAAGCATTTGCATGGCTGTTAAGTAACATTCAGGATCGGGCTTGCTCTTGGAAAAGTCCTCAGACGTGAGGATACGATCGAAAAGCGATTTGAACTCAGAATGGCAACGATAGACATTCTCCATCTTGATTTGGTTCGAACTGGTTACTACCGCCGTCTTATATCCTTTCTCTTTCAACTGTAAGAGAAACTCATGTGCACCTTCCATGTAGTCCATATCCATCTCGCTCTCAAACTGATTGAGGTCTGCCGTGATGCGCTCTTGCGCGTTAGCATCGGGAAAGTAAGCATCGAAAATCTGCGTTAGGGTTTGTCCTTTGATCTTTAATTCTAAATGATCGGAGCCGGGATAATAGGTTTGGAAGACGTTCCCCCAAAATTTGGTGTACTGGCGTTCGCTGTCTATCAATACTCCATCGAGATCAAACAAAGCTGCTTTAATCATATTATGCTTAATTATAGATTCCTATTCGGATTATTGTTTCTATGTATGCAAAGTTAAACAAAATAATTCGTAACTTTGTCGGTGATATGAAAAAGAACGTTTTACGCATGATGCTTTCTCTTATGGTGACGTTGCTGCTGTCAGCATGTGGCAATGGCTCTCCTAAAGAAGTGACGGCGTCATTGGACAGTATATCGGTAGACACCACCGCCTCACTTGGTAAGGATGCCAGTGTAACGGTGCATGTCAACTTAAAGTATTTTAAGGGGGCAAATGCAGCTGCCCTTAACGATTCCTTGATGCGAATGGGAATCCTGCAACCCAATTATTTCGCCACGTCCTATCAGCCTCTAGATGTCCAGCATACGGTGAAAAACTTTGTTCGGCAGTTTGTCGCTGACTATCAAGAAATACAGAAAACCATCTTAAAACAAGAAGCTGATGCACATCTCGTGTTGCACTACTACTATAAGGTAAACGCACAGGTGGTAGCAGGTAAAGGTGATAACCTTATCTATATAGCCCACGTCAATAGCTTTTTAGGTGGTGATGCGCCTGAGCAATATATCCTTGTGCGCAACATAGATAAGACTGGCAAATGGATCCATTTGGAAGAAGCGTTTGATAAAGAACAACTTACATCTTTGACGGATGAGGCGACCGAGCAACTCATGGAACAACTAGACATTGCCGATACGATAGCTTTGAGAAAGCAAGGCTACTTTGTGGGTATAAAACGCTACCTCCCAGACAACTTTATGTTGTACGATGATAGCATTAAGTTTATCTATGTGCCCAACGAAATCAATACAAACCAAGTAGTGGTAAAGGTAAAGCTATAAACACGCAATCATAAAAAGAATATGCAAAAGATACTACAATATTTCCCACAGCTTACGGAGAAACAAGTCAAGCAGTTTGAGATGCTAGGCGCGCTCTATACCGATTGGAACGCGAAGATCAACGTTATCTCACGCAAAGACATCGATAATCTGTATCTCCATCATGTGCTTCACTCGTTGGCCATAGCCAAAGAGATCCATTTCAGAGATGATACGCAGATTCTAGACTTTGGAACAGGTGGTGGCTTCCCAGGCATTCCTTTGGCTATCATGTTCCCCAATGCCCATTTCAAGATGATTGATCGTACCGCAAAGAAGATCAGAGTGGCATCAGAGATAGCCTCCGCTATAGGACTGCAGAATGTCACCATAGAGCAGAAGAGTGGGGAAGAGGAGAAAGGAAAATACGATTTCGTAGTGTCAAGAGCCGTAATGCCTCTGCCCGACCTCGTGAAGATTGTGCGTAAGAACATCGGCAAGGAACAGCACAACGCGATTCCTAATGGCGTCATCGTCCTCAAGGGCGGTAATCTAGAAGCTGAGATTGCACCTTTCCGTCGCTTTGTCATGAAGGAGGAAATCACGCAATGGTTTAAAGAAGACTGGTTTGATGAAAAGTATTTGATTTATCTGCCGTTGTAACAAGCTGCGTTAAATGGGGGATAACGTATAAAAGAAAACATTATGGAAGCAAATAATAATAAAGAGAATCACCTTCAGATTAAGTCGTTCCAGTGTAATATGTTTGGTGAAAACACCTACATCGTCTCAGATTCGTCCAACGAATGTGTGATTATAGACTGCGGTGCTCTTTACTCCGGAGAGTTTCAAGCAATGTCTGACTATATCAGCGCTAACAATCTGCGTCCCGTGCACCTGCTAGCAACGCACGGGCATGTGGATCATCACTTTGGAGATAATGAGGTGCTGAACACTTATGGCCTAAAGACAGAGATGTCAGAAGACGATCTAGAACAACTTCTGACCGTAAAGGAACAGGCAAAAGAAAGATTCCACCTAGATATAGATCTCAACTTCCCGACACCCGAGACCTTCATAGAGGACGGAGATGTCATCACGTTTGGCAACCATCAGTTTCAAGTGATAGGCACTCCGGGACATAGCCCAGGCTCCGTTTGCTTCTATGAAAAGGACGAGCACGTGCTATTCACGGGAGATACGTTGTTCAAAGGAAGCATCGGACGTACTGATTTCCCTGGCGGCAGTATGTTTCAGATAATCAATAGTTTGAGATTCTTGGCTCAACTTCCTGATGATACCAAGCTCTATCCTGGTCATGGCGAGCCAACCACGATGGGCTTTGAGGTGGCGCACAATCCTTATATGGATAGATGACGGGCGAGAAAATCATCTTAGGAATAGACCCTGGTACCAATGTCATGGGCTATGGCGTACTTCGTGTGCAAGGCAATCATGCCCAGTTGGTGGTCATGGGGGTGATAGATATGCGAAAGGAACGCGATGCTTACCTTAAGTTGGGTAAGATCTTCGATCGTGTTACAGCCATCATAGACGAGTATCTTCCCGACGAACTGGCCATAGAAGCACCTTTCTTCGGAAAGAATGTGCAGTCGATGCTCAAGCTAGGTAGAGCTCAAGGTGTGGCGATAGCAGCAGCCATCCATCACTCGGTGCCCATCCATGAGTATGCTCCGCTTAAGATCAAGATGGCCATCACAGGAAACGGACAGGCTAGCAAAGAGCAGGTGGCAGGCATGTTGAAGCGTATGCTACATCTCACAGATCAGCAAATGCCCGAGTTTATGGACGCAACCGATGCGCTAGCGGCAGCCTATTGCCACTTCTTGCAAATGAATCGACCCTCAACAGATGCTAAGCATTATGGCTCATGGAAAGATTTTGCCGTCCGAAACAAAGATAGAATCAGTAAAATATGAACGTTTAGAAACCAATAAGAATGAAAAAGTTAATGATTATTGCTGTGCTTATGACTTTAGCTCTGAGCACTGCTCACGCCCAACGCGTCTATAAGCAGATATACGATGCGGCTTATAAAATAGCAAGTGACCCTAAAGAGGACATTGATGTCAGAAAGGTGGAGTCGTTTAAGGTTGATGCGGTGACCTATCTGAACACCAAAACGCTTTCCATTCTCTCCGAGCAAGAGAAGACCTTAAAGCCTAATGAGGTGGCGCATCTGAACAACCAGCTCGACTCAATGGCCTATTTTATGTACGACTATGTCAACCTCTTCTCTAAGGAATATGGTAAAGCTAAAAATGATAAGCAACGTAAGCAGATTGTGGAGATGTTCCGTTATGTAAGCATCAACACACCTTTATATAATGATCCCGATAAGGAGATGGTGTTGTCCTACTATAATCGTGAGGATTATCTTACGAGATTTTCCCTAGATACCAACTGGGTTTTGGCCGATTTGATTATAAAAGACATGCTGAAAGAGAAATAAAAGGATTGTGTGGGCACACAGTAAATTTCTTCGTAAAATACTTGACTTATATTTGCAAGAACTAATAAAATTCCTTAACTTTGTGCTCGTTATCCTAAAAACAATCTTTTTACCTTAAGAAAAAAAGAACTAATACCTATTGAAGATAGAAGCGATTACCTGTGAAGGCAATCGCTTTCTTTGTTAATAGGCGTTTTGTCATATATTAGATTCGTCCCGATTGTTCTTTGTATGGTTACCTTTTATGAAGCGAGGACTAATCTATGAATCTTGATCTGTTGAACCTTTTTAACAAAAAACAATCCATATTTAGGTCAAAGTTCGTGAAAGTGTTAGTAGCTTTGCAACCCCAATCTCAATGAAACATTTAGGTTTATGAAAATCAATAACAATTTGAAATTAACAGGTAAAATTTTTGCTACAGGCGTGATGTCGTTTTGTGGGGTAGTGAGTGAGACTGCAATGAACGTAACCTTCCCCACGCTCATGTCCGAGTTTAGCGTCAATACCAGTATGGTGCAATGGATCACCACGGGCTATCTCTTGGTCTTGTCACTTGTAATCACCATGTCGTCCTATCTCAAGCGCAACTATTCGCAGCGCACCCTATTCCTCATTGCTATCGGTAGCTTCATGGTGGCCACGATGATGTGCTTCTATGCGCCTACGTTTGCCCTTCTGATGATAGGTCGAATGATTCAGGGTGTAGGTACTGGTATTGCGCTTCCGCTGATGTTCAACATCATATTGACCGAAGCGCCAAAAGAGAAGATAGGTACGTTCATGGGCGTAGGTATGCTTGTCACGGCCGTTGCACCTGCTGTGGGACCCGTGCTGGGTGGTAGCATCGTGGACGCAATAGGTTGGCGCTATATCTTCTTATCGCTGATGCCGTTGCTAGTTCTATCCTTGGGCATTGGATGTTGGCTCATCAAGCGCTCCGTTCCCACCGAACGCTCCCACTTTCATGCCTTTGATTATGCGCTTATCGTCGTGGGTTATTCCACGTTTATCCTCGCTATGGTACAGGCTTCGTCTGCTGGATGGATCAGTGTAGAGGTGATATCGTTGCTTCTCATTGCCGTGATATCCCTTGCTTGGTTTGTGCGCAAATCACGTAGCCAATCTCATCCATTGCTCCGCATCGAGGTGTTGGGACATCGTAAGTTTATGATGGCGTTAATGGTCATCCTGATTACCCAGTTCTCCGTGTTGGCATTAGGCTACGTCATACCAAACTATTCACAGATAGTGAACCACACCAATGCCTTTACCGCGGGCGGACTGCTTGTCCCTGGCTGTGTGGTAGGAGCTGTTATCTCCTTGCTTAGCGGTCGTTTGCTAGATAAGGTGGGCGCTCGTCTGCCCATCGTCTTGGGCTTCGGACTGATGTTTGTCTCCACATTGCTCTTCTCTATCTATGGCTCATCGATGACCAATCTCATGTTTTATGCGTTCTATGTGGTTTATACCATAGGTCAAGGCTTGGGTTGTGCCAGTTCTATCACCTTCGGCTTGTCTCAGTTGCCTAAGGATTTGTCAGCAGATGGCAATGCGCTCATCAATAGTTTTCAGCAACTTTCAGGTGCAATGGGTACGGCTGTGATCTCTACCATCGTAGCATACCAACAATTATCGTACCCTGTTGCCCAATTCTCCAAGGCTACAGCGATAGGCTCGCAGTATGGATTTGTTCTGCTTTGCGCCTTATTACTGGTGGCATTTTATGTAAGTGTAATAATGACCAAAAGCGGTTCGAAAAGCGAAGCTCAATCATAAAGCCAACATTAAGGGGTAGTATGCGCCGATAATAAGGTCTTTGTCGTACGTTCAGAAGATAATAATCTTAGAATAGAAAGTAATTCGCACTATCATATTTTAAACCGCCGTGATGGTTGATATGTAAAAATATAATCAAAGAAAATACTCCTTCTGAATATGATGAAATAGAAATCAGAGACGACTACGATTCTCTTTATTAGTCCCAAAACGCACGATTACATTCCGAAATGGGCTCTTTGGCAAGGTCAAAGAGCCCATTTTAGCATCCCAAAGAGCCCCTTTGGGAAGGCAACGAAGTCGTGATTTTCTCTCTTTTGTGCCAATTTTAGACGAGAAATAAGCATAATCGACCCCAGTTCGGGATAACGCACTCCCTTTGAAAGGCGTCACTGCATTGCCCAACAAGGACATAGTGCGTTCCGGTATTCTTCGTTTAAGGTTGACGGATACACTAAGTTGTATTCCAAAATGAGGTATATGAAGAGATAGAAGGGTAGGTATGGCAGAGAAAAATAAATTGATTTCTGAAAGAAAATAAATTATTTTTCAGCAGAAATCAATTTATTTTTTGTTTTGCAACAGGC
>CAVJZR010000035.1:0-32177 GCA_963654235.1 Bacteroidaceae bacterium | reverse complement strand
GCAATTCAGAAGACAAGGGAACATCTAACTTAGACAATATGAACAAAAACTTTATCTTATCTATGGCCATGGCGATAGGTGCAACATGCCCCGCCATAGCACAATGGGAACACCAACCCACTCCCAACGACACCTTACAGTCGGTACGCAACCTTGGTAATGGAAAGGTGGTGCTAAGCATCTATGCGCCCAACGCTAAAGAAGTGGGAATCAAGGGCGACTTGGTCAATTGGGACGGACCCACTAACACCTTCCAAAAAGCCGACAATGGCGTATGGTCCACTACCCTTACGGGCATCAAGGATGGTGTGTACAGATACCATTTCGTGGTGGATGGCGTAGAGGTACAAGACCCCAAAGGACCTTTTTTCAACAAGACCTTTGCACTAGCTCACGTCAGTGACAATAAGCAATTCTTTGATCGGCGTGACGATATAGCCCATGGTGCCATCACGGAACAATACTATTATAGCGAAACGCTAAAGGAAACACGACGTATGATGGTATGGACACCAGCGGGATACGAGAAGAACCAGGAGAAGCTACCCGTGCTTTACCTTGTTCATGGAGGCGGTGACGATGAGACGGCATGGGCTGGCGTGGGGTGCGCTGGGAACATCCTAGACAACCTCATGGCTGAAGGCAAGATGCAACCGATGATTGTGGTGATGCCCAATGGTTCTATTAAGACCGACAAACTCATGGATGAAGTGCCGCTGTTTGAGAAAGATCTCGTGACCAGCATTATCCCTTATGTGGAGAACAACTACCGTGTGATAGCCGATAAGGAGCATCGAGCAATGGCGGGACTATCGATGGGAGGTATGGAAACAATGGAAACCATCCTCAACGACTACGACAAGTTCGGTTACTTCTGGGTGCTAAGCTCCGGTTGGTTTCCTGCCGAGAAAGACCAGTTTGAAAGCTACAGACAGCGACTAAACCAAGTGGCGGAAGGCGTTCGTACCGGTGTGCGCCAACTGGTCTTTACGCAAGGCGGACCAGAAGATATCGCTTACAAGAACGGGCTAGCCACGCTGAAGCTCTTTGACAAAGCAAATATCAAGTACGAATTTTACGAATCACCCGGTGGTCACTCTTGGTATGTATGGCGACATAACCTCTACGATCTAGCGCAAAGGCTGTTCAAACCTTCTCCGACCAAGCAAACCTACGATTGCCCGGTGCTTAGCGTCACTGGCGGAAAGGTGCGCGGCGTAGCCTCAACGTCAGCGGATGTTACCGTGTTTCGCGGCATTCCCTACGCAGCACCGCCCGTTGGCCAGTTGCGATGGAAGCGTCCACAACCCGTCAAGCCTTGGAAAGGGGTGAAGAACGCGGACACCTTCGGAGCTATCTCGTGGCAGAGCGGACAAGAACCAGGCTCGTTCTACTATAAGGAGTTCTACCAAGACGAGCACACAACGATGAATGAAGACTGCCTTTACCTTAATATATGGGCGCCCACGACGTCGTTAGGCAAACAAGAAGCAAAGCTCCCAGTGGCGGTATGGATACACGGGGGTGCCTATCAGAATGGTTATGGCAACGAGATCACGATGGATGGCGACGCTTGGGCTGACCGAGGAGTGATTCTGGTGACGTTCAACTACCGCTTGGGTTTGCTTGGTTTCCTCTCACATCCCGCCCTCGGAGCAGAGAATGCGGATGGTATCTCGGGCAACTATGGCACGTTTGACCAGATAGCCGCCCTACAATGGGTGCACGATAACATAGCGCAGTTTGGCGGAGATCCTACCAACGTGACCGTGGTTGGGCAGAGCGCAGGAGCTGCCAGTGTGAAGAACATGGTATCATCACCGCTCTCCAAGGGGCTGATACGTCACGCCATCATTCAGAGCGGAGGCGGTCTAGGCAACTTCATTGACCCCAACGACAACAACGCCCAAGCCGAAGCTAAAGGTAAGGAACTGATGGAGAAGAACGGATACAGCACGATAGACCAGCTGCGTGCAGCTCATCCGGAAGACCTTCTGAAGATTAACGCATGGGGATTTGCCTCTCCTCACCAAGACGGAGTGGCGCTGAAGGAGACCTTCGCTGAGTCGGTGACAAGCAATCACGTAGCCGATGTCGACTACATGATAGGTTATTGCCTGGACGATATCATGCCAATGAATGAAGAGATAACCCGCTTCTGCTATGCACGCGACTCCCTTAGCCAGAAGCCCGTCTACTATTATCTCTTCTCCCGCAAGCTTCCTGGTTCCAAGGACGGCGCCTTCCACTCTTCAGAACTGTGGTATATGTTCCACACCCTGAATCGTAGTTGGCGTCCATTTACCAAGGCCGATTATGTCTTGTCAGATGAGATGATGACTTATTGGACCAATTTTGCCAAATATGGCAACCCCAATGGTGCTACGGAAGGGTCCTGGGCTCGATTCACAAACGCTAATCCTTACGTCCAGACGCTAAACATCCGATAAGCAACCATGGGGGTTACGCCCTACTTACTTATTGATATTGATCCTGAAGCCTACGTTCAAACTAAAGTTCGTAGGCTTTTGTTTGTATATATTCTCCACCGTGCTACCATTGTTGATGTATCGTGTCACACCCGGTTCGACGTACACGCTGGTGCCTTCAGAGAACCGATACTCAGCTCCGAGCGCCGCATTGACAGAGAACTGAGGCCGTGCTTCCTTCACCTTCTCGTCGGTTTGGCTGCTGCCACTTGGCTGCGTGGTATTGGTAGAGCCGCTAACGAGCTTGGCTACCTCACCCCCTGCGGTGGCATAGATGGTGTAATGGCGACCTTGCTTCAGGTTATAACTTGCCGATACGGGCACACCCACATAGTGGAGACGTTGTTCTTGCTTATAGCTCTGCTGATTGTGCTGCTGCGTAAAGGTAGATGAGAGGTACGAATAGGTCACGCCCGACTGTACGCTCCAACGCTTATCGATCTGATAACGCACACTCACACCCATGCGGATAGGTTGGTGATGCTTGGTGGCGGTGCGAATATCTTCGGTACCTAAGAGTACGTTAGATGTTCCCTTCTCGTCCAACGCATTGTTGTCGTTACCCATCGGAGTGGCTGCGGCAAGCATCACGCCCTGTGTTTGCAGGTTGCTTGCGGTGTTTCCGCCGTAATAAGTGCCCACGCTCCATGACGAGTTGGAGGTCTGATGGCTGCGCCACGATGGTGCAGCAGAGACATATCCATGACCTTGACGAGATGTCTGGTTCTGCGATTGCGGCTGCGAAGGCAACGTGTGCGAATCCGTCTGAGAGGAAGGAGCACTTTCCGGTGCGGATGATGATGGTGTGGTGGCAGTCTCGTTACCCATAGCCACAAGGTTGTTATCAGCTGCGGTAGATGCCAACTGCACGTCCGTTGTACCACTCTCAGTATCTAGTCCCACAAAAGCGGCAACCCTGTGGAGATGTTCCTTGATACCCGAGACGAGACCATCTTGCTGCGCCACCAAGTCGTGCTGATAGGTTGCGGATGGAGAAGAAACCGAAGTGGATGTGTTAGAGCTAGCAGATGTTCCGCCTTGCGCCATGCGTTGCACTTCAGATAACGTACCACGATGCCACGTCCAGACACCAAATACCAATGCCACCACGGCAGCAGCAACAGCTACGCGACGTGTCCATAGGGGGACAATGCGCCTTGGAGCGGTCTCTACAGGAGCATCCATCAAGCCACGACAAGCCATCTCAGCCTTGATATCACGAAGGAGATCCTGAGGCGGTTGTTCCTCATGATGCTGCATTCGTTCTCTTATTATGTCATGCCATTGTTGTGTCATGGGTGGTTCTCCTTATTAATATATTGCTTGGCGAGGGCGGCAAGCATATTCTTAGCTTTAAAATACTGGGACGCTGAAGTAGCGGGCTTTATGTTTAAGATAGCAGCTATCTCGTTATGGCTCTTGCCTTCGATGGCGAAGAGGTTCAGTACGGTGCGATAGCCTGGGGGTAGCTGACCGATAAGCTGCATGAGCTGGTCAGACGTTAGCTCGTTAGGCGGAGGCGATTCGGGTATATCGGGTAGCTCGTTATCGGTATCCACGAAGAGATCCGTGTGCCTATCGCGTAGGAAATGGAGCGCCTCATTGACCACCACACGGGTGAGCCAAGCCTTCAGCGAGCCTTTGCCGCGATATTCGAAGGTTGAGATCTTGGTGAAGATCTTGATAAAAGCTTCTTGTAGTACGTCGTGTAAATCCTCTCTATTAGGGATATACCGAGCACATACGCCTGTCAAATAACCGGCATATTCGGCATATAACCTGTCCATTGCTTGCGCATCGTGCTTGGCAAAGGCTTTAACGAGCTGTTGTTCTCGGTTTATCCCAAAGAGAGTCATTACACTTTTAGATACACACTTGATATAAAAACGTACTGCTTATGAAATTATTTTGTCGTACAATATTTAAATGTAGTGGTCTTATCGCCGCTGAACGATTTCCACTTAATGGTCAGTTCCATCGTCTTGCCTTTGGTGTCGGGCAGCGAAGAGAGGTCAAAAGCGATGAGACCGTCACGCATCACGCCCCCTTCCTTATCCCCATTGGGGTTCTGATGAAGTTCCAGCACATAAGGATCAGCGGTCTTAACGAGGGAGATGGTGTGCTGAGCCAGTCCGCCAAAGTAGGTGCGGAAGCGAATAGTAAAGTAACCATCTTCCACCACGGTGGTCCAATCCTTGAGGATCTCCAAGGGATAAGAGCCATAAATGGAATCGTTCTTAGCACCGAGGTTGGCGTCAAGCGGTTTGGTGCGGATGGTATCTATCCAGTTGACATAGACGCGTTGCATCTCTTTCTTGGTAGCACTGTCCTCCAACTTATAGTTGACAAGGGCGCGCACCTGCTTTGTTCCCGACGGCGAGGCGTTCATGTTGGTAGGCAGAAGCGTTGTGGCGCTATCTAGCTGCAAATAGAAGGTGCCATCCTTAGGGTTGGTCTTAAGCGTCACTATCGCACTGGGATAGCTCACGCGGGCACTGTCATCGTCATCGATATCACATGATTGCAGACCGAATGTCAGACAGGTGACAAGCAGCAATGTCAAGTAAGTTCTAATCTTATTCATCGTTCCGTTTGTTTTAATGTTCTACTTTGTAAATACACATCTGGCCGAAACATTGCCTACAGGATGAAAAAAAATAGAAAAAATCTTTTTTCCGCCTATTTCAGCTACCTTCCACCCATGATATTATGATTATTGTCGTACCTTTGCTGACGCAAAATGTACACTCTCGACCTCAAACGCAAGCACATAGCATGGCTGTTGCTGTGGATCTACACGGCAATGGTGATGGTGGTGTCGGTTCACCGGCACCAAGAGGCGGCGGCTGAAGCGGCAAACGTCTGTCAGGAATGTGTCCACCACATCAAGCACGCGGGCCATCTCACGGCACAGTTGCCCACCAGTGATGTCTGTGTACTATGCCAGTTGCAAGCTACGCCTTGCCTTACACCCACCACGCTGCTATGGACAGCTTTGACATTGGCGGCTGTAAGGGTGCTTTGCTTTGTCCGCACTGGATACTATCAGCAAAGCCAAGGCGTCATCTCGCTTCGTGCGCCACCTTATGTTGTCTACATGTAGAATCTACTATGATCCCGATCAGTCATAGCCCCATAGGGTCACACTGACCGTTCGGGAGCGATGTATTATTACCCAACAGACAACATAAGAACAACCCATCATGAAGACAATATCTATTGGGCTGTTGCTGACAGGAGCCGTCTTGTCAGCGCAAGCCCGTGTCGTAGCAGAGCAACCCGATAGCGTGAAGCATCTGCCTATGACCGAAACCAGTGTGAAACTAAACGAAGTGGTGGTGACCGGACTGACCGGAAGCCAGAAGCTCAACCAAGCGCCTGCACCGATATCCATCGTCAGCCATCGACAGCTAGAGGCGCTCCCATCAGCCAACATCATTGATGCCGTGGCACGACAACCAGGTGTATCGCAGATCACCACGGGCAGCGGAATATCCAAACCCGTCATTCGTGGTTTGGGGTACAACCGCCTAGTGGTGGTCAAGGACGGCATCCGACAGGAAGGCCAACAATGGGGTGACGAGCATGGGGTGGAGATCGATGCCCACTCGGTCCACTCCGCAGAGATCTTGAAGGGTCCCGCCAGCCTGATGTATGGCTCGGATGCCATGGCAGGCGTGCTGGTGTTTCATGGCGAACCCACCCCGATGGAGGGCGAGGTGAGCACGGAGATAAGCACAGGCTACCAGACCAACAATGGTTTATGGGACTATTCGGCCAACAACGCTGGGCACCTAGGCCACTGGGTATGGAACTCGAGATACAGCGGAAAGCTAGCGCATGCCTATCACAATCGGTATGATGGCTATGTATATGGCTCTGGTTATCGTGAGCAAGCGTTCTCCCAGCTTGTGGGATACCAGCACAGCAAGGGCTACTCACATCTGTCGCTGGACTACTATCATCTGACGCCTGGCATCGTGGAAGGCGAGCGCGACGAGGTGACGGGTGACCTTTCCACCCCCGAGGGGTACAACCAGAAGAGCTATGGCACACCCATGCCCTACCAGCAGATACACCATTACAAAGCCACTTGGGACAATCTGTTCTACCTAGGGAGCGGTTCGCTCAAGGCGCTGGTGGCTTATCAGCAGAACAGACGACAGGAGTTTGAGGAAGAGGAGACGCCCGACGAGTGCGGACTGGACATGAAGCTGCACACGCTCAACTATGATTTGCATTACAAGTCGCCACTGCTGAATGGATGGAAATGGGTCACAGGCTTCAATGGAATGTACCAGCGGTCGGAGAACAAAGGCTCAGAATATCTCATCCCAGCCTATCATCTCTTCGACTTCGGTGTCTTTGCCACCACCTCCCGTAGCATGGGCGCATTCAATATGAGCGGTGGCTTGCGCTATGACCACCGCCATCTGCACACGGAAAGCCTGATAGATGAGGGCGAGGAACGTTTTGCGGCATTCAACCGGAGCTACAACGGCATCACGGGAAGCATCGGTGTGACCTATGACATCACACCTACGTTCAACGTCAAGGCCAACCTTGCGCGCGGATTCAGAGCGCCTAACATCAACGAACTGGGTGCCAATGGCATTCATGAGGGCACAATGAGATATGAGATGGGCAACAGCGAGCTCAAGTCGGAGAACAGTTGGCAAATGGACTTAGGCGCCGACTATGCCTCAGAGTGGTTCTCCGTGCGCATGGCGCTCTTTGCCAATCGCATCAACCACTACATCTTTTCGCAGAAGCGCACCGACCAGCAGGGTCAAGAGATCCTCATTGACGGCACACCCTCCTATCAGTATGTCTCGGGTGACGCACGTATCATGGGCGGCGAGATGGCTGTGGACGTGCACCCCGTGGCTCATCTGCATCTGAGCAGCAGTTTCTCTTATGTCAACTCGGTGCAACTGCATCAGAGCGCCGACGCCAAATATCTGCCTATGACGCCTGCTCCAAGGTGGCTTTCTGACGTGCGATATGAGCTGTTCTGTGATCGACCATGGATAGACAACTGCTACATACAACTGACCTTGGACTGCAATCTGCGGCAGAATCATTACCTAGCAGCTAACCAGACCGAGACGCCTACACCCTCATACACCTTGTTGCATCTCTATGCCGGTGCCGATGTGAAGGCAAGGGGCCGCAAGCTCTTCTCGCTATACCTAGCGTTGGAGAACATCGCTGACCGCGCTTATCAGAACCATCTCAGTAGACTGAAGTACACGGATGTCAACTGCGTCACGCTGCGACGTGGCGTCTACAACATGGGGCGCAACTTCTCCGTGCGCCTCGTGGTGCCTATCGGTAAGTAAGGTTGCCGTTCTTGATCAGGGCTCTTCACGTCCATGCGCTGCCACATGAGCTATGGCAAGGGGCGCAAGGGTGTGAAGGGCCTTTCGTTTTATATTCTTCTGATTTGCCTTCAATCTCCTTTCATTCTGTCATCGATATTCTTTTGATAGCCCATCGATATCCTTTCGTACTCCCATCTACGACATTTGATCAGGTGAAAGGGGCGCTTCGGGAATAGAAAATAAATTATTTTTGGTGGAAGATTAATTTATTTTTTCCAATAAATCAATTTATTTTTCATCCTCATAGGTTCGCTTCCGATAGATAACGGAGGCGCTAAGATGGTATAAGGAAGCACCTTTCAATAGGAAGCGGAGGCATGGTGTGAGGTCATAATCATTCTTATTCGATATTTTTCTAGCCGTTATTGCTTGTTTCTCAAGGTTTATCGCTACATTTGTAGAGTTTGATACCATGAGAAAGAAGTAGATTTATGTCAGTGAAGAAAACCATCATCGCAGCATGGGCGGTTGTGTTCTGCATCCTGTTAGGCAACTATCTGCTTAACCCTAACCGCATGGATACGCAGCAGGTGCTGCTCAGCAAGGGGGCACAGACGGGCAGGGACTATATGCTTTCGTCGCTCAACGTCACCAGCTTTGCCTTAGACAGGCGCGAGCTGATGTGGATAGGCACATCGGCGGGTATCAACGTGTATGACGGTAAGGACTATATCCAGTTTTATCATGACACAAACGACACCACGGCGCTGCCCGACGACTATATCAACGTGCTGCATCTTGACCCGAAAGGACAGATGTGGGTGGGCACGCAGAACGGCTTAGCACGATACACGGGGGCTTACCGCTTCCATCGCATCGCCTTGCCCAAGGAAACAAGCGGTAACATTGTGGCGATAGAAGATGCCGAGCAGGGTGTCAAGGTGAGCAATGGCAAGCAGACCTATTGGGTCAAAGACGATGACCAGGTGGTGGCGGTGCAACAACAGATAGCCCCCAACAATCTGAAGGCGCCACTGCCCAAGGATAGTTTTCTGCTGCGTAAGCCGCGTGACATCGCCGTGGCTACCTACAAGGACCTAGGCGGCAACCTTTGGGTGGGCTTCCGCAATGCCGGTTATCAAGTGATTTCGCCCAACCGCACAGCTTATGCCTATGCCAACGACAACCCTTTGGCCACCACAACGGACGGCAAGGACATCATCAGTATGGCTCGGGTGGGACACCATATCCTTGCTGGCACCACTCTGCGCCTATATATCTATGACACACAGAGCCGTCAGCTCAGCGACACCTACTACCGCACGCTGTTTGATGCTGTGCCTATGCCGGAGAAGCTAGCGGTCAATTACATCGTGCCTTATGACGATCAGCAGGCTTGGATGGTGGGTAACAGGCAGGTGGTGAGCATCTCCGTGGCAAGCGGCAAGCCTACAATCATTGACAAGACGGCTTCACTAGGGTTGTTGGGGTGCGGTGTAAGAGCTGGCAATGAGCTTTATGTATGTAGCGAAAAACATGATTTGCTCAGATTCTCCTTTGGCGAATCGACGCCCAAATCCATCCCGATACGCAACCGATGGTTTGACGAAGAGACCCAGCTCACCACCCTTCGCAATGGCAACATCTTCCTCTTCATGAAGAATATGCACCTTGGTATCCTCTCTCCTAAGACTGGACGATGGGAGGAACTAAAGGTCTCGGGTGTTCCTAGCTTTGGTAACATTGACCCAGCCTTTGTCCGTCAGGATTCGTATGGCAACATCTGGCTGGGCACCAAGCGTTATGGGCTTTATCGTCTAGATATGACCCGGCGACAGGTTCAACGCATCAGCAGTGTGAACGACGTACACATACAGGCGCTCATCGAAGATACACACCGCCAACTATGGGTCACCACGATGCGCGATGCGTTCTGCCTAGATCCTGCCAAGCGCACGATAGCCATGAACGGTCTCATCTCTTCTAGCCTGGAGGCAGAGGCATGGCAGTTCTTTGACAACTCGGTGTGCCTCGCTCCTAGTGGCGATGTGGTCTTCGGAAGCTCTGATGGATGTAAGTTTCTCCCATCGGCTGCCATGAATACCGATTATCTCGCCACCGAGGAGGGGAAGCATGCTTACCGGATGCTGGATATCTATAGTCTGGAAACGGAAACGGCCGATGGTCAATCTAAAGCCATCAGCGAGAACATCGCCAATGGTTCGCGTTACACCTTGGCTCATAACGAGAACACCATCAGGCTCCGCTACTTCTACCCTAACTATAGTAGGCGGTCAGCCTTGATGTATCAGTATCGCATGGAAGGCCTGGATCAGGATTGGCGCAAGCCGTCCTATCAGCACGAAGTGGAATACCAAGACCTCGCCCCAGGCAAGTACACGTTCCATCTACGCATCATTTCCTCACCTAGCGTTCCGCCGTTGCAGGAACGCCGCGTGGAGATTATCATCCTACCAGCGCCTTGGGAGTCAGCGGCGGCATGGTGGCTGTACATCGGCATCGTGCTTTGCGTGATCTATTATGTCAACTCGCTTTACCTGAGGGAGCGGAGCAATAGGATGCTTTGGCTACAGGAGCAACGCGAGAAACAGCGTGAGAAGCAGACCAACGAGATGAACATGAGTTTCTTTGCTAACATCTCGCACGAGTTTCGCAACCCTATCACCATCATCGCGGGGCCGTTGATGGCGCTCAATGCGGACACGTCGTTACCCGCTGCGGTGCATCTGACCCTAGAGCGGGTGTGTATGAGCATCAACCGCATGCTGAGATTGATCGATCAGATGCTCGACTTTAACCAGCTAGAGACGGATGCGCTCAGGCTGAAGGTGTCTGAGGTGGATGTCCACAAGGAGCTGAGGGAGCAGGTGGCAGCCTTCGAGGAGTCGGCTCGGGTGAAGGATATCCAGTTGGAGCTGGCGCTTGCAGAGGGTGAGCAACGTGTGTGGCTGGATCGGGACAAGCTGGAAAAGATCCTTAGCAACCTCTTTACCAATGCGCTCAAACACACGCAGCCCAAGGGACAGATCCGGATTGCGGCGGCGGTAAAGGATGGTTGGCTATCTGTAAGTGTGTATAACAGCGGCAGCCACATAGCCGAAGACAAACTGCAAGATGTGTTCAAACGCTACTATCAACTGGCGGACACACAGGGAAATCATCGGTATGGATGGGGCACAGGTATCGGGCTCTATTATGTCAGACGGCTCGTGGGGTTGCATCATGGGCATATTGAGGTGATGAATAGGGATGAAGGAGTGGCGTTCAGCTTCGCCTTCCCTGTGAGCAAGGATATATATAATAAGGTGGAGATTGCCGATCACGAGGAGCGCAGCATGCGTATACCATTGGCAATAACGAGCCAAGGGCAAGGCGTGGCAGCCGAATCGACCACTGAAGGCAAAGCGAAGATACTCATTGTGGACGACGATGTGGATGTGGCTAGCTACATCCGATCAATCTTTGCCAACGATTACACGGTGGTCAATCGCTATTCGGCAGAGGAAGCGCTGGCCGATCTGGATGACGTCCGACCCGATATCATCCTGAGTGACATCATCATGGGCAAGATGTCGGGATACGAATTCTGCAACAAAGTGAAGAATGATTTGGCGTTCAGCCATATCCCCGTGGTATTGATTACAGCCAAGTCGGATATAGACGAACAAGTTCAAGGTTTGCAATTGGGGGCTGTGGCTTACGTTGCCAAACCATTCGACCCTTGTTATCTGAGGGCGTTGGTGGAGTCGCAGTTGCAGAATGTGAAGATCCTACAACGTCAACTAAGCGAGCATACAGAGACCGAGTCGTTGTCAACGAAGGCTTCGGACACCTTGTCGGAGCCTGACCGCAAGTTTATGAGTGAGCTCTACGAGCTGATGGAAAAACGTTCTGCCGAGATGGAACTGAATGTATCGACCATCTGTCACGACTTGCTCATTAGTCAGTCTAAGTTCAATTACAAGCTAAAGGAACTCACTGGCGAGACACCAGGTTCGTTCTTCCGTAGATACAAGCTCAACAAGGCTGCCCAATTGCTGCGAGCCGGTGAGCACAACGTTTCTGAGATAGCCACCCTAACGGGCTTCAGCACCGCTGCCCACTTCTCTGTTGCATTCAAGAAGCAGTTTGGCGTATCACCGAGCGAGTATCCTTCTTCCCTATCTCAAGACCATAATGCCTCGTAGGAGTTCCTCTAGCGCTTGCGTCTCATGTCAGAATATCTATATTGTATGATCGTTTTGAGCGTGTAGCCCCGTCGACATCGGATGTTGACGGGGCTTCCGTTTTAGAACAGTCCGAACCAGAAGTGGTAGGCATAGCTGATGCCTAATCCGGCAATAGTAGCCGTAACCACATGCACCAAGCCCGGCATCATGAACGAGTGGTTGAGCAGATACTTGCCAATCACGGTGGTTCCGGAGCGGTCAAAGTTGACTGTGGCAATGTCTGAAGGATAATTCGGGATGAAGAAATAACCATACACAGATGGCATCACACCCAGCAAGATCCAACCATCAATGCCCAATGAGTAGGCCAAAGGTAACATAGCAACCACCACTGCACCCTGTGAGTTGATCAGCACGGACACAAAGAAGAAGGCGATGGCAATGGTCCAAGGATATGCTTTTACCAGATCGGTAAGCAAAGCTTGTATCTCAGGCTGGTAATTGGAGAAGTAAGTGTCGCTCATCCAAGCTATTCCGTAGATGGCAATCACCGCCACCATGCCGTTCTGCCATACTGCACCACCGATTGCTTTCTTAGGTTTGGCTTTGCAGATGATAATCATCAAGGCTGCCGCCGTAATCATCGTGATCTGTATAACGAGGTTCATCGCAAGGGGTTTGTACACCGTTTCGGTTACGCCATTCATCAGAACGCCTGCCTTGGCAAGCTGTTTGGCCGACTCGGTTACGCCATTGCTCAAGGTGATAAACTCGGGTGCGCCTGCCGCTACCTGCACTGTCTTATAGGAAGGAAGCAGATTGACGCCTGCCATACTGGCCACAGAGATGACCACAATCACCGCTAAGGCAAGGAGGAAGATATACACCGCCTTCTTGCTTTCGGGTGCAATCTTCTTATCTAGCGTAGTGGCTGTGCTGCCATAAATATAGTTGTACTGTACAGGATCTTTGAGCATAGCTTGGAATTTGGGGTCTTTGTCAAGGTCAAGACCGCGATGCCAACTGCAAGCCACGGCGAAAAGGATACCGACAATACATGCGGGGATGTTGACAAGGACAATCTGAATGTTGCTCAAATGGAAGCCGTTCTCGATGCTAATGGTTGAGAACGCCACCACAGCAGCCGCGATGGGTGAGCAGGTGATACCAATCTGGGAGGCGATACTGGCTATACCGCATGGTCGTTCAGGCCGAATGCCCTTCTTCAAGGCAATGTCGCAGATGATAGGCATTAGGGTATAAACCACATGACCCGTACCTACGAGGATGGTTAAGAGGAACGTGGTGAATGGCGCTAAGATGGTTATGCGCTCCGGATGTTTACGTAAGATCCTCTCTGCAATCTGTATCATCCAGTCCATACCGCCCGATGCTTGCAACATTCCCGCACATGTCACAGCGGCAATAATGATGTAAATAACGTCCGTAGGAGGGGTTCCAGGTTTCAAACCGAACCCGAATACAAGGATTGCAAGCCCAATGCCGGAGATGGCACCTAACGCCAAGGAGCCGTAACGTGCTCCCACCCAAAGAGCCACTAACACTACGAGCAGCTCAACAATCATTAATAATGTCATAAGAACTATTCTTTAGATTTTTGGTTATAGTATTGTAAACTTATCGTCTTGCGTAGAATGTAGGCTGATTCTGGTTGCGAAAGTAGCTATTTTTGCTTTTAGTGGCTTTCGTTTTCTTGCAAACGATTTTCGAAAATCTACAAAAGTGACTGATAACAAAGGTTTTGACGTGTTTCAGTATTTTTAATCTCGCTGCGCAGAAGGAAAACTATAAGGAGTCGGTTCTTCTGGTCTCGCTGCGCAAAAGAAGATCTTTGGTGGCACATTCTCTTTATTCTTGCTGCGCCAACAAACCATTCACGCATAAAAAAGATGCTCAACGCAGCTCTTAAACCAAACTGCGTTGAACATCAAAAAGGGGTATCGAGAAGACAGGAAGGGTTTCTCCTCGCTCTATTATTCGTCTCTATGTAACACGAAAGAGTTGGCTTGGTGGGTTGCGAGCACCAGCACCTCAGCGATCTGAACGTGCTCCGGCGCGCTGGCAGCATAGAACACAACATCCGCAATGTCGTCACCGGTTAGCGGTTTGACACCTCGATACACATTGTCGGCCCTTGCATCATCACCCCGGAAACGCACATTGGAGAAGTGGGTCTCCACCAATCCGGGTTTGATATTGGTCACTCTGACCTTGGTAGGGGCTAGATCGATACGCAAACCGTCAGTGATGGCCTTCACAGCCGACTTCGTTGCGCAGTAGACATTGCCTCCGGGGTAAGCCGCATCACCCGCTAAGCTACCGATGTTGATAACGTGTCCATGGTTCTTCTGTACCATAGAAGGCACCACGAGACGCGTCATCGTGAGCAAGCCTTTGATGTTTGTGTCTATCATCTCGTCCCATTCGTCCATGTTGCCTTGGTATTCGGGATCCAAACCGCGGGCCAATCCGGCATTGTTAACTAGCACATCGATGGCTTTCCACTCGTCGCTGAGCGACTCGATAGCTTGCTTTGTGGCTTCACGATCGCGTATATCAAAACTCAGCGGCAACACTTTCACATGATGCTCAGCCTCCAGTTGAGTCTGAAGCAATTCTAGTTTGGCGGTGTTACGGCCAGTAAGGATGAGGTTGTAACCTCCTTTGGCAAACTTGCGAGCGCATCCTTCGCCGATGCCACTGGTGGCTCCAGTGATCAAAACGATTTTGTTTTCCATCCGATTATTGTTTTGGGTTGTTGTTAGATTTTCTTTTTCGCAGATCATTATCTACTCTGCTGACTGACCACGGTATCCAAAGCACATCGCGCCATAGCCTGATAAGCAGCCTCGCTAGGATGAAGGTGGTCACCCGAATCGAATCCTTGGGCAAAAGCTCTTGGCTTATCGGCATCGCGAACAGCCTTATCAAAGTCGGCACAACCATCAAAGAGAGGTGATGTGCGCAGCCATTCATTGAAGGCTTCTCTGAGCTGATCGCGTTCTTCGGTGTAGGTTCGCCACCCCAAGATGGGCAGAAGCGTACCGCTCCACACCCTCAGTCCCAGTGCTCGGGCGTACTTCACATAGATCTGTTCCACCCCTTCGGTCAGATCATTGAGCGTCGGCATGTCGCTCCAAGGGCGGAAAGGATTGACCTCAACACCCACGGGGTGGATGATATCGTTGATTCCATGCTGGATGATCACATCCGTTGCACCACTTACCTTCATCTCTATCGGGAAGCGCGTGCTGCCCTTCAGCCCATAGGCTTGGTAGGTGATGCAGTCGTATTGGCGCAAGATGCGCGTGCCACTAACGGCGCGTCGGATGATAGCCGTGTTGCTGATGCCAGCCTCTGCGGTCTGAAGCGCCAACCAATCGGGCCAACTCTGTGCCGTTATTGAGTCGCCATAGCATATCACGGCATGGTTGTCAGCATGCGTAAGGATATCGATGGTGTTGAGAAAGTAGAACCACTGCGTGCGACGCGATAGGTTCAGCGGCAACGTATCAGCCGTAGCGTAGTCGCCGTAAGCGTATTGTCCCTTGGATAAAGGCCCCGTGATGAGCGTGCCCGCGTTCATTTGGGTGAAGTCCTTGAGGTAGAAGCTGACCAGCAACGTGTCGCCCGCCTTGACATCGAGTGCCGTCTCGTCGCTTTCGCGTTCTCTGCCGGGAAGGAGCTGCCCCTCCACCTCACCATCAAAGAGGATAGGCGTGGGGGCGCCAGCTTTCCCATCACGTTCCAAAGCCACAAAAGCCTTGCTGATATTGACGGGTTCAGAGCCTGTCAGATTAGAGAAACGGAAACGCAGACGGTTTCCCGCAAAGGGCATCTGGATAGGATAACGCAGGGTGAGATCTTTGGCGTAGGTAGCTTCGCGACGATCCGTGATCGATGTGGCGTTACCCCAACAACTCACCCACTTGGTGTATTGGTCGTTCGTTTGAGTCATAATGGATATATTCTAATGCAAAAATAACGATTTTGAAGAGATACGACAAATAATCGGCCGTGATTTTGCGGTCTTCTCGATAATAACATTCCTCCGCACGGGCTTTTAGCTTCGACTTTACATCTGAGTGGCTCCGCCCTTGCTTTAAGATATTAGTGATGATTTCAGTCAATAATATTTACCGAATATTTCTTCTTTTCGAAATAATCATTAACTTTGCAAACACAAGATTCGAAGGCGTTCTGACCTTGTACTTAATAATCATCTGATACCATCAAACATCATCACTCGTTATACTAATAACAAGAACCATGACACCATTCAGTAAGCGCCGTCCTACCTTTCACCTATCGCCGAGCACCTCTAATGGGCTGAAACTGTTATCTGCCATTATGGTTGTGCTGACCCATTATGCACGATTTATATGGGAGAACCACCTATCTGACAACATCATCTACCATGCCCTTTGCGGCTTTGGCGGCTTCTTTGCCGTGGCGTTGTTCTTCTTTCTCTCCGGCTATGGATTGATGGAAAGCGAGAAGAGGAAACATCTTGACTTTCTGCCTTATATAAAGAAGCGACTGGTTAAGGTCTATTTCCCTGCTTTCCTGGTCACATTCTTATGGCTGCCCATCAGCTCCGTGTTGCTCAACGAGGATTTCACGGATGGTTTCAGATACCTGTTTTGGGGTTTCAACGATAGCGCAATGTGGTTTATTGAGGCCATCATGGTGCTGTATATCATATTTGGCGTGTTCACCCAACTGCTATATAAGATGCGACTAGCGCTCTCTTTGCTATGCTTAGGGGTAATGACGATTATGGCGATAGCCTTCTGCCTGTGCTTTATACAAGGAACTTTCAGCGTGATATCAATCCCGATGTTTGCCATTGGTGTGATGACGTCCTTGTGCAATGACTCCGTGCGCAAGATGCGTAGCGTGCTAGCAAGCGTCATGGGTTGGGGTTTGGGGATGACTGCGTTTACGTATCTTTGGGACACACCGTATGCTAAGTATGCCATCATGACCTATGCTAGCTTCCTGATCGTGATGGTTATCCTCTGGATATGGGATATTGACCTCAAAGCCAAGTGCTGGACGATAGCCGGTATGCTCTCGTTTGACATCTATCTGGTGCATAACAAGGTGCTGACCGTGATGACAAGCGCCCATCAGGACGCACCTCTCTTATATTACGGCTTATGGGTTGCCGTGTTCACGGCTATGTTCTATTACTTAAGAAAGGCCATCAGGATATAATCACCAACGAGATAGGACCACCTTATGCTATCTCTATAAAGACGTCTTCTGACGGATAAAAGCGTTTAGCACCGCTGAAGGAAGAACCTAGAATGACAATCCCCAATCACTTGGAAGAGCGATTGGGGATTGTTATTGTTTACCAGATGTGAGCTCGTTTGGCTTTCGGAACGAAGAGTTTGTCGCTCTTCTTTACCCCGAAGGCGGTGTACCAAGCATCCACCATAGGCAGTGCGCCATTGACGCGAGCCTTGTTAGGCGAGTGCACGTCGGTCTTCATCAGATAGTCTACTACCTCGTCACTAGCGTTAGAAGCCCATACCCTACCCCATGAGAGGAAGAAGCGCTGTTCAGGTGTGAACCCGTCGATGGTCTTAAGCGGACTGGTCTTCATCGAGTTTTGTAGCGCACGGTAGGCGATATTCAGACCGCCATTGTCACCGATGTTCTCACCGAGCGTCTGCTGACCGTTGATCTTCTTGCCAGGCAAGATCTCAAGCGAGCTGAAATGGTCAGCGAGGAGCTTCGTGCGTGCGTCATAGTTCTTCTTATCTGCGTCCGTCCACCAGTTCTTTTGGTTGCCTTCCTTATCAAACTGACATCCTTGGTCATCGAAGCCGTGGCTCATCTCGTGACCAATCACGCCACCGATGGCACCATAATTGATAGCATCGTCAGCCTGAGGATCAAAGAATGGAGGTTGGAGAATGGCTGCAGGGAAGCATATCTCGTTAGTGGTTGGGTCATAATAGGCGTTGACCGTCTGTGGCGACATTGCCCACTCGGTCTTATCCACAGGCTTATTGACATGGCGATCCACGTCATCCTGATTCATGAAAGCACTGACGCGGCGCATGTTCTCATACAACGAGAGACTGTCATCAATCTGCAATCCAGAGTAGTCGCGCCACTTATCGGGGTAGCCAATCTTGATGATGAAGTGCTGTAGCTTGTCCTTAGCCTGTGCTTTGGTTTCCGTTCCCATCCATGTAGCCTCATCGATGCGCTGTGCCAAAGCCTCTTGCAGATTGTGCACCAAGGTCAGCATGCGTTCCTTACTGCTCTCAGGGAAGTACTTTTCGACGTAAAGCTTACCGATGGCTTCGCTCAACACGCCGCTCACGAGGCTCGTGGCACGTTTCCAGCGAGGACGATCCTGCTTCACACCACTGACCACCTGATTAAACTCGAACGATGCACGGCGGAACTCATCGTCCAATGTGCCCGTAGCGCCGAGCAACGCATGGGCTTCGGCATAAGCCTTAAGGTCATCTAGCGGTGTGTCAGCCAAGATCTTCTCCACCTCATGTATAGGTTCGGGCTGGCCTACATCGACATACTGGAAGGCAGGATAGCCACACATAAGGAAGAGGTTGCCCCAGTCGATACCTGGGAACTGAGTGACTAGCTCGGTGTAAGTCATCTTGTGATAGTTGGCGTTGATGTCACGAAGCTTTACCTGATCGTAGCTCTGCTTAGCGATACGAGTCTCGATAGCCATCGTTGCATCCACCTTGCGCTGGGCATCAGCGTCGCTGTTACCAGCAAGGGTGAAGAGGCGTTTGAGCAAGGTGAGGTAGGCATTGCGCACCTTCACGGTCTGGTCATCATCGTTTAGATAGTAGTCGCGTTCCCCGAGGCCTAGTCCGGCTTGGTTTACGCCGACGATGTGCGACTGTGATTCGCGCAGATCCGTGCCCACACCGATGCCGAACATCGTCACGTCCACACCGATATATGAGAGCTTAGCCGTGACTATCTGGTACTCGCGGCGATCCTTGATGGCCTCAATCTGGTTCAAGATGGGGCGAATAGGGTCAGCGCCTTCACGGTTACGGCGCACGCTATCCATGGCGAGGCGATAGAGCGAACCTATCTTCTGACCGAGCGAGCCCTTTGCTTGTGATGTGGAAGCGTGCTCAGTAACAATCTCATTGATACGTTTCTGGTTCAGCTCGTCCAGATCTACAAAGGCGCCGTTCATCGAATGCTCAGCGTCCAAGGGGTGCGTCTGGAGCCACTGACCTGCGGCATACTGATAGAAGTCGTTGCCCGGACGTACGCTCAAGTCCATATTGGAGCGGAAGCTCCCTGTCTGTGTACCCTGTGCAAAGGCAGATGTGGCTGCCAAAGACAAGGCAAATAGTAATGTTCTAGTTTTCATTGTGATACAAATAACGTTGCGGTGGTGGTTACACACCGATAAATAGCCCACACCTTGGGGTGGTATGGGCATATATTAAATAAGGAAAAGGGATGCGTGCTTACTTCACAGCGATACACTCTACCTCTACCAGGGCGCCCTTAGGTAAGGTCTTCACGGCTACGGCAGAACGTGCGGGGAAAGGCTGGCTAAAGAATTCGGCATAGACCTCGTTCATTGCGCCAAAGTTGTCCATATCTGATAGGAACACGGTGGTCTTTACCACGTGAGCCAAATCGGTACCCGCTTCCTCAAGGATGTACTTGGCGTTGGTGAGCGACTGACGTGTCTGCTCCTTCACACCACCTTCAGCAAAGGCTCCAGTGGCTGGATCGATAGGCAACTGACCTGATGCAAACACCATGTTACCGGCTTCGATAGCCTGACTGTATGGACCAATGGCAGCGGGGGCTTTGTCTGTGTTGATTACTTTCATAGTTGTTTTGTTTTCGTTTATGTTGTTAATTGTTATTATTTATCTGACGATTGTCACCCTCGAAGCTACTCTTCAGTGGGCAGAAAAGCCTCGTACGGCAAGCGCTAACGGGACGTCTAACGTTGCAAAAGTAAACAAAAATGGATGACTATGGAAGTACTTACCTCAAAAATCGGTGCTTATTAAGAAGATTTATAGGTCGTTCAGAATTGGACCGATCGCATGAACACCATACCGCCAAGCCTCCGTCAGATGACGAATGGGCTGAATGAGAAACCGGCCGAGCCCATTTTACAATGTCACTCAGCCGGTTTTAACGCATGTGAAAGTACTAATCGGTTGTGAAAATAATTTATTTTTGGTAGAAAATTAATTTATTCTTCCTTAGAAATTAATTTATTTTTCGATGCGTTTGATAACCTTTCCGTTGCTCAAACGGATGATATTGATGCCTCGAACAGGCTTGGAGAGCTTCTCACCGGTAACCGAATAGCGGCTTGTCTCATAAGCATCAGCATCGGCAGCAGTGTTGGCGCTGATGCCATCGGTACCATCGAGGTTGATGAAGAGGTAGCTAGAAGGATCCGAATCGGCCGTGGCAGCATCGTAGAGATAGTGGGATGTGACGCTGACGGCGTGGTTGTTGCCCTTGAGTGCGGTAAAGCGGTAGCTCTCATCGCCAGCCTCCACATCGGCAGAGCCATTGAAGGTGAGCACACGTGCGCCTGCTTTGAGATCCTGAGTGACCTTGAAATAGTCGATCACGAAGGGTGCACCGGCATTGGTCAGCAGCACGAGCTTCTGGTTCTTCCAGCCCGACTGGAGCGTGATGGTCTGGTCTAGGTAGCCGTGCTCGCCGTCGCCCTGGTCTTCAAAAGCCAGTGAGTAGGTGTCATCAGCGGTGTAGATCAGCAGATCGTCGCCATAATAGCCGTATGCCTTCACGTTGACGGTAAACTCGCCATTGTTAGATGTGAACAGTTCGGGGGTCTGCAGATAACCCAGATAGTAGTTGTAATCGCATCCCATCATACCGCTGAGCACACCATTGTTGGTTCCCATCCATCCGGCATTGTCGGCATAGTCGTCTAGCGGCGTGTCGGTGTAGTTGTAAAAGGTGTAGAGCTCGTCTATGTCCGTGGCGTCGGTGACATCCACATCGTCAAAGGTCTCTTCCAGCAACACGTGGTCAGCCTCATCCTCGGTGGCGGTATAGACCAGGTAATCGTTGACCGTGTAACTGGTGGCTTTGGGTGCTGCCTGCCACTCCACGGTGTAGGCGTCGCTCTGAACGTCGTGTGCGGTGAGCTGGGTAGGTGCGCTCACGCCAAAGGCATGGTAGGTGGTAGACTTAGAAAACTGGCGGATATAATGGGAGCGCACGCGGTAATAGTACTCAGTGGTGGGTTCTAGGCCGCTGAAAGTGTAGGTGCAGTCTTCCGTATCATCGTAGTAGGTATCGTCACCACCAAACTGCGACGACTGATCACAGAACACGGGTTCTAGGTAACCGGCACGTCCGGTGGTCATGTCAAAGTTGTCCAAGATCAGTTGGCTACCCTCTTCCAGCTCGGGACGTAGACGGAAGCCATAATAGTTGTTAGCAAAGGCATACTGCAACGACTGATCCACATCCACCGTGCGGCCGTCTAGGAAGCCTCCTGCGGTAAATGCGCCTACGGTCTGCCAACCATCTTCAGCTAGCACATCGATGTAAACGTAACCATAGCTATACTTGTCTAGGTCATCGGGACCTATCACCTTCATGAAGAACTTGGCGCTCTTATACTTAGAATAGTTGTAAGGTGTAGCCAGACTGTCACCCGAATCGAGCACCAACGCAGCCGTCTGGTCCTCGCCCTGATCGTCAGTCAGCGTATAGTGGTTCACCGTCCATGCGTCATCCAAGCCTGTATCATCAAAGTCGGCCACGATATGGGCATCGCCATCGGTGGTGTACACCTTCTTATATAGATCGATGCAGTAGTCGTAAGCCTTGCGCACGGGTTGCCAACGGATGGTGAAGCCATCGTCCTTGAAGCTCTGCGCAGGGAGGATAGCCGGCTCAGCGATAAACGTGGCGGTAGAGGTGATCTTGATATCGTCTATGACCAGTGCGTTCTGCGTGGCAAAAGCGATGAAGCCGCTGTTGTCCGCGCTATAATTGGAAAAGGTAAACTGCACCTCGTTCCATCCTTGCTTGGGATAGACACGGATAGAATAGCCGCTCTCGGCATCGGTTTTGGCTTGCGATCCCGATAGATAACCGCCGATGTAAGGGACGATATCCAGCGTTGAACCCTTGGTCACGGTCTCGCCATCACGTGTCACAGAGATGGCTTTGATACGACAAGTGACGGTGATCTCACCCGAGTAGTCGCCCAGTGGGGTGAGCACCTCAGCCACGCTCTCACCATCGGGAGAGATCAGGGCACAACTGCCACCTGCCGAATAGACGCCGCTACCCGCCCATGTGCCATCAGCGGTGAGCGAAGGGTCGATATAGATGGAGCTATCCTCGCTAGCTAGAGGCTTAGAGGTGTCGGGCTGGTCAGACGTGCCGGCTGTCCACTGGTTGAAATCCTCATTGACCAGCACGATGGACGAGGCGCTGGACGACTGCGCAGCGCTTTGGCGCAAACCCGCGGGCTTGGCGGTGAGGTTTGTAGACGCGTGTAACAGGTGCTTTGCGACACGTTTCGCGGGTGCAGGGGTGAACCACGTCTGTGCCTGAACGTTCATACTGGTGGTAGCAAGCGCCACGAGCAAAACGGCTTTCTCGATGTAATGTAGATGATTTCTCATAACAATTGCGTTTTGATAAGTAGGTTGGCAAAATTAGCAATTGTCTTTTGAGCAGATAAGAAATCATGCTTTGCTCATGTCTAAAATCATGATTTCAGACGAAAACAAGGGTTTTCGCTTTACAATATGCCACGACTCACTGATGCGAGTGCTGTCGCTGATCAGCCAAAGCCATCTTCTGATACACCGATGGCGTCATGCCGGTGAACCGCTTGAACAACGCTGCGAAGCCCGTACGCGACTTGAACCCTACGCTCAGGGCGATGGCTTCGATGGTGAGGTGGCCATAATGGTCGGCATCACCCAGTCGCTGGCACGCCTCCTTGATGCGATACTCGTTGAGCATGGTGTTGAAGTTGCCGCCATAGCGCTCGTTCACCACCTGCGACACGTCCTTATAGCTTGCGCCGATGAGCTCTGCCATGCGGTTCAAGCAGAACGCGCTGTCATAGATCTCGGCGTTGTGTTCCAGCACATCGGTGATGCGCTCCAGGAGCTGGTTCTTGTCATCATCGTCCAGACGACTCTGCTTATACTTGGCTTCAGTGGCATCACGATGCAAGAGGGCTTCGTTCTTCCGATAAAGCATCCGGTGGCTGAAGCGCAGTTGGCGATAAGCGTGCAGCACGATGGCTATCGCCACAAGCAGGATCACGGCGATGATACCGACAAAGGTGGTGATGATGGTCTGCACACGATGCCGATGGGCTAGCTGCGCCATCTCGCGATGGGTCTGACTGAGCTTGGCTGAGGTCTCCACATCACTGATCTCGGACAGGTTGTTGTGGTAGGTAAGCGAGTCTTTCTGCCTCAGATAGGACAGCTGATAGCGATCGGCGAGCGCTTGTTGGCCCATCCGCGCATACATATCGTGGAGCAACGAGGTGATGCTCATCATGAAGTCGCGGTTGTTTTCCTTCGTGGCGCTTTGGAGCAAGTGCTTCAGGCTGTCTGTCGCCTCTTCCCTTCTGCCCGCCATGAAGAGCATATAAGCCTGATCGGAACGCGAGATATAATCGTAACGCTCGGACGCCACACCAGTGCGAATCATGGTAGCCGACTGCGCAAAAGCCTCTGCAGCCTCTAGGTAGTGATGGTTCTGCGCTAGCTGCGTGGCTTGGGCAAAGCATAGGGCATACTGGCCGATGGGCGTCTTTGCCCCTTTACCCTGTTGGCGGAAGAGTGCCGTTTCCCTTGTCACATCTATAACCTGCGTCGATGCATAGACCGCCTCATCGCAGAGGGCAACAAGGGTGGTGGCTGCTATATCGGTATCGCCCGACGTCAAAGCATGGCGGAACGCCTTGCGGAGCGTGGCCACATATCTGTCATGTTGCTTGCCAGAGGTGAGCATGGACATCTTCCACACGTTGCACTGGCTCAGATAGATATAAGCTAGGTGTTTGTTCTGCCCTTGGCGTTCGGCTAACTGTTGGGCTTGGAGCAGATACTCGTAAGCCTTACGATAGTCGAAGAACCGCGTCATGTAGATATTGCCCATGTTCTCCATAGCTACGATGGCATGATCGGTGCTCTCTGCCGAATGGTCGCCGTCATAATAGCGGTTGGCCACGATGGTATAGCACATCAGGGCGCTATCGGTCTTCTGGCGTTGGGATAGCAAGGAGTAGCCCTTGTCTAGCAGTTGTCGGCTGGTCAAGGGTTCTAGGGCATTGTAGATCTGCTTGGGACTGGTCTCAAGAGCATGGGCGGCGCAGCTCATCAGCGCCACGACAATCAATATGAACCATCGGTTTCTGATCATCTTATAGCCAATTGATGTTCTATCCAAGTCATTATCACCGCCACGGCATAGCGTTGCTCCTCCTCGGTGAGCGTCCTTCCTGCGGGTATGTGGTGCCACTTGGCAAAGCAGCCGCGGCAGCAACACCCGGTGGCATGCTGAGCTAGGAACACGGGATGGCCTCGCATAGGGGTTTGCTTCCCATCGTTGGGAATGACGGCGGGCGCCAACCGATGAGCCACAAAGTCGTGTGCATGGCGGCGGATAGCGGGAAGGCCCTTGGCAGCGATGTACTGACGATCCTTGGCTGTGAGGTGAAACCGGCTGCGGAAAGCCGATTGCGCCAAGCGGCGGAAGAGGTCGGTCAGGTCATACGCCGTCTCTTCAGCATCGGTCACAGAATCGGGGTGTTCCTCATCGGGGAACAAGGATAGTTGGATACACTTTTCTGCCATTACTAGTATTGGGGGCTCGGCCCCTTTCATCGTGCTTCGCTGCACCCATTATGAGGGCGACAGCTTTGGCATCGTTCTTCAAGGATCAGTGGTTGCACACCTTGGTGATGTCCACGGTGAAGTCGTCAGCGCCTGCAGGCTTAAACTTGCCACGCTCTTCGAGGAAGGTCACCAGTTGTTCAGCGGTCATATCTGAAGCCGAACAGGTGTAGAAGCGCTCTTCTGCGCCAAAGCGCTCGATGATAGCATCTACCAGTTGTTGTTTGGAAGCATAGCTATTGCCTTCCATCATATGTAAAACGTCGTGTCCGTGTGTCATAATTGTATATTCGTTTTGGGTGAAACAATTTGCAAAGATAATGCAAACGAGCGGAAAGAAATCTTGATTTCAGTTTCCCGAGTGCAGCTTATCTTATGCAAAGTTAAATATTTTGGATGAAAGCGGGGCTTCCGCCACATTTTTTTCGTAAGTTTGCAGAGATGAAACAACACCTTTCACCTTATATTATATAGCAATACCACCATGACAAATTATCAAGACCTACTAAGCCACTTCTGCATCGAAGGAAGCGTGAACGAGGTTCGCCCACTGGGTAACGGCCTAATCAACGACACGTTCAAGGTGACCACCACACCCGCCACGGCACCCGACTATGTGCTTCAGCATATCAACACGTCGGTGTTTACGGATGTAGCGCTGCTCCAACGCAACATCGAGACGGTGACTTCGCACATCCGTCAGAAGCTAGAAGCGGCTGGGACGGACGACATTGACCGCAAGGTGCTTCGCTTCATTGCGACGCATGAGGGCGCCACCTACTGGCGTGATGAGCAAGGCGAATACTGGCGCGTATCGGTGTTTATCCCCCATGCTCACACCTACGAGACCGTCAACCCACACTTCTCTCGCTTTGCAGGTCTAGCTTTCGGGCAGTTTGAGGCGATGCTTGCCGATCTGCCAGAAGGAGCACTGGGCGAGACCATCCCCGACTTTCATAATATGGCGTTGCGCTATCGCCAGCTACATGATGCGATGGAGGCTGACAAGGTGGGACGCACGGCTAGCGTGGCCGACTTTATCGCTCAGATAGAACGCCACTATGCCGATATGTGCCGCGTGGATAGGCTCTATGCCGAAGGCGTGCTGCCCAAACGCGTTTGCCACTGCGACACGAAGGTCAACAATATGATGTTTGACGACGAGGGACGCGTGCTCTGCGTGGTGGATCTAGATACCACGATGCCAGGCTTTGTCTTCTCTGATTATGGCGACTTTCTGCGTTCGGCTGCCAACACGGTGGCTGAAGACGAGCCCGATCTGAGCAAAGTGGCATTCAGGATGGATATCTTCGAAGCGTTCACACGTGGCTACCTAGAAGGTTCTGACTCGTTCCTCACACCCGTAGAGAAGGAGAATCTGCCTTACGCTGCAGCCCTCTTCCCATATATGCAGAGCGTAAGGTTCCTCACTGACTACCTCAACGGCGATGTCTACTGGAAGACCGCCTACCCCACGCACAACCTGGTGCGTGCACAGAACCAGTGGCAGCTCTTCCTTAGCGTGCTGGCTCACACGGACGAGATGCAGCAATTGATTGCTAGATTATAGCCATTGTTCATAGAAAGGAGGGCTATAATAGACCCTAAAAAGTGAGTTCACCGCTCGATGAACGCACTTTTTAGTTCGACTTTTTGTGATTTTCCACACTTTTAAGGACGACTTTTTGTAGTTTTACACGAATGACATTGGGTGAAGTCTTCTCACGGATTGCAGATGTAGAAGAGAAAAAGCTTCTATTGACGAGCGGAAAATACTTGGTCTCTGCCTCTCTATCGCAGAAATATTCAGGACTTTCGTAGCCTTGGTAAATAAATGGGTTAGCTAACATCTTACTTCTTAGCTTCATACGTCATTACACGTTTCATGTTACAACTTGTTTGTAATGATAAAGACACGACTATTCTAGGAATCAACCAAAGGAAAAGGATGTGAATGTTTCTAAATGTGCATAGCTTTTCCATTTGAAAAAGGGTTGGGCTCTTAAAGACTTCACGTATTACAGAATGGTTGTCATTTTATTTAACGAAAATAAACAAGATTCAAAATAAAAGTTTTATCTTGGCAAGGCACAATACTCGCAGAAAGCCCGTTGCGGGCATAATGTGGGTGGGTGCTACTTTGATGAAAAGAGCGTTTATCTGACGCTTATTCTTGGCATGTCCTAACTTCGCAACTTAAGACCAATTCGCCAAAGAATGAGACAACGATAGATGTTCACGGTAGGTATATTAGCCCTATCGTGAGGTATCGTGGGCATTTCTCTATGCAGAGGCGCCTCATCGATTGCCTGCGTATGGGATCATTATACCATGCGTGGGCTTTCTGCGTTGTCCGTCTTGCGAATTGGGGCAATGCGAAGGCCTGGACATGCGGGATGGGCAAAGAGCGAATCCCGCGCATTTTTATTGAGGCATAACTTAAATCGTCATAACCATCCGAGACTATTGGGATTCTATCGGAACAAAGGGATAGGATTCCGTTTCATAGAAGCCACATCTTTCTTATCCCAAACTCTTGTTGAAAGGAAGCTATATGACAAGACTTAGTGATAAAGCTTTTGCCATAATGGCGGTTTGCGAAGAGACCAAGAAGCCTTATGGAATAACTGTGGACTGTATAGGTCCGAGAAAATACAAACTAGTGTGGGCTTTCAAGATAGACCAAGACAAAGCACACAGAGAAGGATATGATGAACAATCAGTAACTGGCAGTGTTGAGCTTGACCCTGAATATCCAGGTTGCCCATATTGTGGAAGTAAACAATTCTATATCTGTGGATGCGGTAAGATAGTCTGCTATCATGGTGAGAGCGTGGTGACATGTCCTTCATGTGGACAACGCGGAGAGCTAACAACTGTAAGCGAAATCAATCTCAAAGGTGGCGGTTACTAATCCACACTACCCTAACACAAAAAAATTATGACAGAATTAAGCAAGCACTCAACGGTATCTTTGGTTGGCGGTGGATCGGCAACAATCATCAAAGAGCTAGGACGAGGAGGTCAAGGTATCGTATACCTTGTAGAAGTGTGCGACGAGAAGAAAGCCTTGAAATGGTATCTGAACGCTCCTGACGACAAGTTCTATCGCAACTTGGAACATAACATTGTCTCAGGTGCGCCGTCGGACGCTTTCTTGTGGCCAGAGTATCTAACCGAAAAGCAGCAAGGAAGCTACGGATATATCATGAAGCTACGCCCTCAAAACTATTATGAGTTTGGCAATTTCTTGTTGGCAAAGGTCTCTTTCAAGTCATTCACGGCAATGTTATCTGCAGCAATGAAGATCTGCAACGGATTTATGATGCTTCATCGCTTTGGCTACAGCTACCAAGACCTGAATGACGGCAACTTCTTTATAGATCCGCAGACGGGTGATGTCCTTATCTGCGACAACGATAACGTGATGCCCCAAGGAGAGAAGTCGGGCATTATGGGCAAGGCTAGATACATGGCGCCAGAGATTGTGGCGGGTGGCATACCTGATAAAAACAGCGATCGGTTCTCCCTCTCCGTGATATTGTTCATGCTCTTCTACGCCAATCATCCTTTTGAAGGCGAGAGAGTGGTGGCTTGTCCATGCATGACAGAATCGTATGAAAAGAGATTCTATGGCAGTGAGGCATTGTTTATCTACGACCCCACTAACAACACAAACCGACCAGTGAGAGGTATACATCAAAACGTGATAAGACGATGGCCCGTGTTTCCACAACTATTGCGCGATACCTTTATAGAAGAGTTTAGCCAAGAGAAGCTAAAGAATCCCAGTGCACGCATGATAGAACAGAATTGGGAGAAAGTAATCTCCACATTGCGTGATAGTTTGGTTGTTTGTCCTCACTGCATAGAAGAAACGTTCGTAAATGTATCAAATGTGAATGATAAATGTATAAACTGCGGGAAGGAGATTGACCTAACGAAGCGTCTAATCATCAATGGACGCTCTCTACCTCTGACCAACAAAACGGTTATCTACATTGACAACGATAACATTCCTGACGGAGTGGTTACGGCAGACAGCAATGGATTCTTGCTCATCAAGAATGTTTCCGCAGAGACATGGACTGTGGAAACCCCAAGTGGTAAGATAAAGACGGTAGCGCCTCAAGAGATTCTCCCTGTAAAAGCGGGGTTGAAGATTACCTTCCGAGTTCATACGGTGCCATACAAGGCAGAAATAGAAATGATGTCAAACAATTAAAATACAACAAATACTATGTCTCTATTAGATGATGTGGTCAGCGTGCCACGTAGAACCATGACGCTCTTCTTCCTCATTGACACATCAGGAAGCATGATGGGTAACAAGATCGGTGCAGTCAACGACGCCGTAGTGAACGTACTGCCAATGCTAGACGAGATTTCGGCTTCAAACCCAGATGCTGAGATCAAAGTTGCTGCCCTTGAATTCTCCAACGGAACCAACTGGCTTTATGATGAACCCAAATTGGCTTCCGACTTCAAGTGGCAAGATGTTCAGGCTAGCGGGTTGACTTCTCTTGGAGCAGCTTGCCTTGAACTCAACAGCAAACTATCAAGAAGCGGATTTATGCAAGCAGCTAGTGGTTCATTTGCCCCGGCTATCATCCTTCTTTCAGATGGTGGTCCTACAGATGACTTCCAAAGCGGTCTAAGCAAACTGAAGAACAACAACTGGTTCAAAGCCGCTATCAAAATAGCCATCGCCATCGGTGATGATGCTGACAAGGATGTTCTTAAAGATTTCACTGGATCTATCGAAGCCGTCTTCACCGTTCACAACATCGAAGCGCTGAAACAAGTGATTCGCGTTGTAGCCGTTACTTCTTCCCAAATCGGAAGCAAGAGTTCCACCGCTGGAGATACTAGCAAGCAGGAGCAGGTAATTAAGGACGTGACCGATAACGTCAAGGATATCGATGGCGCACATTCGGAGGGTACAGCCCCAGAGCCCGCTGCTTCAAACAACTATGACGATTGGGACTAAAACGAAACCTTGATATTAGATGAAAGATTTACATCACTCATGCCAAGGCGAAAGTCACATCTTAATAAATAAGGTGTGCCAAGATGCGTCTTTCAGTTTTACAGACACCACCATGTCCGTTGCAATAGTTTGTGATGGGCACGGCGGCGCACGCTATTTCAGAAGTGATGTCGGTTCACGTTTTGCTGTGGAGGCTACCAAGGAATGCGTCCGAGCATTCGTGTCTGAGGTAGATGGAAATCTGTTCAAAGGGAAGCCTTTCTGTCAAAAGAAAGCACTTTCGACCGAAGCTAGTTCCAACCTTTACACCAAAGACACAAATGTAGATAAGGCTCTTCGCCAATTGTTCTCCTCTATTATCTACAATTGGAGACAGAAGATAACGTTTCATTCGCAGAACACGCCTTTATCGGAAGAAGAGAAAAGCAACATTAAGCCAAGTTATCTAGCCGAGTTTGAACAAGGCATCGGGATAGAGAAGACGTACGGATGCACGTTGATGTGCTACGTATATACAGAAAACTTCTGGTTTGCCTTTCATATCGGGGATGGCAAATGTATTGCCTTTGATGACAATGGCTCATGGCTTGAACCTATTCCATGGGACGAGAAGTGCTTCTTGAACAAGACGACATCGTTATGCGACTCTTCTGCCATCGAAGAGTTTCGGTATTGCTATTGTGGAGATGGCACCAAGCCATTGGCGGTCTTCCTTGGTTCAGATGGCATTGACGACTCATTTGGTATCACAGAGAATATGGTAAACTTCTATATACAAGTGCTTAAGCTGATAGATCGAGAAGGTTCAGCCAATGCTTTGCTTAATCTCCAAGAGACTTTGCCCCAACTAAGCAAGATTGGCAGCAAAGACGATATGTCTATAGCGTGCGTCTATGACGAAATGATGCTTCCGGAAAAGGTGAATCATCTCATTGGTTGGCAAAGGAGGAACATCGAGAACCAGCTCTTTGATATCAACAATCGCATCCTTAAATTAAGAGAAGAGATTGCTCGTCTAAGCAAGGGAGATCTTAGAATTCAGAAACTGATGATAGATTATCAATATGCGAAGGATGACCTAGCAAAAGCTTTTGAGTCAAAGCATTCGCTTGCCAGCAAGTGGAACAAGTTTACAGAAGAGATTGAAGGAGAAGATTTCGTCCCATATCATGACGAGATAGGTTGGGAGGATTCCTATTCAGAAGAACAAGACGTGACTGTGACAGGCGGCCTTCCTACGGATGAAGCGCAAGATGAGATTACGTCTTCAAACACTTCAAACCCCAGGGAAGATGTCACGCCCATAGATCCCATTCATGACCGCATCCCTCCTATAGAAGAAAAGGACAATAACAAGACTGCTAAAGATGAAACTACATGAAGCGACAAAACAATTGGTTGCGCAGTTTAGTAAGAACATCGTAACCGAAGTGAGGCTAGCCAATCTGATAGCTGACATTAACGGCTATGAGGAATATCCCGCCATGAAGATGGTTTTCAAGGATCTCTTGAAAGCCGGATATGGTCAGATGCTATACGACGCTTACAAGAAGAAGCCTCTATTAGCCTTCAATAAGAGCATAAACTATACGAAGGAATTTGTTAGCAAATCTAATTATAAAGAAGATTTGGTCAGCTATGCTTTTGACAGTTTGCTATAGGACAGGAAGTTCCAAAGGACATCCTGTTGAACATTCGTCCATGGAGAATGTTGGAGTAGGGACATTGGTTCTTACCAACAAGAATATCATATTCTATTCCCCGCAGAAATCGTCCAAGGTTCCCTACAAAAACTCATCGGTGTTACACCATATTCTGATGGTGTAGAACTACAAAAGGATGGCGCCAATGCAAAGCGACAAGTATTTCAAGGATTTGATAGTTGGTTCATCATGAACCTATTGTCTATAATAAATATATAGTGAGTTTATGGTTAACAAGACGAATGCGTCTCTTGCAGAAATACTCAAACAAGAAGTAGAGAATAAAGGTATTGGTATTTTAAGTTATCAATATCTAGTTAACATATTGACCGACTATCAAGTTTTTAAGGAGCAACCTGCACTGAAAAACATTATCAAGTCGATGCAAGACAATGGTTTCATTGGAAAGATTACATCTGCCAATATTTGGAGCATTGACTCTAGATCTCTTGCGATTCAATTTGCAAGAGAGAATGGATTTCAACTAGATTTGGTTTTATTTGGGTTCATCCGACATTTCGAGTGATACGACAGTCATGCAGTGCATATAGCCTTAGC
>CAVJZR010000034.1:0-32517 GCA_963654235.1 Bacteroidaceae bacterium | reverse complement strand
AGCGCTCCTGGTTTGGGACCAGGTGGTCGCAGGTTCGAATCCTGTCGCCCCGACAATAATTAAGCTAGTTTGAGAAATCATTCTAGCTTTTATTTTTTATATAACAAACTATGATTACATTACGATCACTCGCCAACTCAATTACATTTCGTCAAGTAATAGACGTCATCAATAGTTTATATCCCAACGATCCTAACTGGCAGGAGGAATACCAACAATTGTACAACGAATTAAAAAATATCAAAGCCACTCATGATATGTATGACAACGAAATCTACATATCACGACTTTCCACAGGCGGATTAGCTACAGGAAACATCTTTCAAGGAGCATTGAGTGATCTTGTAGAAAACCGCATCGACAATCGTGCACAATGTAGCGATGAAGAGATTTTGGCCACATTCCTACATGATTATATCGTTGGCCATGATAACGGCTCCTTCAATTTCAAGCATGAACTTGATTAACATCCTAGTTTATTCTTGCCCTCAATAGCCCCACCCGTTTCTAGTCTTTGGCATTACATTTAATTATCATATTTTTAACACAAAATAGGGTTTCATCAATAAGCCGATTCGAAAAAAAAATGTACTTTTGCAATATACAATACGTATAACATTAAATATATTGATATATGAAAGCATTCGGTTACATTAGCGCTGCACTTGGCGGAGCCCTTGCAGGCGCAGTTCTTGGATTGTTGTTGGCACCAGAAAAGGGAGCAGATACACGTTCTAAGATATCAGAAGCAGTAGATTCATTTTGCCAAAAACACGACATCAAGTTGTCACGCAAAGAGGCAGAGGAATTTGTTGACGATATTAAAGACGCTGCAGAAAACGCATAAACATTAGCCAACAAGTGTTATCAAGTGATGAAAAAGTTGAGGCTATAACACGCCTCGTCAATTCTATTAAGAATTACATCAAGCTCCGAATAGAATACACGAAGCTTGATGTAATTCAGATTTGTGTAAGACTAATCACTGCAATCGCAATATTGGTTGTACTGATGGTATTACTTTTGATTGCGGCAATCTATTTCTCGTTTGCCGCTACTTATGCAATAGATGCCACATTGCATAGTCTTCCTTTATCTTTCCTTATCGTAGGCGCATTCTATGTATTATTAATGATTCTAATGGTTGCGATGCGTCACACATTGATTGAGAAGCCTCTTGTTAAATTTCTTACAATGTTGTTTACCTCTAAGTAAATCAATACAATTCCTATTTGAACATGAAAGAAACCGGAACGTCGCATCAATACAACTCTTTAGCTGATATTCAGATACGGAAAGCACAACTTCAGACGGAGCTACTTAAGAAGGAACTTGAGATAAAGGATACGTGGAAACGAGTTATCGCCAAGGAGAAAAACAACCGTAAAGGCTTAGACCGATATACGCACATCTTCAACTCTAGCATAGGGGTTGTAGATGGTTTATTGTTAGGGTGGAAACTTTACCGGAAATTTGGCAAGACAGGGCAAGTGAAATGGTTTAAAAAGAAAAGATGATTTAACTTTCCTGTCCTTTAACCCGATTAGAAATTACATCTTGCTAATCGACAAACATTTGCTTAGATAAACCTCCACCCTACCTCAACCACGTTTTGCTCGTTTCGTTTTCAAACGGGTCTCTCTCTTTATCTGCGTTTCTAAGCAACTCACTATGAAACGTTCTTGTCTTCAATAAGCATAAAAATCACAAATGCCATTCAACAAGGAGCTGTTGAATGGCAAAAGCGGTATGATTTTCAAGGGGGATCGTTACCTAGCAATCTATTCGCTAATGGATTTACTCATACCCAAGGTAACATTTCATTTTCTATTATTTTGTAGGTGTTTCTTTTACAGAAGCACTACTCTTGCTCGACGTTTTCTTTGTACGTGTTGTCGTTTTTCGTGTTGTGGCTTTAGGAGCTTGCGCCTTATCTAGTTTTTCCCGAAGAGCTTCTTCTGCAACTTCCAGTTTTTCAACTTTAGCACGTAGGCGAACCAACTCTTTTTCCTTAACTTCTATTTCGTCACCTTGGTTACGTATCGTTGTCAGAAGAGAGTTAAGTTCATCGTTATCAATCTCTGCTGGATACATACTATCTACGCGATTCAAGAAGTCACCAAGGATGTTCATGTAATTAGAGAATGCGTCAAAGGCACTACTATATATACCTCTGTCAATACCAACATGCTGTGGTTTAGTAGACATCATTCTGAAATTGTTTGATGCCTGCAAGTAGTCCCAATCGGCATTGATACGTGGATCATTTGCGATACGCACACGGTCAGCAACACTATATAGCTTGTTAAATGCCTCGCGTTGCATTGGATTACCAAGCCATGTACTCACGTCACGCTCTTCGTCCATCCAACTCAAGGTATCAGGAACATCAAGTTGGCTGACACTCTTCATCTTCAAACAAACCTCAGTTGGGGTTGAGAAAGTGATACCGCGTTGCTTAGCACATGCAGGTATTGCTTTCATAAAGTCGAGTACGCCGCTAGAAAGAGGCTGAGCTATTCCAAGCGCAGAAAGGTTCATATATATACCGACAAACTGTTCTTCATCGGGCAAAGAAGCTATATCGTCGCAATAGTGATCGGCAAACAACGGATAACCTTCCCAATCAGAATTATTGAAACGCAACGAGATATCATCACTTAAGTTAACATCACGGAGTAACAATTTCAGTTGAGGGTTAACAGCGCAATGGTAGATATAATGCGGACTCTTCCAACCCAACACATGTTTAGCTCCCTCGGTTAACATACCTTTGAACCCCATATCAGCAACCACGCCACCAATATCATCACTATAGATAAGTGAAGAGTTACGAAGCACTTTAGGTTCTTGGCCAAAATATTCTTTGATCTTTGCCACTTGACGCTTAACCTCTGCTCTGAAGCTATCTTCATTAACCAAAGAAGATAGGCCATGAGAATATGGCTCGGCTAAGAATTCCACACAACCTGTTTTGTTAAGTTCCTGTAGTTTGTCTAGAACCTGAGGAGCATGGAGTTCTAACTGCTCTATACCTACACCTGACAATGAGAATGCCACCTTAAAATATTGACCATTCTCATTGATCATATCTAGCAAGGTATTAAGAGCAGGCATATAACTACGTTCTGCAATGTCAGAGATGCTACGTTCGTTCTCATAGTCATCATAGTAATAATGATCTGCACCGATGTCGAAGAAACGATATCTCTTGAGATGAATGATTTGATGTATCTCGAAATATAGGCAAATTGTTTTCATAATTGTATCTTTGAATTGATTATTGTTTAAGTTTTTATTCCCATCCTAAGGTTCTTAGATAGAGTTTACGAATCCACGCTCCTACCTTTTCCCACGTTATTTGATCTACTTCGCGTTTACCTTCTGTGGAGAGATAGTCGAAGAGACTTTCATTGTGACATATACTGTATATAGCATCAGCTAAAGCATGAATGTCCCAATAATCTACCTTGATGCAATTATGTAATATTTCAGCGCAACCACTCTGCTTAGATATAATGGTAGGTGTTCCACATTGCATAGCTTCAAGAGGAGAGATTCCAAAAGGCTCACTAACCGATGGCATGACATAAACATCCGAATCCTTCAAGCACTCATACACTTGATTGCCACGCATAAATCCAGGGAAATGGAAACGATCTGCAATATCACGTTCAGCTGCTAGATAAATCATCTGATCCATCATGTCACCCGATCCTGCCATGCAAAAACGCACATTACGCGTACGATGAAGCACCATGTTGGCTGCTTCTACAAAGTATTCAGGTCCTTTCTGCATGGTCAAACGTCCTAAGAAGGTAACCACCTTTTCTTTACCTTTATGGTTAGGTCTTGGAATAGCAGCTACTTCTGGTTTCAATGGATACACAGCGTTGTGTACTGTAAACACTTTGCGTGGATCCTGATGATACTGATTGATAACGGTCTGACGAGTCAACTCGCTCACGCACATGATGCAATCAGCATTATCCATACCATCTTTCTCGATAGAATAAACCGTTGGGTTCACTTTACCGCGACTACGATCAAAATCGGTTGCATGTACATGGATGCACAAAGGTTTACCACTGACCTGCTTAGCATGAAGCCCTGCAGGATAAGTCAACCAATCGTGTGCATGGATGATATCAAATTCTTCAGTACGTGCAACTACACCTGCGATTACTGAATAATTGTTTATTTCTTCATGAAGATTACTTGGATAACCACCTGCAAACTCCATTGCGCCAATGTCATTGGCATTCATATACCCGAAATCAGCATATATATGGTCACGCAATTTGTAATAGTATTCAGGTGCCATACGATTGCCAAGACGTCCTTTAAGGTATTCGTAATCTACATCTCGGTAAACGATTGGCACGGTATCCATACCCACGATACGTGCATAGGTCTGATCTTCATCACCAAACGGATGGGGCAAACACAATGTTATATCCACGTCACCTTGGGCATGAAGTCCTTCTGATATACCGAAATTGGCTGTTGCGAGTCCGCCGAATACATGAGGAGGATACTCCCAACCAAACATTAAAACTTTCATATTGATATCCTCCGATTATTAATATTTATATTTCTCCAATAACTCTTGCGTACGAAGCACCTCGCCTACATTCATAGCAAACGAAATGGCGCCTCTTCCTTGGAATGGCGGATTACCATCAAAGAGTTCTGGCATTGTTCCGAGACAATGTTGTTGCATCTCATCCTCATAGCCCACCATCTGTCTTTCTACGAAACTTAGACGTGTACGCTTGTAAAGTTTCAGACAAGCCTCAAGATAGAAGCCTGCCAACCAAGGCCATGCTGTACCTTGATGATAAGCATAGTCGCGCTGGGTTTGTGGGCCGACATACATCGGATTGTATCCTCCACTCTTTGGCGACAAGGAACGTAAGCCTTTCGGTGTAAGCAACTCACGTGTACAGATATCTACAACACCTTTTTTCTGATTTTGATCTAATGGAGAATAATCGAATGCAGCGGCAAATATCATGTTGGGACGCACACTCCAATCGATCATGTTACCATCAACATAATCATATAGATACCCATACTCATTCAAGAAAGTATCCACAAACGCCACTTTACACTGTGCAGCTTCTTTCTCATAGCGTGCTGCATCTTCAGCATTTCCAAACTCTTGTTCCACTGAAGCGGTAAAGCGTAGTGCATTGTACCACAAAGCGTTAAACTCAACGATATAACCAGAACGTGGAACCACCGGACGACCATTTGCGGTTGAGTTCATCCAAGTGATGGCTTCGTTTTTACCATCTGCGTATAGCAAGCCATTGCTATCAAGACGAACTTTAGGATGCTTGTTATTCATTATGAATTCTACAAGGTCCTTCAATAGTTTTCCATAATTCTTTGCACAACGTTGTTTACCCACGTTATGAGCATACTGCTGTATTGCCCAAATGCACCAAAGCATTACGTCCGGCTTCTCAATCTCGTAAATCTTAACAGAGAGAGGCTTGTTTTCCATAAACTCACGCAATCCCTTCTCCGCTGTTTGCATCACCAGTTCAAAGTAATCTTGTTCGCCAATGCTTAATGTCAAGCCTGGCAACGAAATAAACGTATCACGTGCACGACTCTTAAACCAGGGATACCCAGCCAAGATATAGCGTTCATCTTCTTTGGTGCGATTATGAAATTGGTGTGCAGCATTAACTAAACAATGGAAGAAATTATCACGCGGGCTTCGTGCGTCAACCTCTTCATCAAATAGTTTGTCAAGCTTTTTGGTTTGTATCTCGGAAGTAGAAGCAGAAAACACGATGCTCTCCCCTTTCTTTATTTCCATTTCGAAATAACCAGGCACATACAAGTCTTCATTTGAAGCATAGCCACGTTCCTGTTCCTTAGTATATTCTATTCCGCGATACCAATCGGGTTGGAATACAAAAGTGTTCTTTTTAGAGAACTGCATGTATAGGTTAGGATAACCCGCATACATACAGGTTTTGATACCATTGTCCACTTCGTGGTATTCTCTACTAGCCGTACCATTCTCATGAGTAAATTGTCTTACGCTTCTAAAAGCCAAGAATGGACGAAAACGCAGAGTGGTCTGCGAATGAGCGTCAACAAGCGTATAACGCAATAAGATGCGGTCTTCGTAATGCTGGAACACTACCTCTTTTTTCAGAATGACACCACCTACTCTATATAAGGTGGTGGGCACTTTGTCACAATCAAACTCTCGGATGTACTTGTGTCCTTTCGGGCTGTAGTTATCGCCTTGATATTTGTGCAAACCTAAATGAAACTCAGCCCCATGCTGAATTACGGTAGGATCTAGCGAACTAAGCAAGACATGGTTTTCTTCATCTAGATCGGGAACAGGCACAACGAGCAAGCCATGATACTTACGAGTGTTACAATCTACAATCGTTGAGCAAGAGTATGCTCCAGATCGATTGGTGCGTAACAACTCTCTAGGTAAGGTTTCTTGCAAGTTTGTCATCAAGGCCTTTTCGAATCTTAAATAGCTCATATTCTTAAGGTTTTTAATTGTCAGCTTTTCAAGCCTTTTAGTTAGGTTGTCAATAGATGTGCTTTTCGCGCATTGTTATTTGGCAGTTCAAAGTTACATTTATTTTTTTACTATAACAAGAAAAAAGGGAATAATTTAGCATTATTCCCTTGATTTATATCAAATCGTCGCACGATTGTAAAATTTATATGCGAAATCAATGCAAAAATATTTTGCATCGCATACCGAAACACGGATTAAGCGAAAGGCGTTATGAAATTGATTATCTCTCTATGCACTTCTACCTTAAAAGGACCTGCCGGACGATGGCGCATGAGTCGACCATCAATACTGATCTTAGCATTGCTACAGGAGTCGATACGTAGCGATCGTGTTCGGATGGCTTTGACGCTGTTATGATTAAGCAAGCGTCCTCTGAGAAACATATAAAGTCCTTCTAGAAGTTGTGGCATCAGGGGGTTGTGTATAATGCTAATATCTAGTAAACCATTATAAGGTTGTGCATTAGGTGTCTGACCATAGCCATACGCATTACCTATGCAGAGTGTCATAACATTCTGCTGAATTTCCACATCATTGACATAAAGACGCATCGGGTATACGCGCCTTTTCATGATCAACTGGTACAGAGCCAAGAAGAAGGTGGTGCTGCGATTGTTAAACAAGGTTCTACTTTTCCATCTCAGATCCATCAGACGCGCCGTCATGCCTATGTTCATACAGTTAACAAAATAGCGGTGACACGCTTCACCTTGTTTATTATGATAACGTACGCACCCCAAATCGATTTTCCTTATTCGGCGCAAACAAATTCCTTGAACGCTTTGAGCCAGATTGTCATCCGAGATACCCCAATAATGAGCGAAATCGTTCATCACCCCATTGGGAATAACACCTATTGCCATACGTTGACGTTGCTTTTCAGGCAAAAGCATCAGCTCATTTACCACATCGTTAAGAACCGAATCCCCCCCCATAACTAATAAGGTGTCAAATCCTTTCTCATTATAATTGCGAACCGACTTGACTACCTGCTTTGTGCTTTCTACGCGAGAAATATCCACGTCGATGCCCGACTTGCGCAAGATACGTACCACCTTGCGTAGCTTGGTATGATGCGTAGGAAAGATTTCTTCTTTGGGGCTATAGAGTAACGCCCATTTGGTATTGGTCATATAGTGTTATTATTTTATCGATTTTCTCTTCTATTGGCATGTTGGTATCTATCCAATGAATCTTGGTGCCACGACGTTCCATTCCTCTAAACCAGGTCATTTGGCGCTTAGCAAATTGATGAATAGCTATCTCCAACTGACGGAACATTTCATCATAAGTAATCTGATGTATGCAGTATAAGGTTACATATTTGTATTCCAATCCATAATAGATGAGGTCTTCAGATGGAATACCTTTATCCAAAAGTGATTGTACCTCATCTACCATTCCTTCTTCAAGGCGTTGCTTCAGTCGGTGCGTGATTCTTTGTCTACGAAGGTCACGATCAATATCAACACCAATGACCAATGACGGAACCGCAGGCATCTTGCGCTGAGGCAAAGGATTGTGCAGATTATGCTGTTCAATCTCGATAGCCCGTATGGCACGCTGACATGAGTCTACGTCGGTGGTATTATGCATGATTGTACCCGTCTTCGACTTGAGATCTTTCAGTATCTCACATAGTTCGTCAAGTGTTTTCCCTTCTAGCTCTGCTCTTAAGGCAGGATTCTGCGGTACAGGTGATAGGTGATAACCTTTTATTGCGGCTTCAAGGTATAGTCCTGTTCCGCCACAGAGGATGGGTATCTTGTGATGTACCTCTATACAATGCAGTGCTTCTTGAAAGTCGCGTTGGTATTCGTATAGATTATATTTGGTTCCAGGTTCGCATATATCTATCAGATGATAAGTTATAGAATGACCATCTATCTCATAATCGGACAGATCCTTACCCGTTCCGATGGTCATGTTACGGTACACCTGTCTGCTATCAGCCGATATAATCTCGGCATCGAGCGCCAATGCCAAATGAGTGGCAAGAGTTGTCTTTCCACAAGCCGTCGGACCCAGTATGGTGATCATCATTTTCATAATACCCACAATTATATTATGCAAATATACAAAAAAAGAATATTGTAGGCAATGTTTTACCTTATTACATATAAGTTAAAATCGCCATAACAAAAATATCCTCGCTAAGGAGAGTCCTTAACGAGGATATTATTAGGCTTTATTTATGAAATGATTACTTGTTGTTGTAAGCATTCATAATCTTGATCAACTCTACAACCTTGTGAGAGTAACCAATCTCGTTGTCATACCAAGATACAACCTTTACGAAGTTGTCTGTCAAGTAAACACCTGCGTTAGCGTCGAAGATAGAAGTCAAAGCGCAACCCAAGAAGTCAGAAGAAACTACTGCATCCTCAGTGTAACCAAGAACACCCTTCAACTCACCCTCAGAAGCAGCCTTCATTGCAGCGCAGATAGCTTCCTTAGAAGCAGCCTTCTTCAAGTTAACAGTCAAGTCAACAACTGATACATCCAAAGTAGGAACACGCATAGAGATACCAGTCAATTTGCCGTTCAACTCAGGAATAACCTTACCTACAGCCTTAGCAGCACCAGTAGAAGAAGGAATGATGTTGCCAGCAGCAGCACGACCACCGCGCCAATCCTTCATAGAAGGACCGTCAACAGTCTTCTGAGTAGCTGTTGTAGAGTGAACAGTTGTCATCAGACCTGTCTCGATACCGAAGTTATCGTTCAACACCTTAGCGATAGGAGCCAAGCAGTTTGTTGTACAAGAAGCGTTAGAAACGATCTGCTGACCATTGTACTTGTCAGTGTTAACACCGCAAACGAACATATCAGCCTGACGACCGTCAGCACCAGCCTTAGAAGGAGCAGAAAGTACTACATACTTAGCACCAGCCTTCAAGTGCTTTTCAGCCTTTTCATAAGCCAAGAACAAACCTGTTGACTCAACTACATATTCAGCACCAACTTCATCCCACTTCAAGTTTTCAGGATCGCGTTCAGCAGTTACGCGGATGTGGTTGCCGTTTACGATCAGCTCGCTCTTCTCAACGTCAGCCTCGATAGTACCGTCAAACTGTCCGTGCATTGTGTCATACTTAAGCATGTAAGCCATGTAGTCTACTGGGCACAAGTCGTTAATAGCTACTACCTGAACATCCTTTGCGTTCTCAGCTTCTACTGTAGAACGGAATACGAAGCGACCGATACGGCCAAATCCGTTAATACCAATTTTAATCATTTTACTTTTTACTTTATATAAGTTGATAAAATACCTAATAATTATTTCGGACCACCCTACAACGATTTACAACCGAAGTCAAATCGCCCAAAAAGTTTTCTTCTTTTCGATGGCAAAGTTACAAAATAATTTTTAATTTTGCAATCGGAATTCGTATTAAAAAATTTAAAATATAGCGTTTTTCATAGCTTTGCAAAGTCAAGGTAGCAAATACAATTACTAATCAATAAAAAGTGTACACAACATGAGCAGTTTTTTAAAAGAATTCAAAGACTTCGCCATGCGAGGCAACGTGATGGATATGGCTGTCGGTGTTATTATCGGCGGAGCATTTGGAAAGATCGTCAGTTCGTTAGTTGACGATATTTTCATGCCCCTAATTGGTGTGCTGACTGGCGGTATCGACTTTAGCAACCTAAGTATCAAAGTGGAAGATGCCAACGTAAAATATGGTATGTTCCTACAAAACGTGATCGATTTCTTGATCATTGCATTCTGCATATTCCTAATGATTAAGACCATCAACAAGTTATCCGCTAAGAAAGAGGCTGAGCCTGAAGCTCCAGCAGAACCTTCTGCCACTGAGAAACTCTTAGCCGAAATACGTGATGAACTCAAAAAGCAAAAGTAGCTCTCCCGTAAAACTATAATTTACACATTATAACCATTTCGTTATAAACGGTTTATGGTTCACCTTTAAAGCAAAGGTGTACCATTTTTTATTATTTTACATCTTATCGTACAGGTATCATAATCTGTCATTTACGACGGAGAATTTGTAAATATATTGTCAAAGAAATAACTCTTTCAGAAATGGCGAAATAGATTTTTGAAGCAAGCAAAGTTCTCCCATTTTATCCCCAAAGCCGCCTTTCATTTCCCAAACTTATGGTTTCACCTCCCCAAATAGGCTCTTTGACCTTCCAAGAAAGCCGCTTTCGCAAGGCAAAATAGCCTTTAAAATCGTCTTTTCTGGGCAGATCTAAGACAAAACGCGTCATTTTTGAGGCTATTTCTCAACTGATTATTTTACAAAAACGCTGGCTATCAGATATTTGCATTTTTAGCGAATTTCACGCCAAATCAACCTTTCGTTCAGAATTTGCGAAGCATAAACGGTGGTTTGTAAAACATTTTCAACGCACACATCGTATCATCTTTATGACTTTAACACAAATCATTTACGTTATAGATAGAACGCCATCAATAAGACTAAGAGATTATCGAGCAAACTACTATGGTATGAAGCATCGGACATTTCTTTCAGAAACAATGGTAAAGAGGTTTTGAGGTGCATCTTCAAAGAATGTGACATTCAAAGCGCATGATTATAAATAAATTTGTACCTTTGCACATTATTTATAATAGAACATTAAAAATCAAAATATCAAACATGGAATTAGCAACAAAGTATGACCCACATGAAGTGGAATCCAAATGGTATCAGTATTGGCTTGATAACCATCTCTTCAGTAGCAAACCAGATGGACGTGAACCTTACACGGTGGTGATTCCACCCCCAAATGTTACTGGTGTGCTACACATGGGCCACATGCTCAACAACACCATACAGGATATCCTCGTCAGACGTGCACGTATGGAGGGTAAAAATGCTTGTTGGGTTCCAGGAACTGACCACGCAAGTATTGCCACTGAAGCAAAGGTGGTAAACAAACTGGCTGAACAGGGCATCAAAAAGACTGACCTCACACGCGATCAGTTTCTAGAGCACGCATGGGACTGGACTCGTGAGCATGGAGGCATCATCCTCAAGCAGCTTCGCAAACTGGGTGCGTCATGCGACTGGGATCGTACGGCATTCACCATGGACGAGAAACGTTCTAAGAGCGTCCTTAAAGTCTTTGTGGATCTGTACAACAAAGGCTATATATATAGAGGTGTACGCATGGTCAACTGGGACCCCAAGGCTCAAACCGCATTATCTGATGAAGAGGTAATCTATAAAGAAGAGCATTCTAAGCTCTATTATCTTAAATATTATGTATCTCCTGAGGAGCAAAGCAAGGTGGAGCGCCTAGATGAAGGCAACGTGATGCATCAAGACGAAAATGGCTACTATGCCGTTGTTGCCACCACTCGTCCTGAGACCATCATGGGCGACTCTGCCATGTGTATCAACCCTGACGATGTCAAGAACACTTGGCTCAAAGGCAAGCATGTGATTGTGCCGCTAGTCAATCGGGTGATTCCTGTGATAGAAGATGGCTATGTGGACATTGAGTTTGGTACGGGTTGTCTAAAGGTAACACCTGCTCACGACATCAACGACCACGCTCTCGGACTGAAGCACAACCTTGAGACGATTGATATATTCAACGATAACGGAACCATCAGCGAAGCTGCCAAACTGTATGTTGGCCAAGATCGTATGGTGGTGCGCAAGCAGATCGCTATCGACCTTTCCGAAAAGGGATTGATGGAGAAGGTGGAAGACTATAATAATAAGGTGGGATTCTCTGAGCGTACCAATGTGCCTATCGAGCCCAAACTGTCTACCCAATGGTTCTTGCGCATGCAGCATTTCGCAGACATCGCATTGGCACCTGTAATGAACGACGATATCGAATTTTATCCAAAAAAATACAAGAACACCTATCGTCATTGGCTTGAGAACATCAAGGACTGGTGTATCTCGCGTCAGTTGTGGTGGGGCCATCGCATCCCTGCTTACTATTATCGTCCATCAGAAAAGATGGGGGACAATTATCCAAAACGTAACGAGGTGTTCGTGGCTGAAGACATCAAGGCTGTCCTAGCTCAAGCGAAAGAGAAATATCCTCAAGCTACCTTTGCGGAAGCTGATTTTGAACAAGACGAGGACGCTCTCGACACTTGGTTCTCCTCTTGGCTATGGCCTATCTCGCTCTTTGACGGCATCAACAATCCCGACAATGAAGAGATCAACTACTACTACCCCACTGCTGACCTTGTTACCGGACCAGATATCATCTTCTTCTGGGTGGCACGTATGATCATGGCAGGATACGAATATATGGGCAAGATGCCTTTCCGTCATGTTTATTTCACAGGTATCGTGCGCGACAAGCTAGGCCGTAAGATGTCTAAGAGTCTTGGCAACTCGCCTGACCCTCTGATGTTGATTGACAAGTATGGTGCTGATGGTGTACGTATGGGTATGATGCTCGCCGCCCCTGCTGGTAACGACATCCTCTTCGACGAAAGCCTATGTGAGCAAGGCAGAAACTTCAACAACAAGATTTGGAACGCCTTCCGTCTCATCAAGGGATGGAACACGGATGCAGATAAGCCTCAGCCAGAAGCATGCAAGATAGCTACCGCATGGTTTGCTGCCAAACTGAAAGAGGCAAACGCAGAGTTGAAGCAGCTCTTCGGTCAGTATCGTATCTCTGAAGCGCTCATGACGGTGTACAAACTGTTCTGGGACGAGTTTTCTAGTTGGTATCTTGAGATGATCAAGCCTGCTTATGTCAATGGCCAAGCAGAGGCTATCGATCAGCAGACATACGATAGCACATTGCAGTTCTTTGACGTATTGCTCAAGATGTTGCATCCCTTCATGCCATTTATCACTGAGGAACTTTGGCAGCACATCTACCCACGTAAAGAAGGTGAAAGCCTTATGGTAAGCCAGCTCAGCGTTGAAGATCCTACTGAAGATGACAAACAGCTGGTAAGCAACTTTGAGGAGGTAAAGCAGATTGTGGCAGGTGTACGTGCCGTAAGAAATCAGAAGAACATCGCGCCCAAAGAGGCTCTAAAGCTATTAGCCGTAACTGAGAACAAGGCTGAAGCCTTTAATAGCGTCATCACCAAGATGGCAAACGTCGAGTCAATCGAAGTGGTAACAGAGAAGACCCCTGACGCTACCGCCTTTATGGTTGGAACCAACGAATGGGCTGTTCCTGTGGGTAACCTTATCGACGTAGATGCTGAGGTGGAAAAGGCGACCAAAGAGCTACAACATCTCGAAGGTTTCCTATCTGGTATCAAGAAGAAACTCTCTAACGAGAACTTTGTTGCTCATGCCCCAGAGGCAGTCGTAGCACGTGAGAGAAAGAAGCAAAGCGATTCTGAAGAAAAGATTGCGGCTCTGAAGCTCGCTATTGCTGAACTGAACAAGATGAAGAAGTAATCTCCAGCTTTGGCTTATAGATTAGGTTCGATTGTGATTCAACAATCGAGCCTAATTTCGTTTTATGCCTCATTCGTAAGCAAGACCAACAAAGAGGCTCTTCCGTTAAATGCATGGACAGGTATAGCCAACCTTATTAAAATAGACTTGCCCATAACCATTTAATTTCTATCCATATAGCAAGCGTAACAATAGTGGGCGACGTGTCTCACGTCGCAACAATCACAAAGCAAACGTGCGGTGGGACACCGCACCCACTACTATATCGGTAATTGATCAATCTACGCATTTAACGGATGAACCTATAAAGCTGCAGCAGCACAAGGAAATGAAAAAGCTCAAAAAGCCCTCTACAATCTGTTTTAAGTAAATCATTCGGAATATGTAACTATTCAGCTGTTGCTGAATAGTTACAGCTTAAATTCTAACAATGTTAAATAGTCTGCAAAAGGTGTTAATATAGAAATTATTTGATACTTTTGCATTTGATATGTAAACCTAAATCATTTATATTAACACGTTTAGATATGAAGAAACTATTATCATTGTTATTTTGCGTAGTCTCATTGTTGGTTAACGCCCAAACAACACTTATCACAACACCCGTACCCGCTAGACCTGCTGGACAAAAGGATGTGTTGCGGTTGGCCTTACCTAAAATGAAAGTGGTGCGTGTCGGGTTTGTGGGAGTTGGTATGCGAGGAGCTTCCGCTGTGGACCGATGGTGCAATATTGACCAGACTGAGATAAAAGGCATTTGTGATGTGCGCCCTGAATATGTAGAAAAAGCACAACAAACGCTTCAACATCATGGTAGGCCCAAAGCTACATCGTATAGCGGAACAACGGAAGCTTACAAGAAGATGTGTGAGCGTAACGACATTGACCTTATTTATATATGTACTGACTGGGAGCAACATGTCCCCATTGCGTTATATGCCATGGAACATGGAAAGAACGTGGCTATCGAAGTGCCAGCAGCAACAAACCTAAAAGAGATTTGGGACCTTATCAATACGGCAGAACGCACACAGAAGCATTGCATGATGCTTGAAAACTGCGTATATGATTTCTTCGAAGCTTCTACTCTGAATATGGCTCAGCAAGGAGTGTTTGGTGAGGTGTTACATGTTGAGGGTTCATATCTGCACAACCTTGATGACTTTTGGGGAGAGTATTGGAACAATTGGCGACTCAACTTCAACCAAAAGCACCGTGGTGACGTCTACCCTACTCACGGCATAGGTCCTGACTGCCAAGTGTTGGGCATCCATCGCACCGACCGCATGACCACCTTAGTGGCTATGGATACCAAAGCGGTCAATGGACCTAAAATCGTAGAACGAAATACAGGTAAGCCATGCACCGACTTCCAGAATGGTGATCAAACTTCGACCCTGATACGGACACTCGAAGGAAAGACAATGCTTATTCAGCACGACGTGATGACGCCACGTCCTTATAGCCGTAGTTTCCAGATTGTTGGCACTGATGGTTATGCAAGCAAATACCCCATTGAACAATTGATGTTGCGTTCAACCAAGATGAGTGGCGAAAAGATTGACTACCAGAATCTCAATGCACATGAGGCTATGCCCGACTCGTTACGTGATGCGCTACTCGCTAAATACACACCCGACTATATCAAAGAGATTGAAACTAAAGCCAAGCAGGTAGGTGGACATGGAGGTATGGATTATATCATGGACTACCGACTGGTTTATTGTTTGCTCAATGGCCTTCCTCTAGATATGGATGTGTATGACATGGCGGAATGGTGCTGCATTGGCGAACTATCATCATTGTCTATCACTAACGGATCTGCACCAGTAGAGATTCCCGACTTTACACGTGGAGCTTGGGTAAGCAAATAGCAAACGCTTTAGACTCTAATACTGCAAAATAAAATCTAACATAAAAGCCGACATCTCATTGCGAGTTGCCGACTTTTATATTAAGTCTTGCTTATATTGAATCTTAGGCTCTCTGCCTAAGATGTCATCAATCTTTAGAAATGATATCCTAAAGTAAATAGCAATTGTGAGCGGTTGTTCTTAACCTCAGTCATCGTAGGAATATTATCCTCTGCTGCATCAGAAGAATCAATATAAGAGGTAAATGGGTAGAACTCGCCACTCTGAGCACTATACTGATAAGCTACGTCAAATGACCAACCTTTTAGAGAATAACCTAAACCACAAGTGAAACGATTGGTGGCTTTCCAGTTGGTGTAATCAGCACTACTTGTATAATAGGTTCCTTCTGAAGGAACTAAGTTGCCAGAAGTGTAAACGCCTTTTCCTGCATCTTTGTTATATAGGGCCGATTCATAGTTATATCCAAGACGAATAGCCAAATTGGTCACAGGTTTGTATTCCAAACCGAGTTTAAGCAAGCTAACACCTTTAAGGGTCTCTTTGGTATGATCATTCATGTACTTGTCATTGTGTGACGTTTCATAATAATCATAGCCATACCAATTGTAAGGATCATAACTATACTCCACTCCATCATTGATGCGCGTCTTTGTTGCACCATAGTCAGCATATTCGTAGGTTGCGCCTAAAGCAAGATAATTGCCAACTGTATGGCCTAAGGAGAAACCGAAACGCCATGGGGTAACAACCTTGAAGTCGTAACTTTCAGATACAGGTTTATCACTCAAGCTACCTTGGATATATGACTGGGTATTCATGGTCAAGTCATACCAAGTGGGTGACTGAACATAAGCACCAAAGCGGAAAGCTGATGTCTCGATAGGACGAACAATCAAACCGAACTTCACATCTACTCCATCACCATCAATCTGTCGAGCATCTCCATAATTGACAGTATAGTTCTGATTATCTCCCACCATGGACTCGCTATACACCCCGCGGTATCTATAGTTGACGTCCTTATAACCAATGGTCAAACCAAGATAAACGCAGTTGTCTATATTGGCGCTGATATTGAAATCATAGTCACCAATGTAACCATAATTTTCTCGGTTCATCTGATAAGCGTTGGCAACATAATTAACCTTGTCGTTTTCCATATTGAAACCATTAAGGTTAAGATAGTCTACTGAACTCTTATAAGCATCATTATAATCTGACTCAAAATATCCATTACGATATTTCTGATAGGTCAACTTGTTAGAAGAAGCATTGCTTAGATGGTTAGCTGCTCCTAAGATATAGTCGAAGTTCTTACTCTTATGATAGTTGAAGCCAAAGTTAAGGAACGAGTTCTGGTCGCTACGTGAAGCCCAAACGAAGCCTACTTGGTCAAAGCTTGCATGCGACTTATCTCCAGACGTATAAGATGGTGCTTCGTGCTGGAACACACCACTTGCCGACACTTTCAATTCGTTATGGCGAAACAATCCTATACCTGCAGGGTTAGAGCTTATCGTAGAGATGTCCGCTCCCAAAGCTTCCATCGCACCACCCATACCTACGTATCGGGCTGTACCATTAAGGTCATTTCCTACAAGTTTGGCATTTTCATAAGTTTCCTGCGCTAACGCTGGTACAGAAACAAATGCCATTGCTAAGAATACATATTTTGTTTTCATCGTGAGATATTTTTATTTTTTTATTTATGCCCTATTTGCGCCCTAATAAATAAAGTTTGCGCTTTTAACGACGACCACCGAAATGACCACCGCCGCCACCTGAGCGACTTCCTCCGCCAAAGGAGCCACCGCCGCCAAACGAACGACTACCACCAAACGAGCCGCTTCCGCTTCCAAAAGAACTGCTGCTACGAGTAGGCGCACTCATTGGAGTCTGACGAGTTTGAGAGGATTGATTCGGATTATAGTTGTGCGTACCGCGGAAGGTAGAGCTATTGGTATTTGCGTTGTTGTAGCCACGGCTATTTTGAGAGGTAGATGGGCGTGTACCACGGCCGAATGCACCGCTAGAAGGTCTTGGACCATTCATTCCTCTATCATAGTTTGGACCAGGGATGCGCCCTGTAGAATGATTGCGCGTTCCCGTGTGCATATCCACTCTTCCGTACAACGGCATGGGATGATGATATCCGGCATAAGGCCAACCACCATAATACCAACTGCGATAAGGCCAACCCCAACTACCATAGAACCATGGATCATAAAATCCTCCATACCATCCCCAGCCGTAACGCCAAGATGCGCCATAATACCAAGGATCATAGAAATCAGAATATCCCCATGGTCCCCAATAACTATAATAAACAGGGTTATACCAACCATAGAAGTTATCAAATCGACCCATCCTACGGCTATAAGCAAAGTCGTCATCAGAATTGAATACATATTGCTCACTACCTGGGTAAATGGTGTCTTGTCTTACGACATCGCCATAGGTTCCATCCCCTGTACGAAACTCGATTATATCATTTCCCAAAGAGTCTTGTCCAACCTTTTGATAATAACTCTTCAGTCTATTACACCGATTATATTCACTTTCGTCTTTGGAGATTCCACTATAGTATACGGGGGCATCATCGTCCGAAGTCGCATGATTGGTTGTTTGTACACTCTTTTTCGGAGTAAAATACAAATCATCTTGGGCTACCAAACTCGTTGGAATAATGCCTGCAAGAATTAATAGTATATAGAATCGTTTCATAATTGAATGACTTTAAAATTTTCTTTTATTTCTCTCAACACACCTTACTAATGGTATGTTTCCAGTAATTCATATTGCAAAATTACCTTGAGTTTACATGCAAATGTACGGATTTTCCCTAATCCGTTATAGGTTTTTCCCTATTTTTTATATATTTGCAAGTATAATTTAACAGTAACAAGAAACAGAGAGTTTTCATATGAAGTATTGTGAAGTGGACTTTAAGATCATTCCAGACATACAAGTGGCAAGAGATGTTGTTGCGGCATTAGCTGGAGAGTGCGGCTTTGAATCGTTCGAAGATACCAAAGAGGGTTTAAAAGGCTATATTCAAGCTGAAGCTTTTGAAGAAGACCAGCTAGCTTACGCAATGGCTACTTTTCCCATACCTGACGTGAAGGTTGAGTATACTGTGAATGACGTTGAAGAAAAAGATTGGAATGCCACATGGGAAGAGACAGGATTTGATCCTATCGTGGTAAACGATAGTTGTGTGATATATGATGCTAAGAAAGGTTTAGCTCCCATTCATGAGCAGTTGGAAAAGATCCAATCGCCATTGCTGATAGGCATAGAAGCTCGTCAAGCATTTGGCACAGGTACGCATAGCACCACACAAATGATTGTTTCCACCTTGCTCAATATGGATTTGAAAGGTAAAAGAGTGTTGGACTGCGGTTGTGGCACAGGTATCCTGAGTATCGTCGCAGCAAAGCAAGGAGCAGCAGAGGTCATCGGATACGACATTGACAACTGGAGTGTGGAGAACACGCAACATAACGCTGCCTTAAACCAAGTTTCGATAGAAGTCCTTGAAGGTGACAAAACGGTGTTGTCTCATGTCAATGGAATCTTTGATGTGGTCTTAGCCAATATCAATCGCAACATCTTGCTAGCCGATATGTCTTCCTTCTTAGAAGTGCTTGCGCAAGATGGAACGCTGATTATCAGTGGTTTTTATGAAATGGATGCACCGATACTTGAAGAACATGCTAAGACTTTGGGGTTGCAATTGTGTCAGACGTTGGATAGCGAAGATTGGTGCTGTCTCGTATTACGACGACTTTGCGAACCGGAATCGTAAGCTTCTGCAAATCATAGAAGCTACCATTATATATATTAAGGTCCACAAAGTTATTGATACCAGGTAGTCTACCGACATCGGTGTGTTGCCAAAACTTCCATTCTCCAGCATATTCCATTTTGCTTACATAATAATGGGCAATCCAAAAGGGATAGCTATCAAATCTAGAATCAGATAGATATTTCTGCTTAAAGCGATAGCCAGTATAGAGAATGGGCTTAACTTGGTATTTGTTCTCTACGATGTGAAGCCAAGTAAGGACGTTTTGTTGAAACGCTTCCGTACTGAGATTATGTGGTTTAGCCTCAACATCCAGTATCGGAGGCAAGTCACCAGGAACGAGTTTCACCATAGCTAAGAAGTAATAGGCTTGCCTTCTTGGCGATGAGTTGTTGCTCCAGAAATGATAAACACCCCGGATAAAACCTTTTTCGCGTGCATAAAAGAAGTTCTCTCTAAACTTTGAGTCAAGATACGAATCACCCTCTGTACCTTTTATAATAACAAACCTTATGGGCGTTTGTTCTATAAGCGCATTGTGCAGCCTGTTCCAATCTATGTTGCCTTGGTGATGACTGATGTCAATACCATGAATCTCATACCCTTTAGGATAATCTGGATCTCCATAAATAGCTCTCCACCGATAACCTGTGGGCGAAACAAAAAAAGAATAATATCCCCAACAATAAATTACAGCGCAAACAATGCCAATCAACCAGCGTCGTTTTATTGGCATATTGTAAAGTATTTGTTTGAATCGTTGGGACATATAGGTGCTTTTAAACTAAAAAAGAGAGTCGACTAATTATCCCTAAAGATTCTTATGGGATTAATTCTGTTCGACTCTCTTTTATGATTATCGTATGAAGTCAAACAATCCGATTACTTAGTCTGTTCAAGGACTAGAGTCTTGGTTGTTTGGTCGCATACGTCAGATGGTCCCCAATACTGAATTGGGCCAGGGTAAACGTAGCATGTATTTTTAGCCCATTCGTCACGCTTAGCAGCGAATGTTTGGAATGGTTTACCATCCAATTCTACGAGTGCTTTGCGAATTACAGGCTTCATCTCACCATTACGACGTTCCATGTTCATCATCATAGTGATTGGCACACCTCCTGCTTTCCAATCTTCCGATTTAGCAGTAAGGTTATTTACGATTGCCATATAACCCGTTTTGCCATTAGCAATCAACTGAGCTGCGCTTGTTCCCAAAGCATAGCAATAGTCGGCATCAAAGTTGGAAGGAGCAGCGCAACGACCTTCGTATCCGAAGAAGTGGTGCTGAGCAGCAAACTTACCATTGTATTTACCTTGCTGTGCAAGTTCTGCAAGTCTTGAGGCAACCATATCAGAGATAAGTTTCTCGGTTTCGATGAGAGAAACCTGAACATTTCCGTGAGGATCGCGATCCAAAGACAACTGGCGAGCTACACCTGCTGGCAAGGTTGCGAAAGTGGTCTTGTTTTCCTCAGAGAGGTGATTCATGATATATTCGCGCTGTGCTTCAGGCTTCAAATCCTTGTAGTCAGCTCCGTGCTCAGCCAACAAGTCGTTCAACTCTTGAATCAAGCGACCGATAGCTGGGATAAACTCTATAAGACCTTCTGGGATAAGAACTACACCAAAGTTGTTGCCTTCATTTGCACGATAAGCAACTACGTCAGCGATATATTCTACGATATTATTAAGAGACAAGTCCTTAGCTTGGATTTCTTCAGATACCAAGCAGATGTTAGGTTGTGTCTGCAATGCACATTCCAAAGCGATATGAGAAGCTGAACGACCCATCAACTTAACGAAGTGCCAATATTTGCGTGCTGAGTTACAGTCGCGCTCGATATTACCAATCAGTTCAGAATAAGTCTTACATGCGGTATCAAAGCCGAAAGAGGTCTCAATCTGTGCGTTCTTCAAGTCACCATCAATGGTCTTAGGACAACCGATTACTTGTACACCATACTTCTTTGCAGCATAGTATTCTGCGAGTACGCAAGCATTAGTGTTAGAGTCGTCACCACCAATGATTACAATGGCATTGATATCCAACTGACGAATCACTTCCAAACCTTTCTCAAACTGTTCTTCTTTCTCTAGCTTTGTACGACCAGAACCAATCATATCAAAACCACCAGTATTACGATAAGCTTGCAAGAAGTCCTCTGTAATCTCAACATAGTTGTGATCAACCAATCCACCAGGTCCCATCAAGAAACCATAAAGACGATTTTCGGGATTCAACTTCTTAACAGCATCGAAGAGACCGCTGATCACGTTATGACCGCCAGGAGCCTGACCACCTGAGAGAATCACACCAATGTTTACCTTAACATTGGTATTCTCTTCGCCTGGAACAAACTCTATCAGAGGCATTCCGTAAGTGTTTGGGAAAAGCTGCTTGATTTCTTCTTGGTTGTCTACGCTCTGTGTAGGTTCACCTTCTTTTACCTTTACAGCACCACGAAGTGCCTTAGGCAACTTTGGCTGATAAGAAGCTCTTTCTTTCTGTAATGAACTAATTTCCATGATTGATTAAAAAATATTTTTTATTAAAAAAGTTTCGTTATTCTTGTTCTTATTGCAAAAGTACATTATTTATTTGTAATAACAAGCGATTGAGGGTACGGAAAACTTTTTTTTGATAAAAAATCTAGGTTTTCTTTTCGTGCTAATATTTTTTATTTATCTTTGAACGTTGAAATGTGCTAATTCAAAAAATAGAAAAACTATCAAGCTATGGCTAACAAACGCGATTTAAAGAAAACGATCAATTACATTTGTAGTGACGTTTTAGCAGAATGTGTGGCTTCCTCTTTATACAACGGCAAGCCAAGTCAAGAGAATGTAGAAGCGCTTTTGGCTTCTATTCTCAACATCCATGACAACTATATCCGTCGTGTTTCACACCCCGAGCCAGGAATGAAACCATATGTTTACTTCAAGGATCTGGTTGATCACTTCAATAAAGAGATATCTGAAGTGATTGACGAGATTGGCAATCTCCATTAAAAAGAAACTGATATTTGATGCAACAAGCCATTTGTAGATACATCTTATACCACTTGTTAGGATGGGAGAAAAACGACACCACTCCCCTTCCTAACAAGGCCATATTATGTGTCGCACCTCACACAAGCAATTGGGACTTTATCCTTGGCCTACTTTATTCTAGGGCTGAAGGCTTTAAGAGCAATTTCTTAATGAAGAAAGAATGGTTCTTTTGGCCTTTAGGTGGTCTCTTTCGTCATTTAGGTGGCATCCCTGTTTATCGTTCCAAGCATACATCTATGACCGATCGTCTTGCCGAAGATATTCAGAAGACAGAACGGTGCTTACTATGTATCACGCCAGAAGGTACTAGGTCAAGAAATGCAGAATGGAAAAAGGGATTCTATTTCATTGCTCTCAAGGCGCAGATTCCTATTAAATTATATGCCTTAGACTATAAGAAGAAGGCCATCATATCTACTCGAATCATTAATCCTTCAGGTGATGTAGACAAGGACCTGACCGAAATAAAGCAATACTACAAGAATATCCATGCCAAGCACCCCGATAACTTCACGATAGGTGAGGATGTGTATGATTAAGAAAACTATATCTCTATCACTTATATCATTGTGCTTGCTACCCACTGCACTGACAGCACAAACCCACGATTGGGGCTCGATTCATTACAATGGCAAGCCGTGGGTGGAAAATGTCTCACGACCATTCAAGATATCAAAAGGTTTACAAGACAGACATCTATCGCTTTGGGCTAGTCATGGACGTTACTATGACAACTCCAAAGCCAAGTGGATATGGCAAAGACCCAACCTTTTCTGTACAACCGAGGATCTGTTTACGCAAACCATCGTGGTTCCCTATCTCATCCCAATGCTCCAAAATGCAGGGGCCGTGGTATTTACACCTCGCGAGCGCGATTGGCAATATAATGAGGTTATAGTAGACAATGACAATCCTAGTTCGGGTTATCATGAGCAGAATGATGGCAAGACTTGGTCTGCGACATCCCAAGGAGGATTTGCCTATCATCAAGGATGCTACACTGAAGGCGAGAATCCGTTCGCGCTTGGAACCTCTCGTCAAGTAAAGGCTACCAAAAAGAAGAAGCGTCATTCCCTAGCCAAATACCAGCCTTATATCCCCGAAGAAGGACAATATGCCGTGTATGTAAGTTACGCCACGCTAAAAGGAAGCGTTGACGATGCCGAATACACAGTTTACCACCAAGGTGAAGCTACCACGTTCCACGTCAACCAGCAGATGGGCGGCGGCACTTGGGTCTACCTCGGAACATTCACATTTGACAAGGGAAGCAATCCTTATAATCAGGTAATCTTAAGCAACTATAGCCGTTCTAAAGGCATCATCACCACTGATGCAGTACGTTTTGGTGGCGGAATGGGCAACATCGAGCGTGGTGGCTCTACCAGTGGCCTACCCCGTTGCCTCGAAGCCGCACGTTACTCTATCCAGTGGGCAGGCGCTCCTATGAGTGTATATAGCACTTTTGACGGAGCGAACGACTACAATGACGACCTTAACTCTCGTTCCTATATGCTGAATTGGCTAGCTGGCGGTAGTAGTTTTGTGCCCAATAAAGAAGGCAAGAACGTTCCTATCGAATTGCAGTTGGCTGTACATAGTGACGCAGGGGTTAAGGAGAATGGCATTGTTGGCACATTAGGGGTCTGCACAACCAACTATCAAGACAATGTTACTTACCTATCAGGACTCTCAAGAGATTGTTCCAAAACCTTTGCTGAGCAACTGGTCGAAGGTGTAGCAAGAGACGTGCAAGCCCAACTGCAAACCGATTGGGCTACACGAGGAGTTTGGGATAAAAACTATAGCGAGACTCGTCGACCAGAGGTTCCATCTGCCATATTGGAAACTTTATCCCACCAAAACTTCGGTGACATGAAGCTGGGGTTAGATCCTAACTTCCGTTTTGTTTTGGCTCGATCGGTATATAAGACCATCTTGCGGTTTACGTCGTCAATGCACAAGACCAGTTACTGCGTTCAACCGTTAGCACCCACCAACTTCAGCATTGAGCGCAAAGGTAGCGATAAGGTACGTCTCTCATGGTCAGCCACCTTAGACCCCAACGAAGCATCAGCTGCCCCTACATCCTACATCCTTTATACGGCAACTGAAACTGGGGGCTTTGACAATGGACAGGAAATCAAAGGAACCTCTACCGAGATTAAGCTAACACCTAACGTTGCATACCATTTTCGTATAACAGCTTGTAACACGGGTGGAGAGAGTTTCCCTACCGAAGTGCTCTCCGCGTATATCCAGCCTCAATCCAAGAAAACGATTATGATTGTCAATGGCTTTCATCGTTTATCAGGACCCGCATGTATAGATACCGATTACAAGAAAGGATTTGACCTCGATCTTGACCCAGGCATCACATATGGCAAGACTTTAGGTTGGTGTGGCAAACAAGTCAACTTTAACCCTTCTCAAGCAGGAAAGACTGGTACCAACGCCTTAGGATATAGCACAAGCGAACTAGAAGGAAAGATCATCGCTGGTAACGATTTCAATTATGTTCGAGAGCATGCTCAAGCCATACGCTCAGCTAGCAAGTATAGTTTTGTGAGTTGTTCTTCCGAATCTTTGGAACATGGCATAGTGGATCTGAATCGCTACCAAGGAGTGGACTATATCCTCGGACTAGAGAAAGACGATGGGCATAGCTTGGTATACTACACCACCTTTACCCCTGCGGTGCGTGTTAAGATATCCAACTATCTCGCACATCATGGTAAATTGTTTGTCAGTGGGGCTTACGTTGCGTCAGATCAGAAGGATGCTATTAGCAAACAATGGTTGGCTGAAGCGCTCAAACTATCCTTCGCAGCAACCAACACCAACAACAATCAAGAACGTGTCACAGGCATGGGCACATCATTCTCTATCTACCGCACACTCAATTCGCACCATTACGCTGCTTACTCGCCCGATGCATTCAATGCTGAAGGTAAGGGCTTTGGTGCCTTGCAATACGCTGATGGTTCACTTTCGGCAGTTGCTTATTGCGGAAACGATAACGCAGTGTTCACGATGGCCTTTCCTTTTGAGTGCATCAAAGATGCCAAACAGCAATCTATGCTGATGCAAGGCATTTGGAACTTTTTGTTTAAATAATATGTTTAACTTTTAAATATCACCACTATGTATAGAATTCAAGCTAATGTTTCTGGAACCAGAACTATAGAAGTCAGTGACAACCATATCGCAACACTCAAGAAATACGCTCTTCTGAAAGACTTGGTTGGAAGCAATGGCATCATTGACGAAGGGGTTCTCGACAAACTCCGGTTTAATATACGTTCGTTATTAGAGTCAGAAGCCGGCAAAGATAAAGCTTTGTTGGATCTTTGCTTAGACGTCGTATACAACCAAAACATGAAAGCGTTGGGACTAGCTAATCTAGTCAAGCTTTACAAAGAGGTATCCCCTAAGTTGGCTGACGTTGAAGAGAGCCTAACAGAAGAATAGTCTAACAATCTTCTAATGGTATGGCCATCGGTTAGTTGTGCACGATTAACCGATGGTTCTTTATGTAAAAGAATTGCTCAACTCCTATCTGTTTTCTATCTATATGTCAAGATCTATCCTCTATATTATCACCCTACTCTCATTGTGCTTTAGCCATGTGATGGCTCAAGAGACAGACAACCCTGCTCCCACCACTTATCACAACGATCTGAACCAACTTGCCTCTCGGTTGCTAAAGGGAAAGAGAGGAAGTGTTGTCGCTATTCAACCTTCAACAGGTGAGGTGCTTTGCCTTGCCACAATGACCGCTGATGGCCCCAATGACGCCATGGCTATAGCCACTGCATATCCTCCTGGATCTACGTTCAAACCAGCCGAAGCCTTGACCTTGCTCACCCTTGGCTCTATCTTACCAACGACGAGTGTGGCTTGCAACAAGGGCGGACGATGGGGCAGCATCAAAGTGGGATGCCATCAACATGCTTCCCCGCTGCAGATGGTTAACGCCATCGGGTATAGTTGCAACACGTGGTTTCTGTCTACGTTCCTATCCTACATGAACAACCGACGTCTCTTCCCTACAAAGGAGGAAGCTGTTACGGCTTGGCATGACAACATTGTCAGCCAAGGGTTTGGTGGCCCGTTAGGAATTGACCTACCAGGAGAACGTGGTGGCCTTGTTGCTAACCTCAACTATCTCAAGCGACGTTATCCCGATGGTTGGGATGCCAAAACCATTATGTGGGCGGCTATGGGACAAGGCGACCTTACCGCGACCCCACTGCAGCTGTGCAACTATGCCGTAACGATAGCCAATCGTGGGTGGTTCATCACGCCACATGTACATCGAGGCACACCCGAGCATCCTCTATCATCACGTTATCTGACTCCCCACTATACCCAGGTGGCCTCGGATGCTTATGTACCCGTAATCAAAGGTATGCGCCAAGCGGTGCTCAAAGGTACCCTTACGGGCATCAACACCTCTCGTTACACCTTGTGTGGCAAGACAGGAACAGCAGAGAACGCTGGGCGAGATCACTCTGCCTTCATCGGATTTGCTCCAATGAATTCGCCTCAGATTGCAGTTGCAGTATACATAGAGCATGGTGGATTCGGAGCTGACATGGCTGCACCTATTGCTTCGCTTATCATCGAGCAATATCTTACAGGTCAGCTTTCTGCTTCTAGCCTTGCGAAGGCCAAGCGCATTGAAGCCACATCTACGTTGACCAATAAGAAGAAATAGCGCCTTTAGTGAAGCATAATATTATATAGGCTTTTGGATAAATCAAATTATTGGCGTAATTTTGCATAAAATAAAAGACCACAATACGATGACAAAGTGTATATACAAGTTTAAATGTGCGATGCTTCTCGCTATTCTAGCCATGAGCATATGCCAAGCTAAAGCCCAAGATGTCAGTAGCTTTTGGATTTCGATGCCCGATAGCATGATACCCTATCTCAACAAGGAGATACGCACAGAGCTTGTTGACCATATGAAGAAAGGGGCTGATCAGGTAACATTGAACCTTTTCCAAGACACAGTGCGCATTGCAGCCCTGACGGATAGCTACCTTAAGGTAGAACTCTCTCATAGTTCAGAAGTTGAGATCAGGCGATTCACCTCCAGTAAAGGGCAAACTCGTTTTGCTATGGTTCGAACTTACAAAGCCCCCTCGGCTGAAAGCACATTAACAATCTATACGGATGATTGGCAACGGGTTAAAGGTAAGCGCATAGACGCCAACCTTTTGGCCAAGCCTGATACGATGAGTCAAGATGCTTTCAATGGTCTGCTGACCTTGTCTGACCCACAAATGATAGAAATGCACCTATCACCCGCTAGCGAAACCATTTCATTATCAATCTCCTACCCCTTTCTCTCTCAAGAGGAAAAAGCTGAACAAAAAGAGGAATCGCTGCAAACGATTGTTAATTTGAACTCAATGGCTGAAAATTAATGTTAATTCAAATATTAGTTAACGATTATCACTTGCATAGACTGATATAATTAGGTACTTTTGCAACGTGTTTTTCATGGTATTAGATTATTAAGGTTAAGAAAAGATTGATTGTCGTGAGACAATCAATTTTTTTTGTTTTTACCTATCCTTTCAGACATTGCAAACGATTAGGAACAAATGCTTTCAGATGTTCCCAAATCTTCTGAACGGGCAATCCCATCACATTGTAGTAGCTACCTTTTAGTCCTGTAACCCCCACATAACCAATCCACTCTTGTATACCATAAGCGCCCGCCTTATCGAAAGGTTTGTAATGGGACACATAATAGCTTATCTCGCTGTCCGTAAGCATCTTGAATGTCACTTCCGTGGTAACCGAGAAACGCTCTTGATGTTGCAAGGTGGTCAGACAAACACCCGTAATCACATGGTGGGTACGACCGCTTATCAAGCGTAACATTTGGGTAGCCTCCTCTGCATTGGCAGGTTTACCCAGCACTTGGTCGTCCACGATGACTAGCGTATCAGCTGTTATCAGCAAGGTATCATCATTCAGCTGATTCATATAGGCATCGGCCTTTTCTTTAGCGATGTACAAAGGAATGTCCGCTGTGGGCAAAGTCTCGGGATACGACTCATCTATATCTGGTAACACCTGGGTGGTAAATTCCAGTCCCAAGGACTCTAACAGTTCTCTACGACGTGGCGACTTACTTGCCAAGACTATCTGATAATGTGTAAATTGTTCCATTTTGATATACTGATTATGGATTACCAACCAAAAGCCTTAGCCGTAGTCATCCATTTTTGTTGCGCTTTAAGTACTTGCTCTATCACATCTCGTGCCACACCACATCCTCCATCGTAATCGCTTATATATAAAGAGATGGCTTTTATCTCTATACAAGCATCATGAGGACAACATGGACAACCGGCATGTTGCATCACTTCAAAGTCGGGAATATCATCGCCAACATACATCACCTCGTCTTCATCAAGCTGATATTTGTTCAAAAAATCTGCCCACGAATCTAGTTTGACAGAACAGTTCATATAGATATCTTTCACGCCGAGATACTCATAACGCTTACGCACATTGTCATTATGTCCACCAGTCATGATGGCTAGATGCAAGCCTAGCTTCTGTGCCTGTTGGATAGCATATCCATCTTTTATGTTCAAGGTACGTATAGGGTCACCTTGTTCATTCATCTGGACGGTAGAGGTAGACAACACACCATCCACATCAAACACAATAGCTCTAATCTTTTTTAAGTCGTAGTTGATCATTGTATGTTATTGGATTTAGTCTGACGTACGTTCATTACTCCTATGGATACTCACGGACATGCGCTCATAGAGATCTTTCAATAGCGGATCAGGTTTCATCAACATGGCCTGTGCACGTATGACGTTCTGGTCATACCGCTTCGCTGGTCCTGTCTGCGCTTGTCTAGGAGACAGATCATGCACCTTCCGAGCTGTTTCATCTATCAATGGAAGTAACACATTGAAGGGTATATGACGCTTCTCAAGCACTTGCGAAGCCACATCATAACAATGATTGACAAAGTTGCATGCCCACACTGCTGATAGATGCAAGTATTTGCGATCCTCGCTGTTCATTGGTTCCACAAAGTGGCTCACGCTTTCGGCTAGCGACATAATCATTCGTAGCGTCGCATCATCGTTCCCTTCTACAAAACAAGGTATTTCCTGAAAATCAACATCACGATTCTTAGAAAAAGTCTGCAATGGATACAATACCCCATAATGCAACGTTATGCCTTTAAACACATCCATAGGGATGGATCCAGCTGTGTGTAAGAACACGTGTTCTTCCCTACCACGACAAACCTGAGGAATCAATTCAGCCAAAGCAGAATCGGTAACAGAGATGATGTAGACATCTGCATGATAGGTGAGAAAATCTATATTGTTGATTGGTGTACCTCCTACTTGTTGCGCAAGGGCTTGAGCCGACTGTATGGTACGACTATAAACCTGAAGGATGTCGTGTCCATTCTCTAGCAAAGCTTTCCCTAACTGGGTAGCAAGGTTACCTGCTCCAATGATTGCTATTTTCATTTTTCTTTTACTTTTGTACAAAGGTATAATCTTTCGAGCTAAATTCAGAAACCTATACGGATATTTAAGACTTGTTTAATAACCTTGTATTTTCTCATGAGAGGAATTGTACCAGCAAGTGCCCAAAATCGTTTGCATGCTTATTCTCCACAAAATCGCTGATTAAAAGACCATCTAATATCAATCAAAATGGTAGGTATCATAAAGCCTTAAAGCAAAGAGGTGAGGAGAAATTAATTTATTTTTCGATGAAAATCAATTTATTCTTTGAGGAAAAATAATTTGATTTTCTTGTTCAAAGGAGTCCTATGAGATTATTATAGGTTAACGATAGCAACTCCATTCGGTATCGATGATAAACTGAAAGGAATGTTTCTCGCTTAAGAGACGCCCTAAATGATAGGTATTGCATGCCAACGCTTTCGTGTATTTCTCACTGTCACCATCACGGTACATCGAAGTGTCCTCATCCTCAACATTTTCAGAAGAACGTTTGTTTATATCAAACATTGTCGGTATTTTTGCATCCGAAGAAAGGGATTCACCAGACGCTTCGGACGTTGTGTGCAGGGAGGCTTTAATCTCATTGACACGCTGGTCGATACCTTTCTTTTTTGTGTTATAGAAAGACTTGGCTGTTAGATTGCTACGTTTATCTCCGTAAACCTCTGCTAAGTTGTACGTCCCGTCCCCATGTGCTTGTAGGAAGAAGAAAAGTTTCTTTCCTTCCCTATCCATACCATACACAATTTTATTGGGAGAGGATATTACATCGACCATATTCCTAATGTCGTCCATCGTCAACGACTCATTGTTGCCTCAATCTTTCTCGTTCTCGCCAAAGTGTTCCTTGTTTATATGTTGGAGGTCTGACGAATTAAGAACAAAGTCCACATGCTCTTTAAGGCGAATACCGGATATTTGCCCCCAAAAAGCGCGTCCTTCCGAGGTCAGTTTGCCCATGTTATGATCCTTCCAAATGTCTTCCGTCTCGTTTCCATCACGGTACATCGAAGTATCCTCATCGGCTTTTTTGCTCTCAGCGAGAAGATTCTTGCCATTTTCCATTGTTTTTCCAACACCTTGTATTACTTTTGCAAGTGGATACCCTTCAAGTTCGCTATTAAGCGTACCCGCACCATTAGAAGTGTTCGGCGTTTCTGCGTCGAGCACTTCTATTTTTTGCACCTCGTATGAGTGTATTCCGCTTAATTGGATTTTCTTTTTCTACTACAGATTTTCCTTTAATACATTTAGCATTCGCTTTGTACGACTGCAAATGATTTCTGTTGTAAAATCGATGTATCTGTTGCATTCTCCGAAGAAACGGTCAAGATTGGTATATCCGCCTCTCCAATACACATAACCTTTTGAGGATATGACAGGAGTATAAGAGTCGTCAACATAGTATTCCAACATATTACCATCAATGAATTTTTTCCAACCTTCCTCTCCATAGAAAGGTAAGAAGTCATCGCGGTTGAGTTCTACGAGCTCCTTCAAGTCCTCATCGGCATCAGGCCTATTGAGCAACACTCTGTGCAGTGCGCTCAAAAAGCGATCTTCGTAGTCGTGCCACTCATCATGGCAACCACGATGCTTATTGATGCTCCACTCGCCAATGCGGCGGTCGGGAAGTACCATCATGTTTCCCATCGTGTAGCAAGTCTCATTGAAAACCTTTCTCTTTGCAAGAAACTCCTCGTCAGGATGCCACTTCTCGACGAAACGGTCTGGCTTATCCCATGGTCTGGCAAATAGACTGCTGTAAGTGTTGATGGTGTCACCACGGAGCTTGCCATTGCCTGAATTTTCCATGGATAGATTCTTCCATGTGTCACCGAATACGACGCAATAGACGGCACGCATCAAATTCGTATCGTCAGAATCAAACTTTCTGTCAGGGCATCCGTATTCCTTGTCATAACGCAGAGAACCGAGTTGGAATGATGCCAGCTTCTCTATGTCACCATCCAACTTATTCTCTACAAATGAGCGTATCAGTTCTTTGGGGGCTATCATTCCGTTCCCTCCTCAATCTTTGATAACACATTGTAGGTCATGTCAAGCACGTTGTATAAATCCTCTATAGGCATTGAGCATGCATTGTCTATATAGTTGACACGATAGCACTCGCGGCTATTGTCAAGATAGAAGCTCGGTTTTCCATCTTCGCCAGCTAAGTCATGCCCGTTTTGGTCAGTTATGTTCTCCGTGCCATAGAAGTTCTTGTAAGCATCAAAAAGTTCTTTCGCCTTATCGCTTTTGCAGATGACATCTATGCAAAGTGAACCATAGTTGAGGAATATAA
>CAVJZR010000033.1:0-33254 GCA_963654235.1 Bacteroidaceae bacterium | reverse complement strand
GAATCCCAGCGGAGTCACAATCATAAAAGAGGATCTTACGATAAGTAAGGTCCTCTTTTTGTATATATACGGTTGAGTAACAGGTCCTTAACTATGTTTTGAGATAAATATTGTGAGAATCTTTCCGATAAATTATCGTATGGCGAAAGCCCTAAAAAGGGCCGAAAACGGTCGGAAAGTGACAGGATGAGACGTGTTGGTGTTACACATGGTGTTACACGTACCGCTTGGTGGTGTTACACGTTCGCTTTTTGAAACAAGCCATATGACCAATGCGTGTAACACCTTATAGATCATTGATACGCCTTTATAGCTTGGTCATGTGATAGCCCAGCGCATTCAGTTCGATGGCGGCGCCCATGATATACATCTGATGTAAGGCGGCAACGAAGGCGCGGAACGTCTCGGGTGTGCCAGGCTCTAAACCTAGATGCAGCATGTTGTTGTAGGTGCGAGAGGCACACTCGGCTACCAAACGGGTCGTAGCACTATGCTGCGCGTCGTCTTGTAGCAACACGTGTTGGCATACGTAGTCGTCAAGGTGGTCAAAGTCGATGCGGTCACGCAAGTAAGTGTATAGGTTGGGTACCTTGCTATATAGCTCCCAGTCGTCATCCCAATATTTGGCAACAGCCATTCCTACGAACATGATCCATCCTAGCGCCACGGTGGGGTAGCTTGCAAACTCCCTCATCGCGTCCGGAAGATAAGCCTCGCCCACCTTCTGCCATTGCTCTTCGATGTCCGGCGCATCGGGAAAGCGCTCGTCCACCTTATTAATAGATACTAGATAGCGATGCAGATCGTTGTGAAACGCTTGTTCTATGTCGTGCGTGTTGTTGTTTGGATTCATGATCTTGGGTTGTTTCTGATGCCTAATAGTTTGGTGCAAAGTTAGTGAAAATATCCTTTTCAGACTTCTTTTCCTCAGGTTGTTTTAATCCCTGTCATACCATTCCACCTCTACGCCGTTGCCGAAGCGGTCGATCTTGCGGCGGTCCTTGTTCTTCTGATTGCCCGAAGGGACAAACTTACACTTCACGTTCTTCACACACTCCTTGAGGTTAAACTCCGCTGGCGAGCGCTTGGCGTGGCTATCCACGCTGAGATAGAACCTACCGATGTCCTCCAGCACCACCGTCTTGCCCTGCCCGAGCTGTAGCTGCATCTCGTCCACCAAGGCGAAGATCAGTCCTCGCACGTCCCCTCGCGTGAACGAAGTGCTCCGTTCTATGTTCTCGGCAAGCGTTTCGGTGCTTACCTCTCCTTGACTCACGGTGCGCAGAAACCATCTGTTGGCACGATTCTTCTCTTTGAATTTGCTTTCTTGTAGTCTTACTTTGATAGCCATAGTGTTATGTTTTTAAGGCGTGTTTTATAAATTCCACGCACGGTTATTTTCATCTTTAGACGGATTGCTCTTTGTGTTTATTTGATTTTGTCCGGCATCCTTCTCTTCCCACATCAGCCGCAAAGCCCGTTATGGTGCTTCTGAAAGAAAGTGAAATCTGCTCGGCTAAGATTCAAAATCTCCATCAAAGGTACTTCATAGAATCCGCCTTAATAATGATTATGGGTTGTTTGATAATCTATTGATGCTGCAAAGGTAATATCCTAAAAGCCCTTTTGCAAGCCGGTGTAGGCTCTATCGTACCCTAGATTAATTTATTTTTCTTCAGAAAACAATTTAATCTTTCCTTAAAATCAATTTGTTTTTCCTTCTCATAGGATAGCTCTTGGATGATGAAAGAGCCCCTATGAGGACATAATAAAGCCATCCTTCCTTTGCCAAATGGGCAAATGTAGAAGGATGGCTTTTCGCTTTTATATTGTCAAATAAAAAAACTTCGTTCTGTATAGAACCGAATAGCCCTGTCAGCGTTACTTATTGAAGTGGCCCACGCTGATGAGGTATTCGCCTATCTGGACAGCGTTGAGCGCTGCGCCCTTACGTATCTGGTCGCCTGTGAGCCATAGTGTGGCACCATTGTCGTTGGCCAGGTCTTCGCGGATGCGTCCCACGAACACGTCGTCCTTTCCTGCGCTGTCCAGCGGCATGGGGTAGACATAGTTTTGCGGATCGTCCACGAGCGTCACGCCCGGTGCATCCTTCAGCGCGTTGCGAATCTCCTCCACGGTCAGAGGACGTTCCGTCTCAAACCATACGCTCTCAGAGTGGCTGCGAAGCGAACTCACGCGCACGCAGGTGGCGCTGGTTCGTACATCCGAGTGCATGATTTTGCGTGTCTCGTTGTACATCTTCATCTCCTCTTTGGTATAGTCGTTGGGTGTCATCTTGTCGATCTGAGGGATGACGTTGTATGCCAACTGGTGTGGAAACTTCTCGATGGTCTTCACCTTACCCTCGTCCAGCATCTCACGATACTGTACCTCGAGCTCGTGCATAGCAGCTGCACCTGCTCCGGAAGCGCTCTGATAGCTGGCTATATGTATACGCTTGATGTGTGAGAGCTTCTCGATGGGATTGAGCACCACCACCATCATGATTGTGGTGCAGTTGGGATTGGCGATGATACCACGTGGATGGTTGAGTGCATCCTCCGGATTGATCTCTGGAACCACCAAAGGCACGTCGTTGTCCATGCGAAACTGGCTGCTGTTGTCAATCATCACGCAACCATACTTGGTGATAGTCTCAGCAAACTCAGCCGATGTGCCACCGCCGGCGCTTGTGAATGCGATGTCCACATCTTTGAAATCGTCGTTGTGCTGTAGCAGTTTCACCTCATATTCTTTACCCTTGAAGGTGTATTTGCTTCCCGCACTACGTGTTGAACCGAAGAGGACCAAATCGTCCATTGGGAAATTGCGCTCCTCTAAGATACGCAAGAACTCTTGTCCTACGGCACCGCTGGCGCCAACAATAGCTACTTTCATCTTTCTTTGTGTCCTTGTTTATGTGTTTGTTTTCTGTTTGCAAATTTACTAAATATTACTCACACACGGCATTGAAGTGATTTTTTTTATTAACTTTGCAGTTGAATAAGGCTATGTCTATGCTTCTATCTGCGCATTATTTTCCCATAACTAGTCCGGCACTGATATTCCTTACGGTGCTGTTGATTATTCTTTTCTCTCCTATTATTATGGGACGCTTGCGCATTCCACATATCATCGGTATGGTGCTAGCGGGTGTGCTGGTGGGTCCCTACGGCTTGGATCTCTTGGCACGCGATGCGTCTTTTGAGCTCTTTGGCTTTGTCGGGCTCAATTATATCATGTTCCTTGCCGGCTTGGAGATGGACCTCGATGGTCTGAAGAAGAACCGAGGGCACGTGACCCTATTCGGATTGCTCACCTTCTTAGTGCCTTTCTTGCTCACCTACCTGATGGGGGTGTGGCTGCTCCATTATTCGGTCAAGGGTTCGCTGGTGCTCAGTTGTATCATGGCATCCAATACCCTGGTGGCTTATCCCATCGTGGGGCGATACGGACTGGTGCGTCACCGTAGCGTGACCCTAAGTATCGGAGGCACAATGATTTCGCTCTTCCTAGCCTTGGTGACCCTTGCCATGATTGTGAATAGCCGCGAAGGAGGCGGCGGATGGCTGTTTTGGGTGCTCTTTGTCGCTAAGTTCGCTGCCTTCTGTGTAGGTGCCATCTTCTTCATACCAAGGCTAACACGCTGGTTTCTGCGTCGATACAGTGACGCCGTGATGCAGTTTGTCTTTGTCCTAAGCGTACTCTTCTTTACCTCCGCCATGTCCGATCTGATAGGATTGGAAGGCATCTTCGGTGCTTTCGTGGCAGGTCTGATACTCAATAGGTACATCCCCAAAGTCTCTCCGCTGATGAACCGCCTAGAGTTTGTGGGTAACGCCCTCTTCATCCCTTACTTCCTCATCGGTGTGGGTATGCTGATCAATGTGCGATTGCTCTTCAATGGCGGCAACATCCTTTGGGTGGTGGCGTGCATCGTGGTCTTTGGAACCGTGGGAAAGGCTTTGGCGGCATACGCAGCAGGCTTCCTCACCCGCATGAAACGGCTAGATACCACGCTGATCTTCGGTCTTACCTCAGCCCACGCAGCTGGAGCCATCGCCATCGTGATGGTGGGTAGAGCGCTGACACTGCCATCGGGCGAACCCCTTTTTGGCGATGACGTCCTCAATGGGGTGGTGATCATGATCCTCATCACCTGCATCATATCCACCATTGTCACCGAGCAGTCGGCGCAGCGCATTCGTCTCAAGGAAAAAGAAGAACCTGCATCACCATTGCCAACCAATGCGATAGAGCGCGTGTTGATGCCCGTCAAATATCCTGAATATGCCGACAATCTGCTCAATCTGGCCCTGATGATGCGCAACGAGAAGCGCCATAGCGACATGGTGGCGCTCAATGTGGTCTATGACGATATACATGCCGAGCAGCATCAGAAGGAAGGTCATCGCTTGCTGGAACATCTTCAGGAAGAGGCGAGTGGGGCAGACGTGACCCTACACACACAGGTGCGCTTTGCTGCCAATATAGCCAATGGCATTAAGCATGCTTTCAAGGAGTTTCAGGCATCCGAGATCGTGATGGGACTCCACTTCCACCATGAGATCAGTCGTGGCTTCTGGGGCGAGTTTACACAGAGCCTATACAACGGATTGAGCCAGCAGATCATCATTGCCCGTATCAACCAGCCGCTCAACACCATACGCCGCATACAGGTGGCAGTGCCCTCAAGGGCCGAGTATGAGCCGGGCTTCTATCAGTGGTTGGAACGATTGGCACGCATGGCAGACAATCTTGGCTGCCGCATCGTGTTCCATGGGCGCAACGAATCGCTTTCGCTCATCAGCGAATATATACATAACCGGCATGCTAGCGTGCGCATGGAGATCGTGGAGATGGCCCATTGGAACCAGCTACCCGACCTTGCAGCAAGCGTCAAGGGCGATCATCTCTTTGTGATAGTGACCGCCCGAAAAGGCACCATCTCATATAAGAACGCCATGGAACGACTGCCCGAGGAGATCAACAACTACTTTAAGGGACGCACCTTGATGATCATCTTCCCCGACCAGTATGGCGACCGTACGGACATGATGACCTTTGCACAGTCGCAACACACGGAGGAACGATCGGCTTACGACATCTTCAGCAAGTGGCTGCATCACTGGGCGTGGCGCACACTGGGCATAGGTAGTAATAAAACAAAAAAGTAAGAATCACTCAGATGATAGATATCAAAGGTATAACGAAACACTTCGGTGAGCTAGAGGTGCTCAAAGGCATAGACCTGCACATCTCTAAAGGAGAGGTGGCAAGCATCGTAGGACCATCAGGAGCGGGTAAGACCACCTTGCTCCAGATCATTGGTACGCTGGATAAGGCCGATAGCGGCACCATCACCATTGACAATACCGAGGTGAGCAAGCTCTCACAGAGCAAGCTCAGCGAGTTTAGGAACAAGCATATCGGCTTTGTGTTCCAGTTTCACCAGCTCCTACCCGAGTTTACGGCTATCGAGAATATCCTCATCCCAGCCTATATCGCAGGCGTAAAGACCAGCGTGGCACGTGAGCGAGCCAACGAACTGCTTAGCTTTATGGGTCTGTCTGATCGTGCCAAGCATAAGCCCAACGAGCTCTCCGGCGGTGAGAAGCAGCGTGTGGCTGTGGCTAGAGCACTGATGAACCAGCCCGATGTGATTCTAGCTGATGAACCTTCGGGTAGCCTCGACTCTAAGAACAAAGCCGAGCTGCATCGCCTCTTCTTTGATCTTCGGGATCAGTTTGGGCAGACTTTCGTCATTGTGACCCACGATGAGGAACTGGCTCGCATCACCGATCGTACCATTCATATCAAGGACGGGCTCATCGTTGGCGATGAAAACAAGGCGGCAGCCACACCCGATGCGTCCCTATCATTATCCCCCAACCCCTAATCCTTCATCAGATGACAAAGATCACTATAGGCAACTATAACACGCTGCGGGTGCTACGCAAGGCGCAACGTCCCGATAGCCATTCGTTTACCAAGGAAGAAACGTTCGGCCTCTACCTCGATGGAGGCGATGATGGCGAGATCTTGATGCCGCAGAAGTATGTCCCCGAGGGCACTAAGGTTGGCGACGAGGTGCGCGCCTTTGTGTATCTCGACCAGGAAGAACGCCCCATTGCCACCACCGAAACACCCTTATGTGTGGTGGGCGACTTTGCCTTTCTATCGTGTACGTGGGTCAATGAGTACGGTGCGTTCCTCAATTGGGGCGTGACCAAAGACCTCTTCTGCCCCTTCCGCGAGCAGAAAAAGCGGATGGAGATGGGCAATGACTATATGGTCTATGTGCATCATGACGAGCAGAGCTATCGCTTGGTGGCCTCGGCAAAGGTTGAACGATATCTGCGTAGCTACCAAGACGATCTTAAGCTTTGGCAAAAGACACATACTGAGGATGGCGAACCGAAGGAGTCAGCCACGGAAGAGGCTTCCTCAGCAGACGGAGATGACGCTACGGCGCTGCCTGAAGATTTTAAGCCGTTGCGCAAAGGGCAGTCGGTGAAGCTCTTGGTATGGCAAAAGACCGACTTGGGCTTTAAGGTTATCATCCAAAACCGCTACGCCGGACTGATCTACACCAATCAGATGTACCACTATGTACACTCGGGCGATGTGGTGCGAGGCTATATCTCTAACATCCGACCTGATGGAAAGATCGACTGCGCCCTGCAACCCACCGGTCAGCGACAGACTGAGGAGTTTGCGCAGACGCTCTACCACTATCTTCAGGACAATGGTGGCGTGTGTCATCTGGGCGATAAGAGCGATGCCGAACAGATCAAGCGCACCTTCCATGTGAGCAAAAAGGTCTTTAAACGTGCCGTGGGTGACCTCTATAAACGGCGGTTGATCACGGTGGAACCAGAGCGGATCGCCCTCACTGACTAAGAAAAGACGTTATAGCTAATAAGATAACAAGTAAATGCAAAACCAATTTTCAAGAACACAACTGCTCTTGGGCAAACCTGCTATCGATACGCTCAAGGGCAGTAGGGTAGCTGTCTTTGGCGTTGGAGGCGTAGGTGGATATGTGGTGGAGGTGCTGGCACGCAGTGGCGTGGGCGCTATCGACGTGATAGATGATGACCGTGTGTGTCTCACCAACGTCAACCGACAGATCCTTGCCACCCTTTCTACCGTAGGAAAACATAAGGTGGACATTGCCGAAGCACGTATTCATGATATCAATCCGCGTTGCATCGTGCGCAAATATCAGACGTTCTATCTGCCGAGCAACGCAGATCAATTCGACTTTTCTCATTATGATTACGTCGTAGATTGTATCGATACCGTCACTGCCAAGCTTGACCTGATCTATCGTTGTCACGATTTGGATATCCCCTTGCTCTCCTGCATGGGTGCAGCCTATAAGCTAGATGCCACCGCTTTCACGGTGACGGATATCTTCAAGACCATCAATGATCCGCTGGCTAAGGTGATAAGGAAGAAGCTCCGCAAGACGCATATCAAGCATCTCAAGGTGGTTTACAGCCCGGAGGAACCTCTTGAAAGCATCGACCAGCCGGAGATCTCTTGTCGGTTCCATTGCATTTGCCCCAACAAAGATATGCGCAAGTGTACCGATCGTCACACCATTCCTTCATCCAACGCTTGGGTTCCAGCTACTGCCGGACTGATAGCTGGTGGTGAAGTGGTCAAGGATCTGATAGCAAAAGCCCAAACCATGCGCATCCCACCTGAGGAGGAAGCCACCAATGAGGCTGCCATCGCTGCACATCAACGTGCTGCGAAGATGCTGGACGAGTATAAACGGCTCAAGGCTGAGGCGCAAGAGCAAGCAAGCGAATAGGCTCTTGGCCACCTTCTCTGATACATTCGTTTGACAAGACAGGATATTCTGAACAAAAGATATTGCTATCTAGTAAGGCTCACAATAGTAAAAGAATCTAGCCCGAAGCACTCCACAATCTATGCTTCGGGCTTTCTATGCTAGCCATATCAGCTACATAGCGCCTGAAAAGCAACAAGGGCTGATACCCAGTGAGGAGTATCAGCCCTTGTTTGTGTTATTTGGAAAAGTGTTTTATCGGACAGTTGACCTTATAGATATACAAATGTTTGGTCCGTGAACGACTACTTCAGCACCTTCTTGCCATTAACAATGTAGATGCCGCGAGGCAGTGTGTTGAGGTCAGTAGCGCCCGACTTGACTATCTGACCATTGACGCTGTAAACGTTGAAGTCTGTCGCCGTATTGTTGTTGTCCAATATCTCAATGCCGCTAGGCACTTCGACAGCTAGAATCTCAATACTGTTATAGCAAGCGTATGACTGTTGGTCGCTGCCTTCACCGCTTCCGATGGCTATCTCGGTGAGGTCGTACAGGCTTGACATACGTTCGGCAGCAATCCTTACGGTGCCGTCTACCACGAGACCTTCAGCTTTGTTGACCACGATGGTCACCACGTCTTGTACATCGTACTCGCCAGTATTGTTGTCGCCATTACCGTCGTTGCCATCCCAAACAGACGTTAACTTGCCCCATTTCTTGTATACATGGATGTTGTTATACCAATCAGTGGCTGTTGAACCTAGCGAGAAGATGTCCTCAGTAGACCGCTGGCAAGTGCTAATATCGATAATAGCTTTGACGTATTGCTTATCCCAGTCGATGTCATGACGGAAGATGAAACCCGTACCATCTGCCATATAGTCCTTTGCCACGACTATTGGCTCGGTGGATTCTGAGTCGACTTTGGTAATTTTAGCACCAATTTCAGCTACCTCAGAAGCTGTGGATAGATTGTTGACGTCGCTTCCTGCGATGTTGGTATTGGTCCGTGCAGATGCGGTGAAGCTCATTGCAATGGCTGCTACTGCCAAGATGCCTTTCTTGAAGTTGAATTTTTTCATAAATACTGTTGTTTTGGTGAATAGATATAGTTATGGTCTTTGTTCCTATTATTGCTTTGTTAGGTTATCTAAAAGAGTGATAGAGGATATCGAGATTTGTATTATATCATGATGTTTAGGTTATGTTTGGGTAATGTTATATGTTTATTTCCTTATAGAATAAACTGCCTATTCATTGGCTGATGGCAGAGAAGGCTTTGTCTATCGTATATTAATGGTGTCCTTAAAAGGAACATTTGGGGAAGGCTGCTTAGGTTTTGGGATTATGCTGAAGTCTGTTTACTTGTTTCAAGGCAAAGATATAAAAACTTTCTAATTAAAGTGTTGTTTTGCCGCAAAAAATGTTCTGTTTATCCAAAAATCCTTCATCGGAGTGACTTTTTCCCTATTCCCGTATTGCGCAAGGGCTTTATGCTAGGCTTGTTGATGCTGCACAATATACCGCAAAGAGTGGAAGAAGAGGAAATGTAAGGGTAAACAAAAAAAGAACGGAGTTCGGATGATGTCCGAACTCCGTTCTTACAATATTCTCATACCTGCTTAACAGGTCGAAAATGTCTTAGGTTGTGGTATCCCAACAGTATGTTTCCGTGATGCGGATTAAAGCTAGTTGTGGGGTGATTCGTGCTTAGAAGCACCGCCATAATTAGAAGCGGTACATCAAACCGAGGTTGAATGTGTTGATAATCGTCAGTGCGTGAGAGGTGTTGAGGGTAGGGAAGAGACGCTGCCCAGATAGTCCTGCCATCATATACACGTTGTGATTGTAGAACGCTGAGAGCTTATCTGATAACACTACACGCGCTGTCATACCCCCATTCACGCCGATGCTGTTCAGCCAATTGTCTCCGCGATTGGTCAGACGAAGCCCTGCGGCGGGACCAGCAAAGAGGTCCACGTCCCACTTGCGGCTAGGAACGTATCCGCAAAGGAAGCGGAGCAGGTTGAGTTGGTAGTCGAGAGAGCCCAACAAAACGTTGTACCGAGTCTTACCAAACGTTGTGGCGTTATAGGATTTGTCGCCATCCACGATGCCATTAGAGAGCCATTCGGCATTGGCGCGGACGCTGCTGAACACATTCCAACGGTATCCTCCCATGGCTAGAACGTTCATATAAGCGCCATTGCCACGATAGAAATGCTTGTCAAAGAGGAAGTTCCAACCTGCACCTAAGCCAGCAAACCAACCATTCTGTTCAGCTTTGGTCGTGTTAGATGAGGCTTGTTGAGGCTTCTGTTCGCCTCCGAAGAGAACCGTCAGGCCCGCTTTGATGGAGAAATAGTTGCCCGGATCGAAGGTAGTGTAGCCACTTTCAGGTTCATAAGCCAGACTTGTCTTATCCTCAGAGATGTACATCTGCTTCTGATTATGAAGTGTACTGAAGAGCGGTTCCACGGTGAATCGGAGGTTGTGTGCCATTCGTGCCCAAAGCTGCGTGCCTAGACGGAAGCCATTGAAACGCCTTGAGTGAACCAAACTGTTGCCCGAATAGGTTTGCATCAAGCCTTGTTGCGCACCCATTACAAGGTTCAGTCCCACGGGAGCATCCCAATTGTAGCCCTTCTTGAAGCCGAAAGGATTGATTAAGAGGTCGGCGCTGATAGCCGCATACCCCGTGAAATCCTTCAAGTCATGGTCGCTTTTGTCATCCGGCGCCGCAGTGATGAAACCCGCACCTTTGGCCGTATTCAATCCGATACGTGCACCAAGGAACGACGAAATCCAATAGCCCACCGACACTTGGAGGTTTGTTCCCCATGTCTCTGAGGCTTTCGCAGGCATGCCGGGGAACATTCCGTATCCGTATCCATAATCTACGAACCATGGGCGACGCCCTTCTGGATCGTTATAGCGCCATGGCAGGTTGTGGATGGTGCGCATAAACCCGTTCAGATTGTAGATCATACCCACGTTTAGCGTGTTGATCACCGATCCGGCGGAGTTGTATATCTGATAGGTATTATAATGGTTGGGTGACAACCAATAGAGCGTATGACTGTAATAAAGTTGCAGATAAGGTGCCACACGATACGAAATCATACCTCCAAAGTTTGCTCCGAGGTCGTTGGCTTCCTTACTTGAGGCGTAGGTGGGGCCCGCATAGAGGTAGATATTCCAATGACGGCGAGGGTTATAACCCGACATGAGGTTGAGCAAGTTGAGCTGATAGTCCAGCGAAAGAAGCTTATTCTTGTATGTGTACTTCGTTAGTTCACCTTTGTTGCTTGGGTTCCACACTGGATTGGTGACATACTCGCCCATCAGTTTCACCGCGTTGTAGTCATCAAACTTATACCCGAGGAACGCCGTACCGCCCAATAGGAGGCCACGACCATTGCCCGTGAAGTGGTAGCGGTTCACGGTGGTATTCCATCCAGCGCCTATCCCGGCAAAGAAACCGCTTCCGGGGAGGTCTTGCTCACGCCTGGTGGTATCCCAGTTGCGGTGCGCACGGTCGCGATAGAGCATCGACAAACCTATCTTGAGGTCCGTTTGACCGATGCGTTCACGCGTGTGAGTCTCGTCATTGATATCTTGCATGAGTGTGACCGTGGGTTCTATGGTCAATCGAAGGTCACTACTCAGACGCGCCCAAAGCTGTGTTCCGACGCGATAGCCGTAGTATGTGCCTTTAGTTTTGCTTTCGTGGTCTTTGTTCGTGCGCATCACTTTGCCTATTTCATAACCTGCAAAGAGATTAAATCCTACCGGTGAATCCCAGTTATAGTGTCGGCCGAAGCCCAGAGGATTGATTATAGCATCTAGGAAACCTCCTGCCTTACCGATGTTCTCTAACGATGAGGCGGTGCGGGACCAGTATCCGTTGCTCACATTCACCCCTAAGCGCATTCCGAGAGCCGAGGAGAGCCATTGACCCACGGCTGCGTTCATGCTGTAACCAAGGGTCTTGCCCATCGGAAGCTGCATGCGGTTGAACCAACTCGTACCTATGCCATATTCGGCAAACCACGGATAGCGCCACATCAAGCGTTGCCCATCTTCTCGGAACAGTCGTTCGCCTTTGCGGAAGCGGCGCATGAAGTCGCCACCATCGCGCTCTTGTGATAGATTATTGTAGAAATACCAGATGTAAGAAAGGTTTACGCCATACGCAAGGTCAAACTTCCGGAGGTTCTCGGAGGTGTTGAGGTTCATCGCGTTGCCCCCTAAAGCGAGGTAAGGCTCTATCGCCAAGGCAGCATGAGCACCGGCATAGAACTTGAACTGCATACCCATGCGAGCGCTGAGAGTGCTTCCTTGTTCCAACATACCAGTGGTATAGTCGGCCTTTTTGAGGTTTTTCATCTTAGAGGATTGGTATCCCAGTCCGATGAAACCCGACACGTTAAGTGGTCGTTCGGGTCGATAGCCCATCAGATAATTGGAGAAACTGAACATATAATCCATGCTCAGAGCCGTCGTCCAGTTGATTGCGTCACTGCCGCTGATATATCCGATGCTTCTGTTAGCGCCGATACGGAGACTGCTCAGTTTGCTTAGCCCACGTCCAAGGCTGAGGTTCAGTCCGGTGAACACCACATAATCGCTCTGCTGTTGATAGTATCTGTAAGCATTGCCGCCTACCTCTAAGAAGGTGTGATGCCAAAGTTTGCCACCTCGCCACGTGTCGCCTTTCCATCGATGGCGCTTGTCCAACGTGTAATCAAGGGCGTTGAAGTTGCGTTGTGGACGCACTCCGTATATGGTGGTGTCTTGCTTTGTCGGTTCGGTCTCGGCTTGGAGCAACCTTTGTTCTAGCTCGCTTAGGTCCTGAGCTATCGTGTCACTTGTGGCGATAGGGTGGTGGATGTCAGCTATTGCGATATCCGATGCGTTGCTTGAAAGCGGACAACAAGATAAAGCAAGGAAGCTTAAAGCCGCCCATCTGCGTGTTATCGTTATGTTATAGAGTCGTTTCACGTGTCTTGAATGCTGATGGATTAGTTGTTACCGTCTTGGTTCGCGTCTGCCTCAGTAGCAGAAGAATCGTCCGTTGAAGTCTCTTCCGATGTCGGATCAGGCTGAATCTTGCCTGCAGCAATCATCAGATCGGTAAACTTCTGACGGTATTCCGATGCTTTCTTTTCGTCGTATGGGTATTTCTTTCTTACCTCATCAGAGATGTTTGCGTCACAGTTGTAATGTCCTTTGAATGCCGGTTTGAGGTCAAAGCTGTGTTGGAAATAAGCCAAGAAAGCCGGATTGCTATTGTCGGTCATGCGCAATGCCACATCCACACCAAACTTCTTAGCTAGCTCCATGAACTCATCGTCACTGGCTTCGGGCTTGTTAGCCTCAATCACGCCTTTCATATACCACTTCCGGGCGTCGTTGTCGGGCAGCGAATCGACCAAAGGCTCCACCTCATCGTACGATTTTCCTAGCTCAGGAGCAAGCTCAAAGCAGAGTATAGCGTTGTTTTCCTTTGACGAGTTGAGCACATATTGCAACGCTTCACCGGCACGCTTCTGCTCTTCTGGAGTCTTGTTGGCCTTGAAGAAGAGCGTCTCTAGATCCGTAAAATGCTTGATGTCGCTATACTCGGGTGTGTCCGGAAGCATGTTAGCTAGGTGACTTGCCTCGCCCAACTTCATCTGCTTAAAGTACATGATAGCTTGGTTAGCTACTAGTTCGCGGCGGTTCACCCGATAGCGGTAGGCGTTATCAAAGTCGATTTGGCGGTCGGCCTCCAGTCGTGAAGCCATATCTATGAAGGGCGCAAGAATCTCAGTGTTGGCCGAATCGGCTTCGATGGCATAGCAAGCCATACGATTGGCGAGGTAAGCGGCAAACGGACTGTACTTCATCGTACGCCTTACCTTGTTCTCGTTCCATGCTCTTAAGGTGAGCTTACGTAGCTCGGCAGAGTCCTTTATCTGACTGAACAGGTTGTAATAGTCACCATTTGAGAACACGCTCTTGCCCCCTTCGCGATAGTCGGGGTCGTTATAATAGGTCCACAACACCTCTTCGGGGTCCAACACCTTGTTCTGTCGGATGGTGTAAGTGCAGTGCATCACACGCAGATTCTGCAATATCTCGTTGATTTGGGGCACCTCATTGCGCATGGCAATGATGGCCTTGCGGTTGTTCTCGCCGATGTAACCACGCATCCGAGTCGCTTCGTCCTTGAGCGAACGCGCCTCCAGTGAGTCGGCCACATCGCTCCAAGTGTATACCAGCGGCTCCTTCACTTCCAGTCCGGCGCTACTGAGCTGATTACCGATGAGGCGCAATGCCCTATCAGCACGTTTCTGAGCCAGTTTGGCGTTAAAGTTGTCATTGCCTTCGGGCGATGCTGTGCCTTGAATGGTGAAGTTGATGAGCGTTCTTCCGTACGATTTCAGCTCCTTGATGAGATGGTTTAGGTTAAACTGATTCATCGAGTCGGGAGTCAACTCATCCTTTGCCACCTCGAACGTGAGACGCAAGTCGCGTGGAATCTGCCGCAGTTGGGCACGTGGTTGTTCGTAGTATTGCGGCGTGAGCGTAATCGGTTTCATCGCCATAGAAACGTCGAGCAACTTCCATGGCCGCCTGCTGTTACACGTTCCACTCTTGCTATCGTCACTGAAAAAGACGTTGGTGTAGTCCTCTAGCTGCAGCGTGCTACCCCATTTGTAGCTCTTGTTAGGGTCAGGTTTGACGTATGTAGTCTTCCATTTGAAGCTGAAAGCATCGTGGCCAAGCATCTCATCCGTTATCAAGAAGGTGTGTAGCGAGTCGTGGCGGTCATAGTCGAAACTCTTCCGACGCACTTGGTTGTTGTGATATTGCTTCCCTTCGTAGACGATAGATTCTAGATACTGGATGGTGTCTTCCGTCTGGCAGTCGATTACCACTGGTTGGAAGATGAGACGGGTATGCTTATTGGTGTACCAAGCAGGCAAACTGACCGACACATCCCAATGTAGGTAAGGTCCATCGTCTATCGGCTTCATCTCCACAATGTTCGCACCCATGCGCTTTCCATATACGGTGCTGTTGTCAAGGAGGATTCCGCCCGTTGTGCCCGAGAAGGCGATGTCATATGTCAGCGCCGAAGTCATATTCACTTGGCGTATCTCACCTTCGTTGATTACGATCAGTGCACCATTGGCCGAGATATCCGTTTCAAAGTGGCCATCATAATCCGGGATTACCGTCGCATTGCTCGTGATGTTCACCACACCCCCCATGTTCTTCTGTTTGTTCTCCCGAAACACCGCCGCTTGCTTGTTAGCTTGCTGTCGATTGTCAAAGACGTACACCGGAACGGATAGCGGCATCTTCTTGCTTGTCTTGTTATCGTCAAGCGACTTCATCGTTTTGTAGACGTTACCCGATATGTGCATCACTTGCGCCAAGCCCGTAATGCTATACGTGATGGCGATAATAAGTACAAGGATATATCTCTTTATGCTTGTGATCATGATGAGTTGTGTGTATGCTGAATACAATACGCTTTTGTTCTCTAGACCTATTCCCGTCTTGCTACTTATCTTTTGGAGAATCAAGGAGTTGAATAATAAGCTCAGGCTAGTGACCTCCGTGGCCTTATCTTAGGATGTAAGAGATCGTTACACCGATCTTTGTGGGCAGAATGGTGTATCCCGTGTAGCCGTCAGCGGCAAACGAAGGGATGTCAGTCTCTAGCTTCGGATGACCTTCTAGCGTCTCCGTATGATGGTAAACGACAAGTCCCACCCCTGCATGTGCGTCGATATTCCATCTCTTGGAGAGCGCCGCTACATAGCCAAAGGTGATGCCCGCTCCTGCTGCGAAGCCGTCGTAGGTCTTGTTTTTCCACGTCATGTTATAGTCGGTCGCCACTGCTGCCACCCCGACAAAGTGGTGATACATCGGTCTGCCGCCGAAATAATATCGATATTCGGGCTGTAAACCAATCATCTTCATATCCTTATGCCAGTAAGGTTTGTCGTTGACAAAGGCGTTCAGTGCCAGTGTGGACCGATTGCCAACCGTCATTTCGGCACCGAGGTTATAGGTTTGTAAGGCCCATTGTGTGATATCGGTGTTCAGGGCGATATCTTGTGCTAGGGTCGCCATGCTTTGCAGACATAGAGCGAAAAGCACCATCAGTGTTTTGTGAAGAGCCGTTTTCATATGATGTGATAACCTTTTTAAGATGGATATTGTCTTTGTTGGGTCTATTCTTGGTCTTTCTTGGCTTTCTCAGCCTTTTGTTGCGCTTTGAGTTTAGCCTTTTCTTCCTTGGCGTGTTGCTTGAGATTGCGTTTGCGTTGCTTCTCTATCGACTTCAGTTCTTTCTGTTTGACTTTCTCGGTGCGTAGCGAGTCGCGACGATACTCGTCGTTAGCCAACTTCAATCTGTAGTTCTCATCCACCACTTCGCGTTTCTTGTAGCGGTTAGCCACCTTGGTTCCAAAGTGGTAAACCAATGACACGTGCAGCACGTCCGTGCTAGCCGCATAGATCAGCGGATTGAATGTAGGTTTATAGCCCGACCCCACGGCAGTGGTGGTATAGACATATCGTTCATTGATCAGGTCGCGTTGGTACTCGTCCCACTTAGCCAAAGCCACCCCAAGCTGTATCCCCAAGTCCAAGTCTAAGCTTCCGCCGTTGCGGTATCCGTACAGTTGGGTGATGGTGCCGAGCATCCCGCCGCCCATGAAAGCGGAGCCCTTGTATCCCGTGGCAGATAGTTTGAGGTCAAACTTATTAGCTCCGGCATACACGCCCCAGTAGAACACGCGTCTTGGATTGGCTCCGTGCCAATACTTGCGTAGCTCTACCTGTCCGGCATAGATGTCGTACACGTTATAAGGAAGTAAATGAGACGTTGTCTTCCAGTTTACCCTTGCAGATGCTCCGAGCGTCCATTTGCTCCAGTTCTTGTCTCCAAGTGTAAATTCTAATCCTAGGTTTGGTGTGAGAGTAAGCCAGTCTATTGAGTTTGTGCGTAATGAAATGCGATCTCCAAACCTCAGATGATCCACGCGATTATAGTACAACGCGTTGGTTTGTCCATACGCATAAACTGACCATAAACAAAAAAACGTACCTAGTAAAGATAGGTACTTGTTCAGTTTAATCATGCTAATTGATGTTGGGATGGGCCACTTTCTTCATCAAAAAGTGTGTTGTGATACCTTCCTTTCTTATTGTGCGCCTGATAGGACTCGAACCTACACGTCGTAAAACACTAGATCCTAAGTCTAGCGCGTCTACCAATTTCGCCACAAGCGCTTACAAGTGCAAAGGTAATACATTTTTTTGAGGAAATGAATAATATTGCGGCTAATTAACGTTTATTTTGTTTTTTCATTCCCATTTATCCGCCCAGTGAGCCTATTATTGCTCGTTACAGAGTAGCTTTCGGGCAAACTCGATGATGGTATCCCGTCCTTTGACGAAATCCTCCTGCGTCAGTGACACGTTATAATCGGGTTCGATGCCAAACTCTGTGATCTGTTTGTCCTTGTCATACATAGGACATGCCGAGAACCGCACGCCCCAACCGTTAGGCAGCTCAGCCGAGAAGGGCATCCCCGCGCCGCCTCCGGTCTTGTCACCGATGAGCGTCACGCCTGGTAGCGCCTTCATATACTTGGCAAACTCGTTCGCAGCCGAGTAGACACCGCGGTTGGTCAGCACCGCCACGGGCTTCTGCCAACGTATGCCTTTGGCAGGTTTCAGCGTCTGCGCCTCCAGGTCCGAGAAGTCGTTATGACCCTTTCCGCTCTTGTGCCGCATATATCCCACCAGCACATCGCTATTGGTAAAGCGTGCTGCTAGCTCCTCTGCGCTCGTCAGGTTGCCACCGCCATTGCTGCGGATGTCTATGATCAGGGCGCGGCACCCCGTGAGATACAACATGATCTGATCCAGATTGGATGCTGACATACTATATTGGAACGTCTCACAGCGCAGGTATCCGATGTTGTCATCGAGGATGGTGTAATCCATTCCGGATGCGATGAGATAATCGGTCTTGAGGTATCGGCGCAGCAGCGTGTCGCTGAGGTTGGTGGGATAGTCCTCTTTCCATGACCAATATCGTCCCGCGTTGAATGACGTATAGAGGTTGACGTGCCCATCCTTCAGTTCGCTGAGCATGTTAGCCATCACCTCAAACTGTTGCTGGTCGGTCATGCTGCTGTTCATCTGCTTGGCGTAAACAGCATGGATCGAGTCCCAGTCGATTCCTTTCTCATCAAAGAAGCAATAGTGCTGATCCATGATGGACCATAAGGCTTCGAGGTTTCCCTGTGGCGTATCGCTCTGCTGGTCTTCGTCTATGCAAGCCGTCAGGAAGCAAGAGCAGATCCAAGCCCCTATTATATATAAGGTGTAACGTGAGAGAATCGTTCTTTTCATAATGCGTGTGAGATGATAGAGAATCGTTTGGTGTATCCAATGACGATGCCATTGGTCCAATCGTGAAACTTCAGATCATTAAACTTCGATTGTTTCCAGTCGCCGATGTACCCCAGTCGCAGTGCTCCCGACCCGATGTTAAAGTCGAGTGCGACGATCTGCCGCAGCGTAGGCGCATTGAAAGGAGTGGCGCACACCACGTTGTGATCATAGTTGCCACGTGAGAATATCTCATAGTACGACTGCCCATAGTTGGGTGAGAACTGCACCCCGAGCACCGGAACCAACGCCTCATAACTGATTCTTACCGGTAGCCAGCGCCTCCATCCGTACCGCGTGTCACAGTCCTTGAACGTGTACTGGGCGGTTAAGGCCGCCGCCGCGTTAGCCCCGAGATGCAGCTGGGCGGGGTTGTTACCGTTGCGCGTGCTGTATATGCCGCCAATCATGGCATCCGCAGCAGGTCCTAGCTTCACTTGCAGCAGTCCGTTGCCCACCTTTGTGTCCACCAAGCGGTAGAGCCAAGCATATGTGAAATGGTAGAATCCTGATAGATAGTTGGCGTTATCGGCCCGGTTATGCGCCATCCCGATGTGCGCGTCGTGCATGATCTGTCGGCTCCATCGCTCCGTTTCTATACCTTTGGCATCCGCTTGGGTGAGTTGCGCAGCGTCGAGCGGTGTCTCCCTCGTCACCTGTGAGATGAATCGTAGCTCTGTTCCGTGATATTTCTCAGGTGAGAGATACGTCTCCAGTTGGTCTATGCCACTGACGCCGAGCATCAGATTGCGCTCGATGAGCTTCTGCGCCATGGCTTGCGAGGCTATCAGAAGCATGCACACCAAGGCTACCCACATCTTGCAGGTGTCCTCAATATGGATATATAACCTATTAGTTGATGTCATCACCAAAGAGATTGAGTTGTCCTGTGATTTCGTCAATGACCTGTTGCTGACTCTTTCCGCGATCGGGGTCCAGGTTCTCCACCTCCTCTGTGGACGTAGCGCCACCTTCAGTGTTCTCTGCTCCGCCCTCTCCGGGGTGCTCCTCGTCATCAGCGTCAGATGTAGCGTCTTCCGGTTCATCATAAGGCGTGTCTATCTCGTCCACCTTTTCTATCTTGAGTGTGGTCAGACGCTTACCCTTAGCCTTGAATCCCTTGACACCTACGAAGGTCTCGGCCTCAAACTCCTCGCTACCGTGGTCGGCATCCTCGGCACCATAGGTCACCGTGAACCGAGCATGTGGCTTGTCGGTCAAGCATAGCAGTTGGTTCTTCTCGTTCTCACCGAGGAACGACTGTGGTCGTTTGCTCGCATCCATCGTGAAGCGTTTGAGGTATGCGTAACCTTGATTGTCAGCGTCAAGGACGATAGCCGTCCACACCTTCAGGTCGTCCCACTTCTCTATCCGTAGGATGTTCGACTCATAATGGTTGTTCGAATCAAAGTTGGTGATATAGAAGTCGCCATTGGTCAGCACCACCAAGATGCGGTCGTCGTCGCTAAACTCGCCCAAGAACCTACCATGTTCCTCATAGTTGATGCGGTTGACATCTGGGTCAAACCACACCTTCCTACCGCCCAGCGTCGAGTGGCCGTGGCTCTTCAGCGTGATGCGGTGCACACTTTCGCGTGTGAGCAGATTACCCTTAGAGGCTCTGCCCTTGATAAGGATCTCACTGAAGTCGCGCTCTAGGAAGATGTTTTGCTTTTTCTTCTTAGGGTTAGGATCCAGCGTGATCTTGATGATCTCCGCCTCGCCATTGGGGTTTGCGGTGAAATAGACCACCCTAGAACCAGCTGTGCCCTGTGTGAGGTCATACTCGCGGTCGCGTGTACAACTGGTCACGTTAAACCTCTTGATGAAGTAGCTGCCGTGTTGTCCATCGCGATACACCACGTTATAGATACAGCGCTTGTCGTTCTTCTTGTTGAATATCTGCACATGCAGGATGTTCTTACCCACAAACACCTTCTCTTGAATCTTGATAATCTTGTACTTTCCGGTACGATAGAAGATGATAACGTCGTCGATGTCCGAGCAGTTTTCCACAAACTCAGCCTTCTTCAGACCATATCCCACAAAGCCCTGCTGACGATCTATGTATAGCTTCTCGTTGCGTTCAGCCACCTTGGCAGCCACGATGGTATCAAAGCTGCGTATCTCCGTGCGTCTAGGATGTGCTGCGCCATACTTGCTCTTCAGCATCTCATACCATTCAATGGTGACGCGTGTCATCTCACGCAGGTCCTTGTTGATGCTCTTGATCTCTACGTTGATGCGGGCGATGAGCTCCTCGTTCTTGTCCTTAGAGAACTTAGCGATGCGTTGCATCTTGATTTCCAATAGGCGTTCTAGGTCCTCTCTTCTCACCTCTCTAATCAGCTGGGGATAGAACGGTGTGAGTCGCTCATCGATATAGGCGCATAGCTCATCGTTGTTACGCGCGTTCTCGAACGGTTTGCCCTTATAGATGCGCTCCTCGATGAAGATCTGTTCCAGCGAGGCAAAGAACAGTTGCTCCTCCAGCTCGTGCTTCCTGATCTCCAGTTCCTTCTTCAGCAGTCCCTTGGTGCGGTTTACCGAGAAACGCAACACGTCACTCACGGTAAGGAACTGCGGTTTGTTGTCGCATATCACGCAGCAGTTGGGCGATAGACTGATCTCACAATCGGTGAATGCATAAAGCGCATCGATGGTCTTATCGCTCGATGTTCCGGGTGCTAGATGGATATGGATCTCCACCTGTGCCGCCGTCATGTCATCCACACGACGAATCTTCAGTTTGCCTTTCTCTACCGCCTTGGTGATCGATTCCTCCACCAGTGCAGCGGTCTTGGTAAATGGCACCTCGCGGATGACGAGCGTCTTCGAGTCGAGTTTTTCTATCTTGGCTCTCACCTTGAGCGCTCCGCCACGCTGACCATCATTATATTTGGACACGTCTATGCTGCCACCAGTGGGGAAGTCGGGGTATAGATGAAACTCCTCACCCTTGAGATAACTGACCGCAGCGTCACAAATCTCGTTGAAGTTGTGTGGTAGGATCTTGGACGATAGGCCCACGGCGATACCCTCCGCGCCTTGTGCTAGGAGCAAGGGATACTTCACCGGCAACGCGATAGGCTCCTTGTTGCGCCCGTCATAGGACAATTGCCAGTCGGTGGTCTTCGGATTGAACACCGTCTCCAGGGCAAACTTAGACAGGCGGGCCTCGATGTATCGTGGTGCAGCGGCGCGGTCACCCGTGAGGATGTTACCCCAGTTACCCTGTGTGTCCACCAAGAGCTCCTTCTGACCCAGTTGCACCAAGGCGTCACCAATGGAAGCGTCACCATGAGGGTGAAACTGCATGGTGTGCCCCACGATGTTAGCCACCTTGTTATAGCGCCCGTCGTCCATTCGTTTCATCGAGTGGAGGATGCGTCGCTGCACTGGTTTCAAGCCATCGTCAATGCTTGGGACCGCTCTCTCTAGGATTACGTAGCTGGCATAGTCTAGAAACCAGTTCTTGTACATCCCCGAAAGGTGGTGCACCGCAGAGGCATCAAATCGGTCCACCGGCTTATAGTCGCTGTGGTTGTCCACAGGCAGATCGTCGTCAGCGTTGCTGTTGGCATCTGCATCCGTTGGCTTCAAGGTGTCATCAGATAGTGAGTCCTGTTCTTGTATTGTCTTATCGTCGTCCATAGTTTCGTTACCGCACTTTCTTTACATTATATTATGCAAAGGTACGCAATATTTTTGAATTCGCCAATTTTTTGTTTTTCCACACCCCTCTTGCTCCTATTGCCCATGCCAACGTGCGTTCCTGTCATCTCAAAGGGTATCTGCTGACATCCCACAAAGCCCATTTGGCAACCCGAAAGAGGCTGTTTGGGATGGAAAAATAAATTGTTTTTCATCAAAGATTAATTTATTTTTCATCGAAGAATAATTTATTCTTTGTGCTCATCTGAAACCTTTGTTAAGATAGAACCGCTTGTTTCGCCTCGACGTATCTATGTCATGGGTGTTGAATTATAAAGTTTTCACATCCTTTTTGGTAGACAAGTGCGAAAAAAAACGTAACTTTGCAAAATACAAAATTACGTAAATAAAGAATCATGGCACAAGAAGATGTATTCAAGAAGATTGTAAGTCACTGTAAGGAGTATGGCTTTGTCTTTCCTAGTTCAGAAATCTATGATGGCCTCGGAGCCGTTTACGACTATGGTCAGAACGGTGTAGAGCTTAAGAATAATATCAAAGAATATTGGTGGAAGTCAATGGTGCTTCTCCACTCTAACATCGTAGGCATCGATGCATCTATCTTTATGCACCCCACGGTGTGGAAGGCCAGCGGTCACGTAGATGCGTTCAACGATCCATTGATAGACAACCGCGACTCAAAGAAGCGTTATCGTGCCGATGTGCTCATCGAGGATCAGATAGCAAAGTATGACGAGAAGATCGATAAAGAGGTGAAGAAGGCTGCTAAGCGCTTCAAGGATAACTTTGATGAGGCTCAGTTTCGCGCTACCAACCCTCGCGTGTTAGAGAACGTTGCTAAGCGTGACGCCCTTCATGCACGCTATACCGAGGCCATGCAAGGCCCCGATCTCGAGGCACTCAAGCAGATTATCCTAGATGAGGAGATCGTTGATCCTATCAGTGGCACCAAGAACTGGACCGATGTACGCCAGTTTAACCTGATGTTCTCTACCGAGATGGGTTCTACCGCAGAGACCACCAGCAAGATCTACCTACGTCCCGAGACGGCACAGGGTATCTTTGTCAACTTCCTCAACGTGCAGAAGACGGGTCGTATGAAGCTTCCTTTCGGTATCGCACAGATCGGTAAGGCCTTCCGTAACGAGATTGTGGCACGCCAGTTTGTGTTCCGTATGCGTGAGTTTGAGCAGATGGAGATGCAGTTCTTCTGCCAGCCTGGTACGGAGATGAAATGGTTTGAATATTGGAAAAACTATCGCCTCAGTTGGCACAAGGCCCTTGGCATGGGTGATGACAACTACCGCTTCCATGACCATGAGAAGCTAGCCCACTATGCTAACGCCGCTACGGATATCGAGTTCCACATGCCTTTCGGTTTCAAAGAGGTGGAAGGTATCCACTCACGTACCAATTATGACCTCTCGCAGCATGAGAAGTTCTCAGGCAAATCGATCAAATACTTTGACCCAGAGCGCAACGAGAGCTACACACCGTATGATGTGGAGACCTCAATCGGTGTGGACCGTATGTTCCTAAGCGTGATGTGCCACAGCTATACCGAAGAGAAGCTAGAGAACGGAAGCTCTCGCGTGGTACTGAAGCTACCCGAACCATTGGCTCCAGTGAAGTGTGCTGTGTTGCCATTGGTCAACAAGGATGGTCTGCCAGAGAAGGCACAGGAGATTGTAGACGAACTGAAGTTCCACTTCAATACCCATATCGAAGCCAAGGATAGCATCGGCAAGCGCTATCGCCGCCAAGATGCCATCGGTACACCATTCTGCGTGACCGTGGACGGACAGACCTTGGAAGACAACACCGTCACCTTGCGCTACCGCGACAGCATGGAACAGAAGCGTGTATCCGTAGATCAGCTACGCAACATCATTGAGGACCGCGTGAGCATCACCTCTCTGCTGAAGAAACTGGATGTAAAATAATCTCTTATATGCAAAAAATAACATTCTATCTGTTGCTCTTGCTGGCAACCGTATCGTTAGCGTCATGTTCTGAAACCGAAGAGGAGGAACAAGAGTTTGCCGACTGGCAGAACAAGAACGAGCTCTACTGGAGCAACCTCTATACGAAGACGCAAACGCTCATCCAGCAGGGCGACACCACATGGAAGATCATCCCCAACTGGGGTATAGACGGCGTGACACCCACCACGGGCACTACCCACACCTTCGATCAGAAGCAATACATCATTGTGCATGTCTTGGAAGAAGGCAAGGGATCAGGTTGTCCGCTCTACACTGACTCGGTGAAGGTCCACTATCAAGGTCGTTACATCCCTTCTAAGACCTATACCGATGGTTACATCTTTGACCAGTCGTATAGCGGAACGTTCAATACCCTCACCGCTAAACCAGCCTCGTTGTTGGTGAGCGGATGTGTGGAAGGATTCACCACCGCCCTGATGAAGATGCACATTGGTGACCACTGGATGGTGTATATCCCTTACAACCAGGGCTATGGTACCACTACCGACCAGACTTCGGGCATTCCGGGCTTCTCCAATCTGATCTTTGATCTGCGCCTTGTGGGATATTTTCATTAAGAATAAGAACACAAGTACATATAAACCTTTTCGCTTTGTCTATGGATCAGGGGATGTAGGGATACATTTCTGACCGATAGGCAAAGCCTTTTTTTTGTTATGTTCAAGCTTAGCAAAACCATCTCGGACACGCTCCTTGCAAAGATACGCAATGGCGAGACGCTACCATTGGGTGAGAAACTCAACCTGCTGGTACAGCTCAGTGTGCCTTCCTTCTTGGCTCAGATTACCACCGTACTGATGTTTTACATCGATGCGTCGATGGTGGGATCGCTTGGTGCGGAGGCATCGGCAGCCATCGGACTCGTAGAGCCAGCCACATGGATCTTCTCCTCGCTATGCAACGCCATCTCGATGGGCTTCTCCGTACAGGCAGCCCACTTCATCGGAGCCAACCACTTTGATCAAGCACGCTCCGTGATGAAGCATGGCTACCTCTTCGGTGTGGCGCTCTCGCTGGTCATCATGACTATCGCGATGTGTCTCTCGTTCCCTTTGCCCCATTGGTTGGGCGGCAGCGAGGATATCTGCCATGACGCAACGCTCTACTTCTTTATCTTTGCGGCATCCTTCCCCATCTATCTCATCCAGTTTTTCTCCTCTGCCATGCTTAAGGTCAGCGGCGATGTGCGCCACCCCAGTACCATCTCCGTGGTGATGTGTGTGCTGGATGTGGTGTTCAACTTCCTCTTGATCTTCCCCACACGGCACGTGACGTGGCTCGGTATGAGCTTTACCATATGGGGAGCAGGCTTGGGTGTCGAGGGTGCAGCCCTTGGAACGGCAGCTGCTTTCCTCTGTGGCGCAGTGCCCTTGGTGTGGTATGCCGTGTTTCGCAGTAATATCTTGGCGTGGCGCTTGGACACCACGCGGTTTGTGTGGGTATGGAGCTACGTAGGCTATGCCCTGAAGATAGGAGCGCCTATGGCTTTGCAGTATATCCTGATGAACGGCGCCCAACTGGTGTCAATGATCATTGTTGCCCCACTGGGTAACATCGCCATCGCTGCCCACTCGTTTGCCATCACCGCTGAGAGCGTGTGTTACATGCCCGGATACGGCATCGCCGAAGCTGCTACCACCCTCGTGGGACAGAGCGTGGGCGCCAGAAGGGCAGACCTCTGCCGTTCGTTTGCCCGGCTATCCGTGGTGAGCGGTATGGTGGTGATGGCGTTGATGGGTGCGCTGATGTATGCCTTCGCCCCAGAGATGATAGGCATGCTATCACCGGTAGAGGCTATCCGTGAGCTGGGCACCTCCGTGCTGCGCATCGAAGCCTTTGCCGAACCATTCTTTGCAGCCGCTATCGTCACCTTCAGCGTATGTGTCGGTGCGGGGGATACGCTTCGCCCGTCACTGATCAACCTTGGTACGATGTGGCTGGTGCGTCTCACCCTTGCGGCGGCGCTAGCAACCCACTATGGTCTAGAAGGCGTTTGGTTTGCTATGGCTACCGAACTCACCCTCCGCGGACTGATCTTCCTCGTCCGTCTAGTACGTGGCAGATGGCTCAAGTTTTCTAATCAACCCACCCAATAACTCGTTACACCTTATTATATATATAGTATGAAACAACTCTTTATACCCCAACTCACCACCACTCCTACCGATGCGCAGCTCGTTCCTGCCCTCTTGGATGAGGCTTGCGTGCCCTTCCAACCTATCGACAATGCCAACTGGAAGGCTGATTATCCCTATACGCCCAAGGTGCAGTTTCGCTTGGCTTATACCGATGAGGCTTTCCTGATCCACTATCAGGTGGAGGAGGGGAGCGTTGCAGCCGTGGCACCGCACGACTGCGGACACGTTTGGGAAGATAGCTGTTGTGAGTTCTTTGCGCAGGTAGCCGATGATGACCTTTACTATAACCTCGAGTGTAACGCCGCTGGCACCCTTCTCGTGGCTTGCGGACCCGAGCGTGAAGGTCGTGAGGTGGCTCCGCAGATGGTCTTACAACAGGTGAAACGCTGGTCTTCGCTCGGTAGGGAACCCTTCGCGGAGCGTGTTGGCGATGTGACATGGCAGTTGGCGCTGGTCATCCCCTTCGCCACCTTCTTCCGTCATCACCTCTCTTCGATGCAAGGGAAGACATTCCGGGCCAACTTCTATAAGTGCGGCGACAAGCTTCAGCGCCCCCATTTCCTATCATGGAACCCCATCGCGATTCCTCGCCCTGACTTCCATCGTAAGGATTTCTTCGGTCAGATCCTAGCCCAATAGTCGCCAATACCCCTCCTCATACCCCTTCAGATGCGGCTCACAACCATCCCGTTGTGAGCCGTATCTGTCTATGCGCCGCCCCAGAAAACCCGTCTCTAATTTCTAAATGAATGTTAAATAATGCGTATTACGGCATTTTTAACCGCTAAAACTTGCACGATAAGGTTTTAATACATACCTTTGCAGTGTACTATTAAAGAAGTACAGTATAACACAAGCGTGATAAGTAATAAATATTTTAATATCAACGACTATGATAGAAGTAAAGAATCTAACGTTCAATTACCCCGGAACGAAATATAAAGTGTTCGACCAACTGGGTCTTACGCTTGACCACAGCGGCATCTATGGGCTGCTAGGAAAGAACGGAATGGGTAAAAGTACCTTGTTATATCTCCTTGCCGGTCTGCTCAGACCAGCCAAAGGAGAGGTGCTGGTAGGTGGATATGAAGCAAAGAAGCGCAACCCCGAGATGCTTCAAGAAATCTATATTGTACCCGAAGAGTATGATTTGCCACAGATAACGCTAGCCGATTATGTGAAGATTCATACCGACTTCTACCCACACTTCAGCGAGGAACGCCTAGAAGAGAGCCTTCGTCTCTTTGAGATGCCTACCGCGGTAAAGCTCAACCAGCTATCGATGGGTCAGAAGAAGAAGGTGTATATGAGCTTTGCGATGGCTTCCGGATGTGCGTTGCTGCTCATGGACGAACCCACGAATGGACTGGATATCCCCTCAAAGGCGCTCTTCCGCAAGGTGGTGGCAACGTGCTTGCCCGAAGATACGATGATGATCGTCTCCACTCACCAGGTGCATGACGTGGAACAACTGCTCGATCACGTCTTGATCCTAGACCATTCGCAGTTTGCCTTCAATGCTTCCACCGAGCAGATTGCACGCGACTACACCTTTACTTATCGTCAACCCAGCCAGATGGGGGACGATGTGATCTACGCCGAACCCTCGTTACAAGGCAATCTCACCATGGCACGTCGTCAGAAAGGTGATCCTGAGACCGCCATCAACCTCGAACTATTGTTTAATGCCGTCACTCTCGGTAAACTAAAATAAGGAGGAGCGAATATGAAAAGACTAAAAAGATATTTCGGTTTGTTATCCATGATGCTATGTATGGTCTTGATGTGTTCCATGACATCATGCATCCGCAAGAAGCAAGACCAAGGTAAGAAAGTGACTCAGAACATCAAGGTGACCGATTTTCATCGTATCAAGGTATCGGGTAACGCCGTTGTGGTGTGCCATACGGGCGCTGTCGCTTCAGTGAAGGTGTCCGGCTATGAAGCCGATCTGAAACAGGTGAAGGTTACCGTAGAAGATGGATGCCTCGTGGTCAACCAATCTTCAACATGGGAAAGTCGCCCCGGTTCACTCTTCTCAAGTTTCTCTAACACAGCGACCATTTATGTGACGGTGCCGCAGCTCGATGGATGTCAGGTAGAAGGCAATGCCGATGTACGTATAGAGGATAAGATGACAGCACCACGCTTTGCGCTTGTAGTCTTTGGCAATGCCTCTTGTGACATGAAAGCATTGCAGACGGATAGTCTCTCGGTGCAGACCAGCGGCAATGCTTCAGCCAACGTGCACGCAGCGGCAGTGGCTAAACATGCACGTGTAAGCTCCGCGGGCAACTCAGATGTGGAGATTCTGCTAGACCATGCAGGCAACGTGGATGCTGATGCAACTGGTAATTCGAGCATGACACTGACCGGTACGCTGATAGGAAAGGTGCAAAGCGAGGTCGCTGGCAATGCCGATATTGACAATAAAACCACCCAAGTGAAACCCGTAAAATAATAGGAGAACAAAAACGATGACTACAAGTATATTCGATATGGGACGTTTTCTGAAAGTGATGAGACGTCAGTTATTTCTCAAGAAGCGTAAAGCGTTATTTACAATGTTAGGTCTCTGTACCTGCTTCCTCTTCATCGCTCTCTCGGTGACGCTATTCCAGATAGGCAACTACGTTACCTCAGCGGGTCTGCAAGATATGTTTTGGGGAGTCACAGGTACATACATCTTCGCGTTATGTGCCATCCTTACCATCCCTGCATCGTACATCATGAGGGATATGAAGACGAAACAATCACGCATCAGTGAGTTTATGCTCCCTGGAACGATGCTGGAGAAATATGTCACGCGAGTGCTCTCCGTCACCGTGGGACTATTCTTGATGACCGCATCAGCACTTGTGGTAGCCGACTTGTTACAGCAGTTGTTATCAATAGTGCTTCTGCATGGGGCGCATGCCAGCGTGCTGAAAGGATTGTATCAGATGATGGATGGCTACGGAGCAAGCGGTTGGGGCATGAGCGCCTGTGTGTTGCTATGGGCAAACTCGCTCTTCCTCTTGGGTGGCATGGTCTTCAGGAAGCACGCTTGGGCTCTGGCTATGCTCGCAATAGTGGTTCTGAGCATCTTCCTCAATATGGCGTTCTTTGGCTTTGGTATCTTCCTGCAATACTGTACCGACTATGAGGTGTATATCCCACAACTCAATTGGGAAGCGGTGCTGCCTTGGGCGTTCGTCGCATTGACGCTGTTCAACTATTGGTTAGGGTATCTCATCTACCGCCGTCAGCAAGTGATCAACAACCGATTCTTCCAGTTTTGATCCATTGGGGGCGTACCAACCCCCAGCGATAACAACTCGTATAATAAGGAACAAAAATCATTTCACTATGAACTTTGATAACAACAAAGCCATCTATGAGCAGATAGCTGACCGCATCAGTGATGAGATCGTCATGGGCAAGTATCATGCTGATGACCGTATCCCCTCCATGCGCGAGTATGCTGCACTGCTTCAGGTCAATACCAATACCGTGGTGAAGGCTTACGATCTGCTCACGCAGAATGGTATCATATATAATAAAAGAGGTCTAGGCTACTTTGCTTCTGCCGATGGAGCCTATCGCATCAAGCAACAACGCAGCGAGGTCTTTATGAACAACGTGCTGCCAGAGGTGTTCCGACAGATGCATCTATTGGATATCAGTATCGATGAAATCGTAAAAAAATGGAATCGGATGTCACAAACCTCTTCTGAAAACGTATAAACAAAAAACAACTTACAACATTTACACGATATGAATACAAGCAAAATATTCCTGTCAGGTCTTGCAATGGCAGCTATGACTACACCATCATGGGCGCAAACATCCCTTGCGCTGCCTACGGATTCGACGGATGTGGATTCGCTCTACATGGGAAACGACTATGAGCTGGGCGAGGTGACAGTCACCGCTAAACGCAAGCTTGTCAAGATGGAAATAGATAAGACCACCTATGACGTAGAGCACGACGAGGAATCGAAAACCAAAAACATACTTGAGATTCTGCGTAAGGTGCCCATGGTCACCGTTGACGCACAAGAGAATGTGAAGATCAAAGGCTCTAGCAGCTATAAGGTGTATCGCAATGGTCATCCTGATCCTTCGTTCCAAGGCAGTACGCTCAAGGATATCCTCAAGGCAATACCTGCCAATACCATCAAGAAGATAGAGGTCATCACGGATCCGGGAGCCAAAGAGGATGCCGAAGGAACCCAATATATCCTGAACATCGTGATGCAATCTAATACCAAGTTTGGCGGTGTGATGGCACAGCTATATACTCATGCCAATGTGCTGAATGGCGAAACTGGTGAGGGCGCGTTTGTCTCTGCACAGCTAGGTAAGGTGGTGCTCTCGCTCAATTATGGTTATCAGCTATCCAAGCAAGAAAATCGGGGTGAGTCAGAATTGGTCTACAAGACCAATGGACAGCGTATGACCGAAACCTACGCTTCTGATGCCAAAGTCAATGTGCATTATGGAAATATCAATGCAAGCTACGATATCGACTCGCTCAACCTTGCTACGGTTTCCTTTGGCGGCTATTATTATAATGTGGGACTGAACGAACTGGCATGGTCAAAGAGCGCTGCTTATGATGCCTCTGGGACGCTGTTATATAAGTATGATAACCTATTCGACTATCCAAAGTATAACTACTACAACTTCAATGGGCGTTTCGATTATCAGCATAAGACGCATCTTGATGGCGAAGTGCTTACCGCTTCATATATGATGTCGACCACCCGTAGTGTGCAAAACGGAACTTCTTTGTATCAGAATATGGTGAACATGCCGGTCAGCTACACTGGAACACAAAACTATAATACTGAAAGATTCCTAGAACAAACGGCACAAGTGGACTATGTGCGTCCTTTCGGAAAGGCTTTTAAGTGGGAAATTGGTGCTAAATACATCAACCGAAGCAATAAGAGTGATGTGGTGCGTCAGTATGATGGCGCCGAGGATATGAATCAGAATACAAAGTTTGATCATCTCACACAGGTCTTTGCGGCTTACACCGAGGGTATCTTGACGCTTGGGAAGTTGTCGGCTCGTGCAGGTGTCCGTTACGAGTATACCTATATAAAGGCCAAATATCCATTTAAGAGTGATGATAACTTTAAGAAGCATCTGCGTGATCTCGTGCCTTCGGCCTCTCTACGCTATGCCTTCGATGATATCAATTCGTTGAAATTCAGTTTCTCAACCAATATCAATCGTCCCGGTATATCTTATCTGAATCCTGCTGTGAAAGAGGATGTAAGCACTATAAGCTATGGTAATCCTGATCTGAACTCGTCCAGAAATTACCAGTTCTCCTTAGATTATGGTTATGTCACAACCAATTTTACCTTTGAATGCGGTCCATTCATTAGCTTGTGTAACAATTCTATCACCAGTTACTCGTTCTTAAAGGACAATAAACAAGTGAGTACCTATTGCGATTACATGCGATATAAAGCTTTTGGTGCTTGGGCTTGGACGCAAGTGAAACCATGGAAAGGTGGTCAGTTGTCGGTCAATCTCTCTGCTTCTAAGATTATCTTCCGTGATATCCCAGCGCAGTTGTCGCTCGGCAAATGGCAAGGTTGGGCTTCGTTTGATTTCTCTCAAGATCTCTTTTGGAAACTCAAACTTGGCGTTGATGCCGGAACAACGCTTGGACATAGTGTGGGTAGCACCACTTCAATTGGAGGAAAGAGCTATTATTACGCGATGTCTCTGCAACGTTCGTTCTTGAAGGACGACCGACTGACAATCGGTCTGTCGGCTCTCAATGTCATTGGACCTCATGGCAGACCGTCCACAAGCTATACCGTGCAAGGCGATTACACCGGATTTAATAGAAGCACATTTTATGCTAAGGGCGTAAATATCACCGCAAGTATTCGTCTAGGACGCATCAAAGCAAGCGTAAAGCAAGTGGATAAATCCATCAATAATAATGATATGGTAGGCGGATTGTCTAACTCAGTGGGTAAGAAATAACGATATGATAGGATCTATTAATTAAGAATAACTCTCTTTATACATAGATTAGGTTCCCCAATAACCTATGACGAGACTCTGACACAGGCGTGTAATCTAGAGTCTCGTCCTTTTTTGTATCATTAGTTTTCCTTTGCCATTGGCGAACTGAAACCTTTGACAATGAAAATGATACAAATCTTTTCTCAACCAATACGCTCGCAAGTTGTCTTTACAATCTCGTTGCGAAGGCTCACAATTACTGACAAAACTTTGGCTATTTGATTCAAATGCCTTATCTTTGCAATAAAATAACATATAAAACATAAAAAATAAATTCAAAATGGCAAACGAAAAAAATCCTCAGGAGCAGCAGCTCCAAATCGATCTGAATCCAGAAGTAGCTAAAGGCGTTTATTCTAACTTCGCAATCATCTCTCACAGCAAGACCGAGTTTGTGGTTGACCTCGCTACTATCCTTCCAGGTATGGCTAAAGCAACCGTTGCTAGCCGCGTACTCCTCGCTCCTGAACACGCAAAGCGCCTCTTGGCAGCTCTCAACGAGAACATCGTACGTTACGAACGTGAGTTTGGTAAGATCGAACTCCCTCAGCAGCCTAGCACTGCAGCTCCTTTCGCAGCTCCTAAAGGTGAGGCTTAATCGCTGAAATCGTTCATCTCGGTGAACATTTCACCCTTTTAAGGTTTACAAAAGCTATCTTTTCAGCATACCAAAGGATAGGTATTCTGTTAAAATATGCAAACAACTGCTATACTTTATTAATTCAAATAAGGTATAGCTTTTTTCATTTCTATATAATTAGGTTATTTTCCAAAATCTTCTTACCTTTGCAGCCCGAAACGAGGAAGTAACTCAGAGTGTTAGCGATGAGGATTCTGAGTTTTGTAAAAGGTTGAAAATAAACAAAATAAATATAAATATTAAAAAGTAAAATTATGCCTACTATTTCACAATTGGTAAGAAAAGGCAGAAAGGTGATCGTAGACAAGAGCAAGTCTCCCGCCTTGGACAATTGTCCTCAGCGTCGTGGCGTGTGTGTTCGTGTGTACACTACAACACCTAAGAAGCCTAATTCAGCAATGCGTAAAGTTGCCCGTGTACGTTTGACAAACCAGAAAGAGGTTAACTCTTACATCCCTGGAGAAGGTCACAACTTGCAGGAGCAC
>CAVJZR010000032.1:0-33873 GCA_963654235.1 Bacteroidaceae bacterium | reverse complement strand
AGAAAATAAATTATTTCTCAGCAGAAATCAATTTATTTTTTGTTTTGCAATAGGCGTTTTCAGAGGATAAGAATGGGGATATGAGCACTAGAAAGGATATGTACTGCAGGCATATAATGCTCTTGCCAGGAGGCTTCAAGGCATTGTTATCCCCAACTGAGGTAGATACAGCACATCTCTTCTATAACAATGAGGCTACCAAGGTCTTGTCTTGTCCTAACGAAAGGACACAAAAAAACAGACAATCCAAGTGTTGTCTTACCGTGGATTGTCTGCTTACAGCTATCTTGAGTAGTTTAGTCTTCTATTAGACTCATGATTTCTTCATACTTGTCGGGTTGGTATTCGCGCTGGAACACCATGTTATCGATGATCATTCCTGTGGGTTGAACATTGAAATTGACCTTACTACGTTTTCCTTCAATGGTCACATACATTGTTCCGGCAGCGGTTATCTTATACTTTTGTGTGTCAAATTTATCCGTATCGGGTACGTATATGATAATCTTTCCTGCTCCGTTAGCATCAGCAGGGGTGAAAACCCAGTCCCATTCATGGTCTGCAAGCTCACAATTGAAGAAGTAATAGCCCGCAAAAAACTGATTGAAGTTGCTGATAATCTTACTGCTGGGCTTCGCACTTACCGTCGTGCTACTCTTACCCTTCCCCTTCTTGGCCTGACCAAACGATGGCGTGCATGCCAACGTAGCTAGTAAGGCGAGTAATATGATTCTGTTTGTTTTCATGATTCAGTTTTCCTTTCTGATTATTATGGATGTTATTACTGATTATTATGGATGTCATTACCGCTTAATGCTATCTTTACTCGTTTGCAAATATACTAATCTTCTCACCAACAAGGGTTTTCCATTCTTTTCCATTTTTCGTTTGTCATTGTTTTTTATTAATTCTTTGGCTATAAAGCAGGTCTGAGGATAGAAAAAGCCAGTTCCTTTTGCACCATATCGGAAGAATATGTATCTTTGCAGAAAGGAGATATTAAGGCAAGTCGTGAAGCGGATAGCAAAGAACGAATTGCCCTCATGAACGCTAAACCTAAAGGTCGATGATGAATTCATTCAAGTTCTTTTTCCTGTCATTGGCGCTATTGTTGATCGGTTCACCACAGATGCCAGTGCAAGCGCAACGCTTTAGTAAGTATATCGATAAGGCTCGCAAGATGAAAGATCGAGCTTCTACCGCTGTGCTTGGGCCAGTGACCAAGGTGCCCATTACGGGCAGAGAACGTCGTATCAGCGTATCCGATGAAGAGTTGTTGTCCCTGAGCAATGCGCAGTATCAGTCGTTTATGCAGAAAGCCACCCGCTCTACCAATGCCCAAAACACCCAAATGGTCAAGCGCGTGGGCCGCAAGCTCTCTACCGTAGTGGAGCGCTATCTTAACAGCCACGGCTATGCTGCCGATGTGAAAAACTTCCATTGGGAGTTTAACCTCGTCCGAAGCAAGGAGGTTAATGCCTTTTGCATGCCCGGCGGCAAGATTGTGGTGTACGAAGGCTTGCTCCCTTACACACGCACCGAGACCGCACTGGCCATCGTCTTAGGCCATGAGATAGCCCATGCGGTGGCCAAACACAGCGCCGAACAGATCTCCAAGCAACAGCAACAGCAGGTAGCATCCACCGTGTTAGGCGCTGTCGTCAGTTATACCGTGGGTAGCGGTATGGGCGATTTGGCTTCCCTAGCCGCCAATACAGGCTTTTCGTTGATGAATCTCAAGTATAGTCGTGCCGATGAGAGCGAAGCCGACTACATGGGACTGGTCTTTGCAGCTATGGCGGGGTACAATCCGGATAGCGCGGTGGCGTTCTGGCAGCGCATGTCGCAGAACCCCAATAGCTCCACACGCTTCGAATGGCTACGCGATCACCCTTCTGACGCCACACGTATCGCCAACATCAAGAAGTGGCTACCTAAGGTTCGGAAATACTACCATGCACCTACTGCAAGCAAAAAGAAATAAGATTAATAGCCAATTTGCTTGTACGGCTCAATGAAAAAGCTTACTTTTACAACTGAATTATAAAATACTAACAACCATGATCGACTTCTTTGCACAAAACCTTTGGATGCTATGGCTATTGGTAACCTTTCTTTGCTTAATCCTAGAACTATCCAATGGCGACTTCTTTATCATGTGTTTTGCCATCGGCGGGCTCGTTGCTACGTTGTTCAGCGTCTGTTGTGATAGTTTGGTATGGCAGATTGTCCTCTTTGCGGTGGTCACGCTGCTGAGCATATTCTTTGTGCGTCCCACGGCGCTGCGCTATTTCTATCAGACCAAAGAACACCGCGTGAGCAACACCGACGCCTTGATAGGTAGGGTGGGGCGCGTCACCGAGGCTATCGAAGCTCACGGATACGGACGTGTGAAGATCGATGGCGACAGCTGGAAAGCCCAAACCGCTGACCACCAATCCCTCCCCGTTGATGCCAATGTGAAGATTGTCGGAATTGATTCGGTCATCATAACCGTGGAGCCTGTGCTTTAAAACCCAATAATACCCTTGCGTGCAATCATGAGAGCACGCCCTAAAACCTGATATTATAACTAAAACCGATAGATTATGGGAATAGAAATGTATGTCATAATCGCCATCCTCTTGCTGGTGATTATCTTTGCTAAGAAAGCCATTGTGATTATTTCACAAAGCGAAACGCGTATCATTGAGCGCTTGGGTCGTTACCACGCCACCCTGACAGCGGGTGTCAATGTGATTATCCCCTTTGTGGATCATGCCAAAGAGATTGTCTCAGTCAAGTCGAAGAGATATGTTTACACCAACACCATTGACTTGCGTGAACAGGTGTACGACTTTGATCGTCAGAACGTGATTACCAAAGACAACATCCAGATGCAAATCAATGCGTTGCTTTACTTCCAGATTGTCGATCCTTACAAGTCGGTCTATGAGATTAATAACCTCCCCAACGCCATTGAGAAGCTCACCCAGACCACCTTGCGTAACATCATTGGTGAGATGGAACTGGATCAGACGCTCACCTCACGCGACACGATCAACACCAAACTGCGTTCCGTCTTGGATGACGCCACCAACAAATGGGGTGTGAAGGTCAATCGTGTAGAGCTGCAAGACATCACTCCTCCTGAGAGCGTATTGCAAGCAATGGAGAAGCAGATGCAAGCTGAGCGTAACAAGCGCGCCACCATTCTGACCAGTGAAGGTGAGAAGCAAGCTGCCATTCTGCAGTCGGAAGGTGAGAAAACCTCTCGTATCAACCGTGCTGAAGCAGACAAACAGCAAGCCATTCTCATTGCCGAAGGACAGGCGCAAGCCCGTATTCGCAAGGCAGAAGCAGAAGCAATCGCTGTGGAACGCATCACCGAAGCCGTGGGCAAGAGCGCCAATCCAGCCTCTTACCTCATCGCGCAGAAGTATATCCAGATGCTCGACAACCTTGCTAAGAGCAACAATCAGAAGACCGTTTACCTCCCTTATGAAGCCACAAACCTTATGGGTTCCATCGGAGGCATTAAGGAAATATTCAAGAATTCATAACCCCTTGCCCCCTTATAGGCACTCTCTTCACTGAGTCTCCGCCTATAAGGGAGATTTAACAATGCGTGGAACGATTATCACACGCCTATACAGATGCTGATATATAGACCTTTTGGCCCATATATCAGCATTTTCATTTCAGGTGTTTCTTCACCACCGCCGGACTCCCCGCTGCCATACAGTCGTCTGGGATGTCGTGTAGCACCACGCTGCCTGCGGCAATGATGCACCTATCGCCAATCGTTACACCTGGCAGCACCGTCACGTTGCCCCCTAGCCAGCAGTCGTCACCTATATGGATAGGGTATGGCGTCTCCTTCGGTTCACGTCTTTCGATATAATCAGTTGGGTGCTGAGGCGTATAGAAAGAGCAGTTGGGGCCCACCAAGCAGTTTTTTCCGATGGTGATGCCGCCCGCATCTAGCATCACACAATTATAGTTGATAAACGTGTTTTCGCCTATCCGTATCTCCGATCCCATATCGCAGTGGAACGGAGGCGTGACCTCGGCGCTTTTAGGTAACCCTGGTATCAGATCCTCAATGAGCTCCCTGTAATCCTCGTCATACACACTTCGGGTGCGCAGCTTGGCACATATCCTCTTGGCATGTTCAAACATCGGCAGGATAGCTGGGTCAGAGAAGTAATACAGTTGACCACTTCTCATCTTCTCCAATTCCGTCTTTTCTGGGGTGGAAGATTGATTATTCATATGCATTAGTTGTTTTTTGACCTAGTGCAAAGGTACGTATATCACGGCTAAAAGCGCCCTTTGTGTATGGAGAATCTATCCGTTTTAGTCTTATCTGCCAAAAGATTTGTATATTTGCAAGTGTTTTACAACTACCAGAATAGAACCAATCATAGAATAATGAGAACGATTATCCTCGATTTTGACGGCACCATCGGCGATACCCAAGCACTCATCGTCAAGACCCTTCAGCAGACCATGCAGACCCTCCACCTCCCTATCCAACCGAAGGGAGCCTGTGCCAAAACCATCGGACTGCCTCTTGCGGAAGCCTTTCAGGTGCTCTGTTCGCTCAGCGAGGCAGAGAGTGAGCACTGCGCCGAAACCTATCGCGACCTCTTTGAGGCCAATAAGCAGTATATTGTGGTCAAACCCTTTCCCCATGTGATAGATACCATCCGCCAGCTGCACCAAGAAGGCTACCTCATCGCCGTAGCTAGCAGCCGCAATCGCTCCTCGTTGCTCGGCTATCTCAAGCAACTGGATATCGAGGCGTGTGTGTCTTGTGTGGTTGCCGCCAATGATGTGACCCACGCCAAGCCCGCTCCCGAGATGGTGCTCAAGGTGCTAGAGCAACTCAATTGTGCGCCCACGGAAGCCCTTGTCGTAGGAGACATGACCTATGATGTGGATATGGGACGCAATGCCGGTACCCTTACGTGCGGCGTCACCTATGGCAATGGCACCCGAGAACAGCTCGCCAATGCCGACTATGTGATAGACGACTTCGCCGAACTGCTCCCTATTGTCGCAGCATTGAGCAAAGACGAATAATCCGTAGATAACACTTGGGATAATAGAAAAATAATTCTAACTTTGTAGCAAATAATTTTTTGTAAGATGAATATTTGCATTTTTTGCGGTGCCCGACCCAATTTTATCAAGGTAGCACCATTGATTAGAAAGCTGAATACGGAGGACGCAACCCGTTCACAAGACCATTATACCCTCGTATATGCCGGAAGCGAGGACGACCCCACGTTGGAAGAAACCCTCTTTGCCGACCTTGGCATCCATCGTCCGCACGTCTGTCTGGGTGTGGAATGTGAGAACCTCAATGAACTCACTGGTCAGGTGATGTCGCGTTTTGAGGTCTATCTCCAGCAGCATCCTACCGATGCAGTGGTGGTGGTAGACGATCTAGCTTCCACCATGGCAGCCGCTATCGTCACCAAGAAGCAAGGCGTCCTCTTGGCGCATATCGCAGCTGGAACCCGTTCCTTCGATATCACGATGCCTAAGGAGATCAATCGCTTGGTGATTGATGGTCTGAGCGACCTCCTCTTCACCGCCGGCATCAGCAACAACAGCATAGCCAACCGTGAAGGCGCCGAGCTGTCTAAGGTCTATATGGTGGGTAACATCCTCATGGACAACATCCGCTATAACCATGCACGCATCCAGGAAGCAGGTCAGAAGCTAGCCGCTGATGCCCAGTTGTCCTCTCTGATCAAGGACGCATACCTCGTCTTCACGCTCAATCGCAAACGGCTCATCCATGACCAAGTCAATCTGGAAAAGATGCTTGTAGCCATCAACGACGTAGCACAGGCTTATCACACCCCCGTGGTAGCTCCCTTGCGCAACATGGCTAAGCAAGTGGTGAGCCAGATCATAGCCGATAAGGGTTTACACGGCATCCATCTCGTAGACCCCTTGGGCTATCTAGAGTTTGGTTACCTCACCTCCCATGCCCAAGGCATCATCACCGACTCGGGCAACGTAGCCGAGGAAGCCACCTTCAACGGTGTGCCTTGCATCACGCTCAATAGCTATACGGAGCATATCGAGACCGTCAAGCCCGGTAGCAATGTCCTTGTGGGCGAAGATCCTGCGCTGCTGCGCCAGACCCTCAACGACCTGATGAGCGGTCAGTGGAAGAAGAGCGAGATACCCGAACGATGGGACGGCCGCACCGCAGAGCGCATCCTCAGCACCATACAGAGCCGTTTGGCCCACTGATAACCTATCACCTTATATAATATATACATATCCATGAAACACCCATTGAAGACATTCGTCCTCATGGCAGCGCTATCCGGTGTTGCCATGAGCGCACAGGCGCAGGTCACCCTTGCCTGCACCGTCAAGCCAGATGCTTACCGCATCCCCTCCATCGTAGAGAACCACCAAGGTCAGTTGATAGCCCTCTATGACCATCGTGCACCCAATTATCGTGACGTAGGCTTTGGCAATGCCATCAGCATCAAGGCACGCACCTCCAAGAACGGGCGCAAGTGGACAGAGCCTCACACCATCCTGCAAGGCGATGGTAGCTCTGGCTTCCGTTATGCCTTTGGCGATGCTGCCACCGTGATAGACAGTAAGAGCGACAGCGTCCTGCTTATCTCTGCAGCGGGCACGGCATCCTACCACACCTGCAAGGGTAGAGGAGAGACCGACCGCCTTCAGGTGTCACGCACGTGGAGCGTGGATGGCGGCCGCACATGGCTCGCCACTGAGAACATCAGCAGTCAGATCTATGACCTCTTTGGCAATGATCAGACCCTCGGCAGTATGTTCGTAGCCAGTGGTCGCATCTGTCAGAGCCGTCAGATCCAAGGCGCCACAGGACGTTATCGTCTCTATGCCGCCGTGTGCACCCATCAAGGGAGCTGCGTGATCTATTCGGACGACTTCGGTCAGACGTGGGCTATCCTTGGCGGACGTGACGCCCGACCCGTTCCTACCGATGGTGATGAGGCCAAATGTGAAGAATTGCCCGATGGCAACGTGCTCCTCAGCGCTCGCAAAGGAGGTGGACGCTACTTTAATATCTTTAAGTATGCCGATCCACGGACCGCTTCGGGTGAGTGGCAACAGAGCGTATCGTGCTCCATGATCACCAGCAATGGCGGGTGCAACGGCGAGATCTTGGTGCTGCCCTATGCGTCTAAGGACCATCCGCAGCGGTTTATCGCCTTACAGTCGACCCCTACCTGTACCAACGGAGGGGCTGATGGCCGTGGCGATGTGAAGATCTTCTATAAGTATCTCAACACCTCTGCCGACTATGATACGCCCGAAGACTTCATCCATTGGGATGGCGCGATACCCGTCAGCACCACCTCTTCGGCCTATTCTACGATGATTCAGCGTAAGAACGGCACGTTGGCGTTGCTGTATGAGGAGAACAACCAGTTTGTACATGAGCGCATTGAGGCCTACGATATCATCTTCAAACAGATCGATCTGTCAAAGGCTCTCAAGGCCCAATAATACTTTTCTTAGTCTATTCCTTTGTGTATCTCGGATAATCGGAGTAATTTTGCAGTTGCAAAATCAGGAAAACGATGCACAAAGGAATAGACAATTATACCTATCTCACCACTTATCCCGTACATCGAGTGGTGCTTACATTAGCTGTACCCACCATTATCAGCATGCTGGTGACCAGCCTTTATAACATAGCTGATACGTTCTTTGTGGGGCAGATCGATACGCAGTCGACCGCCGCTGTGGGTATCGTGTTCTCATTGATGTTTTTCATTCAGGCCGTGGGGTTCTTTTTCGGCCATGGCTCAGGCAACTACATCTCGCGTGAGCTAGGCGCTCAGCGTCATGACAATGCTAAGAAGATGGCAGCTAACGGCTTCTTCTTCTCGTTTGCGGCCGGATTGCTCATCCTGATAGTGGGTTGGGCGTTTCTGCGTCCGCTGGCATTGCTGCTCGGTTCCACCTCCACCGTCCTGCCTTATACGGAGCGTTATCTTGCCATTGTGCTTGTCGGAGCGCCGTTTCTGACCTCCTCGCTTACCCTAAACAACCAACTGCGTTTGCAGGGCAATGCCGCTTACGCCATGGTGGGTATAGTTACGGGCGCCGTGCTCAACGTTGCGCTTGACCCCGTGTTCATCTTTCTCTTCGGGATGGGCGTCAGCGGCGCTGCCGTAGCCACGGTGATAGGTCAGGTGGTAAGCTTCGGCATCCTCTTCAAGATGACCTATCGCGGTGAGAATATCGCTGTGCGATGGTCCAACTTCACCCCATCGTGGCAAGCCGCACGTGAGATCTTCTATGGTGGCAGTCCCTCGCTCAGCCGACAAGGACTGATGTGCTTCTCCACAATGTTGCTCAATCATGCCGCTGGCAACTACGGTGATGCTGCCATCGCAGCCATGTCTATCGTCAATCGTATCTCGATGATGATCATGGCGTTTGTGATAGGCTTGGGACAAGGCTTCCAACCCCTATGCGGTTTTTGTTTCGGAGCCGGCCTCTACAATCGTTTGAAGAGCGGATACAAGTTTACCGTGGCCATCGGTACAGCCTTCCTGCTCGTCTGCACATTGCTAGGATGGATGGTTAGCGGCAGCGTGATAGCCATCTTCCGTGACGATGCCGCCGTGATACCTATCGGTGTGGAGGCGCTCCGTTGGCAGTTGTCCACCTTACCCCTATCCGCCTTTGTCGTGGCAAGCAACATGCTCACCCAGACCTGTCGCAAACCGCTCCGTGCCAACATCCTTGCCGCAGCGCGTAACGGCCTGTTCTTCATCCCCTTCATCATCCTCTTGCCACGCCTTTTCCACCTCATGGGCGTGGAGATGTGCCAGAGCGTCAGCGACGTTTGTGCCGCCCTGCTCACCCTTCCCATCATGGTGTATACCTTCCGCGAGCTCGTTGAACCCCCACACCAAGCCACTCACGCCTCATGACCCACTTGTATATAAAGAACATGGTGTGTGACCGCTGCATCATGGTGGTCAGACAGATCCTCACGCAGTACGGCCTTGATCCTTCAGAGGTCAAGCTCGGTGAAGCCGTCATAGCCCAATCGCTTAACGATGATGAGCAATGGGCGCTCCGGAGAGCGCTAGAGGCAGTGGGCTTCGAGCTCCTTGAGGATCAGCAACGCCAACTGGTCAACACCATCCGCACGCTAATCATCCAGTGGGTGCGCCATGATCAGGGTGATGCGGCAGCCAATCTGAGCCATTATCTCGTGCAACATCTGCACCAAGACTATAGCGCCCTGTCCAAGCTCTTCTCTGAAACGACAGGCAAAACCATTGAGCGCTATTACATCGAGCAGCGTATCGAGCGCGTGAAGGAACTGCTTCAGGATGACCAACTATCACTCAAGGAGATAGCTCTGAAGCTCCACTATTCGTCCACGGCACACCTCTCGGCACAGTTTAAGACCGTGACAGGCATCACGGCTTCAGCCTATCGCAAAGCCCGACCCACGCGCCAAGGTATTGATCGGGTATGAATAGTAGCCCAGCATCATAGGTTCTATAAGGTAAAACGGGCTCCGTGATCATTCATCGGAGCCCGTTTTGCATACCCATATAGATGGTTCTAAAACAACTTTTAATTTATTTTTCCCAAGAAAATAAATTAAAAATCATCCAAAAATAAATTATTTTTCAATCTCAAAGAGCCTCTTCGGGGAGATGAATATAAATCTATTCCATGATTATATAATAGAGAATGGAGCATGTTTTTATACTTTTGCAATATTAAAACCAAAAGCAATAAAAGATGAAAAAACAAACATTTGCGGTAAGTGGAATGAAATGTGTCCACTGTAAGATGCATGTAGAGGATGCGCTGCGTGCCGTTCCCGGTGTGAGTGAAGCCTTAGCTGACCTCGCTGAAGGACAAGTGACGGTGAGCTATGATGAGAATCTAGTTGCCCCTGCTATGCTCAAGCAAGCGGTGGAAGCCCTAGGCAGATACACGCTGAGCCTATGAAGTGTACTTTGCCCGTGATAGGCATGGCTTGCTCAGCCTGTTCAGCTAACGTGGAGAGGGCGCTCCGAGAGCTTGACGGTGTGTCCGAGGCATCGGTGTCGCTTCTGTCGCGTACGGCAACCATCACCTATGACCCGGAGCTGATCTCCTTAGAGCAGATGAAAGAGGCGATCAATGCCTTGGGGTATGACCTTGTGATAGCCCAAGACGAAAGTGTGGAAGCCATCACGCGCCGCGAATACACCCTCCTTCGTCGTCGCACGATCCTAGCGTGGCTACTGTCCGTGCTGGTGATGGCTGTGTCGATGCACTGGATAGATCTGGGAAGCGAGACGATAACCAACCAAACGGCGTTGCTGATAGCCCTCGCAGCCATGGTGTGGTGCGGCAAGAGCTTCTACACATCAGCCCTAAGACAACTGCGTCACGGCGCTGCTAACATGGATACCCTTGTGGCGCTGTCCACGGCGATAGCTTTCACGTTCAGCGTGATCAACACGTTTTGGGGACAAAGGCTCTTCGGCAGTAAGGGCTTGGCATGGCATACCTACTATGATGCGTCGGTGATGATCATCACCTTTGTGCTTACCGGCCGACTGATAGAGGAGAAAGCCAAGGATGGTACGGCGGCGTCTATCCGCCAGCTGATGGGTCTGACACCCAAGACGGCGCATGTCATCCAGGACGGAAAGCCTGTGGAGGTACCCCTATCCACCATCGATATAGGCGACCAGCTGCTGGTGCGCCCTGGGGAGAAGGTTCCCGTGGATGGCGAAGTGGTTCGGGCAGAGAGCTTCATGACCGCTGATGCCGCCTATGTGGACGAGAGTATGATCACGGGTGAGCCTACGCCCGTGGCCAAACGTCAGGGATCGCCCGTGCTGGCGGGCACCATCCCATGCCAAGGATCGTTCATCATGCGCGCCCAACAGATAGGGGAGCACACCGCCTTGGCTCATATCATCCAGATGGTGCAGGAGGCGCAGAACACCAAAGCACCCGTGCAGCGACTGGTGGACCGCGCTTCGATGGTCTTTGTGCCCGTGGTGACGGGTGTGGCGCTGCTGACCTTCTTGTTGTGGTGGGCCATCGGGGGCAACGAAGCGTTGCCACAAGCCATCCTCTCAGCTATATCGGTCCTCGTGATAGCTTGTCCTTGCGCCATGGGACTGGCCACACCTACCGCCTTGATGGTGGGTATAGGAAAAGCGGCAGAGCAACATATCCTGGTCAAGGATGCCACGGCGCTGGAGAATCTGCGCAAGGTGGATGTGCTGGTGACGGATAAGACGGGCACACTGACGCTTCCTAACCAAGAGATCAACTTTGCTGCGGCTACCGATCTGCCTTTTGAGGAGCGCGAACAGCTCAAGCCTCATGCTCACGAAGCGATTGATTGGTTACAGCAAAATGGCATCGAGGTGTATCTGATGAGTGGCGATAATGAACAAGCGGTGGCTTACTGGGCTGAGAAAGCGGGTATCAAGCACTATCAGAGCAGCGTGAAGCCCGAAGACAAGCAACGTCTTGTGGCACAACTGCAGCGCCAAGGTCACCGAGTGGCTATGGTAGGGGATGGCATCAACGACACACAGGCGCTTGCTCTTGCTGATGTGAGCATCGCGATGGGTAAAGGTACGGATGTGGCGATGGACGTGTCCCAGGTCACGCTGCTCACCGATGACCTGCAAGCGCTACCTCAAGCGGTGACGCTCAGCCGGAGAACGGTGGCTATGATTTGGCAAAACCTCTTTTGGGCGTTTGTCTACAACCTCTTGAGTGTGCCTTTGGCAGCCGGCATCCTATATCTCTTTGGCATCCAATGGCAGATCTCTCCGATGTGGGCTTCGGCATTGATGGCTTGCTCTAGCATCAGTGTGGTGCTCAACAGTTTGCGTCTGAAGTGGGGAAGGTAATCTCTAGAACATGTCTAAAAAATATTACCCCAATCCGATTGTCGGATTGGGGTAATGCTTATCTTACGGGATAATCGTAATGATTGGTGTCGTAGAAGGTGTCACGCTGCCGTGGCATGTGATCCACCTCAACGTTGATGGAGATCGAGTTTTGATTGTTCTTACCCCATTGGTAGGTCACGCCACCACCGATACGATCCATATAGCGGCTAGCGTTAGCACCGTAAGCAGGTGAGTAGGGTAGGAAGCTAGAACCTATACCATAACCGCCGTAGTATCCGGCATAAGGATAGCCATAAGCGGCATTGCTTGCTGCGGTACGCGCATTGTCGTTGGTGAAAGCCTTCTGGACATAAGCGTATGCGCTCCAGTGCTCATCAAACTGGTAGGAGAATAGCGCATTCACGCCCGCAGCAACATAGTTGTTGGCCGTATAGGTGAGATGGTTCATGTATCCGCCCACGGCAAGGGTGGCTTTGGGCGATAGGGGGGTGACGTACATCATCGACGCATCCTGTGAGAACCCCGTGCCATGATGATAGCCGCTACCAAAATTGGAGAAAACCGATGCGTTGAGGTTGATGTTCAGACCCTTGTGCAAGCGCCAAGCGTCCCATCCCCAACCGCCATAGTAGTAGGGATAATAAACCGTGGAGGGCGTCACCACCTGTGCGTTATGGTCAATGATAGGTAGAGACTGGTCTATCTGGGCTTGCTCTGCCAGCTCTTTGGCCATCTGAGCAGCATAAGCCTGTCGATCGGCAGCGCCTTTGCTTGCCAAATACGTATCACTTGCCGCTACCGGTGTAGCCTCGGTAGTGTCGGCAACCCATTCTTGCGCTCCCACTGGAAGGGCTGAAAGGGCGATTATTATGCTCAAACCTATATTCTTCATTGCTTGCAAATTTAAGCCATTCGCATAGAACAACCAAGGAATTTAAACATTCTTAGGTTTTTTACCTTTTCTTTATTTGTCAATAGCTCTGGCCTCGTAGCAGCGCAATCAACCTTCCTGAAGAAGGGATTACCATTGGCTTAGGTCTTGATGCGCTTCGATAGCTTGTCGCGTCTTAGCTGGGAGCTTGGGGAAGAAGTGGATGCCCGTGATGCGCTCAATGTCCTTGAGGGAGTTGACATAGTCGCCTTTAGGACGATCACCGTCTCGGTTCTTATAGATAAAGCCGATGGCCTTAGGTGTTCCTTGCAAGCAGAGCACCACCTTGAAGAACGCTTCGGGCACCACCACATGGTGATTGCCAATGGTGGTGTGGGTCTGATTGTAAAGGATAGGGCCTGCTACGATATAGATATCGCCATACCGCTCAGCCCAAACACGGCATTGTTTCTCCATCTCGTTCCAGTCGCCACGATTCAGTCCGGGGTCCTGCGGACAGATGTTGGTCATGAGAAACGATTGCTCCATGGCCTCTTGGCTCCACTTGTTGTCACCTGCTGGGCACATGTGACCGCGGTCATAGCCCGACTGGACATAGTCGTGCGTGTTGGCGCGAGGACTAGGCACGTCGGTATCTTCCTCAAACTTGATGCCTTTGCGCTGGGCTGCGCCATCCGTATTGGCGGCAGTGAGGTGCCACGCCACCCAGTTGGGGAGCATCAGCTCCTTGTTGTAAGACACGGTGTAGCCCGCGCGTTGCAGGATGATCTCGGGACGATCGGTCAGTGGAGAAGGAATCTCGATGCCGTCAGCCGCAGCGATGTTGGCACTGCTAGTGCCATCGTCAGTGACCGAGGCCTCAGAGAGCTGGTCTTGCTGCGTGTCTGTGGTGGTGATAGACTGGTCGCTGCGGTTGTCAGTGAAGGTGCGAGGGGTGTGCGAGTTGCATCCGCTCAGTCCGATATTGATCAGAAACAGGGCGAGAAGCAGACTGAAAGAGTGTTTGATATTCATCATATAATAAGATTAGAGTTTTTACTTAAGAATATGTTTGTAAACAAATTGCTCACCCAAACGGAAGCCCTCTTCATATAGCGCCTCAAGCTTCGCGGTGTCTTTCTCCATTCGTCCCACCACGATAGGATTAACGGGGCGGATGACAAGGATCTGTCCGCTGGCTTCCAGTTGGTCTATATAGTCCAGTTGGTCGTTGTAAGCCTTGATACGATTGCTAAGCAACACACGCAGTCGGGGATAGTTCTTGTAGATCAATCGGGGTATCTTGCGATCCTTACTGGTGTTGCGCCAACCCTTATTGCGCGTGCATATCACCACGTTGGTGGGATGACCCGTCTCCATGGCACGCACCACGGGGATGGAATCGCTGATGCCGCCATCGAGCATCGGGCGTCCGTCGATATAGACAATCTTGCTCACATAAGGCAAACTAGATGAAGCCTGGGCTAGGTGGTTGAGGCGATCGATGTCACCAGAGGTCTCTGAGAGATACTCGGGGCGCCCCGTCTCACAGTTGGTAGTGACCATCTCGTAGACATCACCATCGTTGACGTTCTTGAAATATTGCTTATAGTCAAACGGAACCAGCTCTTTAGGGAAACGCTCGTAGAGCAACTGGGGGTCGAAGATGCAACCTTGGGTTACAAGATGACGCAAACCGATGTAATTGTATTTGGCAAGCATATCGATGTTGGAGATGCGAGCTCGGCGTGGTTGACGTGATGCGTATGACAATCCGTTACACGCTCCAGCTGATACGCCTACTATATAATGGAAGAAGACACCATGCTTCATGAACGCGTCAAGCACACCCGAGGTGAAGACGCCGCGCATTCCGCCACCTTCTAAAACTAAACCGGTATTCCTATCTATTTGCATAAATCACGTTAAATCGTATGCAAAATTACACTTTTATTATTTATTATTATTATCTTTGCATTCAATAAATCTAAAAAATCAAGTGCTATGTTTAGTAAAACAACGTATGTCAATCGTAGAGAAGAATTGAAGAAATTGGTCAAAGAAGGTATCATCGTGCTCTTTGGAAACAACGAGAGTCCTGCCAATTTCCCTGCAAATGGTTTTTACCCATTTCGTCAAGACTCTTCGTTTCTGTACTATTTCGGTCAGCAACGTGACGGATTGGTAGGTGTGATAGACGTTGATAACAATGAAGAAACGCTTATCGGCGATGATATAGACATAGAGGACATCGTGTGGTATGGCTCGGTAGACTCGGTGAAGGATATGGCTGACGAAGTGGGGGTGGCTCATTCGGCACCCATGAAACAACTGAAGCAGATCTGCAACGAGGCGCTCCGTACCCATCGCAAGGTGCATTTCCTACCTCCTTATCGCTCGGATATCAAGATACAGATCTTCGACTTGCTAGGCATTCACCCCAGTCAGCAGAAGAGCGCAGCCAGTATGGAGCTGATCAAGGCCGTGGTTAAGATGCGCTCCGTGAAGACGGCAGAGGAGATCGAAGAGCTAGAACGTGCCGCAGTGGTGGGATACAAGATGCACACCACGGCTATGCGCCTGACTAAACCCGGTGTGACGGAGAAATATGTGGGTGGCCAAGTGGATGGTATCGCACACAGCTATGGATCTATGGTGTCGTTCCCAACGATCTTCTCACAGCACGGAGAGATCATGCACGGCAACCCCTCAATGGCTGTTCTAGAGAGCGGCCGACTGGCGCTGTGTGATGCTGGTGCTGAGACGATGGAGCATTACTGCTCTGACAACACCCGCACCTATCCTGTCAGTGGTAAGTTTACCCAAAAACAACTGGATGTGTATAACGCTGTAGTGGCTGCGCACGACTACACTTTGCAGCTTGCTAAACCCGGCGTGAAGTATGCTGATGTCCATTTCGGTGTGTGCCGACTGATCTTCGACCGCATGAAGGACTTGGGACTGGCTAAGGGCGACACGGAAGAAGCAGTACGCCAAGGTGCGCACGCCATGTTTTTGCCTCACGGATTGGGCCATATGATGGGTATGGACGTACACGACATGGAATCGCTGGACCAGATCAACGTAGGATTTGACGAGGAAACACGTCCTAACCTAGAACAGTTTGGTACCAATTGCCTACGTATGGGTCGCCGATTGGAAGAGGGATTTGTGGTAACGGACGAACCGGGAATCTACTTTATCCCTGCTCTGATAGACGAATGGCGTAGCACGGGACACTGCAAGGACTTCCTCTGCTTTGATAAGCTAGACGAATATAAGGACTTTGGTGGTATCCGCATCGAGGATGATGTGCTCATCACCAGTGATGGTTGTCGATTCTTGGGAAAGGATCGCATCCCTTATCACCCACAGGATGTGGAAGCGTTCATGGCAAACAACTAAGAATAAAGGTCAAACAAACAATATCAATTAATCAAAACATAATCATCTCAGAAATGAAAAAACTATTAGCACTCGCGCTCATTTCGCTTACAATGGCATCTGGCGCAAACGCACAAGAGGCTAAAAAGGATAACCCTAATAAGCCTGTATTTACCGTTGTAAAGGAGAATCCTATTACAAGCATGAAAGACCAACATCGTTCAGGTACCTGCTGGGACTACTCAACGCTTAGCTTCTTTGAGGATGAGATCCTGAAAAAGACCGGTAAGACCTACGATCTCTGCGAAAGCTTCGTGGCTAACAAGAACTACATGGATCGCGCCGTACAGGTGGTTCGCCTCCATGGTGACTGTCAGTTTGCTGAAGGTGGTTCTGCTTACGATGTGCTCTATGTGCTGAAAAACTATGGTATCTGCCCAGAGACAGCTATGCCAGCTCCTGGAACACTCTATGGTGACTCGCTGAACAACTTCGGTGAGTTCTTCTCACTGCTCTCTCCCTATGTTAACGCTGTGGCAAAGAGCAAGAACTCAAAGCTCTCTACCCAGTGGAAGGTGGGATTGCAAGGCATCCTCGACGCTTATCTCGGCCAGTGCCCAGAGAAGTTTAAGTATGAAGGAAAGGAATATACACCTCAGACATTTGCTGCTAGCCTCGGTCTTGACTGGAACGACTATGTAAGCATCACTTCATACACACATCATCCATTCTATACCGCATTCCCTGTTGAGGTACAAGACAACTGGCGTAACCCTGCAAGCTGGAACCTTCCTATGGACGAGATGATGCGCATCATTGACAACGCCGTAATGAATGGTTACACCGTAGCATGGGGTGGCGACGTGAGCGAGCCTGGATTCACACGTGACGGTCTTGCTTACATGGTAGACGCAAAGAAGATGGAGAGCTTGCAGGGTAGCGACATGGCTCGTTGGCTTGGTTTGTCAAACGCTAAGAAGAAGAGCATCATCGACTCACTAGGCGTGAACGTACCTGAGGTTACTCCTACACAGGAACAGCGTCAGCAGCGTTATGACAACTGGGAGCTCACCGATGACCACGGAATGGTAATCTTTGGTATCGCAAAGGACCAGAACGGCAAGGAATATTATATGGTAAAGAACTCTTGGGGTGAGACTGGCGCATACAAAGGCGTATGGTACATGACCAAGAACTTTATCGCTGCCAACACAATGGATTACCTTGTAAACAAGAACGCTATCCCTAAGGATATCCGTAAGAAGCTGGGTATCTAAGCAGAAAGCATAGAACGGATATAGATGCAGCGTCATCTATAAACCAGATAAAAGCCAAAGAGAGCGACAAACAATCTTCGTTTGCCGCTCTCTTTGGCTTTATTGGCATGTGTGCTATCCATCAAAGGTGGTTTTCGGAACCCACTGTAAGCAAATGAACACTGAGGTTTTAAGAAAAGTAAAATTTGATTATAAGACACCAATACTCCCAAAACTTTTTTGTAACTTTACGCTCGGTAAGTGTATACCTACCGCAAAGAGAACCATGATCGCCCTAGAATAGAATGGTTCTACACTGCTTCTGAACAAAAAATATCGACATAAATGCATTTTAAATGGAATTACGAACCACCCACAATCGAAAAGAAGAATGCGGCTAAAGAGCTAGGAGAGAAGCTGAATATCTCTCCCGTATTGGCGTCTCTGCTCATTCGGCGTGGTATCACAACCGAATCGGCAGCTAAACGATTCTTCCGTCCGCAATTGTCCGATCTGATCAATCCTTTCCTTATGAAGGATATGGACTTGGCCGTAGACAGGCTCAACGATGCCATGGGGCGCAAAGAACGTATCTTGGTGTATGGCGACTACGATGTAGACGGATGCACCGCAGTGGCGATGGTGTATAAGTTTTTAAGACAATTCTATTCGAATATCGATTATTATATCCCCGACAGATATGATGAAGGATATGGCGTGAGCAAGAAAGGATTGGAATATGCAGCACAAACAGGCGTCAAACTGGTTGTGATTCTTGATTGCGGCATCAAAGCAATCGACGAAATAGCTTATGCCAAGACCTTGGGCATCGACTTTATCATCTGTGATCACCATGTGCCCGATGAGGTGATGCCCCCCGCTGTGGCTATCCTCAATCCTAAACGACCAGATGATAGCTATCCTTTCAAGGAGTTATGTGGATGCGGCGTGGGCTTCAAACTGATGCAAGCCTTTGCTAAGAACAACGGGATACCCTTCTCACGGCTCGTCTCGCTGCTCGATTTCTGTGCAGTAAGCATTGCTGCTGACCTTGTGCCTGTGGTGGATGAAAATCGTATCTTGGCTTTTCATGGTCTGAAACAACTCAATCAGAACCCTAGCATTGGCCTCAAAGCCATCATAGATATATGTGGGCTCAATGGTAGAGAACTGTCCATGAGTGACATCATCTTTAAGATTGGACCACGAATCAATGCCAGCGGACGCATGGAGAATGGCAAGGAGAGTGTCGACTTGCTCGTGGAACGCGACTTGCATGCGGCGCTGACTGAGGCTAGCCATATCGATAAGTATAACGAACTGCGAAAAGGTATCGATCGAAAGATGACCGAAGAGGCCAATCAGATTGTTTCCCGTCTAGAGAATCAGAAGCATCAGAACAGCATTGTGCTCTATGATGAAAACTGGAAGAAGGGCGTGATAGGCATTGTAGCTAGCCGACTGACAGAGATCTACTTCCGTCCCACCGTGGTGCTCACGCGTGATGAGGACCTAGCGACGGGTTCAGCGCGAAGTGTGGCGGGCTTTGATATCTATTCAGCTATCAAGAGCTGCCGAGATCTGCTGCTAAACTTTGGTGGTCATACCTATGCAGCTGGTCTCACGCTGAGGTGGAGTGACGTCAAAGCATTTAGAAGTAGGTTCCAAGAATACGTTGATGCGCATATCCAACCGGAGCAGACTGAGGCGACGCTGGACGTGGATGCTGTTATCGACTTTAAAGATATCACGAAGAAGATGCACAACGACTTAAAGAAGTTTGCTCCTTTTGGTCCTGGCAATCCCAAACCGGTCTTCTGTACACGTGACGTCTACGACTTTGGAACAAGTAAGGTGGTGGGTAGAGAACAGGAACATATCAAACTGGAGCTAGTCGATTCGAAGTCGAACAACGTGATGAATGGCATCGCCTTCGGGCAGAGTGCGGCTGCACGATACATCAAGAGTAAGCATTCGTTCGACATTGCCTATACCATTGAGGATAACGTCTTTAAGCGTGGGGCAGTGCAGCTTCAGATAGAAGACATTCGACCTACCCAACTAGAAACGGAATAATCCGGTCTTTGCTTGTGACACATCTTGATATCTTACATCGTTATTGGGGATATGCTTCCTTTAGAGGCATCCAGCAACAAATCATCGAAAGCATTGCCCAAGGTCGTGATACGTTGGGTCTGATGCCCACTGGTGGCGGAAAGTCGATAACGTTCCAAGTGCCCGCTTTGGCGCAAGAGGGTGTGTGTCTGGTTATTACGCCGCTCATCTCGCTCATGAAAGACCAAGTGGATCATCTGCGTGAGAAAGGTATTCAAGCGGCAGCCATCTACTCGGGAATGTCTAGAGCCAATGTCGTACAGACTTTGGAGAATGCTATCTTTGGCGGTGTAAAGTTATTGTATATCTCTCCTGAGCGCTTGGCGTCCGATCTGTTCCAAGCGAAACTTAAGCACATGAAGGTCAGTTTCATCACGGTAGATGAAGCACATTGTATCAGTCAGTGGGGCTACGACTTCCGACCATCTTATCTGGCGATAGCTGACGTGCGTAAGATTGTGCCCGACGTGCCTGTGTTAGCACTCACGGCAACGGCTACACCCGATGTTATCGAAGACATTCAGGCGCGGTTGCTGTTTAAGGAACCTAATGTTTTCAGGATGAGTTTTGCACGCGACAACCTTTCATATATAGTAAGATGTGTGCAGGACAAGCCTGGTGAACTGCTGCATCTGCTTCAGATCATTCCTGGTTCGGCCATCGTTTATGTAAGAAGTAGGAAGAAAACCAAAGAGATGGCGCTATATCTGCTGCAGCATAACATCTCTGCTACATGGTATCATGCTGGATTGGATCCCGTGGAAAAGGACGAAAGACAAACCCGTTGGCAGAAGGATGAGATACGAGTGATAGTGGCTACTAACGCCTTCGGTATGGGTATAGATAAGCCCGACGTCACAATGGTGGTGCATATCGATACACCTAGTTCCATTGAGGCTTACTTCCAAGAGGCTGGACGTGCTGGACGCGATGGCAATCCTGCTTCTGCGATACTATTATTTAACGGACATGACGCAAGCCAACTGCGTAAACGCATAGATGATACGTTCCCAGATAAGGAATTTATCGTTACGATCTACAATCATTTGGCTTACTTTTATCAGATAGGAGTAAACAGCGGATACAACAAAACGTTCGAGTTTCCTATAGATAAGTTTTGCTTTATCTTCCACCATTTTCCCATTCGGGTCAATGCTGCCTTGGAAATCTTAAGTAGGGCAGGGTACATTCTCTATGACGCAGATCCAAATACAAGAGCGCGTGTGAAGTTTTTGCTTTCGCGTAACGAGCTATATCGTGTAGAACAATCGTCTCAAAAGGAAAACGACGTGATCATTTCGCTTTTGCGACGGTATGCCGGATTGTTTGTCGATTATGCTTATATAGATGAGGCTTTCATTGCTCATGATGTGGAGTTGAGCAAGGATGAGACCTATCGAATATTGATAGGACTAAGCAAGAAACGTATCATCGACTTCATTCCTCGTAGAAACATTCCGCTGATAACGTATCTCACGGATCGCATTGATGGCGAAGAGATTGTGTTGAGCAAGGAGGTGTACGATGATAGAAAGCGCGAATTCGCAAAGCGTATACAATCGGTCATCGCTTATGCTCGTAACAATGAAGAGTGCAGAAGTAGTCAGCTATTGGCTTACTTCGGCGAGACTGGTGCACCTCCGTGTGGGCATTGTGATGTTTGCATGGATCGCAACCCTGCTTATATGTCTGATGATCAACTAGAACCAATAAAACAAACCATCCTGTCAATGCTCAGTGATGGGGAAGGGCATTGCGCTACCGAACTGCGAAACATTCCCCAACAATCCGAATTAATCTCTCAAGCTCTCAACGATTTGCTTGATGATGAGCAGGTGGTGATGGATGGCAGCACCATCTTCCTGCGTTGATTATTGGACGTTATCTGAACTCCAAGCTACAACGGCACGCTTCTATCTCTTCTCCTGAAGCCACTTTCTTATTTACGATAACCGTAAAGCTAAGATGATTTTCGCCGCTTATAGGATGCGCATCCGTGTAGAGCATCAACTGATCTCCTTGGTGTGTCTCTGCCACATAAGCAATGTCAATGCGCTTCAATGGGTGCTTCTTATGCCAATCCAGTGGCCATAGGTCCAGGATATGGTCAATGTACTTGATGCTATTGATATGTCCATTGACGTCAACGTCGCTATAATAGGTGTCGACGACTTTCTCCAAAGATTGATTCTCAGGCGTTCTAACTCGTGAAGGCTTCTTTATCGGACATTCTTTCTCGGTTTCTATATAGGCATTGATTAGTCCGTCGCGCATCGAAAGTATATCCGTTGGTTGACGACTATCCGTGTCTATCAGTGCCCAAATGCTTCTTCCATACCCAAAGGTGTGCCCTTCGTCGTTGGCAACCTTGAAGTTTCGGCTCGTGAAATAACGCATCGCACTATCCACCCATGTCTCTACAAAGAAGCGATCATACGCCAAAGGTACATCCTCCAGTTCGATGGCTAAGCGGCTCAGCACCCATGTGCGATGCACGGTGTTGAGGTAATTCATCCCATATCCACGATCGTTGGAATGGTAATCGGCTGCATTCAGAAGGATATTACCTAAATGTCCAATGCAGTAATGTTTGGTGAAATCACAATGAAACGGCTCTGCTATAAAGTCATAATGCCCCACCTTAGGCAAAAAATCTTGTTCCATATACGTTGATTTTGCTTTTTGTATCTATTCATCTCGATTGGTGCATCAACCAGAAGCACCATCTGTTCTCTTCAAATAATAATCCCCGGCACCATAATGGTACCAGGGATTACTGTTTATTTAAGTCGAGTTTAGTTAATCTCTAACTTCTTACTTTACGTAAACGATAGCCAAACGGTTAGATGTGTTGCCCTGAACACCCTTACCTACTGCTTCGTCAACCTTAACGCCGCGGCCTTCGAGGTACTGAGCTACAGAGTTAGCACGATCCTGAGAAAGCTTGTCGTTGATAGCCTTAGAACCTTCAGGAGAAGCTGTACCTACAACCTGTACGTGTGCACCTTCCTTAACTGCGTCAAGAGCTGCCTTAGCTTCGTTTGTCAAAGCGCTCTTGCCCTGTGCGAAGGTTACGAAGATGAGGTCAGAAACATTTACTTGCTTAGCAGGAACCTCTACTCGCTTCTCAACTACCTTCTCTACAACCTCTGGCTTGCGATTACGCAACTCGTTGATCTGTGCGTTCAAAGCATCGATCTCAGCCTGGTCGCGTGGAGTAACGATTACGAAGTTGTGAGTACCGTTAGAGTTACCGAACTTGTAAACTACACCTGCGTTCAACTGAACTGCGCTGCGGTTGATGTTGTACTGAGTGTTGTCAGTGTTAGATGGAGCAACTGCGTCCCACTTGTGAGCGCCTGCTACGATCCAGTTGATAGAAGGCTCAACATATACCTGCCATGCTTTCTTTGAACCAAGGTTGAATACGAAGTCCAAAGCAGCCTTAGAGGTAACTTGGTCGTTGTTACGAAGGTTCTTGTAGCTGTTGCTTTCGCAGCCATAAGCGTGACCCCAACCGAGACCATAAAGAGCTACTACTTCGAATGTACGAGGCTCACCTTTGTAACCACCGAACCAGTTGCTCAAGTTAACTGTTCCGAGAAGGCTTACATTAGAATATGTAACTGCAGTGTGTGGCTTGCGATATTTCTCAGGAACCCATGCCTTTGAATTGAAGTAAGCGGTTCCCTCAGCTGCCAAACCGAATACAGGTGTAAACCAACGGCCTACACGAAGACCTGCGTTTGGATTGAGGTGACCCAACCAGCTGTTACCAGTGGTCTTTGTTGATACACCACCATTGATGCCAACATAGAAGTTGTCGAAAGTCTTACTTTCTTGCACTGTCTGTGCAGATGCTGATACTGCGAAAAGAGCAGCAGCAAACATTAAAACTAACTTTTTCATGTCTCTCTAAAAATTAATGTATATACTTGTTTTTATTTAATATCAGTTATTCTTATTGCTAATCAAGTGCAAAGTAAAGACTTTTTTTCGACACAACCAAATCTTTTTGCAAAAAAAGAACATCTTATCCGTATAAATTGGAAAAATCAACCACAATTATATGACCAAATTGGGCGAAACATAATAAAAGGCAACTCCAAATCCATGAAGTTGCCTTAATATTCGTTCTATGAATGAGAAACGATGGTTATAGTTTCTCAATGAGGTTCATTCCTTCGCTCACGGCTTCCATGTTGAGTGGAATCATGTTGTGATGACGCTCTGGTAGAGACTTGAACAACGCTTTGTTCAAACCATCAGTGCTTACCACGGGGCACACCTTGAGGAGTCCTCCAAGCACAATCATGTTGAAAACCTTTGCGTTTTTCATCTCAGCCGCTTTGTCCATGGCGTTGATACGATAGACATTGATGTCCTTGCGTGTAGGTGGATTGAGCACACCATAGCCATCATAGATAAGGATGCCGCCGGGTTTAACCTTTGGTTCAAACTTGTCAAGAGATGGTTGGTTAAGAACGATAGCTACGTCATACTTGCTAAGGATGGGCGAAGAGATGCGCTCGTCACTCACAATGACGGTAACGTTGGCGGTACCACCGCGCTGTTCTGGTCCGTAAGCAGGCATCCAAGTCACTTCTTTGTTTTCCATCAGTCCTGAGTAGGCCAATATCTTACCCATAGATAGGACGCCCTGTCCACCGAATCCGCTTATAATAATTTCCTTTTTCATAAGGTCTGTTTTTATCTTAGGTCTCTAATAGAATGCTTCCATCCTATTTACACCTTATTATATATAGTCGTTTGCAATCAGTCGATGGTGTTCTTCAGATCGCCTTTGACATATTCTTTAAACATATTCTCGCGCATCCATTCGTTAGCTTTCACTGGTGAGAGCTTCCAACCGCTGTTACATGTGGAGACGATCTCAACGAGTGAGCTTCCCTTTCCTTCCATGCTGGCGGTGAATGCTTTGCGAATGGCTTTCTTGGCTTTGAGGATTGACCCCACGGTATCCACGCTTTGTCTGGTGACATAGCATGTTCCTTTGAGGTGGCTAGCCAGTTCGGTAATGTTAAGGTTCCATCCGTGGAGATCAGGAACGCGACCATAAGGGCAAGTGGATGTCTTCTGTCCCATCAGCGTTGTAGGTGCCATTTGGCCGCCAGTCATGCCGTAGATGGCGTTATTGATGAAAATCATCGTGATATTTTCACCTCTGTTGAGGGCGTGAATGGTTTCTGCTGTACCGATACAAGCCAAGTCGCCATCACCTTGGTAGGTGAATACCAAGCGATCAGGCCAAACGCGTTTCACGGCTGTAGCTACGGCAGGTGCGCGTCCGTGTGCTGCTTCTTGCCAGTCGATGTCTAGGTAACGATAAGCGAACACGGCGCAACCTACAGGACATACGCCTACGGTCTTGTCTTCCATTCCCATTTCAGCGATTACCTCAGCTACCAACTTATGAACCACGCCATGTGAACACCCTGGGCAATAGTGCATAGGGGTGTCGTTCATCAATTTTGGTTTGGTATATACCAGATTCTCTGGTGATATGATGTCATTTGCCATAATATTCTACTTTTGTGAGAAGTCTCTTTGAAAGGCTTTTCTTTGTTCTGAGATTATTTAATCAACTTTTCTTTGAGCGTAGCTACGATCTCTTCTGGTTCGGGAACGATGCCGCCGAGACGTCCGAAGTGTTCTACGGGGATAGCGCCGTTGACAGCCAACTTCACGTCTTCGATCATCTGACCAGCGTTGATTTCGCTTACCAAGATACCTTTCTTGGTCTTAGCTAGCTCTTCGATAGCCTTGGTAGGGAATGGCCAAAGCGTGATAGGGCGGAACAATCCTACCTTCAGTCCCTCTTCGCGAGCCAGCTCCACAGCCTTTTCGCCGATGCGGGCAGCGCTACCGAAACTTACGATTACGTAGTCGGCATCCTCGCATAGGATCTGTTCGTATCTCACCTCTTTAGCTCTAATCTCGTCATATTTGGCTTGCAGATGCAAGTTGCGTTGCTCCATGACCTCAGGCTTTAGCTCAAGCGAAGTCATGATGTTAGGTTCGCGTGAGGCTGGACGACCGAATGTGGCCCAAGGACATTCCTTCTTCACTTCCTCTTCGGTACGGCGTGGCTTGTAAGGAGGCAATACCACCTTCTCCATCATCTGTCCGATGACACCATCCGATAGAATCATTGCTGGGCAACGATACTTGAAAGCCAACTCGAAAGATAGATCCACAAAGTCGGCCATCTCTTGAACCGAGTTAGGTGCCAATACGATGAGGTAATAGTCGCCATTACCGCCACCGCGTGTAGCTTGGAAATAGTCGCTCTGTGAAGGCTGAATGGTTCCTAGACCAGGACCGCCACGCTGTACGTTAACGATCACGCCAGGGATCTCAGCGCCAGCCATGTAAGCGATACCCTCCTGCATCAGCGCCACACCGGGTGAAGACGATGTGGTGACACAACGTTTACCGGCACCAGCACCACCATATACCATGTTGATGGCCGAAACCTCACTCTCGCTTTGCAGCACCACCATACCTGTGGTTTCCCAAGGTTTCAGTACGGAAAGCGTTTCGATAATCTCTGTTTGTGGAGTGATAGGGTAACCGAAGAATGCATCTGCGCCACATCTCACGAGTGCGTGTGCGATGGCTTCGTTACCTTTCATCAATACTACTTCTTGTTCTGCCATAACTTTATTCCTCCACTTTTTTTCGGTAAACTGAAATACATCCGTCCGGACATACTATTGCGCAGGAACTGCATCCTGTACATTTGTCAACATCAACTGGCTCTACGTAAGGGTAGCCATGTAGGTTTACTTTCTTTGGCACCAGTTGTATTACCTTTTGCGGACATGCAACGATGCACAATTGGCATCCTTTGCATCGGTTGGTATTTACAACGATAGCCCCTTTCATCTTGCTCATAGTCTTAAATTTTATACCATAATAGGATAACCGCGGTTATCTAAGGATTGTATGCATCTTTGTTGTAGAAGTTGAGAATGTCGTCAAGCATCTCTTTGGCTTCTACCGCAGGCGAGTTAGGATCCAAGTCGATTGCTTCTAGATAGCAGTCGATAGCATGTTTCCAGTCGCTTTGTTTTCTATATTCGTTACCTTTGAGGTACCATTCTTGGGCTGTCATTCTTCTTTATTGATAGTATTCTTTCTTTGCAGCAGCCAAGGTATTCTTCATCAGCGAGCAGATGGTCATAGGTCCTACGCCACCTGGAACGGGGGTGATATATGCACATTTGGGTGCTACCTCGTCAAATTTTACGTCGCCGTTGAGCCTGTGTCCGCTCTTGCGAGTGGCATCGGGTACACGTGTGGTGCCCACATCGATAACCGTTGCGCCTTCCTTGACCATGTCCGCCGTCACAAAGTTGGGCTGACCGATAGCTGCGATGATGATGTCGGCTTGTCGGCATTCGTCCTTGAGCGTCTTGGAGTGAGAGTGACACACGGTCACGGTGGCGTCACCATAATGTTTCTGCAGCATCAGTTGCGCCATGGGTTTACCCACGATGTTGCTTCGTCCGAGCACCACACACTTCTTTCCCGAGGTGGCAATCTCGTAGCGTTCGAGCAATGTTATGATACCCAATGGCGTGGCAGATATGAAACAAGGCAATCCGATAGCCATACGTCCCACGTTGACGGGGTGAAATCCGTCTACATCCTTTCGGTAGTCGATGGCCATAATCACCTTTTGTTCGTCGATGTGCTTAGGCAATGGCAGTTGGACGATAAATCCGTCTACGTCGTCATCCAGGTTGAGCTTGTTCACACATTCCAGGAGCTGTTCCTCAGTGACATCGTCCTCAAATCGAATCAGTGTCGACTTGAATCCGCACTGTTCGCATGCTATCACCTTGTTCTTGACATACGTTTCAGAGCCTCCATCGTGTCCCACAAGGATTGCTGCGAGGTGGGGGCGTTTCTTTCCTTGGCTGATAAGCAGCTTCACTTCTTCTGCTATCTCGGCTTTGATAGCCGTTGCCGTTGCCTTTCCATCGATTAGTTTCATATCAGATATTTCGGTTAATGTGTCGGTAATTGCGTCTTACTTCCCGCCCATTCCTGGCATTCCGGGCATGTTAGGCATTGCGCCCTTCATACTTTTCATCTTGCTCATCATGCTTGCCATCTGGTTGCCGGTGACCATCTTCATCATCTTACGTGTCTGGTCAAACTGCTTGATGAGCTTGTTCACCTCTTGAATAGATGTGCCGGAGCCCTTGGCAATACGTGTACGGCGTGAGGTGTTGAGCACTTCGGGGTTGGTGCGCTCCTGTGGGGTCATACTGAGGATGATGGCCTCGATGCCCTTGAAGGCGTTGTCGTCGATATCTACATCTCTGATAGCCTTACCTACACCTGGAATCATACTAGCCAGATCCTTGAGGTTACCCATCTTCTTGATCTGCTGTATCTGCTTGTAGAAGTCGTTGAAGTCGAACTGGTTCTTCTGGATCTTCTTCTGCAAGCGCTTCGCTTCCTCTAGGTCAAACTGCTCCTGTGCGCGCTCCACCAGTGACACCACGTCACCCATACCTAGGATACGGTCTGCCATACGTGCGGGGTGGAATACGTCTATCGCTTCCATCTTTTCGCCAGTACCGATAAACTTGATAGGCTTGGTCACCACGGTACGGATAGAGAGCGCCGCACCACCGCGAGTGTCACCATCGAGCTTGGTCAGTACCACGCCGTCAAAGTTGAGACGATCGTTGAAGGTCTTTGCGGTGTTGACCGCATCCTGACCTGTCATCGAGTCAACAACGAACAGCGTCTCATCGGGCTGTACGTGGTTCTTCAGACTCTCGATCTCGTTCATCATCTCCTCGTCTACGGCTAGACGACCAGCGGTATCGATGATTACCACGTCGCATCCTTTGGCCTTTGCCTCTTGCAGCGCGTGGTCAGCAATCTCGTTTACGTTCTTATTCTCGGGTTCCGAGTAGACTGGCACTCCAATCTGTTCACCCACCACCTTGAGCTGCTCGATAGCGGCTGGACGATACACGTCACATGCCACGAGCATAGGTTTCTTGTGCTCTTTGGTCTTGAGCATGTTACCAAGCTTTCCTGAGAAAGTGGTCTTACCCGATCCTTGCAGACCGCTCATCAATACGATAGCGGGTTTGTTTTTAAGGTTCAAGTCTACGGCTTCACCACCCATCAGCGTGGCAAGCTCATCGTGTACCAACTTCACCATCAGTTGGCCAGGCTTGACAGCCGTCAATACGTTCATACCCAACGCCTTTCTCTTTACCTCATCGGTAAAACTCTTTGCCACCTTATAGTTGACATCGGCATCGAGCAACGCTCTACGTACATCCTTAAGGGTTTCTGCTACATTGATTTCAGTAATTTTACCTTCGCCCTTCAAGATTTTAAACGAGCGTTCTAGACGGTCACTTAGATTTTCAAACATATCGTTCTTTTCTGTATTCTTATTATTATTCTCATACGCAAAGTTAAAGAAAAGTATGTAATGTGCAAACAATTATCAAGGGTATTTAATGTTTTTTTAATCAGATAATACCCTTTTATGCGCATATTAAATAGGTGTGTGCAAATTTTTTGTAATTCCATTCTACTGTCAGAAAATATCCATATATTTGCAGTCGCAAACAGAACATGAATAATAAGCAAAAGAATGGAATACTATCTATGTGTCAATAATGAGAAGCGAGGACCTTATACGGTCAGCGAACTCGCTCAGCGCATCTTGACTGCCGAGACGCTTGTCATGGCCGAAGATGCTGATCAGTGGGTGCCCGCATGGCAGGTGGAAGCGCTGCGCCCCTATATCCAGTCGTCAGTGCCTTATGATAAGGGTCCTGCCGCATCGTCAGAGAGTGCCGTGCCACCACCTATTGACGATCCTGACGCCGATGTGGTCTCGTCCAATGAAGCGCCCATGGTGGAAGCCCAACCCATCAGTGGTCAACCGCTCCAGTCACCTTATGCTGCCAATGGCTACCAGCAGACACCCCCACCGCCTGTCTATCCGCCAAAGAAAAGCCACGGATGCCTATGGGCTTTCTTGATAGGGCTGTGCTGCTTGTTGGCTTTGATGGTGTTCACGTGCCCGTCCAGTGACCAGCATAAGGAGACCTTGTCCGAAACCGTAGCCGAGACGGTCACTGATGCGTCCCAAAACGACTCGCTCACGGATAACGAAACGATCAACAACGTGATGCGAACCATCGCCACCAACTTCACGCGCAAGGTGGTTCAGACGGCTGTTAACAATCTGCTTTCGGTAGACAACTATGTGCTTTTCTCTGTGGGTAAGGTGCATTATGCCAATGAGCAGTATGTTGTGTCAGTGGGATTGCTAGGTCATGTGTTCACCGTGGACAAGGACGACCTAAAGAAAGCCACGGAGAAATATTATAAAGAGGCGCAGCACCGATTGGAAGAGCAGATCAAACAACAGATTCAGCAGAATGTGACCGATCCTCTGTTCGACTTCCTCGGAGGCACCATCAAGAATCTCTTTGATCAAGCAGCGGATGCGATGGGTATGCCCTCCACGAGCGGTCAAGACGATGACGCTACGTCAATGGACGATGTGGATTCTATCTAGTAGTGTGTTCTACGAAGTCCATGCGCATCCTAGAGTCCCTCTAGATGTAGCCTAAGCACCAAGGGCAGGTGATCGCTATATCCATGATTGCTCTTCATTCCGATATAATTGCGGCGGGGTTTCACTCCGCCGTATTTTTTATCCTCTTCCAGCAGAAACGGTTGGTCATTGATGTAGCAGCTCGACACCTTTGCAGCAAGGCCTTCGCTCACCAGGATATGGTCCAAACTGCCCCATTCGCCTTGGTAGCGGTATGTTCCTTTGGCGCCATGTGTGCCTGATGCTTGGGCCGAGACGTCCACCAAATGGTGACTTTGCAGAAGGGCAAGAGGCTTGTTGCGAGTGTAGTCGTTGAAGTCGCCTGCCACGATGATATGGCTTTGTGGATTGATAGCGGTTAATGAGTCGATGCGCCCAACCAGCAGCTGCGCCACATGTAGGCGATAGGGACGTGATGCCATCTCGCCGCCACGACGACTGGGTGCGTGCACCACGAAGCAGTGGAGCGTATCGCCAGTGATGATTTCGCCTTTCACATAGAGGATGTCGCGTGTAGGGCGAAACCCCGGTAAGGGGTTCACCCGGATGGTGTCAGCCTTGATCAGACGAAAGGTGAAGGGCGAATAGAGCAACGCTACGTCTATGCCGCGCTCGTCGGGTGAGCTTGTCATCACATACTGGTAGCGTGCTTTGCGCAACAACGATCGTTTCGTGAGGTCACGCAGCACACTGTCGTTCTCCACCTCGCATAGAGCCACGAGGTCAGGAAGGACAGCGGAGGTGCTATCTACTCCGCACGAAACGATCGCTTGCGCTATTCGGTTGATCTTCTGCCAGTACTTGGTACGTGTCCAGTGCATGGTGCCATTGGGCAGAAAATCGTAGTCGTTTTTCAGAGAATCGTGCTGGGTGTCAAAGAGGTTTTCGGCATTCAGCTCCACCACCATGAGGTCGGCAGTGTTTTGCGCCCAACCCGTGATGATGCTGATGGCAATCAACCACCCCGTTAACACCCATCTACGCATGCCGTGGAATCTATGAGTTGATGATGTCAAGTTGCTGTCTGACACTCTCCTCGTGTATCTCTTCAAAGATGCGGATGATCACCTCGGGGGCGATACCACACCTCTCGGCTTCGGAGGCCAATCGTTGTTGTATCTCGTTGTACCTGCCAGCTTGATACACGGTAATGTTATGCGCCTTCTTATATTCGCCAATCTTACGACAGAGTTGCATACGATTGGCCAAGAGCGTCATCAGTTGGCGATCTGCCTCGTCTATCTGGTTGCGCATCAAGCGCAGTTCCTCCGCATCGCTCTGCTTGTCTCTCACTACGAGCAAAGCCAGCATGCTATGCAGCACCTCGGGTGTAATCTGCTGTGCGGCGTCGCTCCATGCCTCGTTGGGGTTACAATGGCTCTCAATCATCAGTCCCTCAAAGCCCAGGTCCATAGCTTGTTGGGATAGGGGAGCGATGAGCTCACGCAGTCCGCCCATGTGACTGGGATCGCAGATGATAGGCAGTTGGGGTATGCGACGATGCAGTTCGATAGGGATCTGCCACATTGGTGGGTTGCGATACACTTTCTTCTCATAGCTAGAGAAACCGCGGTGTATCACGCCCAAGCGCTTCACACCAGCTCTGTTGAGTCGTTCCAGCGCACCGATCCACAGATCTAGGTCGGGGTTGACGGGGTTCTTGACCAGCACGGGGATATCTACACCCTCGAGCGCATCAGCTATAGCCTGTACCGCAAAGGGGTTAGCCGAGGTGCGGGCACCAATCCAAAGCAGGTCTACGCCATATTTCAGGCAGAGCTCCACGTGCTCTGGTGTAGCCACCTCGGTGGATATGCTCATGCCCGTTTCTTTCTTCACACGCACTAACCATGGCAGCGCCTTCTCGCCGTTGCCCTCAAAGCATCCCGGTTTGGTGCGCGGCTTCCACACGCCAGCTCTGAATATCTTGCATCCTTGTGCCGCCAACCGCTGTGCGGTCTCCATCACTTGTTCCTCGGTCTCTGCTGAGCATGGCCCTGCAATCACTATTGATGGGCGCTTGTTGTCCCCAGGCAGATTTAATGGTTCTATTTCTAGTTTCATCTTTTTACCTTTAGGCGTGTGCCGAATGTTCCACGCGTTGTTAAACATCTATGATTGACGGATCTAGCACTTTGCATCTTTCAGCTTAGAAAGGTCTATCAAAGTCCATTCGCCATATCCGCCTTTTGTTGATTATCCTACTTCTTTCTTATCTTATGCCATTCAATGCTTTACAAGCCGAAGGGGTTGAGCGTGTTCTTGTAGGCATCTTTGGTGTGTTGCTCAATGCCGTCAGCTGAGAACTCGCCTGAGATGTCAGCCGTTTGCTTTGGATCTAGCTCCATCACCTTCTTTGCATCCTCAGCAGCGAGGGTCGAGTCGCCTTGCTCCATATACACCTCGCCTCTCTCGCGGTAGGCATCCACGGCAAACGGATTGGCGTCTATCACCTTGCCATAGTAGGTGATGGCTTCTTGGTTTTGCTTCTTGGCGCGTTCTACACGTGCCTTGAGCAGCAACGTATCCTCATCGTCCTGTGTGTGCTCCAGCAACCAGTTGGCATCCGCATCGGCTCCGTTGACATCTCCCATCTGCAGAAGCACCTGTCCGCGCTTCAGATATGCTGCGCCAAACTTCTCTTCCAGCGTGATGGCTTTGGTCAGTAGGGCGATGGTGCTGATCATGTCACCTAGTCCTTTCTTCGCTTCGGCTTGCAGATAGGTGGCTTCTGCGCTGTCCTTGTCTACGAGCAAAGCCTTCTCGCAAGCCTGATCCATCTCTGCGTAGTTCTCCATCATAAAGCAGATGTTGGCCAGATGGAGCCAGATGGCGATGTTATCGGGCTGTGCTTCAGCAAGCTTCTTCAGTTCGGCAGCCGCTTCCGGCAGCTTGTTTAGGCGCACGTAGGCTTCAGAGAGATGGTCATGAATCTCTAGATCGTCATGGATGTCCAGCGCATGCTGAAAGCAAGTCACGGCATAATCAAACTGCCCTGTTCTCAGTGCAGCCACTCCGTCATATTTGAGCACGTCAAAGTCATGTGCTTCGGTTTCGTTTTTCTGTTCCTCGGGAGTCTCTTCCTGTCCCCCGAACCATTTTTGGAAGAAGTTCATCTTAGGTGTTATGTTTCGTTTCTGTTCTTATTCTGATGATGCGTCTTGCCCCTCTGCTCGTGGAGCTTTGCAAGCTATAGATTGCAAAGATACATTATATATCTTGATAATCGGTCATAATCTCCGATTTTTCTTACATTTGCGCCATGCTTTATCTCTCATCAGAAGCAATGAAACCGAAGTGATTGGGTTGCTGAAATATATTTACAAATACCCGTCCATAACTCGCCGATTCTGCACGGAAACCCGAATCGTGCTCAAATTTGCGAAAAATGCAATCGCTTAACGTTCTATGTGTTATAAAAACAGAGCGTCTGAAAGCGTCTGAAAATCGCCGTTTCTTGCCGGAAAAATCCCTTTTTTGCGCTCCAAACAAGCCTATTTTGCTTTCCGAAAGGGGCTCTTTTACCCCAGTTCGGGATAACACACTCCCATTGAAAGGTATCACTGCATTGCCAAACAAGGACATAGTGTGTCCCTGCATCCTTCGTTTAAGGTTGACGGATACACTAAGTTGTATTCCAAAATGATGTATATGAAGAGACGGAAGGGTAGGTATGGCAGAGAAAAATAAATTGATTTCTGA
>CAVJZR010000031.1:0-33985 GCA_963654235.1 Bacteroidaceae bacterium | reverse complement strand
TCTTTCAGAAATCAATTTATTTTTCTCTGCCATACCTACCCTTCTATCTCTTCATATACCTTGTTTTGGAATACAACTTACTGTATCCGTCAACCTTAAACGAAGGATACCGGAACGCACTATGTCCATGTTTGGCAATGCAGTGACACCTTCCAAAGGGAGTGTGCGTTATCCCGAGCTAGGGTATTCTTACTTAAAACTTCTGTAATCTCTCAGTCTTCAACCGCCACGCATTGTGGTTCGGAAGACTGAGGGATAAGAGTCTTAAGATTACTTCTTCATCACCTTAACGGTAGTACCATCGGCCTTGCGTACGATATTCACACCGCGCTGCAAGCCATTGAGCTTCGTACCATTGATGCTGTAGACCTCACAACCATCAAGATTCATGGTTTCAACATTGCTGATACCTGTTGGTGTCTGATAACCGAAGACATTCTTCAATACGAAGTCGTACATACCAGTTTCTGTTGAAGTGCTGAATGTAGCAACGAGCTTGCCGTCCTGGAGCGTACCAGTCATTGTGAAAGGTTGCTCAGAAGCTACATCACAGTACATTGCGTAGTATCCATTGAGGTTGTCGATAGTTGCAGTGCCATCGAAAGCGAAGCTAACAACACCCGTTTCCTCATCCGTTGTAGCTGTAACGCCACGGAGCGTAACGTCACCGAGAACGTCTGAACCTGCATTGAAGTCAGGATAAACGAAGTCGTAAGTACCATCGCCATTGTTAGCAACCTTCAATACCTTCTCTTCGAAGGTGGTTACGTTACCGTTCAAGGTCACTTCAGCTACGTCGGTGTAGGTTACGGTGTCCTTAGGTTGTGGCTTTGGATAACCATAAGTACCGGTCAAGGTATATGTACCCAATGTTTCGAGAGAACCAGTAACGGTGAATTCGAATACCAACTGGCCTTCGTTGTTCTTCACACCAGAGAGAGTCAACTTAGCTTCTGAGCCATTATAGGTAGAATTCTCGTCCATAACGGTTGCTGTCAAGCCGTCTGCAGCGAGTGTTGCAGTACCGTCTTCAGCCTCAGTATAGGTCAAGCCCTTGAAGGTGAGGTCGCCCCAACGACTCATTTCGTCCTCAGCGTTCTTCTCGAATGCAACAAACTGCAATGCGTAAGTGCCATCAGAGTACTTCAAGACGTTCACAGTCTTGTCGTCAAACTCATAGTCTTGCCAGCCGTCGTTCAGCGTCATGCGCTCGTCATAGACGTCGGTAGAAACCACTGTAGGCTCATCTGGAGTCTCTTCATTGTCCAATGTGCCATTGAAGATAACGAGATCGAGTTCTTCAGTGCCATAGAAGACATCGATGAAAGTCAATGACAGAGCGTTGTCTTTCAGGTTACCGCTGATGTTATAGACGTATGTGATAGGTGTAGAAGGTTCTTCGCCATCGTAAACAACATTGACATTGTCGCTGATAGAGAACGAAACGCCACCATCTTCCTCTGTTGCAGGAACGTTAGGAATGGTGAATCCACCAACCTCGTTGCCCTTAACGGTAAAGTTCTTCACATAGAATGAATAGGTTCCATCGCTGTTCTTGATTGGCTTCACTTTGCCTTCGAACTGGTCGATGCTGTTTACGTAAGATTTCCAAGTACCTTTGTAATACTTAGCTTCAGCCTTTGGATAACCATAAGTACCGGTCAAGGTATATGAACCCAATGTTTCGAGAGAACCAGTAACGGTGAATTCGAATACCAACTGGCCTTCGTTGTTCTTCACACCAGAGAGAGTCAACTTAGCTTCTGAGCCATTATAGGTAGAATTCTCGTCCATAACGGTTGCTGTCAAGCCGTCTGCAGCGAGTGTTGCAGTACCGTCTTCAGCCTCAGTATAGGTCAAGCCCTTGAAGGTGAGGTCGCCCCAACGACTCATTTCGTCCTCTGCGTTCTTCTCGAATGCAACAAACTGCAATGCGTAAGTGCCGTCAGAGTACTTCAAGACTTTCACGGTCTTGTCGTCGAACTCATAATCCTGCCAGCCGTCGTTCAGCGTCATGCGCTCATCATAGATGTCGGTAGAAACCACTGTAGGCTCTTCAGGAGTCTCTTCAGCTTCCAATGTACCATTGAAAGCAACACTTCCGAGTTCCTCGAAGCCATAACCTAGGTATCTAAAGTTCAAACTCAAGACGTTATCCTTAAGTTGACCAGTGACACCTTGAGCATAACTGATACCGGTAGAAGGCTTTTCACCTTCATAAGATGTATATACAATGTTAGCCGAGAACGTCACACCGCCGTCTTCTGCGTCTGTTGCAGAAACGCCAGGGATGGTGAATCCACCTACCTCATTACCCTTATAGGTAAAGTTCTTTACGTAGAATGAGTAAGTGCCGTCATCGTTCTTGACTGGCTTCACTTCACCTTCAAACTCATCGATGCTGCTAAGAGCAGAGTTCCAAGTACCTTTGTAATAGCCAGGATTGCTCTCTGCGGGCTTATCATAGCCATAAGTACAAGTCAAGGAGTATGTTCCGAGAGTTTCAAGAGAGCCGCTTACGGTGAAGTCGAGCACCAGTTTGCCCTCAGCATTCTTGGTTCCGGTGAGCGTCAAGGTAGCTTCAGAGCCACAATAGGTAGAAGATTCGTCGGTTACGGTAGCTGTTAGACCATCAGCAGCGAGTGTTGCAGTGCCGTCTTCAGCCTCAGTATAGGTCAAGCCTTTGAAGGTAAGGTCACCCCAACGGCTCATTTCGTCTTCTGCGTTCTTCTCGAAAGCAACAAACTGCAATGCGTAAGTGCCATCAGAATACTTGAGAACGTTCACCGTCTTGGTGTCGAATTCATAGTCTTGCCATCCGTCGTTAAGCGTCATACGCTCGTTGAAAGCAAGCGTATCAACCACTGTAGGCTCGCTAGGAGTTTCATCGCTCTTCAGTGTACCATTGTAAGAAACCTGCTGGAAGTAACCTCCGTTGCTAGAGAAAGCGCTAGCATAGAGTTTCAACTCATTGTCTTGCATCGTTCCTGTCATTCCTGCGAAGAAGTAAACCTTCATCTGTGGTGTGGTTTGCTCGCCACTTCCAGTATCCTCAGTAACGGGATAGACAGGTGTTACATATTGTACCGTACCGCCATTAGTGAAGTCGAAGGTGGTCACACCATCAGTAGTGGTTGCTGGAACGTTCTCGATGGTGAATCCGCCGCACTCAACCGTCTTAACGGTAAACTCTTTCACAGCGAACGTATAAGTGCCGTCGGTGTTCTTTGTAACCGTTACATCACCTGTAAACTCAGGGAATGAAGGCTGAATAGCATTGCTCCAAGTACCATTGAAGGTCTGTTCGGTAGTTTCTCCAGGTTCTGGAGTAGGATCGGGAGTTTCCTCTCCCTTCAGCGTACCATTGTAAGTAACGTCTGTGAAATAACCTCCCACACCATTCAAGCTTGAGATCTGAAGCTTCAGAGTGTTGCCTTCAAGCGTACCAGTTACTCCCATCATATAATAAATGGTCGCTCCAGGAGCGGTATCACCAGTTCCATAGTTAGGTGAAATCCATGAAGATGTTCCACCATAGGTAAAGTCGAAGGTGGTCACGCCATCGGTTGTAGTAGCTGGAACGTTATCGATGGTGAAGTTACCCATTTCCGACTCATTGGCAGTGAAATTCTTAACCGTGAAGGTATAAGTGCCATCGCTATTGAGAGTGGTTGTGATTTCACCCTCAAACGGAGTTAATACAGTGCTACCAGAGTTGCTCCAAGTACCCGTATAGGTCTTGTCAGCCGACTCTTCTGGAGTAGAAGGATCAGTAGTTCCGCCCGATTCGTCAGTAGGAGCAAACGAAACGTTGGTAAAACGCTCATCGTTACCATAGTTGATGCGATCAAACACCATGTAAAGATTGTCTCCGTCAACATAGCCTGTACCCGAATCAACATAGTTGACCTTTGGTTCAGGAGCTGTTCCGTCATACGTCACATTGATGTAAGACTCTTCTTCACCTTCAAAAGCGAAGTTGAGCTTATCTTCATACATACCACCCATCACGTTAGGAATGGTGAAACCGCCCATCTCGTCGCCTAGCGGAGCAAAGTTGGGAACGGCGAAAGCGTAAGTGCCATCAGAGTACTCGGTAACCTTTACGGTGCCAGTGAATGCTTCAAACTGGTCATCATCTGATGTCCAGGTACCATTGTAAGTTTTGGTTTCCACCTCAGTGACCTCAGTTTCCGTGCCGGTTGAACCACCAAAGTCGTCCGTTCCGTACGTCACCTTCATGTCAGAGACTTTCATAGCATAACCAATCTTAAACGAAAGCGTCACCTCTGCGTAGAGGCGATCGCCTTGGCTTTTAGCCGAAAGAGCCACTGCAGAGCAGCTGCCAGGCTTGGTAAACACTGATGCGCTACAGTTTTCGAACGATACCTTGGTAGCATCGGTCAGCGAATAAGTAGTGACATCACCCGACTGTGACGTGGTCACACCCGTAAAGGTAAGGTCGCCTAGGGGATAAGCGTCCGTATCGATGTAAAAAGTCAAGCTTTTTAACACGATAGTAGAGGTTCCGTCGCCATTGTCGGTGACGCTAGCCTCACACGGATTGACCGTATTCCCATACACGTCTTGCCAAGTTAGAGTACACTTGTCGGAGAAATCGGTTGCCATAGCAGCAAGCGTAGTCACCAACAGTGCAAGTAGTGTTAGTACTTTCTTCATACTTGAATCCTTTTTAAAATGTTAATAATGAATATATAGTTTCTCTTTATTTTGCTAGAAGTAGGCATTATGTTTATCAAAAGCATAGAATCAAGATGCTTTCTGCAAAGTTATAATAATTTGTTTATTATACAAACCAAATACTGAACAAATTTTAATTTAGCCCCGAAAGTAATGCGTTTTCGTAACAAAAAAGTGCTTTAATACGTTAAATAAGGCAAATCAAGAGAAGCAAATCCACCAAATAAGAAGGTAAAGAAACATGAAAAACAAGCCGAAAGACATACTTTCAGACCATAGAAAAAGGAGAATGGGAAGCCAAACGAGGCACGAAAGAAACAAAAAATGGAAATCCAAAGCGGATGATCCACTTCAGATTTCCATGTAAACAAGTAACAATTAAGGCGTGTTTATGATTCCACGCACGATTATTTCTCAGGGATTTGCTCCAAGGTAGTGGTCAGAAGCTTCCAGAAAGGTTCCACTGAAGCCACCTCACAACGCTCGTTTGTGGTATGAGGAGAGAGCAATGTAGGACCGAGGCTCACCACATCCATACCAGGATACTTGCTCAAGATCACCGAGCACTCCAGTCCGGCGTGGTCAGCTTGCACCGCTGCTTCCTTGCCGTTCTGCTCCTTGAAGATGCGCTTGAGCAGGTTCAGAATCTCGCTATCGGGGTTAGGATCCCATCCGCCGTAGCTTCCACTGAGTTCAGAGCGCATGCCAGCCATGCTGAAACAGCTTGTGAGTTGCTCAGCGATATACTCTTTCATATCCTCACGACTAGAACGAGCCAAGATCTTGAAGGCAGCCTTACCACCCTCAATGTCGATAATGGCGAGGTTAGAAGAGGTCTCTACCACATTGGAATAGGTCGGGATCATACGCAATACGCCGTTGTGGCAAGCGTAGATAGCGTCAATAAGATTGTCTTGAATCTCTTCAGGAACAAGCTCAGATGGCTTTTCTGCATCCTCAACGAAGAATTCGACGTTCTTCTCGATGGTCTTATATTCGTCTTCTACGAGCTGACGCTGAGCCTCCACTGCTTCCTTGAGGGCAGCTACGTTAGCTGCGGGCAATGCGAGCACCACTTCAGCCTTGAAAGGAATGGCGTTGCGCATGTTACCACCATGCCAAGACACGAGGCGAGCGCCCAGTTCAGCTACAGCCTTACGTACCAAGCGTACCATCTCCTTGTTAGCATTGGCACGTCCCTCGTTGATCTCGAGACCAGAGTGACCACCGCGCAGACCTTTCAGTGTTACCTTCACAGCCGTTTCCTGATCGTTCTCCACAGGTTGATATTCCAACGATGCGGTAACGTCGATACCACCAGCAGAACCAATCACAAACTTACCCCAAAGCTCAGAGTCGAGGTTCATCAGGATATCGCTGTGCAGTTCGCCTTCAGGCAGATCGTTAACACCATACATACCCGTTTCTTCGTCACGTGTGATGAGGGCTTCCACGGGTCCGTGCTTGAGGTCAGTGCTCTCCATGACAGCCATGATTGCAGCTACACCCATACCGTCATCAGCGCCGAGCGTAGTACCTTTGGCATGTACCCAACCATCTTCGATGTAGGTCTCGATAGGATCTGTCTCAAAGCAGTGCGTGCTATCGGGAGCCTTCTGAGGCACCATGTCAAAGTGGGCTTGCAACAACACGGTCTTGCGGTTTTCATAGCCAGGAGTGGCGGGTTTGCGCATGACAACGTTTCCAGCAGGATCAACGAATCCTTCCACGCCTACGCGCTTAGCGAAATCGACGAGGAACTGCTGTACTTTCTCCGGATGTCCAGAAGGACGGGGAACCTGTGTCAGTGCATCAAAGTTTTTCCAAATGCACTCTGGGCTTAGATTTTTAATTTCACTCATAGTTTTTAGTATTTAACAATCAGAGAGAGCGATGTCTTCCTGACTGGGTTAAAGATGTCGTTTTCTTTGCTTGGTGTATCCCAGCACGATCCAGGCGTACACTCCGAGCAGCACCACAAGCAGCGTCTGGATGGTATGGACGATGAGGACAAAGTACAGAGCCTGTGCCTCAGCCACGCCATAGAGCACCAGCATGGTCTTCACGGCAAAATGCCAAGGTCCCGCACCGTTGGGCGTAGGGACGATAACCGCTATCGATCCCACCACAAACGCCACCAATGCGCAGACCATTCCGAGGTGCGCCGTAGCTTCAAAGCAGTAGAAGGTGAGGTAAAAATGGAGGAAGTAGCACACCCATATCGCCAAGCTATTGAAGATATAGAGAGGCAGATTGGCCACCTTCCTGAGCGACGTCACTCCCGTCCATAGACCGAAGAGCGTTTTCTTCACCTTATTATATATAGCGAGGTGCTTGAGCACCGCATAAATCAGAACCAAAGCCGCCACCGCGCACACCAGCGTCACGATCCATCCTGTGAGTGAGAAGGTCTGAAGGATATCGTCAATGCGCGTACCTGTGCGGGCAAAGAACGACCCGAAGACACGTAGCTGCATCATGAACGCCACCGCTGTGATAATCATCACGATGAGGGAATCGACCACACGCTCAGTCACCACCGTACCTAAGGCTCGCGCAAAGGTCACGCCGTCCTTACGTGTGAGCACCGCGCATCTAGCAAACTCGCCCACGCGGGGTATCACGAGGCTCACGGCATAGGATAGATATATGCTTCGCACGCACACGCCCGACCGTACCGTCTCGCCGATAGGGGTGAGCGACTGCTTCCATCGCCATCCTCTGAACGCCTGTGCCAGCACGCCGAAAGGCAGCGAAAGCAGCATCCACGTCCAGTTCATATCGTGCATGAGCACCTGGCTGACCTGCTTCAAATCCATGCCGCGATACATCCAATATAAGATAGCGCCGCCCAGCACTAAGGGCAACAATACCTTGACCACATTTTGGATATATACTCTTGAATTCATTTTAAAAGCAAAGATACTTAAAAGCTTTTAAATACAAAATTATTTTTCTAACTTTGTAGCCTAATAAAGATTATTTAAGGGAATTATGAAGTTGGTTAAGCCCAAGAAAAACCTTGGTCAGCACTTTTTGACAGATCTCGATATAGCACGCCGAATAGCCGATACCGTGGACGCTTGTCCCGACATCCCCGTGCTAGAGATAGGTCCGGGCATGGGTGTTCTGACCCAGTACTTAGTGAAAAAGCCCCGTGAGGTCAAGGCCGTAGAGATAGATAAGGAGAGCGTAGCCTATCTGCACGCCACCTACCCTAGCCTGCATGACAACATCATAGGGGAGGATTTCTTACGCATGGACCTCAATACCATCTTTGATGGCAAGCCTTTCGTGCTGACGGGCAACTATCCTTATGACATCTCTTCACAGATATTCTTTAAGATGCTCGACTTTAAAGAGCTCATCCCATGCTGCACCGGTATGATTCAACGGGAGGTAGCGCTGCGTATGGCAGCCCAGCCGGGCAACAAGACCTACGGCATCCTGTCCGTACTGATGCAGGCGTGGTATGACGTGGAATATCTCTTCACGGTGGACGAGAACGTGTTCAATCCGCCGCCCAAGGTCAAGAGCGCCGTCATCCGTATGACGCGCAACCAGGTGGAGCACCTCGACTGCAATGAGGTGTTCTTCAAACGACTGGTCAAGACCGTGTTCAACCAGCGCCGGAAGATGCTGCGCGTCAGCTTGCGACAGATCTTCCAAGGCTACAAGCCCAGCGATGCGTTCATGGCACAAGACATCATGACCAAGCGCCCCGAGCAGCTTTCGATCGCGCAGTTTGTTGATTTGACCAACATGGTGGAGGCAGAGCTACAAAACAAACCGCAAGCAACGCAGAATAATCCATAAAATATTGCAAAAACGGAGATTAATATCTACATTTGCAAAATATAGAAACAACAATCCTAAAATACATCTTAACTATGTTAGACGTAAAACAAACGTTGAGTGATGCCGAAGAAAGAATGAGCATGGCATCCCTCTATCTCGAAGAAGAATTGGCACGCGTACGTGCCGGTCGTGCTAATACCGCCATCCTTGACGCAGTCAGAGTGGACGCATGGGGCTCGAAGGTGCCTCTCAATCAGGTAGCTACGGTGATGGTTCCCGACCCTCGCACCATCGCCATCAAGCCCTTCGACCGCAAGCAGATACGCGATATAGAAAAGGCAATCATGGATAGCGGCGTGGGCATCACACCCGAAAACAATGGTGAGCTCATCCGTCTGAACATCCCACAACCCACCGAGGAGCGTCGTAAGGACCTGGTAAAGCAGTGTAACAAGATTGGCGAGAAGACCAAGGTGGAGATTCGCAACGTGCGTGGCGACGTGAAAGACAAGCTGAAGAAAGCCATCAAGGACGGTCTGTCTGAAGACAATGAGAAGGACGCAGAGGCCGACTTGCAGAAGCTTCACGACAAGTACATCAAGAAAGCCGAAGCGCTGCTCGCTGCAAAGCAAAAGGAAATCATGACCGTATGACGGGACTTGTTATCAAGAATACGGGTAGCTGGTACACCGTCAAGACGGAGGATGGTAGCACCATCAACTGTAAGATCAAGGGGAAGTTTCGCCTGAAAGGTATCCGCAGTACCAATCCCGTAGTGGTAGGCGACTTTGTGGACATCGTGACCAATCCCGAAGGTACAGCCCTCATCACGGCTATACATGACCGGAAGAATTGTATCGTCCGCAAATCGCCCAACTTGAGCAAGCAGAGTCATATCCTAGCAGCCAACGTGGATCAGGCTTTACTGGTGGCTACGGTCAACTATCCCGAGACCTCAACCACCTTTATAGATCGCTTCCTGGCTGGAGCCGAGGCTTATCGCGTACCGGTGATCTTGCTTCTGAACAAGCAGGACCTGCTCAACGAGGACGAGCTACGCTACCAACACGCCTTGAAGCACCTCTATGAGACCATCGGTTACACGGTGGTGGAGCTCTCTGCCACACACACCGAAGACCTGCAGCAGCTCTTACCCATGCTTCAAGGTAAAACCACGTTGCTCAGCGGCAACAGCGGTGTGGGCAAATCGACCCTTATCAATGGGCTCTTGCCCCACGTCAACCAAAAGACGGCAGAGATATCTGACGCCCACAACACCGGCATGCACACCACCACGTTCAGTGAGATGCTTGCCTTGCCCGAGGGAGGTTACCTCATTGACACACCGGGTATCAAGGGATTTGGCACGTTCGACATTGAGCGCGAGGAGCTCACGAGCTACTTCCGTGAGATCTTTGAGACCTCAAAGCAATGCCGTTTTTCCAACTGCACCCATACACACGAACCCGGTTGTGCCGTGCGTCAAGCCGTAGAGGATCATTATATCTCCGAAAGCCGATATAGCTCGTACCTCTCCATGCTGGAGGATAAGGAGGAAAACAAGTATCGCGAAGCCTTCTGATCAAGGTCAAACGGTATCCGCTGCATAGCCAAACCATAGAGATCACATCTCAAAAGAATAAGAATGGCGCAGAAAATCAAATTGATTTTCTGCGCCATTTAATTTATTTTTCTTCCAAAATTAATTTATTTTTCCATCCCAAAGGGCCTTCGCCGCATGATCAAACCATAGCGGCGGGGTGATGAAAGAGGCTTTATGGGCAGCTCATTGATGGTCACGCACCTCGCTGGGATTGCATCCATACTCGTCCTTGAAGCACTTGTTGAAGTAGGATGGTGAGGTAAATCCCACATGATAGGCTATCTCAGCAACCGACTGATCAGTGGTTTCGAGCAGATGCCGTCCCTTGCTGAGCCGCGCCTTGCGTAACAGTTCGACGGGCGTCTGACCGGTAAGAGCTTTCACCTTACGATAGAGCTGGACACGTGAGAAGCCTAGGTCAGCACCAATCTGTTCCACACTGAGTTCGCTATCGCCCATACGGCTTTGTATCACCTGACGCAGCTGATCCACAAACGTGCGGTCACGGCTTCCGAGGTGTTCCTCCTCCTGTTGCTCCTCCTTGGTATGCGAGAACAGTTGGCTCAAGAGCACCCGGTTGCGGAGCAGATTGTCGATGCGAGCAAGCAGCAACGAGCTAGAGAAAGGTTTGGTGATATACGAGTCGGCACCCTGTTCGTACCCTTGTTCGCGCTGCTCAGAGAGAGAGCGAGCAGTGAGCAGAATCACCGGTATGTGACTCGTCGCCGTGTCTTCCTTTAAGCGGCGGGTAAACTCCAAGCCATCCATGACGGGCATCATCACGTCACAGATGACCAGTTTGGGCACTTCTTGGTGGGCCTTCTCCAGTCCCATCTTGCCATCGGTGGCCTCAATGACCTGGTAGCGGTCCTGAAGGATGGAGCGCAGATAGCTCCGCATGCTATTATTATCATCGATGATGAGGATCAGCGGGAGCTCTGTATCCGTGGGTTCGCTTTGCACGATGCGCTGCGTCTGCTCGGTAGCGTCCACCGGTTCGGGGATATATGTATCGTCCACAAGGTTGCGCTCCGTAGGGATAGGCGCATCCTTGTCCGCTTGTGGGTCATAACCTGGTTGGCTATCGGGCAGAGACACATGGATGGTGGTGCCCTTCCCCAGCTCGCTCTCAGCGTGAACCGATCCTTGGTGCATATCCACGTAAGCCTTGACCAGCGACAGTCCGATACCCGTACCGCCGATGGCGCCCTTTGCCTGATAGAATCGTTCGAAGAGATGGGGCAGTTCGTCCGCATTGATACCCTTTCCCGTGTCAGCGATCAAGAGGAGATAGCGGTCAGCCTCGTGCTTGAGTGTGATGGTGATGGTGCCGTGCTGGGGTGTATACTTGAGCGCATTGTTCATCAGATTGAAGAAGATGTGCGCCAGCTTGTCGCGGTCTGCGATGATCACATCGCCCGCAGGGACGCCCTCTGTATGCAGCGTGACGGTGATCTGACGCCGCTCGGCCACGGCACTGAAGTCGTGCGCCCATGCCGCAAGGTCGTTCTGGAAAGCAAATCGGTTGAGCGTGAGGTGTTCCTTGTTGTTCTGCACCTTACGGAAGTCGAGTATCTCACCCACCAGTCGGACCAGCACCTTGGTGTTGCGAGCCACCATCTGTAGCATCTCGCGTTGCTTGCCGCGGATAGAAGGATCGTCAAGGAGCTGCTCGGTAGGCCCAGCGATGAGCGTCAGAGGGGTACGCAGCTCATGGCTGATGTTGGTGAAGAAGCGCAGTTGGGTCTGCGTCATCTGATCGACCTGTTCGGTCATCTTGCGCTGTTCGTCCATGCTCTGCTTCAGTTGGCGGTTATATCGCGCCTTGGTTTGGTAAGCACGGACGATGAGCGCACATGACACGATGAGCAACACCAGCACCACGAGCATCACAAGAAGGTAGACGCGCTGCGTGTTAAAGTCGGATGCGGCTTTGTCCACACGGTTGCTGAGGGTGGACAGACGGTCTTGCTGCCGCACGGTCTCATCGTTCTGCATGAGCAGCACGCTGGCATTGTCCTTCGTGACCAGTGCTGAGGAGAGCTGGTTGTCACGCTTATAGGGTTTGCCTTGTAGGATATGCATTGCTAGGCGCATCACCTCGTCACCACGTGTAGGATAGATAGAGGATGCGAGGAGGGTGCCGTCATGCACCAGTTGCATACCGCCGTTGCTCTGCGGCATGGCATCGACACCTAAAAATTGGACGCTGCGCAGATCCACACCATGCTTCCGAAAGGCGCGGCGTGCCCCCATCGCCATACGGTCGTTGTGCGCAAAGACATAGTTGTACGTAGGATGCGAGGTGGCGAGGAGCGAGTCCACGGCTCGGTAAGCCCCTTGCTCGGTCCAATCGACATAGAGGTGGGTGGCGATATCGAGGTCTGGATGCGTCGAAGCCACACTGTCAAACCCCTCTTGGCGCTCGATGGCGGGTGACGAGGAGTCTAGACCGCAGATCTCCAGCACCTGTTTGTGTCCGCCTTTATGCGCCGCAAGGAAACCACCCATCTGCCGACCTATCTCCTTATTGTCTGCGCCGATGAAGGCGGTGTACTTGTCTGAGTGGGTGCGGCGGTCAAAGATGATCACGGGGATGCCTTTCTCATATGCGCGATCAATGGCGGGCGAGATGCTCACCTGCCCCGGTGCCACGATAAGCAGGTCTACATCATCCTGAACAAACTTATCGATCTGTTCGGTCTGGAGCTTCACATCGTCATAGGCGGAGGCGATACGCAGATCCACATTATTATAATATAGGGCGGCAATGCGCAGCTCTTGGTTGAGCTTCTCACGCCACACGTCTTCCGAACACTGCGAGATGGCTATCACATAGCGGCGCTCCGAACGGGAGCAACCCATCAGTGAGAGCAGCAACAAGGTCACCACGCACAAGGAGAGCATCGTACGCAGGAGGTGACAGAGATGTGACGTAAGGTGAGAAAGGTGTTTCATATCATAATATTCGTTCAAGAGGGAAGTAGCCTAAGTGTGCTTACACATCTTTAAAAAAGATGGAAGAGGTTGCTGCAAATTTAGGTAAAATATTCGGAAAAGCTGGGGTTCAGGGCCTTTGTAATAGCAAAAATCGTTCATTTTGTTGTAAAATTGTTGCATGAAACATATTTATCAGCCTTTGAACGATATTTGAACGCCATTCGGTTGCAGCCTTCCTACCTTTGCATCGTCGAAAGATCGACAGGCATTCATCTCAATAAAAACCGAAACTTAAACAACTATCGTAATGAAACGAAACAACTTATCTAAACTGGGTATGCTGGCACTGGCTTCTGCTATAACGCTCGGTGCACAAGCCCAAGAACAAAAGCAAACGTCTAATAAGGAAGAAGGCGATCGCAACGTGATGCTCAACGCATCCAGCGCCAATGGTCCTAGAGAGATCCAGATAGGATTGCCTTCAGCTGACGTAAACGTACTGGAAAACGGACTGCCCGTGACCTATGCTACCAATCCGCATACGGTCAACTCGCTTTGGCGCTCAGATGCCAGTATGTCACACGTAGGATTGTTAAAGATATCCGAGACGGCTATCACAACAGGTAACATAGGTTATGCGGTCAACTCCTTCACACAACTTGGTAAAGAGGGTTTTCAGGGTACATTCAATTATAAGACCAATCACTTCGGTCTTCAGGAGTTGTCGCTTAACATGAATGGATCTCTAGCTAAGGATCTGTTCTACAGTGTGAACGCGTATCAGGACTTTGATCCTGGTACCTTCAAACTGCGCTCCACTCCCTTCCAAGACCGCACCCAGATCTATAAGGTGGCGCTGACGAAGCGCTATGCGGCTGGAAGGGGTGAGCTTACAGCAATGTACAAGTACTCGAACTCGCACCCAGTGTACAACTATGCTACACAGTCGGCACCGTTCATCTATGTGGGTGACGGTAGCGTGAAGGAGTTTGGGAAGTTTAAGTTGGGCACCACCTCTTATCTGCCCACTGACAACAACATCACTTATCGCGACATGCGCACTGGCGAACTGAAGCAGACCACGCTCTACGACGCTGCTGAGAACCGCTCTAACGAGATCTGGTTGATGAACAACTATCGTTTCAACAATGGTCTCAACTGGAAGACGATGTTGCGTTACGACCACTCACGCGGCGCTTGCGTATATCAGACACCCATGCAGCTGATTGACCTGAAGGCTGCTGACGCATCGGCTTACAACTATCTGTACCAAGACGCCTTGGGTCAAGCACAACCTTACACGGGTCAGTACGTACAGACACGTATGTCGTGTCTCAACGCAGGAACCATCGATGAGGTGCTGTTGACATCTGAGCTGAGCAAGAGCTTCGCCACTTCTACCCTCCGTGTGGGCGTGAACGAGTGGTATTACAACATCGACTATTGTTCCAACACTACCATGTATGACCAGAGTGTGCCCGATGACGGATCGTATGCCGTGCGCCTTTGGGATAGCAAGAAGACCAATTCTTACTTCTATGACTTCAACAAAAACGCATCCGAATACTACAAAGGTCACGAAAACAAGCTCGCGCTCTACTTCACACACGACTGGGACATCACTCCTAAGCTGAACCTCTACTATGGTGCTCGCCTGGAATGGCAACGCTTGCAGGGCGTAAACGCAGCCGTGAAGAACGCCAATGGCGATTTTGTAGGCAGATTTGCCGACTACTATCTCGGCGCTACGGCAGCTGACGGCACGGTGATCACACCCGCTGCGATGAAATATGACTGGACCAACTACGACTTTACTGCCGCGCTGACCTATAAGCTCACGGATCAGTTTGGTCTCACAGGCGACTTCACCTACATCGTACAGCATCCTACAATCTCGACCTTTGCCCCTGCAACATTGCCTAACACCGACAAGATCTCTGTGCCACTGGGCAGAGCCGGAATCTACTATAACAACCCTTGGATCAGCCTCACCTCGCTCTTCTCATACATCTCGAAGACCAACAACAACTCGACACTGAATCTGCAGCATGACGGCGAGATCAAGGCAGCACCGCTGACATACGACATCCAGACTTGGGGATGGACCACTGACGTGGTAGCACATCCATTCAAGGGATTCGACTTCCACTTCCTCTTCACCTATCAGAAGCCTACCTACAAGAAGTATGAGACCTCAGTGAAGTTCTCTAGCGGATATGAAGGTGTGATCAACGCCACCGGAAACATCGTAGCTGAGGTGCCCGAAGTGCTCATCGAGCTAGATCCAAGCTACATGATCACCAAGGATCTGAAGGTCTGGACATCCTTCCGCTACTTCTCTAAGACCTACGCTAACATCAACGAGGCTTACTACTTTAACGGTCACTGGGAGACATTCGGCGGTCTCAACTGGCAGGTGAACAAGCGATTGGCACTGGGTTGCACCGTGGTCAACTTCCTAAACCAGACTGGAGCCAAGGGAAGCATCGCTGGAGCAGAGCTCATCACCAAAGACGAAGCTAAGGGCATCAGCAACCAACTCATGACGGGCAGTTACCTACGTCCGTTTACCGTAGAATTTACAGCAAGTTTGAAGTTCTAAATCTCTCCCGAAGGTCTGCCTCACCCCACAGACCTTCACACCTCACCCCTACCCTAACAAGCTATCAATAAAGAAAACCTAAAATATTTATTATGACACGTAAATCATATCTTGCGATTATCGCAGCAGCCCTGGGCATGGCTACTACCGCCCAAGCGCAACACATAACAACCATCGAACATGGTGACACCACGATCCTTAAGATCGACAATCCTACCAAGTATCTCATCCTTCCTGTGGAAGAGGTTTGCCCCGAAGCACAGGTGTTGCTGGACACCGGACACAAGACGGATACCTGGATGGACGTGCGTCTGACCCAGCGCAAGACCGACTACTATGTGCCTTTCGCGCTCAGCAAAGGCAAGACAGCCGTGGTGAAGATCGTGGGACTAAAGAAGGACGCTGTGGCTCTGAAGGAGATGAAGCTCTCTAACGAATGGAGCAGCGCCAACACCGACTATTATCGCCCCCTATATCATCACACACCGCTCTACGGATGGATGAACGACGCCAACGGTCTGACCTATAAGGATGGCGAATATCACCTTTACTATCAGTATAACCCATACGGATCAAAGTGGGGCAACATGCACTGGGGCCACTCAGTAAGCACTGACTTGGTACACTGGACCCATCTAGACCCAGCCATCGCACGTGACACGCTAGGTCATATCTTCTCTGGCAGCACAGTGGTGGATAGCCGCAACAGTGCAGGATTTGGTAAGAACGCCATCATCGCCTACTATACCTCAGCGAGCGACAAGAACGGTCAGATACAATGTATGGCTTATAGCAAGGACAATGGTAGGACGTACACCAAGTATAAAGGCAACCCCGTGCTGCGTCCCTTCGATGGGCTGAAGGACTTCCGTGACCCTAAGATCTTCTGGTATGAGCCTACCAAGTCGTGGTACATGATTGTTTCAGCTGATAAGAACATGCGCTTCTATCGTTCGAAGGATCTTAAGAAATGGGATTACGTGAGTCAATGGGGCGAGGGTTATGGCGCTCAGCCTAACCAGTTTGAGTGTCCCGACTTCTTCCCTCTCAACGTTGATGGTAACCCCGCTAAGCAGAAGTATGTCATGATAGTCAATATCAACCCCGGATTTGTATATGGCGGTAGCGGTACACAGTACTTCATCGGTGAGTTTGACGGCAAGGAGTTTAAGTGTGACAGCAAGCCCGAGACGGTGAAATGGCTCGATTGGGGTAAGGACCACTATGCTACGGTGACCTTCTCGAACACGGGCGACCGCGTGGTGGCTGTGCCATGGATGAGCAACTGGCAGTATGCTAACGTCACTCCAATCAAGCAATATCGTGGTGCTAACGCGCTGCCACGTGAGCTGAAGCTCTTTTCTAACAACGGCGACGTGTATATGTCAGCCAATGTGACCGAAGAAGAACGTGCGCTACGCAAAGAGACAAAGGCCATCGGTAGCTTTGAGGTGAACAACGCGAACCCTTACATCATGCGTGACTTGTTTGCTAACAACGACGGCGCTTTCGAAATAGAAGCCGACGTCACCGCTGATGAAGCCGACCGCTTAGGTATATCGCTCTTTAATGACAAGGAGGAACACACATTGATCTATCTGGATATGAAGGAAAAGCGCATCGTGATGGATCGCACGGAAAGCGGACTGACCGACTTTGGTAAGCTGGCTGAACGTCATCAGATAGAAAAGGAGTATGACATCCATGAGCATCGTGAGGTGAAAGGTGCTTCACGTCGCGCCCAAGCCATCAACTATAAGAACGACTTTGCGCTTGCTACATGGGCGCCACTGTCTCTCTGCCAAGGCAAAACCTATCATCTGGATATCTTCGTGGACAAGTGTTCGGTGGAGATCTTTGTGGATGGAGGTCGCATCGCAATGACCAATCTGGTGTTCCCGACCCTACCTTATAATAATATAAAGGTATATGGCGAAGGCGGAACAGCCAAGGTGAGCAACATGAATGTGTACAAACTGGGTCTCTAATCTATAATATTCATCATCATGAGCAACAATAAGAGAATGGCGCTATTGCCGATCATGCTCACATTCTTCACAATGGGATTTGTGGATCTGGTCGGTGCGGTGTCGAACAATATGCAAGAAGACTTTGGCTTAACCAATACGGAAGCCAACTTCTTCCCCTCCCTGGTGTTCTTCTGGTTCCTGATCTTCTCTGTGCCTACGGGGATGTTGATGAACAAGATTGGTCGTAAGCGCACCGTACTCCTATCCGTGGCGGTGACCACGCTGGCGGTGCTGCTACCTCTATTCGACAGTTTCATGCCTTCAAAGGAGAGCCAGCTATGGCTGATGTATATCTCGTTCTCGCTCCTTGGCATCGGTAACGCCATCATGCAGACGAGCATCAACCCACTGGTGACGATGATTGTGAAAGGTCATCTGGCTAGCACACTCACCTTCGGGCAGTTTGTCAAAGCCATCGCCTCATTCATCGCACCACTGATTGCCGCATGGGGTGCAACCACAACGGCGCCTTTGCTCGGACTGAGTTGGCGCATCCTGTTCCTCTTCTTCTTCATCATCGGTATGGTGGCGACGCTCTGGCTAGGTCTGACCACGATAGAAGAAGAACCGCTTGAAGGCAAGGCTTCATCGTATGTCGACTGTCTGAAGATGTTGGGCAAGCCTTTGGTACTCCTTTCTTTCATCGGTATCATGTGTCACGTGGGCATCGATGTGGGTACCAACGCTGTGGCACCAAAGATTCTTCTAGAACGTCTCGGGGGCAGCGGAGATATGCTCAAGAACTTCGAATATGCCACAAGCATCTACTTCCTGTTCCGTACGGCTGGTTGCCTCACTGGTTCAATCGTGATGCGGAAGATGAACATCCGTCTGTTCTACATCATCATCGTGCTCATGATGGCTCTATCTATGGTCGGTCTGATCTTTGGCACCAACAAGTGGGAGCTTTGGGCAGCTATCGCCTTGGTAGGTTTCGGTAACAGCAACGTCTTCTCGGTCATCCTATCGCAGGCTCTGCTATCTGCACCTAAGAAGCAAAACGAGGTGAGCGGACTGATGATCATGGGACTCTTTGGCGGTACGGTGTTCCCCATCGTGATGGGTTGGGCAAGCGATGCTGCCACTAACGCTGGCGCAACATATCCACAGGTGTGGGCTGCCGTGGTGATGGCTGTGGGCGTGATCTATCTCCTTACTTATATTCCTAAGGTTAAACAATAAGAAAGAACAACAATGAATAACGATCAATATGTAGTGGGACTGGGCGAAGCATTATGGGATGTCTTGCCCGACGGAAAGAAACTGGGTGGCGCGCCTGCCAACTTTGCCTATCATGTAGGGCAGTTTGGGATGAAAGCCATTGCCGTTAGCGCGCTAGGCGATGACGACCTAGGCGACGAAACCATCGCGCAGCTGGAAGAAAAGCATTTGGCTTATGCCATGCCACGCGTTCCCTACCCTACCGGTACGGTGCAAGTGGTGCTCGACAGCGAAGGTGTGCCTACCTATGACATTCGCCAAGGTGTGGCTTGGGACAATATCCCCTTCACCAAGGAGATCAAGAACGTGGCTGAAAACACACAAGCCGTGTGTTGGGGATCGCTCGCACAACGCAGCGAGACCAGCCGAAAGGCTATCTATCAGTTTCTTGATGCCACGCCTAGCCATTGTATGAAGATCTTTGATATCAACCTGCGACAAAACTTCTATACCAAGGAAGTGATCTGCGAGAGCATGAAGCGTTGCAACATATTAAAGATTAACGATGAAGAACTGGTCATCCTCGGACGATTGTTCGGCTACCCTGGCTTGGATATCGAAAACAAGTGTTGGCTCATCTTGGGCAAGTATGATCTCGATATGTTGGTATTGACCTGCGGTGTGAATGGTAGCTACGTGTTCACACGGGGCGAGAAATCGTACCAACCCACTCCTAAGGTGGACGTTGCCGATACCGTTGGAGCTGGCGATTCGTTCACAGGCACATTCTGCGCATGCTTATTGAACGGCATGAGTGTACCTGAAGCCCACAAGATGGCGGTGAAGGTGAGCGCATACGTTTGTACGCAGAACGGCGCTATGCCGCTTTTGCCCGAAGAGCTGAAATCAAGTCTCTAATAAATATGGTTAGTTTTTTTAGTTCGTTAGTGCTAAGAAATTGATTCATCCATCGCTTGGCTGTGCGTGAGTACGGTCAAGCGATTTTTTCATGGTCTACCTTTTATCGCTAAATAACCTACTTGCGGTGAAGGCTACGTACAAGTTGTTCGGTAAGAAACCACCTGTCTATAATAACGATTAAAGGCGCTTTGACATATAAGATCTCTATGTCGAAAGCGCCTTTCATAATTTGACTATTTCTCTTTGCCTGGCCCCTTTATCACTTGCATATAGGGTGTTCCAAAGAAGGTCTCTGTGCAATCATTACCATTAAATAGGAACTTCCTACTAAACGTTGGGATCTGATTCTTAGACCTTGATGTTATCACAGAAGTAAAAACGATTTTATCCTCACTATTGTCTCCCCAATGTATTTCTATTTCCTCTGATTTCCAATCATAGTCAGAAAGGAATGGCCCAATTCGCGCCAAACTTTTAGTAATATTGTTGGTACGATCAACGGTATACTGATGTATCATCATCCCATGAAATCGTTCGTAATAGGCACGAGTGGTTGGTTCTACATCCACTTTAGCATCTTCTTCCATCTTATATTCTTTCCCTTGGAACTTTATGTAAGTGTTAGCTATGAAGACAGAATCGTACGCTGGACTAGCTTTATCGATCAGACTTTCACCATCGGTATTAGTTATATCAAACAGAAATTCAATAGGGGTAAGATCATAGTCGAGAATGTTTGGCTCTTCATTGTCTTTGCTACAAGAAGCTAAGGCTAAAACTGCCATTGCTAAGAAAAGGATTCGTTTCATGTCTATTTGATTTGGTTGGTTAATACTTATTGGCTACTTAATTCATAGTAAACCTTAAATGTTATTTAAAATTAACGGGATTAAAACGCTTTGGCAAAGTTAGGTTTTTCTTATACAAAACACAAGGAAACAGAGGTTACCCCCCGTCTTTTAACCTTTATTATATCTTAGCACAAGATAAATGTTACAAAGTTTTTACGAAAATGCTTTGATTCTTTAAAAATATTTAATATATTTGTAGCCTAATATTTAACAGAAGTAAAAAAAACGGCTCCCTCGTTGCTTATCTCTGGTTAAATATGAATTTAATATATTATTAACATAAATCTCAACATCTATGTCAAAGCGAGTTAAAACAGTCAGCATGGTTATGGCCCTCATGGCTTCGTCATGGGGAGGCGTAGTTTATGCTGGATCAACTTCTGTGCCTGGTGTTAACAACACTACACAGTCAGACGCAGAATGTAAGGGTGTCGTATTGGACGCAACGGGCGAACCAGTGATTGGAGCTTCCGTATTATTGAAAGGCAAGGCAGGTGTCGGTACCGTTACCGATATTGACGGTAATTTCGTTCTTAAGAACGTAAAGAAGGGTGATGTGCTGCAGATCTCTTCATTCGGTATGGTTCCGGTTGAAGTGGTTTATAATGGTAGCGCCCTTTCAGTCACGCTGAAAGAGGATGCAAAGGCATTGGACGAAGTGGTAGTAACCGCTTTGGGTATGAAACGCGACAAGAAAGCCCTCGGTTATGCCGTGACAGAGCTGAAGGGTAGCGAGCTGAACGCCAACCTTATCAACCCTGTACAAGCACTGCAAGGTAAAGTGGCCGGTGTCGAAATATCATCTTCAGATGGTGGTATGTTCGGTGCTTCAAAGATTTTGATCCGTGGTGCTTCTACTCTTAACAAGAACAACCAGCCTATCTACGTTATTGACGGTGTGATCCTAGACAACGACATCGTAGAGAACGACGCTGACTGGGCTTCTGGTGCACAAAACTATGGTAACGAATTGAAGAACCTTAACCCTGACGACTTTGAGTCGGTATCAGTTCTGAAAGGTGCTGCCGCTACCGCATTGTACGGTTCGCGCGGTCTGAATGGTGCTATCGTGATCACCACAAAGAGCGGTAAGGGTAAGAAGAACACCTCAATCCAGTTTACACAGACTTTCGGATTTGATAAGGTGACAAGTCAGCCTAAACTCCAAAACGAGTATGCTGAGTCGTTCTTCTATTGCTCTTCTCCTAACTCACCATTCAATACAAACGACCTCTATTGGACTAACGACCAGGGATACGTATCTTACAAGACTCTTTCATCTTATGGTGAGATGGGTACAGCCTTCGGTCCTTCGTTTGCTTACCTTCGCGAGAACGCAAAGGACGGCTTGATTGAGATGTACGATGGTAAGCTTTACACTCCTCAGGCTTACAATAACAACTTCAAGGACGCTTATAACACTGGTTTCTCAACCAACACCAACCTCTCTATCTCAGGTGGTAACGAGCGCACTTCGTTCTATACCTCTCTTTCATATCGTTACAACAACGGTACGTTGCCTAACAACGACTTCTCACGTTTGAGCGTTATGTCAAAGGCTTCACACAAGATCACAGACAAGATCGAGCTCGAAGCAAGCATGACATTTGCCAACTCGAAGCCTCGTAACGCACAGCCCAACATCGGTGAGAACTTCATCAATGGTACTTGGGACCGTATGTACGATGCTAAATATTATCGTGACAAGTACAAAGGTAGTCACGGCGGTTTGGCTCAGACCACTTACGGTGACGAATGGGGTTACGTAATCGGCCGTGGTACATGGTGGAGCATTTGGGAAGACGAATACTACCAGAAGGAAACTACGTTCCGCCCAGACCTCAAACTCACATGGCAGTTTACTCCTTGGCTCAAATGGGTAACCGAAGGAAGCTACAACTACTACATGGTACAGTCTGAAGGCAAATATCCTGGCTCTGGTTATTATAATAAAGGTGGTAAGTATACTACCTCACAGACACGCAAGGAGCAGATCAACTTCAATACCAACTTGATGTATGACAAGCAGTTTGGTGAAGATTGGCACTTGAACGGCTTCTTACGTTACGAGCTTTACAATGGTAGACAACACTATCTTGAAGCAAAGACTAAGGGCGAATTCATCGTTCCTAACCAATACTTCCTTGCCAATGGTTCTGAGGGCTATGAGGCAAAGGCTGTCCTAGACCACACTAAGGTGATCCACTCAGTGGCATTCCAGGTAGGCGCAAGCTGGCGCGACCAGGTGTTCGTAGATGTAACAGGACGTAACGACTGGTCTTCTGCTTTGGTTTATGCAGATGGACACGGTACCTTCAGTTACTTCTACCCAGCTATCAACGCTTCTTGGTTGATCTCTAACACATTCCAGTTGCCAAAGGCTATCAGCTTTTGGAAGGTTCGTGCATCTTACGCACAGGTAGGTAACGACTGCGATCCTTACTACATCAACTCAGCTTACTCACTCGAAAGCTATACCAACAATTATGGTAAGCCTTACTCAACCGTTCTTCCTAGCACCACTTACAGCCAGAACCTTAAGCCTGAACGTAAGAAGTCATGGGAGCTTGGTACAGATATCCGCTTCTTGAACAACCGCATCGGTCTTGACCTTACTTATTATAAGGAGAACACCATCGACCAGATCATGACCGTAAGCATTCCTTCGGCTTCTGGTTACAGCAGCGCGCTTATCAATGCCGGTAACATTCAGAACTCTGGTTTCGAGGTTGCTCTCAACACCACACCTATCCAATCTAAGGACTGGCAGTGGGACTTGAACTTCACATGGACCAAGAACAACTCAAAGATTGTTGAGCTTTCTGACCTCTGCGCCGACTACATCACGCTCCAAGGTACACCTGACTACGGTAACTATCGTATCGGTTCAGTTGCTAAAGTGGGTGGCACTTATGGTATGTTGATGTCAGACGCTGCTCCAATGGTTGACGAGACATCTGGTATGAAAGTGCTCAACATGGGTTACTATAACTCTTATCACACTCCATTCTACAAGCGTAGTGGTGTGGTAGAAAGCGTTGGTAACATGGTTCCTGACTTCCTTGGCGGTATCAACACCACCCTTCGTTGGAAGAACTTGACCCTTTCTGCAAACTTCGATATGCGCTTTGGTGGTAAGGTAGCTTCTTATGGCTCACGTTATGGTACAGCTTATGGCTACACAGACACCTCTCTTGGATATCGTGGTACAAACCATGGTGGTACAGTGTACACCTCTAAGTGGGATGGTTACACATATGACGATGGTATGATTCCTGATGGTATCGTTCTTTCAGGAACCACAATCAAGACTCCAGACGGTGGCACTTACACTGTAGGAACAGGCGCTTATAGCACTGGTGAGACCTACCAAGAGCTCTTCGACAAGGGTCTTGTAGATTACGTTCACGCTGGTGGCTGGCAATACTTCAGCAACTCTTGGGGCCAAGGTACACTTAACGACAGTTGGTTTACCACTCTTAACTACATCGCATTCCGCGATCTCTCCCTCTCTTATCTGTTCGATAACAAGATTGCAAACAAGATTGGCGTTAGCAACCTCAGCCTTACAGCAGCAGCTCACAACCTAGGTTACCTGCTCAACACCATGCCTAACAAGGAGAATCCTGAGGCAGTGGCTGGTACAACAGCAGCTGAGTTCCGTATGCGTCAGTTCTCTGGTGTTACAACAAGCTTCACCATCACGCTTAGAGCAACCATCGGTACAAAGTAAGAGAACGCTAATAAATAAGTGTAAGAGAATAAAAAGCTAATCGTTCGAACGACCGCAAGCCTTATATAATTAAGGTTACAAACGATTGCCGATAATTAGTGGATTATTAACAATAAAAGAAAAAGAAAATGAAAAAGATATTTTCAATGTTCTTTGCAGGTTTAGCTGCACTTTCGTTTGTCAGTTGTGCTGATGATCTGAAGGAAATAAACACTGACCCTAGCAATGTGACAGAGACAATGCCAGAGGGTATGCTGACCGCTGCAATCAATGCATTTCAGCCCAACGACTACCTTATTTGGTATTACAACGTGAGATATTTCAACCAGTGGAGCCAGATGTGTGGTGGCAGTTATGACCCAGCATATACCGGGCAGAACGAGAATGGTGGTCAGGGAAGCCAGTATCTCGCTACGCTGAAGTATCGCAACAAGATTCAAGATTACATCGAGAAAAATAATAAGGTAGAAGATAACGGCTATCTCGCAGCTACTGGCATCCTCACGATTTACCTTGGCATCTTCGATACCGACATGTACGGTTCTATTCCTTATACCGAGGCTTGCCATTACGATGACAAGACTATCCTCACACCTAAATATGAGACGGTAGAGGAGCTCTATACATTGTGGCTACAAGAGCTTGACGAGTATATCACCATGCTGAAAGCTGACAACCTCAACGCTATCAAGGCACAGGATGCAGCTTATGGTTGCGACTGGAAGAAGTGGGCAAAGCTTGCTAACACTTTGAAGCTTAAGATTGCCGTACGTTTGTACAACAACGACGCTACAAAGGCTTTGCAGATCGTAGAAGATGCTGTAAACAACTCAGCAGGCTTGATCACCACAACAGATGACGACTTCCTCTTTGCCAAAGCTACCTCACGTGCTTCTGGTAACGACGACTACGTTTATGGAACCGGCAACGGCATCTTGTCACTCTCTGCTTCAGGCAACGTAATGAAGTTTATGTTGGATGCAAAGGATCCTCGCGTTCGTTTCATCTACACCAAGAACAGCTTCAACTCATCAGTGGTTCAGAGCTTCATTGACAACGGACGTTACAATGATCTCCCAAGTGATGTAAAGAAGAACGTCATCCTAAACGCAGACAGCACCTTCAAAGCATGGGGCGGCATGGGCGAACCTTGGGTACGCTACACAGCAGTTCCTGTGGTTTACGATGCTAAGACATCTCACGCAGATGGCTCATTGTCTGACGAGGACTATGAAGAATACTTCAACCCAGGTACACGTTATGAGATCAAGATTGGTGACAACAGCCGAAGCTACACCCCATTCAGCTACTACTCTACCGAGATGCGTAAGGGTAGAGACGACTTCCAGCTTCCTACAGCTATGACCGTTGACTCAGAGACTGGCGAGATAGATATGCACGTATTGCAAGACACAGAGGACAATCCTCTCTATACGATGTATCTATCTGCAGGCGAAGTGAACCTCTACTTGGCTGAAATGGCTTGCCTTAAGGGTGGCGCTATTGGCGGCAAAGACTATAAGGCATGGTATGAGGCAGGCGTTCGCGCTTCAGTGGAAGAGTTTGACAAGCTAGCTAAGTCGAACAAGATTCCTTACTACTTCGATGAAGCTACTCCAGGTATCTACTCATACGATCCATATGAGAAGACCATCGCTCTTCAGAATGGCGAAATCGACGCAATGCTTGCTACCGACAATGTGAAGCTCACAGGCAACAAGAGCGCTGACCTTGAGAAGATCTACCTCCAGCTGATGATGCACTTCAGCGAGCAACCCGACGATCAGTATGTTACCGCACGTCGTTCTGGTTATCCAAAGGTAGGCTCTAGCCTTCTCCCATTTGTCAAGTTCCCCAACATTGCGCTATCAGCAATCCCACGTCGCTTTGTCGTTTCCATTCCAAATGTAGACGATATCATGCGTGACATCGTGATGGCAGCATACGAGGAAGAAGGTTTCAAGACCTTCGGTACCAACAGTCAGGGTAGCCAGTACAATGGTGGCGATGCTCCTCTGAACGTAGAGCGCTTGTGGCAAGACAAGAATGCTCCACAGTGGGGTACACCTAACAACTAATTAGGTCAGCCAACTATATCTAGATGATATAAAAAGAAGCAGGAGGAGGGTAATGATTTGCTCTCCTCCTCATTCGGATAAAAACAATTATAGAGACTCTACATCCAATGAAAGCGAAGAGAATAATCTTGTTACTCGCATTGATCACCAGCGCTGTGGTTACCGCCTCGGCGCAGACAGGTCGCATCTTCCTTTTCGACAACTTTGCGAAAGGATATGTAAAGTTCAAAAACGGTGCTGTCAACGTAAGCATGATGAACTATGATGCCAATAATGGTAAGATGTATTTCATGCAAGATGAAACACTGATGGAGCTGACCAGTCCTGAGCTAGTGGACAGTATCAAGTTTGGCGAAAGAAAGTTTATCGGTCGACAAGGCGACTTTGTAGAACAATACACGCTCAATCATGGTACCGTCAAGATTCTTTGGCGCATCCATAAGATCCACGAAGGCTATCTTGGCGCCTATGGACAGGTGTCACAGGTAGGTGCGAGAAAGATTGAACTGCAAGGCAACTTCGGTATGGGCAACCTCGCAGGAGCTGGTGGCGGAATGTATAACGGCTCCTTCGGCACCAACCAGGAAGACAACAACGGACAGAAGTATGACATCTGGAAGGTCAAGAGCGCCAACACATACATCTTCGAGAAGAATGGCAAAGAGTATGCAATCAATAGGATTAAGAACCTATACAAAGCCTTTCCTCAGTATAAGACCCAACTGCAAGCCTTTGCAAAGGAGCACGAGCTGGATCTGATGAGTGCAGATAAGGCTGTCATCTTGATCGACTATCTGCTTTCTCTATAATCCATAGGAACATAACATAACTACGATTTTGAACCCAAATCGGTCTAACGACTGGTTTGGGTTCTTTCGTTTATATACATGTAGGATTCTATTCTGAGCAATAAAGGCGGTTACGGATGAAGGCGTGTCAGACCTTAATGGTCAATAGCTCATTGATACAGGTAAGGTAATTGCGGCTCCTCTTCTGACACTTCACCTTCCAACGCTGCTCTCTCCCACCCTCCACAGCTAGGTGAAGCGTCTTGAGTCCATAACGATGATTGATGAGATCCATCGTTGTCATGAGCTGGGCACGCTGCGGACGGTTGTGGATCTCATCAAATAAGCAGCCTTGTATGCAATCGGCAGTCTGGATATCACTCACCACTACACCCGATTTCTTATACATGACACCTTCTACATAGATACTTTTCAAGGCAGAAAGAGCCGCAGATACGATCTCGAGCGTGTCATTGGTAGGCGTAGGAAGGGATACGGAAGCGGCGTTATGATACTGACGCAGATCCTCTCGAAACCGATTGCTAGCAACAAATACCGTCACCGTGCTAGCCGCAGAGCGTTGTCCACGTAGCTTGTTAGCACAACTAGAGGCAAACGTGGCTACGCTAGCCTTGAGCTGCGGAAAATCAGATATCATCTCACCAAAGCTTCTGCTGGTACAGATGGTCTTGTTGCGCACCACCTCTGCGGTGTCAATGCAAGGCACACCATTGAGCTCAAGCCACGTCTGCAGTCCAGGTTTGGTCAGATGAGCACGCACCCAAGACTCGCTTTTATTGGCAAACTCCAATGGCGTTTGCACTCCGTAATATTGCAGTTTGGCCAACGTATGCCGCCCTATGCCCCACACATCAGCCAGATCAAAGAGCGCTAGGGCTCGGAGACGTTTCTCTTCTGTGTCGATCATGCACACACCACGATAGCCCTTATACTGCTTGGCAAACTTGCTTCCCATCTTAGCGAGCGTCTTCGTGGGTGCAATGCCCACACTTACGGGCACATCGGTCCACAGCAGGATACGTTCCTTGAGCTGGCGCATCAGCTCTTCCAGGTCATAAAGGCGCTCATAACCATGTAGATCGCAGAAGCTCTCATCAATGCTATATTGCTCCACATGGCCGATGCTCTTCCGCATGATGCTCACAATGCGCTTGCTCATCGCCGCATAAAGCGTCATGTTGGTGGAGAACACCGTCACACCTTCTTGGTCCACGATGTCTTGCACCTTAAAGATAGGATCACCACGATGCAGTCCCACCGCCTTGGCTTCGGGTGTGAGCGCCACGATACAACCGTCATTGCTCGATAGCACCACCACCGGGCGCCCATTCAGTCCAGGGTGGAACACCTTCTCCACGGAGCAGAAGAAGCTATTACAGTCGACCAATGCGTACATATGTCCTAGGCTCTAGGCTTATGAATGATATAAGTCACCACGCCCCACACGGAAAACGAGTCGCTCTCCTTAACAGGGATGGCGGGATAGGCAGGATTGGCAGGGATAAGCCATCCGCCATCTTCGCGCTTCTCAAACCGCTTCAGCGTATATTCGCCATTGAGCTCGCACACCGCCACCTCTTGTGGAGACGGGTTACGATTGCTCTTATCCACAATAATGACATCGCCACTACTGATTCCGGCATCGATCATCGAGTCGCCTTCCACCCGTATGAGGTAGCTTGCCTCAGGATTGGGGCAAAGCATCTTGACCAGTTCTATGTCTTGTCCTTTCTCGTCATTGTCCAGCGGAATGGGGAAACCAGCCTTGATGCCTAGGTCAAAGAAGGGCAATCGGATGTCCTGCACATGATCGGCCGTTGCTGCCGCACCTATGCCGTCTAAGCATCGAGCCTCATCATTGAGGGCGCGAGTGATACAAGTCTTGATAAAATCGGTTTTGCTCGGTTGGGCATCTATCACCTTTGCCATCACGCCGGGTGCACGGAAGGTGTATAGCTTGCTGTTGCTGCCTGGCCGCCCAGCACCTGGCCGAGCGCCACCACGTCCCGACTTCTTCGGTGTCTGCGGGTCTGGTTGGTTGTTCATCGTTTCGTTTTTCATTGTCGTGAGTGTCAGTTACGTACGTTCCACCGCTTGCAGCCTACACCAAGAAGCCATCAAGAGGTGAAATAGAATGCTGCAAAGATACGCATTTTATTCTGAATAACGTAATACATTATCATGTTTTACATTCCGAAAAACCTTCTTTTATCTCTTCATTTCTATCCTTTCAAGGTCTGATAGAATAAGAATGGGATGAAAAAATAAATTGATTTTACTAGAAAAATAAATTAAAATTTATCGAAAAACAAATTATTTCTTAATCTGTTAGAGCCGCGCCCGTGAGATGACGAAGCCCATAAAGGATAACGAAACATATCTTGATATCGTCTATCAGAAAGAAGATGGGACCACAACGTCCATGTCGTGAAGACAATCTATTGGTCATGAGATAAGAGGTAGGTGCGCAAATCATCGTTCTGTGAGAGTCCCAACTTCTTACGAATATTGCCCCTCACCGTGCTTACATTGGAGGTACTCTTTCCGAGGGCATTGGCTATTTCCTTGAGCGTCATGCCTCGTTCGACAAGGCGGCAGACATCGAGCTCGGCAGGAGTGAGCATCGGATAGCGTTCAAGGGTCGCTTGGCGCCTTTCGGATTGGATATGCTCAATCTGGTTAGCGGCATGAATGATGTTGCGCACGGTCTTAGGGCTTAGCCGATCAACCAGTTCTTCATCGTAAATGGTCCGCGTATCCTGTGCCTTAGCTAGCTGCAGAAGCGTCAGTAGCTCGGTCTTGCTAATATTGAAGACGTGCAGTATCTGGTCGATGGTATTGACATAGCCTTGCTTTTCGTTGTATTCATCATTGAAGAGCTTCGTCGATACAATGCAAAAGGCGGTCGTGGTGAGTTCAGCCACTCCAAAGACGATGAGCAGTTGCCAGTACATCTGCGCATGAGTGACACATCCGCAGATGACCATCGCTGCGATGCTGATGGCTGTACAGATGAACGTGGCACGCGGCAACATGGCCATACATCCGATAAACACAATGATGCAACATGCGGTTAGATTGATGGTGGTAAGCATCGGTGGTTGTTGCCCCATACTGGCCAGTATCACAAGCCGCACGCTTTGGATTGATGCCACCGCAACAAGGTAGATTGACAATAGCTGCTTCAGCACCTTTGGTCCCTTCCATAGGTATATGAGCAAGGCTATTGCGCTTGTTAGGATGTAGCAGGCAGAACATATCTGCGCCGACAATATGGTCAGACCATAACACCCCAGCAGATGAAGGGAGAACAAAACGATTGCCAAGGGCGTGAAAATAACAAAGAGCAGTTGTCGGATAAAGTCGAGACGTCCCACCTTCGTACGATTTAGGTATTGCGATAGCCTATGTTTCATAAAGCGATTGTATGTATAGTTACCGATAGAAGCGTCCTTTATATCTTGCAAAGATAGCTTTTTTATTCTGCTTTTGCGTCTTTTGCGCTGTATTTTAGCGGTTTTGCGTCATTTTGCGTAACGCTTATATCGTGATTAATGGTAAAAAGCCATTACATTTGTGACACACATGTATTGTATCAGAAATATATAATCGTTTAACTACCTATTATGAAAAGATTTTATCTCTACATTGTTATGCTCATAGCATGGCTCATCTCTGCGCCGCTCAACGCTGCCATTTGGTCGCCCCAGTGGACGTGGCAAAAGATGTCTGAACATGTTACGTATCAAGACCATTCGACCAACTGTATAGCTGGATCGAGATATATGTTGGCCACGGTTGATGCTTCAAACGCCTTCGAGTACTATATATATAAATGTCAGAACACTGAGGACAATGTGGGTTACCTCAACGCAGACTATTTCATTGTAGACAAGGTAACAATTACCGAAGCGTCTTCATACACATTCTCTATGAAGGTCGCAACCAGTTGGGATTACGTATATCTGAGAAACGCAAAGGTGAAAGTGCAGTTGCGCGATGGAACAACAAGCGACTCCAAAGTGCTTTGCGAGATAGGAGAGGTGGACCTTTATTACAATGGCGGAGGCTCCGGAAAGACGAAGTCGCTGACTTTTGGCTCTACCGCCACTGAAGGCTATATCTGCATCACGTTTACTGGAGAGCATATAGGTTCTATTTATTCGTGTACCTTTTCCAATTTTTCCATTGAAAAGGAGACTAGTGGGGTACCAACAATCATTGAGCAGCCAGCAACGTCTCTTAACATTGATGTGGACAATGTGCCTACGCTCAATGTGACGGCGGCAGGAGAGAACCTGAGCTACAGTTGGTATTACCAGTTCCCCGGTTCGACGTGGATATCCCTCGGCGGAGAAGAAGGTCCCTCTTTCAAACCGACATATTTCTACGCTGGCTACAAATACAAATGCGTTGTAAGCAATCCTAATGGGGACATATCGACTAACACCATCTCCGTAGACAGTATCACGCTTCACGGCATGGAATATCCAGAGGGTTCAGGAAAGTATTATGCCACTTACTCTTCGTCGGAGCGTTTCTGCACTGATGCACAAACCGTTGCCTATAAAGCGGTGTGGGACGAGGAGAAGAATGCCCTCCGGTTGGTGCATGTGAGACAGGACGACGCCTGTTTGCCTGACTATAACACCTGCAAAGGTGTGCTCCTAGAAAGCAGCAATCCAGATATCGTTGTCTCTGCGCCAGAAACATACACTTATACCACCGATTACTCTGACAACACATTGGTCGGCTATGGGGAATACAACAAGACTAATAGTTATGTGTTAGGAGTAAAGGACGGAAAGATGGCTATGTTCCCAGGCACGGAAGACGCCATTTCGTTCTACGAAGCTTGCTACAATAGCGACGGCACGGAACATCCTGACGGGGTGGATCTGCTCTTTCCATCTCAATATACCATCGTGTTTGACAAGAACTCTGACGACGCTACTGGCACGATGGCACCACAGACGCTCTTCGATGACGGCAACACGCAGCTCTTCGCCAATGCTTTTACGCGTACAAGATGGGCATTTAAGGGATGGAGCACATCTCCAACAGGAGAAACGGAATATGCCAACAAGCAACTGATAACGACCATTCCTACAACAACCAATAACACCCTAACGCTCTATGCACAATGGGGTGAACAGATAGATACGGAAGGCAACTATATCATCAGCAATGGCGACGACTGGGCAAGCTTCTGCCAGTATGTTGAAAACACGGACAATAGCATCAATGCCAAACTGACCGCTGACATCACTACTGCCGTAACCGAAATGGTGGGAACCAACAATAAGCCTTACATGGGTACATTTGATGGCGGAGGGCACGTGCTCACCGTTGACTATGTTAACCTTACTGCGGATGCCACAGGTCCGTTCCGCTACACTAAAGGTGCTACGATACAAGACCTAACGGTTGTGGGAACCATTACCACGTCAAAGAAGTTCGCTGGTGGACTGATAGGAGCCAATCAGAGCGGCAGCACTAATCAGACCACGTTGTTGAGGTGCGTAAGCAATGTGAATATCGTTTCGTCTGTAAGCGGTGACGGCACGCACGGCGGTCTCGTCGGAGTGAACTACGAGGACGACATGATCATCGAGACATGTGCCTTTACTGGGGCTCTTACACAAGCGACCGGCTACACCACCTCTTGCTGCGGAGGCTTCGTTGGATGGTCGGATGGCACTTCGGTGTTGCGCAACTGTCTGCTTGCTGCTAGTCTGGATGTGGACACTGAAGGCTCTAACACGTTCGTGCGCAACAAAGCCACGTTGACCAACTGCCATTACACTACCACCCTGGGCAATGTACCTGACGGCGCAACCTCAATAGCGGACAGGAACCTCAGCAATGGTGAAGCGCTCGTCTCTCTCGGGAGCACATGGGCGCAGATCCTCGGTAGCGATGATATACCAAGACCTTATCGTGAAAGCGATAAAGCAACGGTCAATTATATCTATAATGATGGTAGCGATTGGGTATGCGAGGACTTTCTGCTTGAGGACAAGAAGGAAGTGAACATCGGTCTTGACTTTACAGCAAAAGAACTGAGCTATAATCGTCCGTTTACCATCGACGACGGCTATTACACCGTGTACACACCTTTCGCCATCCCTACCACCAACGGCAACCTATATGTTTGCACGGGCATTAATGCCGAAAAGACTGAAGCCGAGTTTACCGAAGTCACTTTGCCTGAAGCCAACACAGCATATATCTTCAAGCCAGCGCGAACCTTACTAGACCTAGGCAGCAATGTCGAGGTAAGAAAGACCTCCGACCTTACTAGTTCAACTGACTATCTGCGTGGCGTGTACAGCCCGCTCACCTTTACCAACGACAACAAGGAGGGTTGCTACGGATACGCAGCTGAAGCTAAGAACGGATATGAAGCAGGAGCTTTTGTCAAATTCGGTGCTGGCGCTACGGTTCCAGCAGGTCGCGCCTATATCTATGCCCCTGAGGTCTCGAGCACCAATCCTCTCAAAGTAGTTATCAATGGTGAGACGACAAGCATCCACTTACCTATAAGCAACACCAGCGACGCACCCACCTACTACAATCTATCGGGACAACGGGTAAGCAATGACTATAAAGGCATCGTGATTAGCAATGGTAAGAAGACCATTAGGAAATAATGGAGCCTAGATGCAATCACGACAAAGAAAACTGACAATACATATATAGATAATTATTGCTGTCCGGTAAAACTCAAAAGGGCATAAGAGTTCGGTCCGAAGCCC
>CAVJZR010000030.1:0-34394 GCA_963654235.1 Bacteroidaceae bacterium | reverse complement strand
CCTTTTCCGCATTGCTAACTTATACGCTTATCCCCACTATATTTCTACTGACCCACAGAAACACCTCCAAGCCATCCCATCTCCAGCACCCCAACATCCTACAGCAAGCCCCATAGAGCGATTTCGTTCTATGGGGCTTGTTCGTTATTATCTGACTTTTAAATTCTCCGAATGTGATGCTTCACCTATGCCCGCATCATTTACTGATTAAGCAAACCGCATAAGCCGAAATGCCTTCTTGGCGTCCCGTGAACCCAAGACGCTCGGTGGTGGTGGCTTTGATGGATATCTGTCCCTCATCACAACCCATCACCTGTGCCAAACATTGCTTCATCTGAGGCACATGCGGATTGAGTTTGGGTTTCTCAGCACACACCGTTGCGTCGATATTCACAAGGCGATAACCCTCCGTTGCGAGCAAATCGATGGTCTTGCGAAGGAGAATCTTCGAATCGATATCTTGCGTTTCGGCAGACGTATCGGGGAAATGATAACCTATGTCGCGCATATTTGCCGCACCAAGCAAGGCGTCGCAGATGGCATGGATGAGCACATCGGCATCGCTATGACCTAGCAAACCCAACGTATGGGGTATCTGCACGCCACCAAGCCATAACGCTCTGCCCTCCACAAGCTGGTGCACATCATAACCCATACCTACACGGAAGGGGCACATCATGGGTTGAGCAAGATGCTCAGCGTTGCTGTTCTGATCTGTCATAATCGTCTCCTTACTGATTAACGACGGCGGAAGAGATCCTTGATACCATCCATATCAAACGACAACGAGAAGCGCAGCGTCTGATCCAAGGGGTTACTCTTAGCTGTAGCGATGACATATCCGGCATCAAGAGAGAACACATTCATCTTGAAACCCGCACCTACGGTGAAGTATTTACGGTTACCTTTGTTCTCGCTCTCGTTGTGATAACCGGCGCGGATGGAGAACTGATCATGGTAAACATACTCGGCACCCACGCTCCAGTTGACCTCTTGCATCTCCTCCTTGAAGCCACCGGGAGCATCATGGAAGCTCTTGAAGATACCAGAGATAGACGAGCAGTCGTAATATTCCTTTTGTTTGCGTTGCTCAAAATCCTCGTTCGACTCGCCATCACGTTGTTGCGGATAGGTAGGAACGAGCAGTTTGCTAGCATCAGCCGCAATGGTGAAGCGGTTATATTCGTCTATTGGGATCATCACCGAAGCACCAAGACGTAGGTTGGTAGGGATAAACTCAGAGTTATCGTCGCCACCGAAGGTGATCTTTGAGCCGATATTAGAGATGTTCATACCTAAACCCAACTGGCATTCGCGGCTACCCATATTGAAATAGTTCTGATAGTAGCATGACAGATCAGCTGCGAAGGCAGATCCAGGCGTTGTATCCTCGGTATAATCGTAGGTCAGATCCGAATAGATAAAGCGCACCGCAGCTGCGATAGAGAAGTGTTCAGAGAGCATCAACGAGTAAGCCACATCCAGAGACATCTCGTATGGATTGATGGTCATATCACCCGTGTTGTCCACACCCGAGCTGGTTGACACCTCACCAAGGGAGAAATAGCGGAGCGAACCGGACACTGCGCTGTAATCGCCTATGCGATAGTAACCTGCGAGGTAGGCCAAGTCCATATCGTTGACCAGCTGTCGGAGCCACGGGGTGTAGTTGAGTGCCACGCCAGCCTTACTGATGGTGAACGGATACTTAGCTGGGTTCCAGTATTGGGAGTTCACATCCGGATCGGTAGCAGCGCCGACGTCACCCATACCAGCTGCACGGGCATCGGGGGCGATGGTCTGTGAGGTTACCGCAGAGTTGACCGGATTGAACATATCCTTCTTATCCTGCGCCCAAGAGCTGAGCGGAAGCAGTGCCAAGGTGGCGCTAGCTAGGACAGATTGTATTGCTTTCTGATTCATTCTGTTGCTATTTCTTTAGTATAATAAACGTGAGAGTGGCTTACTTATTGTTTACCACGATGAGTTTCTTGGCTTTGGAAGCCTGCGTGCTACCCTCCGCGCTGAGCTTCACACGATAGAGATACACACCCGTCTGAAGCCTAGCGCCACTATTGGTACACAGATCCCAGTCCACGGTATAGGCGTTGCCGGTGGACACGCCGCTCTCGCTGTGGCGCCATAGCTCTCGTCCACTGGCATCAAAGACGCTGATCTCCACATCCACATCGGCATCACGGAAGTTGTGCGTAACGATAAACGTGGTGCTGGTGGTGGCTGGATTGTTGGTGCAACTGATGCTTTCAATCTCGGGTTGCAGGCCTTTGACCACGGTGAAGTTGAGCGTTGCGGTGGACGAATTGTTGAGCATGTCCCATGCGCGGAACTTCAATTGATGCTTGCCTTCGCTCAGTTCGGGTATGTTATAGTAGGTCTGACCACTGGTGTAGGTACCAAAGTCGAAGGTGAAGTTGCTGTTCAGATTGTACGTCATCGACTGCTGACCATCGATAATGAGTTGCAAGTCGTGCCCGATGCCCGCTCCCGTAGCGTTGATACCATCCTTATCCGTCACGTTAGCTACAAAGTAAGGTGTGGTATTGACCCGTCCGCCATCGCTAAACGAAGGCGAGTTGAGGTAGCAGTAGATGCTTGGGCCGATGGAATCGTTCTGATAGACCTCTGTTCCGTTCAGGCTGAAGTTCTCATTATGGCCGTTAGCCAACATCTGATGGTCGTTGCTCACGGCAAACAATGTGATCTGCCCTGCCCCTTGCTCATAGTTGATGTCGAGCGGAACGGCAAAGGTGAACGTGAACTCGCCTGCCCTGACGCTGTCCGAACCATTGTAGAGTGTCTTGGTGCGGTCATAATATTGGAAAGCCGATGTCGAGGTCGACTCCTGTTTCTTACACGTGATCAGCTCGCGGGTGTCACGCACGGTGGCGGTCACCTTGCCATTGAACGTCGTCACAGGCTGACTCTGATACTCGATGTGGCCCTTCACCTTAGCCACCGAACCCGCTTTGAGCTCTATGGCATCCGGTGTGTCAACGGCAACATCATTGATCGAGTCGACCACAACGGTCATCCGTGGCAGATTGAGTGCCATGGCGGGGTCGCCCAACAAGGAGTATTGCAACTTATTGAGGGTGCGATCCTGTCCCGAGGTGATCATATCGTTCTTAGCCAGACGCTGTGCCTCACCGATGGCGGTAGGTTTTCCGCCAGTCCAACTGAGCACATGCTTGAGGAACGCCGTGTTGACAAACTTGTTATAGTAGGCATATACCGTACGCGTAGTGCCCCAGAAAGCCACTGCGCCACCCTTGCTGTTGAGCAGCGCCTGCTCACCGATGGTCTCCTTCATCGCGTCAAAGGGCATCACGTCACAACTGGCAGTGATCCATAGCGGCAGATTCTGATTGGTGAACGCCTTAAAGTCGGCTATCTTCAGCACCGCCTCATGTGACAACTGATACTCCACGCCATGTCCGGCATAGTCCATCACCAACGCACCGGCAGCCTGTTGTTGCTTGATCACCTGTGAAACCTCAGGATAACTGTTGCCCGTCGATGTAGTCACACGGGTGTAAGCATCCCACATCACCTTCTTGACCTGATAGCTAGGATAGAGCCCCATGATGGTCTCGGCGGTCTCGTTGACGTCACGCATGTGCAGATTGTTGTTGCCATCGTCACCCATGAACATCAGCGTGTTCTCCCAATCGCCCGCGTTAGCATTCTCGCAGTAGGCCAAGATCTTATCCACCACCGCCTTGGCATCGGTCGCCGTGGTCACAGGGATGCGTCCCACAGCCACGTCCTCCTTATCCGTGCGGTCGGGGTTAGCCCCTTCGCCATCGTCTAGGAGCGTCAGCCAACCATCGTTGACATAGCAGTTGATCTCGTTAAACGAGTTTTCGCTCTCATGAGCCAGCAGATAATCGTCAGCATCTAGGCCGCTACACTCGCTCGTGCGCATACGACTGTCCCACACGCAGTCGCCAAAGAGCAACAGGTAACGAGGCATATCGTCATCACTTGTGGCACGATCATAGAGCATCTTGAGGTAGTGGCGATAGGCGCTAGCATCGGGCGTACCACTTGAGAACTCGTTATAGAGCTCGTCAGCTGGCACAATATTCACACGGAGCGAGTCGTGCGTGCGATGATAGTCGGCCAGTCGCTGCGCCTGCGTCAGTAGCTTCTGACTGGTGGGGATGATGATCACCATATCTGCCTGTGCATCGGCATGATGGTCTTGGTTGAGGATTCCGTACACATACTCGGGCTCGGGGAAGGTTGCCGTGGTCAGTGCGGATATGGTGAATGGCTGGTCATAAGCCATCGAGATATAGTCGAGGTGGGCTGGTCCGCCGCTGAGCACCTTCACGGAGATGGTATCCGTGGGAAGGAGGTCGCTGACGTTGTAGGTGCGTTCGGCCTCAGCGCCGTGGTCATACGAGCCTAAGGTGATGGTGGCGGTACCCAGTTCGGTGCCGTTCCTAAGCATCTGCACACGCGTGGTGGTACCTGCCGTCACCCCAATGGCTACGGTAGCGCTCTGTGCCGCGAGGGGTTTGGTGAACGTATAGGACCGCGAAGCACCTTGGTTGATGGTCTGACTGTCAAAGAGGTTGCGTCCGCCTTGATACCAAGCATAGTTGTCCACCTCATAGAGGAGGTGATAATCGTCTGCGGTAGGAAACTGACTGAGGAACGTGGCCGAGTCAACGGTCTGTGCTTCGTTATCGTTCTCGGTCAGGAAATAGTAGCCATAGTCTGAGTAAGGGTTGCGGGTGCGCTTGGTGGCGGTGTTGCTCGACCAGCTCACAGGGCCTTCGGCATAGAACAGGCGGCGACCACCCACCACGCAGACGGGCACCTCAGATAGATCGTCGGTGGCTCGGAGGCTCTCTCGGCTGAGCGTTTCGTCAATGAGATTGCCGCCATATCCATACACTTTCACCTTGCTGATATCTGAGAAACCGCATTGTTTCACCAGCTTCTCCGTGATCTGATACACGCCGGTGGAGGGCACTCTGATCTTCACCCATTGTCCCGAAGCCAGCACGGAGTGGGCTGCGTAGATATCGGCATCGCTGCTCTCGCTCTTCAGAGGGGCTTGTGCGGATGCCTTCTGAGCCGCTTTGGTCTGCGAGGCACGCGGTGTGGAGGTCAGCGCTATCATGAACGACACTAGAAACTGCTTCTTGCCGTCGCGCTCCACTACGGGCACAAACGACAGCTCCAATTTGCCCACTTTGCGATCCACCACGATATGCTGCTCCACCTGGGGCATAGCGGGTGTTGGGCGACCTCCCATGAGCTCACGATAGCGCAGCGAGTCGGTGCGGTTCATCGCTAGAAACTCGGGATATCGCAGTTCCACGGTGTAGACGGAGTCGGCATATTGTCTGCCCAAAGGGATAGAATAGGTAAAGCGCGGCAACACGCTGTCTATCGTCACATCTTCAACGGTGAGATTGAAGAAGCGTTGGCGCTGGGCATATACGGCATTTATACTGAGCAATAATACTATGGTGAGGAGAATGACGTGCAGTTTTCTCATATTCAGAACATTGATAATAGAAGATAACGCTATTTCTTCCGTTTTATTGTGTACGCGCGAAGAAGACCTACTAACAGCCGTTTCATAGAGCAAGAAAGGCGGTTTGAGAAGCCAAGATAGCCTCTTTCATCACCCCAAAGCAATGGTTTGGGAAAGAAAAACAATTTATTTTTCTCCAAAGAATAAATTAATTTTCTAGGAAAAATAAATTATTTCTTGTTCTCATCGAGCCGCTACGAGATGATAAGCGCATAGATATGACAACGAGAAACGCATGGTTTCGCTGCTCAAGACGGCAACAAAACCATGCGTTTCTTATGTTCGTGACACTCCTGATGGGGTGAGACGATGAATCAAAACCTTTGCGGAGCTACTTTTCTTCCTGCATATCCAAGAAGCGGAACAGCGCATGACGGATGGAGCGGAGCCCAAACTGCTCGGTGTGGATATCGCTCAGAGGTACCCACTGCACCTCGGCGGCATCGTCGCCAGCCTTGAGCTGTGACGCGTTGCCCACCGTACAAAGGAAGAACGCGTCAAGCGTGGGGATGTCAAAGTGGCTATATCGATAGACGTTGGGCACGGAGAAGAGGTATCGTGTGGAGGTCACCACAAGCCCCGTCTCCTCCCTCAGTTCACGAGCGATGCCTTCCTCAAGGGTCTCTTCCATATCGCAGAAGCCACCTGGGAGATCGAGCGTGCCTCGGCCGGGGTCGTTCTTGCGGCGTTCCACGAGCAGTTCGCCACGATCATTGAGGATAAACGCTGCCACGGCGCTACTGGGATTGAGATAGTATTCGAAGCCGCAGTTCTGACAGCGCTTGCTCTTTACGTCCTGTTCTTCAAAGTGTTTGCTGCCACAGGCGGGGCAATAAGCAAACTTCTCTAGTACATGCATAGTGGTTGAAGATATATTTTGTTACCAAGCAGTTACTCTTTCCAGTTGTCAGTGCGGAAGGGGAACAAGGGCAGATTGGCGTTGTTCTTGAGGTTGCCTTGCTCTACGTTGCGGAAGCAATAGCGCACAGCCACGGGATGCTTAACCTCTGGGGAGGTCACATAGAAGGTTTCGTTGCGCTTATCCTCCGTTGGCACCCAGAAATGGCCTACCTGCGCCTTGTGGAACACGTGGTCAGGGCCTGCCACCTCAAAGCCTTCGATGTCGTTAAAGCGTGACATGCCACCATAGGTGTGGTCAAATGACACATAGCAGGTGTCGTTCTGAACAAACATCTCCTTGTATCTCGGACTATCACAGAGCACGTTCTTGAAGCCGTAATCGCGGTTGAGCGCAAAGTAGGCCAATCGTTCGCCCACGGGTTTCTTCTTACATGGGTGGATCTGCTGACGTTCCCAAGAGTATATTAGATCGTTGGTGCATACCAGACCGCTATTGGGAATGAGGTCAGCGGCTTTGAGTTGCTGTTCGCGAAGGATAGCCGAGGAGATGCCGTTGACATCATCGCCATAGGCATAAGGGGCTATTTGGACAAAGTAGAACGGGATGTCTCCCTCACCAAAACCATCGCGCCATTGCTTCACAAGCACTGCGAGGCGCTCGGCATATTGGTCCATATGATAGTCGACATTGGAACAACCCTGGTAGTAAAGAATACCCTTGACGGTGTATTTCTGTATCGGACTGAATGTGCCATAGCCCCAAACCATGGGTCGATAGTAATCATACTCATATCGGTTGACCATCGTTGCGCTATCAAGAGGTTCATCGGTGTACTTCTTGATGTTTGCTTCGTTGAACCAGCTTTCCACACGTGAACCGCCCTTATTGGCTTCAACAAGGCCCACTGGGATATTGAGCGTGTTGCTCACCATGCGTGCAAAGAAGTAGCCCACGGCGCTTTGATCAGCCACGGTATTGATGTCCGTTGCCTGCCAGCAGCATTGGGTATCCTCCAAAGGAGTCATTGACATCTGGTCGGGTACCTTGCAGTAGCGTATCTTTTGGCTATACTGGTTGGCCTCAGCTACCACATCGGCATAGCTTTCATGCGGGCAGTTGGGGAAACCCTTTACCGGAAACTGCATGTTACTTTGTCCGGCGCATACCCATACCTCACCTGCCACAACGTTCTTGACGCTCACGGGGGTGCCATCATCAAAGGTGATGGTCAGCGGTGTGTAGCTGGCTTTGGGCGAACGCACCTTTACCTCCCACTTGCCGTCCTTACCCACACGGGTGGTCACGGCGTTGCTGTTCCATGAGGTAGTGACCTTGACGGTCTTGTTGGGTTTGTCCCATCCCCACAAGCGCACATCGGTGTCTTGCTGGATGACCATATTGTCGGAGATAACGTGGGGTAGTTTCACTTGTGCACGGGCTGCAGTAAGGCTTGTTAACAATGCAGCCGAAAAGATTAAAATACGTTTAACCATCTGAATAGATTTATTGTTTGCATGCAAATGTACTAAAACTTCTAAACATACGGGCCGTAATTGAATCGTTTTTATTATCTTTGCAGATACAATTCATTAACTTCTCAATTACCAAACAATACATTTTGTGATGAATTTTAAGAAATTACTACTCGCTGCAGGTATGGGATTGTGTTGCATGACGATGTCTGCACAGATGACTTTTGATGTTAATTTGTATAACGGGAAGCCCCCCAAGAGCAACGGCAACCCCAAGGACACTGCGATGGTGCGTGTGTTCTTGCCTGCCGACAAGGAGGCTACAGGACGTGCCGTAGTGATCTGCCCTGGCGGTGGATACACTTTTCTAGAGAAAGAAAAGGAAGGTTATGATTGGGGCGAGTTCTTTCAGAACCAAGGTATCGCTGCCATCGTCTTGAAATATCGTATGCCTAACGGCAACCCCGATATCCCTATCGGTGACGCGGAGCAAGCGATGAAGCTCGTTAGACGCAATGCCACTGGCTGGAAGATTAGCCTCAACGATGTGGGTATCATGGGATTCTCTGCCGGCGGACACCTCGCCGCAATGATTGCAACCACCGCCACGGGTGACGCGAAGCCCAACTTCCAGATTCTCTTCTACCCTGTCATCACGATGATGGACGGTTTCACGCATCCAGGAAGTCAGCACGCGCTGCTCGGCAAGAGCGTTTCTAAGCGCGAAGTGAAAAAGTATAGCGCCGACTTACAGGTGTCACGTGTCACACCACGCGCCTTTATCGCCCTGAGCGACGACGATGATCTGGTACCACCCGCTAATGGTGTAAACTATTATATCGAGCTTTATAAGAACGATGTACCGGGTTCTCTCCATGTCTATCCAGGTGGAGGACATGGTTGGGGAAGCAAGATCGGCTTCCGTTATCACGAAGAGATGATGATGGATCTAAAGGCTTGGCTCAAGAGTTTCTAAGCCGTCTGTTCATCAATAGACCATTCATACAAACAGCGAGAGGGATTTTCCAATGTTAGGAAAATCCCTCTCGCTATATCATAGAGCCCGTAGGCTCTGCTTTTCGTTGCTCTATCTATCCGCCTTTACATCCATCCTATCCATCGGAGGATATCGTTGAGATTGGCCACCACCATCAGGAGGAGCAGGATTGCAATACCTACGTACTCGGCATAGATCATAAACTTCTCGCTAGGTTTGCGTCGGGTGATCATCTCATAAAGCAAGAACATCACGTGACCGCCGTCCAATGCAGGGATGGGGAGGATGTTCATGAACGCCAAGATGATGCTGAGGAACGCTGTCATGTTCCAAAACATCTGCCAATCCCAGAATGGTGGGAACAAGCTACCTATCGATCCGAAGCCTCCTAAGCTCTTTGCGCCATCGGCAGAGGCTAGGTAACGGAAGTTGCTCACGTATCCGCTGAGTATGTTCCAACCATATTTCACACCGGCTGGAAAGCTTTCCAACAACGTGTAATCGCGATGCACGGGTTGGTAATAGGTGGCCAAGGATGTCTGATACACACCTAGGAGCATCTCGGGAGTGAGCGTAATCTTCAGCGTATCGAGCGTGTTGGTGGCCTTGTGGTTGACCGTAAGCATGACGGTACGAAGCTTGAGCGAGTCAGCAGCGGTGGTTTTGGTTGCCAAGACATCGCCGAGCTTAGCCACCTCGTTGTTGTATTGAGCCCACGAATTGACTTTTACGCCATTCAGGGCGATAATCTTGTCACCAGCTTTGATGCCCGCCTTCACTGCAGGACCGCCGCCATCGACACTATCAATAGTCGCGGGCAGGAGTGGAGTGGCAAACAATGGGCGGCTCTTAACCATCTTGAGCATATCCAGATTACCCGGCATGGGGATACTTACCTTCTTGCCTTGGCGTACCACATCTACACGATGGGCTTGCGCTATCTGGCGAAAGAAGTCGCCATTGACATTCATATAAGCATCAAAATCGCCTTGATCGGTACCCAAGAGCACGTCGCCATCCTTGAAACCGAGTTCCTTTGCGTCATTATTGAAGACCATACCCATCTTCATATCGCCCACTTTGTAGTAGCTTTCGCCCCAAGTGAACATAATCATCGAGTAGATGAAGAGCGCCAAAACAAAGTTGACCAACACGCCACCAACCATAATCAGCAAGCGTTGCCAAGCCGGTTTGGTACGAAACTCCCAGCTCTGAGGCGGTTGTTTCATCTGTTCGGTGTCCATACTCTCGTCTATCATGCCCGAGATCTTACAGTAACCGCCCAGTGGCAACCACCCTATTCCATACTCGGTGTCGCTATTCTTGGGTTTCCAACTGAAGAGACTACCCTTCCATTTACCTATAGAGACATCAAAGAAGATAAAGAACTTCTCCACTCTTACACCAAAAAGCTTGGAGAAGAACATGTGTCCGCCCTCATGCAAAAGCACTAGCAAGGATATTGCCAGTATGAATTGGAGCGCTCTGATGAGAATTGTTTCCATTAGAAAGTTGTTGTTTTAGAATGAATGATCTATTTTTTGATTATACTATCGTGATGATTTCGTTCTACAATAGGTGTTATACCTTTATATAATAGGAGCTACGTTATGAAATGATAGCTACCACATTATCTTATTATACCAGCTTTTGTATATTGTTATAGCCCCTTGTCTGATACTGATGGTTGGGTCTTAGGCGTTGAATCGGCCGCTCTGAACCAGTTCGGTAGCCACTGCGCGTGCCTCAGCGTCGGTCTGAAGGTAAGCCTCATAGGTGGGTTGGGCATCGAAAGTGGTCTTGAGCATGGTCTGCTCGATGATGTCTCCCATGGCAAGGAACGAACAACGATTCTCACGGAAAGCCAAGTTGACCACCTCGTTAGCGGCATTCACGATGCAAGGCATGTTGCCACCACGTTCCAAAGCTTCGTATGCCATCGCCAAGCACTTAAACTTTTGCACATCAGGCTCAAAGAATTCGAGGGGTTGGCGGAACAGATCCAGTCTGTCGCCATCAAGCTTCAAGCGCTTAGGGAACGAGAAAGCGTATTGTATCGGAAGCCTCATATCGGGCACACCGAGCTGCGCCTTCACTGCACCATCGGCAAACTCTACCGCGCTATGCACGATGGATTGGGGATGAATGAGCACCTGTATCCTACTAGCAGGTACGCCAAAGAGCCACTTCGCCTCCATCACCTCAAAGCCTTTGTTCATCAATGAGGCTGAGTCAATGGTGATCTTGGCGCCCATCTGCCACGTTGGATGGCGCAAAGCGTCGGCTGCAGTGACCTTGCGGAGCTGTTCCGGGGTGTAGAGACGGAATGGACCGCCCGAGCAAGTGAGCAAGATGCGGGTGATCTCGTTATCGTCTTCACCCACCAAACTTTGGAAAATGGCTGAGTGTTCAGAGTCGACGGGGAGGATTGGGGTGTGGTATTGTTGTGCCAAACGGCAGATTAGCTCACCCGCAACGACCAACGTCTCCTTGTTGGCAAGGCAAATCTTCTTGCCCGCTTTGATGGCATGGATGGTCGGTGTAAGCCCCGCGAAGCCCACCATGGCGGTCAGCACCATGTCGATAGGGCCTGCCTCAACGATCTGACTGAGCGCCGCGGCACCTGCATACACCTTGATGTCAGGCAGATCGCTTAGTTCTTGCTTGAGATCAGCATAGTGTTGCTCATCTGCTATGACCACTGCAGCAGGGCGAAACTCGCGTGCTTGCTGTGCCAACTCGCGCCAACGACTGTTCGCTGTGAGTGCATAAGCCTCGTAAAGGTCGCTGTGCTGGCGTATCACATCAAGCGCTTGGGTGCCGATGCTGCCCGTTGAGCCAAGTATACATATTTGTTTCATATCTTCAAGATAAGCTTTCAGTTGTATGGAAGGGGTGATTGGTTCTAGAAGAAGAGCCTCCCTTTAATCGTCATGATCATCTGACGTGTCGTCAGAAGCATTGAGCGTAAGGAGTCCTTCGGGTATGGTGATGGTGATTTGGCGGCTTTCCTTGTCGACGCTTTCTATCAGATGACCATGTGCCGGAATCATAATCTCGTCACCATCGAGGTCCTTCACGTTGAAGAGAAGGTTGATGGTGCTATCATCTACGTCCGTTATCTCACCCACGGCTTGGCCCGACTGGGCATCAACAAGGGTGTAGCCGATGATCTCCGCCCACGTGATGGTTTCCTCATCGCTATCAGACAGGTGCCTTGGAAAGTAGACCTCAGTGCCCGTGAGCTGACGTGCTCGCTGCTCGGTATCAATGTCCGTGAACTTGATAAGGACGGCGTTGTCAGAGCGGAAGCGATAACTATCGATGAAGAAAGGCACCAATATGCCGTCAATGTCCAACACCAAGTAGTCGGCATCGACCCTATCAAAGGCATCATCAGTAATGGTCATCTGCAGTTCGCCCCTCACTCCGTGGGCTTTGCCTATGGTTCCTATGCGGTAAACATCTTCTTGACGTATCATATATAGATATTATTAAAGATCAAGAGAGCCATTAGATACGACGGATATGGGCTCCCAGAGCATTCAGGCGCTCCTCTATGTTCTCATAACCGCGGTCAATCTGTGCGATGTTATCTATCTGACTGGTGCCATCGGCACTGAGAGCGGCAATCAAGAGGGCGATACCGGCACGGATATCGGGGCTCGTCATGCGGCGTGAACGTAGCTGATGGGTGTGGTCGTGACCCACTACCACTGCACGGTGGGGGTCACATAGGATAATCTGCGCGCCCATATCGATCAACTTATCCACAAAGAACAATCGGCTCTCAAACATTTTCTGATGTATCAGCACGCTGCCTTTGGCCTGCGTAGCTACCACGAGCAGCACCGAAATGAGGTCGGGCGTCAGTCCGGGCCACGGCGCATCCGCCAGCGTCATGATGGTTCCATCGATGAACGAGTCGATCTCATAATGATCCTGACGCGGTATGATCAGGTCGTCGTCCTCCTGCTGGATCTCTACACCCAACCGACGGAAAGCCTCGGGGATGATTCCGAGGTTCTTCACCGACACGTTCTTGATGCGAATGCCATCGCCCACCATGGCTGCCATGCCTATAAAGGATCCCACTTCGATCATATCGGGCAGGATGGTATGCTCCGCTTGATGCAGCGAATCTACCCCGACGATGGTTATGAGGTTACTGGCTATGCCGCTGATGCGCGCTCCCATGGTATTGAGCAAGTGACAGAGCTGCTGGATATAAGGCTCACAGGCAGCGTTATAGATGGTGGTAACGCCCTCAGCGAGCACTGCCGCCATGATGATATTGGCCGTACCGGTAACCGAAGCCTCATCCAGAAGCATGTAAGTGCCCTTGAGATGATCTGCTTGAAGGGCGTAAACCTCACTTCCCTCCAATCGTCCAAAGGTGGCACCGAGGTACTTGAAGCCCAAGAAATGGGTATCCAAGCGGCGGCGACCAATCTTGTCGCCACCCGGTTTGGCCACGGTAGCTTTATGGAAGCGTCCCAACAATGGGCCAATCATCAACACGCTGCCACGCAGGGAGGCACATTTCTTGACAAACTCTTGGCTCTCTAGATAATCCAGATTGAGCTCGTCAGCCTGAAACGTGTACGTGTTGCTATCACGCTTGTGGACCTTTACGCCGATATCCTTGAGCAGACTGATGAGGTTGTTGACATCTAATATGTCGGGAATGTTATGTATTGTGACCTCGTCAGAGGTGAGCAAGGTAGCACAAATCACCTCGAGCGCTTCGTTCTTGGCGCCCTGTGGGGTGATGGTTCCGCTGAGACGGTATCCGCCTTCGATAAGAAACGATTCCATGATGCGCTATTTTTTCTTTTTATTACGGGGTTGATTAGCTGGCTTACGTTCCAGTTTCTCAAACTTGAATGTATCCAAATCCAACTGGATTACGCCATCGGTGAAGCGTGCCAAGTCGTCCGCCACCTTCTCGTTGTCGCTTGAGCCATGACTCCACTGTGCTAGATCGCGTTTCATCTGGTTAGCGGTTTGGCGGGTAAGCTCGTTGCGTTCTGCACCGGCGGGCATCGTCTTGAGACGTTCAAAGAGCTCGAAGAGCATTCTACCATAGTGCTTCACGGGTATCTTCTGCGCGGGATAGCTCAGCGACTGCGGCTTCGTTGAGATCTGTCTGGCTTCGTTGATATCATAAGGATAGTCGATATCTAGGTCAAACTGAGCCATGATAGCCAGATGATCCCAAAGCTTCTGCTTATAATCGGGGGTGTTACGGTTCTGCGGATTCATTCGATCCATTACCGCAACGATAGCCTCGGCACAGCGCTGACGCATCTCCTTGGTGGGCAAACCTTTGGCATAGTCGACCATGTTTTGCACTTCTCTGCCATATTCGGGCAGGATGAGTTTCTCTCTTTGGGTATTATAATCCAGTCCTTGAATATTCATGTGATGATAATCGTTGTGAAATGGGTGGGCTTACGAGGCTATTCCGATTCATGGATGACGCCCCGACGCAGCGCCTAAAGCAACTTCTTAGGCGTCTTAGCCACAAAGTCTTTGAGGTAGAACGGCACAAAGTAGGCCACATCCTCATATTGTTCATGAGCGATACGCTTCTCCGCCAAGGGTAGCATATACTTAGCCAGCGGCTCAATATCCTTGATCAGATGGGCGTTAGGATGATTGATGGTCTCCATACACTTAGCCGCGCCATTGCCGAAGAAGTAGACTGGGCCACGGTCAAGGTATTCGCGGTAGGTGTTCTCGTCCACCACGTCAGCCTGAATGGGTCGTATCTCCTTCAGGCTACGGTCGAACACCTGTGCATAGACCTCCATGCGTCGTGCATCAAGCATCGGAACGATCAGCGCATTCTCCTCCAAGTTATCATGACGGAGCAACACTGGCACGCAAAGCAGTTCTAGCGTAGGCACTGCTATCAACTTCAGTCCACGGCCATAGCACAATCCCTTGGCCATCGACACGCCGATACGCAGACCTGTGTATGACCCTGGGCCACAACTCACAGCCACCGCATCGAGCGGAATAGCGTGATTATCAGTAAAGGAGAGCGCCTCGTCTACATACGAACCCAAGCGCTCAGCGTGGTTGGGACCGCTATGGTCTTCCTTGTGAAAGATACATCCGCCGTCCTCAGTAACGGCTACCGAACACACGTTCGTGCTCGTCTCAATGTGCAGAATACACGACATAATATATGATTAACTACTAAAGAAAGTGCAAATTTAGCCTTTTTCCCCCATTTTTTTGTACTTTTGCAGAAATTTAACGCATACAGATCATGATACTTTCAATGACAGGTTACGGCAAAGCCATGGTAACCTACAAGGAGAAGAAGATACATGTTGAGATCAAATCGCTCAACAGCAAGACGCTCGACTTGTCTACACGCATCGCTCCTACCTACCGTGAGAAGGAGTTACAGATACGTCGCCAGATAGCCAAAGTGCTCGTCCGGGGTAAGGTCGACTTCTCTCTCTGGATCGAAAAAGATGCTAGCGTAGATGCCACCCCCATCAATGCTGCCCTCGTGGAAAACTACTATCAACAGATCAAAGCCATCTCAGCTAAGACCGGTATACCTGAGCCTGAGGACTGGTTCTACACCTTGCTTCGCATGCCCGATGTGCAGACACGCACCGATACCGAAGCTCTAGAAGACGAAGAGTGGCTGGTAGCGCAGAAAGGAATAGACGAAGCCATCGATCATCTCGTAGCTTTCCGCACACAAGAGGGTGCCGCGCTGCAAAAGAAATTCGCCGAAAAGATTGACAATATCGAAGCCCTTCTCAAGAGCATCGAGCCCTATGAGGCTTCAAGAGTGCCCAAGATCAGAGAGAAAATCATCGATGGACTGAAGCAAATACCTGAAGTGGAGTATGACAAGAACCGCTTAGAGCAGGAGCTAATCTACTATATCGAAAAACTGGACATCAGCGAAGAGAAGCAGCGACTGACCAATCACCTGAAATACTTCCGTGAGACGATGAACGAAGCTGCGCCTAGCGTAGGCAAAAAGCTCGGATTCATCGCACAGGAAATGGGTCGCGAGATCAACACCACTGGCTCAAAGAGCAATCAAGCCGAGATGCAAAACATCGTGGTAAAGATGAAAGACGAGCTCGAACAAATCAAGGAACAGGTGCTCAACGCCCTCTAACAATCATCAAGATCTGAAGTATGACAACACAGAACGACATCAAACCCGGCAAACTGCTTATCTTCTCTGCCCCTTCTGGAAGCGGAAAGAGCACCATCGTGCAATGGTTAATGAAGGAACATCCAGAACTGAACCTCGCCTTTTCAATCAGTTGCACCTCCCGTGCACCACGCGGAACGGAGCAAAACGGGGTGGAATACTTCTTCCTAACGCCCGAGGAGTTTAAGCAAAAGATTGCCGAAGATGCTTTCTTAGAGTATGAAGAGGTGTACGAGAATCGTTTCTACGGTACACTGAAGGAACAAGTTGACACGCAGACAGGGCGTGGAGAGAACGTTGTTTTCGACGTGGATGTAAAGGGAGGATGCAACATCAAGCAGTATTATGGTGAGCGCGCACTGAGCCTTTTCATCCAACCGCCCTCCGTAGAAGAGCTCCGTCGCCGTCTAGAAGGTCGTGCCACTGACTCGGCCGAAGCCATCGAGAAGCGTTTGGCAAAGGCTTCTTACGAACTGACCTTCGCTCCCCGATTTGATCATATCATCATCAACGATAATCTAGAGAAGGCTGAAGCCGATACTTTGGCTATCATCCAAGCGTTTCTCAAACAGTAAATCCATCTCCAAGGCTATCCATGACAGCCCACGCACCAGCCTCACACGTCAAGCATATAGGTATCTTCGGTGGCACGTTCAACCCGCCCCACGTTGCCCATATTGCCCTTGCCCAAGCCTTCTATGAGCAAGCGGGGCTAGATGAGGTGTGGCTCATGGTGTCGCCCCAAAACCCTTTTAAGGTCAACGCAGACCTCTTGGACGACACCATCCGGCTGCAGATGCTCCAAGCTGCCACTGCTGATGCGCCTTGGCTCAAGGCAAGCAACTATGAGTTTGCCCTACCCAAGCCTTCCTATACCTACCACACGCTGACCCATCTGAGCCACGACTATCCCGACACGGCGTTCTCGTTGCTCATCGGTGGGGACAACTGGGCTGCCTTTGACAAGTGGTTCAAGCACGAAGAGATCCTCGCTAGCTATCCCATCTATGTCTATCCGCGCCAAGACAGCACCATCGACGCATCGTCGTTACCCCCTTCAGTACACATCTTAAAAGCGCCGCAGATCGACGTCAGCAGCACAAACATCCGCCAAAGGGTATCCCAAGGTCTTCCCACTGAGCACCTTTTAGCACCTGGCGTTGCCTCTATTATCCGCCAATACGGCTGCTATCAGGATAAGAAATAAATTATTTTTCCATCGTTTTTAATTTATTTTTCTGGAGAAAATAATTTATTTTTGATTCCGACCAAGCACCTCTTACATCATCAAACAGCCTTTACGGCATCGTCAAACGGGTGTTTCTATCGCATCGAACGTCCTTCCCTGCATCATCTAATGACCTTTTCTGCGTTCCAAGCAAGCCGCCACGGGCAGAACGCCCCACCCTTTTTACCTTATTATATAAGGAAAGATTTAGGTTGATATGCTTGTTAATGTGGTGGCTTATTAGTAACTTTGCACCGCATTTTTTGACAAAGAGACCAATGAGAAACATCTCCCAACTTTTACACCTTGCCACATTGCCCATCCGTAAGAACGGCACTTTCTTCGTGTTCATGTACCTTCTGGGTGTTGTGGTCAATGTGATTGTGCCCTTAGGCAAGGACAAATCGTTGTATGACAACCTGTTCCCAGAGTTGTTTCTTGACCTTTACGTGCTCTGCGCCGTGCTATCGGTGATACCTGCAAAGGTGCGTCGGTGGGTGACGGGGTTGCTATCGGTGGTGGCTTATGCCGTGGCTACGATTGACCTCTTCTGCTATGTACGCTTTGGAGCGCCACTCAACCCCACCATGCTCTTGCTTGTGGGCGAGACCAACAGTTCAGAAGCGAGCGAATTCATCGACACTTATCTCAACCGTGACACCATTTTCTCACCCATAAGCGCGGCTCTTGTGGTAGCCATCGTGCACCTGCTGTGGGGCATTTTCCATGGTCGTGTGAAGCGATGGATAGGATCTTGGCGCTGGAAAAAGCCCATTTCATCGAATCTTTACACCACGATTGGCGGTGCGGTGGTCATCGTATGTATGGTGGTAAGCATCATCCTGTCATGGCATAACAAGAAGGAAACGGTGTGGATGTTCTCCCAACCCACCATAGGCAGTGTGGAGCATGAGCTCACCCGAGGCGACTGCGCCGTGTTCTACCTACCCGTCTACAGATTGGCATTCAGCATCTTCTCTAACGAACTGGCCTCCCAACAAGTGGCAAGTCTGATCAAAGCCAAGGACCAAGTGACGGTAGACAGTTGCGCTTACACCTCGCCCAACATCGTTCTGATCATCGGTGAGAGCTTCAGCAAGCATCACTCAGCCCAATACGGCTACGCTATGCCCACCACGCCGGAGCAGCAAGCGCTGGAGAAAGCGGGCACGCTCATCCCTTACACGGACGTCATCGCTCCTTGGAACCTCACCAGCTTTGTCTTCAAGTACACCTTCTCCATGCACGTCGTGGGCGAGAAAGGCGAGTGGTGCGACTATCCGCTCTTCCCAGAGATCTTCCGCAAGGCGGGCTATCACGTCACCTTCGCCACCAATCAGTTTATGCCCAAAGCCAAAGAGGAGGTCTACGACTTCAGCGGAGGCTTCTTCCTCAACCACCCCGAGCTCTCCGAGGCGATGTTTGACACCCGTAACAGCAAGTTGTACCGCTATGATGCGGGGCTACTCAACGAGTATGACCACGAGTTGAAGCAACATAACACGGAGCACAACCTTATCATCTTCCACCTCAAAGGGCAACACGTGAGCTACCGCGACCGCTATCCGGCTGACCGCCATCACTTTACGGGAGACGATTATCGCGAGTCACGCAGCGACCTGCCGCCTTACAAGCGTCGCATCCTAGCCGATTATGACAACGCCATACGCTATAACGACTCTATCGTAGCTCAGATCGTGAAGCGCTTCGAGGACCAAGACGCGGTGGTGATCTATATGCCCGACCACGGCGAGGAGTGCTACGAGGAGAACCGCGGCTTCATCTGCCGTCATCATAACGACAAGATCGACTATGCTTTGGCGCGCTATGAGTTTGAGATTCCGTTCTGGATCTACTGCTCGCCCACCTATATCAAGAAGCGCCCCGAGCTATTCGCACAAATAAAAAAAGTGCGGAACCATCGGTTTATGACCGATGCCATTCCGCACGTATTGCTCTATCTGGCAGGCATATCAACGCCTTATTACCACGCCCAGTATAATATCCTCTCGCCACAGTATAACGAGAAGCGACCACGCATACTGAAGAACACCACCGATTATGATCGTCTGAGCAAACCATCTCATAACCATGCACAATAAAGAAAAGGGATTGTTGACACGCACCGAGTGTAACGCGCTACGCGGAATAGCCATCATCGGCATCTTTCTGCACAACTACTGCCACTGGTTGGGACCGGTGGTAAAGGAGAACGAATACCAGTTTTTCCGTCGCAACGTATCCTGGCTCTTACAGGTTGTGGCACACGCAGATAGCCTTCTGCCCGTCCACTTATTGTCGTTCTTTGGCCACTATGGTGTACCGGTGTTCCTCTTCCTGAGCGCATACGGCTTGACGATGAAATATGAGCGCGCAGCCAGCACCCCCGGCGTCCCTGCATCGGAAGAACCCGGAGCTTGGCGCTTTGTGAGATTCCATTTTCTCAAACTCTTCAGAATGATGATTTTGGGCTACATCGCCTTTATCATATATGACACACTCACCCCTCGCTCACACCAGTATCATCTCGTTGACATTGTGGCGCAGCTAGCCTTGGTCAACAATCTCCTTCCTACGCCGGACAAGGTGATATGGCCTGGCCCTTACTGGTTCTTCGGATTGATGTTCCAACTGTACATTGTCTACCGCTTGCTGATGTACAAACGCAGTTGGGTGAACACCGTTCTGCTCATCATCGTCTGCGCCATCATACAGGCGATGTGCGCTCCCGAGAGTGAGGCGCTTAACCGTTGGCGATACAACTGCATAGGCGGGATGTTACCTTTCGGACTGGGTCTGCTCTACGCACGTTACGGCACGCAATGTCTCGCTTGGCGAGAGAAGGTGGGTCAGAAGACGTTCGACTTGCTCAATCTGCTCGTTTCCACCATCGCCATTTGGTTCTTGAGCATGTCTTATGCCACATGGTATCTGGTGCCAGTGTTCGTCTGCACAGGCAGCATAGCCTTGGTGCGGTTGCTCAACGAGCTAAGGTGGCTCCACGCCGTCAATCGTTGCGCCGTATGGATGGGCGGTATCAGCGCGGCGCTGTTTGTCACGCATCCGCTGACACGCAAGCTGTTTATCCCCATTTCCATGAAAGGCCATGTGTACACGGGGCTTGTGATCTACATCATCGCATCAATATTGGTGGCTTGGGGGTTTGCTAAGATCTTGGCAAAGCTACCCCGTCCATCGATGAAACCGAAGAAAACAGCACACGCATGATCCGGATTAAAGATATAGAACTGGCCAACATCTCGCGCTTTAGAGGCGAACTGATGGGAGCGGCAATGCTCTTCGTCATCTTGTTTCACGTCAGTCTGCCACGCTCCGACTACTTCTTCGGGCTGCGACGCATGGGTAATATCGGGGTGGATATGTTCCTCTTCCTCAGTGGTGTGGGACTTTGGTTCTCTTGGAAAAGTCATCCAGACGTGAAATACTTCTTCACACGTCGCTTCCTACGTATCTATCCGGCATGGCTGGTGGTAGCAGGCATCTATTACGTCACCGATTATGTTCACCAAGGACCGCATTGTCCGGATCTCATCACGCTGATAGGAGAGCTTTCGGTGAACATCAATTTCTGGCTGCATGACGAGCTCACGTTCTGGTATATCCCTGCCACGATGATGCTATACCTATTCACTCCGTGGTATATGCGCCTCATTGAGCAACACCCCGTGTACCGATGGCTACCCGTAATCATGATTATGTGGTGTATCTTGGTACAGTATGTCACACCCATTCATCATGCGGTGGGTCACCTCGAGATCTTTTGGAGTCGCGTACCCATCTACTTTATCGGTATCAACCTAGGCGAAATGGTTCGTCGCAAAGCCACGATTGACGGCACGGCGATATGGATGATTGCGGTAATCTTTGTCATGGCGCTCGCCTCTAGCGTGTTCTTGGAGCAGACAAAGCATGGGCAGTTTCCGTTGTTCTTGGAACGAATGCTCTACATCCCACTAACCGTCACCGCCATCCTGCTGCTCAACCGCATCTTCAGACGCACCCCGCACTGGTTCAACGCAACGTTCCAGATGGTCGGAGCACTCAGTTTGGAGTGTTACTTGATTCACCATCACTTTGTCTTGATACACATCGAAGCGCTCCATTGGGGCTATTGGCCCACCTTCTTCGCCACTATCGCCATCACCATCCCACTGGCATGGTTGCTGCATCAAGCACTTACCGTGGTCATTAAACAGATAGAAAAGCTTATTTCATGACACATACACAACCATCATCTACCCCCTCTCAAGCCCCCAAACCTCGATGGTTTCGGTCTGTTCTGCGCTTGATACGTCCTAAACAATGGATCAAGAACGTCATTGTCTTGCTGCCAGTATTCTTTGGTGGCGAACTGTTTTCGGTCTCTGACGTGCTTGACGCCATCATCGCAATGGCCTCTTTCTGCTTTGCGGCATCGTCTATCTACTGTCTCAACGACATTGTGGATGTGGCGGATGACCGCCGCCACCCGGTGAAATGTTATCGACCATTGGCATCGGGAGCCATCAGCGTGCGCACGGGATACACCTTAATGATCCTGATGATTGTGTTATCCATGGCCACCTTGTTGCTTTTGCCAACCCATAACGCCGAGGCGGCAGGCATCGTGATGTTCTATTGGCTGCTCAACATCGCTTACTGCGTCTATCTGAAGCAACATGCCATCATCGATGTATGTATCGTTGCCTTCGGCTTTGTGTTGCGATTGCTGGTGGGCGGCGTTGCTACGGAGATCACGCTGAGCAAGTGGATTGTGCTGATGACGTTCCTATTGATGCTCTTCCTATCGTTTGCGAAGCGCCGCGATGACGTGGTGCGCATGAACGAGACGGGCAGAGCGCCACGCAAGAACACCATCCGCTATAACCTGACGTTCATCAACCAGGCCATCACCATGACGGCTTCGGTCACCTTGGTGTGCTACGTGATGTACACGGTGAGCCCCGAGGTACAAGCCAACTACCATAGCGAGTATCTCTATCTGACCAGTATCTTTGTGTTGCTGGGCTTGCTCCGTTACCTACAAATCACGGTGGTGGATAAGCATAGCGGCGATCCTACGAAGGTGATCCTACGCGATCGGTTCACCCAAGCTGTGGTTTTGGCATGGGGACTGACGTTCTTACTGATGATATATGTGCTGCCATGACGATATACGCATTCGACTTTGATGGCACGCTAACCACCCGTGATACGCTTATCGAGTTTATAAGATATGCTAAAGGGGACGTGCGCACCTTCCTGGGGTTTGCGCTTCATGCACCGATATTGGTCCTGATGAAGCTGCATCTCTACCCCAACTGGAAGGCAAAGCAGCGCATCTTCGCTTGGTTCTTTAAGGGTATGACCATTGAAAGCTTTGACCAAACGTGCCAAAGCTTTGCCAAGGATCGGAGAGATCTGCTCCGCAAGGACGGACAGGACATCGTGAGCCAAGCCACGAAGCAGGGGAAGGTACTCATTGTGTCGGCTAGTATAGACAACTGGGTGCGCCCCTTCTTTGCCAAATATGCCCAAAGCATCGACATCTCGTGCACCCGTATTGATGTAAGGGACGGCAAACTGACGGGCAAATTCCTCACCAAGAACTGCTATGGCGCCGAGAAGGTGAAGCGGCTCAAGCACCGTTATCCGTTCAGAGAGAGCTACCGACTGGTGGCGATGGGCGATAGCAAGGGCGATAGCGCACTGATTGCAGAAGCTGACACGGCTTATTTTCGCCAACATAGCGGCACATTGAAACGCATCAAGGGCGAGGCGGATGCTACCGTGGAGCCTTATCTATAAACGTAGAACACCTTTTTAATAAGCACATAGGACTATGACAACAGACCAACGACCATCATCCTCCGCACCCAATGAGCCAACGCAGAAGCGCAAAACCATCGGTGAAATCGTGCGTTTTGGCATCGTCGGCGTGACGGCTACGCTGCTACAATATGGTTGTTACCTGTTGCTGAATCTCTTTCTGCACCCCACACTCTCCAACACGGTGGCTTACCTGATCAGTTTTCTCTTCAACTATGTAGCCTCAACGCGCTACACCTTCCGTGTGAAATCAAACGCCAAGCGCGGTGCAGGGTTCATTTTCTCCCACTTGATCAACTTTTCCTTGCAAACCATCTTGCTCATCTTGTTCCTCCATTTGGGCATTCCAAAGATGTGGGCGATGATTCCCGTGTTTGCACTTTGCGTACCAATCAACTTCGTCCTGGTACGTTTCTTCCTCAAACGATAATGCTTTATGATGAACAAAGTAAGAAGATTATTGGGCAAAACCTTAGCCATCAGACATGAAGAACGACTGTTGGCGGTGGTGTTCGTGGTGATACTGATCAGTTTGCAGGTGCTTAACATCATGCGGTTTGGTAGTGTGCTGTCACCACTCTCGGCTGATTATTGGTCTCAGATGGTGGGACGCTATCATGTGTCGGGCTTTGATAGCATCACTTACTATACCCTCTCCGACTGGCATGTACGCTACAACTGCTACCGACATCCGTTGTTAGCGTTCATGATGTACCTGCCCTATCTGCTCAACAAAGCGCTCATGGCTGCGTTTGGGGTCAATTGCGCCATCTACATCGTGGCGGTGATGACCACCATCACGGCGTTTTATAGCGGCATCTATGCCTTCCGTATCTTCAGAAACCTCATCGGGCTGGGGGCGAAAGATAGCACGTTGCTGGTCGTTTTCTTCTTTTCGTTTGCTTATATCTTGCTCACGAGTTTTGTTCCAGACCATTTTATCTACTCTCTTCTGCTACTCATCGTGACCCTATACATCTGCGGACGCAAGCTCAAAGAGGGGAAACCGTGGTCTAGATGGGGCGCCATCGGTATGTTTGTGCTGACCGCTGGGGTGTCGCTCAACAATGGATTGAAGACCTTTTGGGCAGCTTGTGTGGTCAATGGAAAGCGGTTTTGGCATCCAAAGAATCTGTTATTGGTGGCCATCGTGCCTTCAATGCTGATGTGGGCGCTATGTAGAACGGAGTATCATTACCTTGTCATGCCTGACGAAGTGGCTCGACATCAAGCCAAAGCCAAGAAGCAAGCCGAGCGAACCAAGCAGATAGAAGCGGCGAAAGCGGCTCAAACGAAGACCGCCGAAGCATCAAAAGGCAAGCAAAAGGAAGTGGTGGTGAAGCGGAAAACGGCTAAAAAGACCAACAACATACAAGGTAAGCCACTGATGGAGGGCGAGTTTATGCGTTGGACGGATATCTCGACATCACGTAGCAAGTCGGTGGTGGAGAACTTATGGGGCGAATCGCTCATCCTACATGAGCAACACACGCTGGGTGATATCTTCCGTGGCAGACCGGTGATAGTGGCATATCAGAGCGTGATACCTTATATAATAGAAGCGGTAGTGGCGTTGCTGTTCATCTGCGGCATCGTGGCAGCATGGCGAAAACGACTGTTTTGGATTGCGACAGGATGGTTTGCGATGGACATGATGCTACATATCGGTTTAGGATTTGGCATCAACGAGGTGTATATCATGACGGCACACTGGGCGTTTGTGATTCCTTTGGCAGTGGCGTATCTGCTTCGTCGCACGGACGGAAAGGCACGGACGGCGCTGCGCGTGGTTCTCGGCATGCTCACCGCGCTGTTACTGGCATGGAACGGAGCCTTAATCGCCCGTTATATGTTGGGCTGCTGACGCCAAGCGAGCCTTGGCCAAGGATGGGCGAAGCGATTCTGCCAGATCAGAGCCTTCCGGATTGATGCTCTCAACGGTGCTGAAGCCCGCTTGCAAGAGCAGTTCCTTGTCACGAATCAGCCCCGAACGCAGATGAACGGGGACGTTCTGCCGTTTGGCATGTTGCAGAATAACACCTGGTAGCTTACCCATGAGCGTCTGACGGTCGCTGCATCCCTCGCCCGTCACTACGTAGCGATGGTGCCGGAGTAGCTCATCAAAGTGGCACAACCGCAACAAGAGTTCTGCTCCCGACTCTTTCTTAGCATCAAAAAACTGCATCAGCGCATAGCCTAATCCGCCTGCAGCACCTGCGCCAGCATCCATACCATGTGACACGCCGGTGTGTTTGGAGGCGATGGCATCAAAGCGCCGAGCCCTCTGATCAATGATACGAACCATCTCTGGAGTGGCTCCTTTCTGCGGTGCAAAGACCTCTGCCGCTCCGTTCTCGCCAAAAAGAGGATTGTCAACGTCCGATGCAAGCGTGACAGAAACGCCGATGAAATGGCGCTTTTTCACATCGTCAATGGTCTCTCCGGCCTTTCCCATCAACTTGATGAGCGCTTGAATCATACCGACACCGCAGTCGCTGGTAGCCGTTCCGCCCAGTCCTACGATGAGATGGCGAGCGTCATTATAGACAGCATGAGCTATCAGTTCGCCCACTCCATAACTGGTGGCAACGAGTGGGTTGCGTTGTTCGGGTTCGATCTGCGCCAAACCGCATGCCTGCGCCACCTCAATCACCGCCTTGTCGCCTTGCAACAGATAGGCAGCCTCAATGGGACGCATCAGCGCATCGTGCACTCTGAGCGTCACCTTCTGCCCACCCAATGCGGCTTGATAGGCTTCAAGCATCCCCTCGCCACCATCGCTGAGCGTGAGGAGACGAGCCTCAGACGCACCGTTTTGGCCCAATCCATCGACAAAAGCACGTCCAGCCTCACTGCTTGAAAGGCATCCTTTGAAAGAATCAAATGCTATAATCATACGTTTCCGCTTATCAAGGGCAATCTATTTTTAGCCTAATAAGCTACTGCAAAGATAATAAATTGACAGCGTTTTGCAACATCTAATAGAAAATAGTTAACTTTGCATACGATAGCGAAGGCACTCTAAATATCGCAGACCTATTCAGGATACATTTTAAATATACGATATCACCATGTGGTTATTACTTGCTTTTACCTCAGCGGCACTGTTGGGGTTCTATGATGTGTTCAAGAAGCAATCCTTGAAAGGCAATGCCGTCATCCCCGTATTGTTCCTCAACACGTTGTTTTGCTCGTTGATCTTCCTCCCGCTCATCCTCCTGTCGCAGTTTACCAATGTGCTGAACGGCAGCACATTCTACATCGCGGCAACGGATTGGAGCGTGCAGAAGTATATCATACTGAAGAGTTTGATTGTTCTTTCGTCGTGGCTCTTCGGCTATATTGGCATCAAACACCTTCCCTTGACGCTTGTAGGGCCAATCAATGCCACCCGTCCTGTGATGACGCTGGTGGGCGCCATGCTGGTCTTCGGGGAACGACTGAACCTGTTCCAATGGATTGGTGTGTTGCTATCGATCATCTCTTTCTTCCTATTAAGCTTGAGCGGAAAGAAAGAAGGCATCGATTTCAGACACAACAAGTGGATTGGCTGCATCGTGCTAGCGGCTATCTTGGGTGCTGCAAGTGGCCTTTATGACAAGTACCTGATGGCTTCGCCAGAGGCTGGCGGAGTAGGTGTTGATCGCATGGCAGTACAGAGTTGGTACAACATCTACCAATGCTTGCTGATGGGAATGATGCTTGTTATACTGTGGTTGCCCAAGCGCAAGCAAAGCACACCGTTCCATTGGGACTGGAGCATGATAGGTATCAGCGTGTTTCTGTGCGCTGCCGACTTTGTTTACTTCTACGCATTGAGCCTTCCGGGAGCGATGATCTCGATCGTTTCGATGATTAGACGCGGTTCGGTGATTGTCTCATTCATCTTCGGCGCATTCCTTTTCAGAGAGAAAAACCTCAGTAGCAAAGCCTTTGACCTCATCTTGGTGTTGCTCAGTATGGTGTTCTTGTTCCTCGGATCAAGATAAAAAAAAGATTCGGAACGCTATGTATTGACGTCCCGAATCTTGTCTTTCATCTATTCATACAGCTTCCATCAATATCTAGAAGCGTATATCTTGACGTTCCGAAACTTATCTATCGGAACGTTGAGTGGCTATTAGTGGTTATCATCAAAGAGGTTCATCACCTTCTCAATGATAGGCGCCATGTCATAATACTTGTACTCTGCCAGTCGACCACCGAAGATCACGTTAGCCTCCTGAGCCGCCAACTGACGATATTGGTCCGCCAACTGGTTGTTCTTCTCGTCGTTCACGGGGTAGTAGGGTTCTATTCCTGGTTTCCACTCGCTGCTGTATTCGCGACTGATGATGGTCTTAGGATTGTCATAAACGGCGTTGCCAAACATCTCAAAATGCTTGTGTTCGATGACACGCGTATAAGGAACGGAAGCCTCGGTATAGTTGACCACGGCGTTGCCTTGGTAGTTGGGCTCATCCAGCGTTTCGGTTTCGAAGCGCACGGTACGGAAGTTGAGGTTACCCAAACGGTATCCGAAGTACTCATCAATCTGTCCGGTGTAAACTAGTTTGTCCGCTACACAAGACTCAGGAGCCTCCGATGAATCCGCCGTTTTTAGGTCAAACTGCCATTGTCCTTGCTCGTTGCGATGGCAGTGGGTATCAAAGAAGTCGACCTGCGTGCGCGTCTCAACCCCTTCAAGCAGTCCATCGATAAGCTTGTTATAGCCGCCTTGCGGAATGCCTTGGTAGCTATCGTTGAAATAATTGTTATCGAAGACCAAGCGGAAAGGCAATCGCTTGATGATGAAAGCGGGCAAATCGGTACATTTCCGCCCCCATTGCTTCTCCGTGTAACCCTTGATAAGCTTTTCGTAGATATCCTTTCCGATGAGCACCAAGGCTTGTTCTTCTAGGTTGCGAGGCTCGCTCACACCAGCGTCTTGCATGGCTTGGAGCGCTTCGGCACGTTGCTGCTCAATCATCTGCTGCGCTTCCTTAGGCGTGGTAACGCCCCACATCTGATAGAACGTGTTCATATTGAACGGCAGATTGTACAGTTTGCCTTGGTAGCGGGCCACGGGCGAGTTGGTGTAACGATTAAATTCGACGATCGAATTGACAAAATCCCACACCCGTTTGTTAGATGTATGGAAGATGTGCGCACCATACTTGTGCACGTTTATACCCTCCACCTGCTCACAATAAACGTTTCCACCAAGGTGATTGCGCTTGTCTATGACCAGGCAACGCTTGCCTTGTTTCTTTGCAAAGTGGGCAAACGTAGCACCAAAGAGGCCTGAACCCACGATAAGATAGTCGTATGTCTTCATTTATAGAATAGCTATTTGCGGTTTATTGATTGTATATTATTCGTTGATTCTACACCATTTCATCGATGAAAGCGATGGTTTTCTAAGGAAGAGTAGCATGTTATCGATGCTGACCCTTCCCCATCCATTTATCCAAACGCTTACCGACGGCTTTCGTGATAGCCAAGAAGTTGCCATAGCGGAGGTTGAGCAGCAGTTCCTCAATGGACCTTTGCACCTTAATCCAAGGATGTCTCCAAGCGTTGATGCGGTACACCCGTTCCTTATACTCGGTATCCTCAATGACGTATCGAGGGTGCTTCAGAGGAAAATCGAGCTCATGCCGTGGCATGGTAAAGATACGGCGGTAAGCACGCGGAGTGGTTTTGAGGCTGCCCGAGAAATGGGTTGAATCGTCAGAAAGGCCGATGTTATTGATCAGATTCTTGCTTGGCATGATTGCCAAACCCGATCCAAGCAACATGGACGACCAGAATAGACTTTCAAAATAGAGCTTTCCTGAAGCCTTATGATCCCGCATCATCCTTAATATATAAGGTCTGAGTTTGCGATTTTGTACAAAAGCCTCTAACTGACGCACAGTATAAGGATCCTCAAGGAACGAATATTGCTCATCACGCTTATCTATCACGCGGCGCCAAGAAGCCCAACCCCAGATAGAAAACACCGATGTGAAGAAGTAGCTATTGGGGCAATAATCGGTGATCTCATCCTGATTAAAACCCGCAATCATCGATATGCGTTCGTCATGCTCATACTTATCAAGCATCTCCTTGCAGAAAGGGAAGAACGACTGAGACGGCACACAATCGTCTTCCAGCACGATACACTTGTCCGCCATGCTGAAAGCCCACTTCTGTGAGAGATGTCCGGAAGGATCACAACCTTGATTCTGTTCGCAGTAATAGCGCTGCACGTCACACTCCCAGTCGATATTGGCATCAGAAGCAATCTCTCGGCAAGCCTCGATACCTGCCATATCACGTTCGCCCCGTGGCCCATCTTGATAGAGGAAGAGGCGCGAAGGACGTGCTTTCTTCACCTGTTCAAAGACAGCGCCGAAGTGATCGGGCCTATTGAAGAAGAGCATCAGTACGGCAATATCGGTCTTGTAAGGTTGCTTCATGTTCCGGTCAGTTTATCTATATGCAAAGATATAAGAAATGGTTGGAATAGCAAAACAATCTCATTTAATTGTTGTAACTTTGCAAGACACAATCAAAACCCATTAAGAGAAGATGATGCAAGACAAAGAGCAACTACGAATCTATAACCAGGCCAACCACCGCGCCTGCCAACTGAAGCAGTTATGGATACTCAAGGAGATAGACCGCGTATGCCAAAAGCTGAACATCAAGTACTGGCTTGACGGAGGGACGTTGCTCGGTGCGGTACGTCACGGCGGTTTCATCCCATGGGATGACGACATCGATATCGCGATGGACGAGGCTGATATGAAGCGTTTTGCACAGGAGGCGCAGGCTCTTCTGCCCGAATGCTTGTTTGTTCAGACTCCCCAAACCGACCCCACAAGCAAAGAACCGATGGTAAAGGTGCGCGACCTAAACTCGCTTTACATTGAGCGAGGAGACCATTTCGTGTCCGATTATAAGAAAGGCGTGTACGTGGACATCTTCCCTTTCTGTGCGCATCCCAACATTCCGAAGTCGTGGATCAAACGTATGAGCAAGGGGATGACCAAGAGTCGTTCCATCCTACATCACCTTCACTACTACACGCTACGTGCTGCAGCCGAACTGGTATGGTTTGGTGGGAAGTATGCGTTGTACCGAACGATGTGGAGCATCTTATCGATGGTATGTCGCAGCACACGTTATGCCGACATCCCGATGATGAACGGCTATGGCATCACGCATGAGCGAGACACCGTTTTCCCACTGACAAAGTTACGATTTGAGGATGCTGAGTTTCCTGTTCCGCACGATTCGGACCAATATCTGCGCAATATCTATGGCAACTACATGCAGATTCCGCCCGTAGAGAAGCGCCAATTCCATGCGATACTGGTCATTCCGGAACTGGTAAAGAATGCCGAATAAAAGACGATTATCTACCTATCGATATTAATCCTAGGCGCTAGCGACTGACGTTAGCGCCTTTATTGTATGCTCCAATCCCTCCTGGATGGAGAAGAGCGGACGCCAACCCAGAGCCTGAATCTTCTCAACGGAGAAGGTGGCCTTAGTGATTGGGGTGGTCACACCATGGTTTTGATCCTCAGGAATATCGAAGACCACCTTTCTGTCTGCCATCTTTGCCACACGCTCAGCGAGGTCACGGATGGTGATATTGGCCTCCGCGTCTGCCACATTATAGGCGTTAGCCGATGCACCGGACAGCAAAAGGCGAAGCATCGCGTGCGCACAATCCACCACGTAAAGCCAAGAACGATAAGGACGCCCTTCGCTTTTCAGAACGATATCCTCGTCTTCTAGGACATTGCGGATAAACTGTGCATAGACACGATTGTCACTCTCGGTGAACCACGGGCCATAGGTGTGGCACAGGCGGGCTATCACCGTGTCGGCGTGATACTCTTCGGCATAAGCCACGCAAAGCGTTTCGGCGGTGCGCTTGGCTGACGGATAGCAGGCGCGAGGGGTAGCACAATCGATGAAACCGCTGCTTTTTTCGGTAAAAGGCGTACCATCTCCCTCTCCATAAACCTCTCCCGAGGACACGTAGAGCAAGCGTCTGAGCGCATGACTAGCGCCATAATCCAAGAGATTACCTACGCCATTGATATTGGCGCGAATCACTTCGACGGGATGATTCTTAAAGAAATTGGGGCTAGAAAGGCTTGCCGCATCTATGATATAATGGAAAGGGGTGTCGCCCTCCAATGGTTGGGTGACATCAAACTCTAAGAAGGTGAAATCCTTATCATCCATATAGCACGCAAAGCGGTCCATCGCTCGCTGCCGATTGCGACCCGCCGCATAGACATGATAGCGCCGTTGGGGATAACACATGAGCATATCCACCACACAGGAACCGATCAGTCCGGTGGCGCCAGTAACAAGAATATTGGCCTCTGAGAGCGCACTGAGATCCAATCCGGAGCTATATACGCGTTCTAGGTCGCAGCGGTAGATGTTATCGGGGCTGATACGGGAGGTCGTCATTGGGCTAAATGGATTTATTTCAACCACGATTCGGGTTGCAGTTTCATCAAGGCTTTGAGGATCTCAAGGTCTTCTACGGTGGTTATCTTGATATTCTTCTCTGATCCGGGGACGATGTGCATCTCCACGCCGCCTATCTCTGCCATCAAGGTACAGGACGCAACTGAGTTGGTTATGCCCATCGCCTGCGCCTTGTCATGCGCCTGCAGCAGATTGCCGAGGGGGAAGGTGTGAGGTGTTTGGGTACGAATGAGCTTGTCACGGGGGATGCTGGTGGTGCTGCTGAAGCCATCATCGCTCTCAAGGATGGCTTCGCGACACTGGATACCAGTGATGGCATTGCCAAACTTCTGGCACACAGCGATGTTGGACGAGATAATATCTTGTGACAACAAGGGACGCACGCCATCATGAACCAGCACCAAGTCGGTATCTGCACAGCCGGCTTCCTTCAGTCCGACGATACCATTATGGATGCTTTCTTGACCACTAGCGCCTCCTGGGAAGATCCATTTGAGCTTGGTTACGTTAAACTGGTTGGCATACGACTGCAATATGGTTTCCCAACCAGCTAAGCACACCACAGCGATACCATGAATATTGGGATGCTTCTGAAATGCCATCATCGTGTGAACGACGATGGGACAATTGTCCACATGCATAAACTGCTTGGGGATATCCTGCCCCATGCGGTTGCCAGATCCTCCGGCTATGATCAAAGCATAGTTCATATTGTTCTTTCGTTAAGGTTGTCTACAAAGTTAGACAAAAAACGAGAAGTCGCCAATAAAATCAGATAAAACTTCCATGATTAGGCAATTAATTCGTACTTTTGCCGAGATAAATAGATAAAGAAAGCCAAAATGCTGGAACAACTGAAGGAGAAAGTGTACCGAGCCAACCTTGATATGGTTCGCCACAAGTTGATACTGTTTAATTGGAGCAACGTGAGCGGCATCGATAGCGAATGCGGTTTGGTGGTGATTAAGCCATCTAGAGTGAGCTATAACACAATGCGCCCCGACGACATGGTGGTGGAAGAGGTGGCTAAGATGGACTATCTCACCTTCACGCTGAACCCTCAAGCACGCATCAGCGAGCTGCTTGTGGAGAAGCATTTCAGTCGCAAGCATGGTCCACATGCCTATTATGGACAAGAAAACAAGTAAGCCCAGCCATGAAGAATCCTTTCCGTCTATTTGCCATCCGTAAAGACGAGCGGTGGCTTGCCTTCATCTCTGCGTGTCTATTCACCATGATGCATGCCCTTTTGATGTATGCGCATTGGGACCGTTTCATCGAAGCAAAGCACGGACACATCGGTGCCTGGTCGTTGTTCAACAACCAGCTACTCTTTTCCGGCTACGATCCTTACGCTTACATGACGCTCACCCAGTATTCGGTCTACTACACCTTGGAGCGCCATCCGCTCTTGACCGCATTCCTATACCCCTTCTATCTGCTCAACCACTGGATCATGGTGACGTTCGATTTCAATGCCGCCATGCTCATCATGGGCTTCTTAGTGGTGGTGGTAACCACTTACTCGGTATTGTTTATGTACCGCGTGCTGCATGAGGTGCTTTCGCTTCGCCGTGCGGATAGCCTTTGGCTGACTGCCCTTCTCTTCTCGTTTGCCTCGGTGATGACATCCTCCATGTCACCGGACCACTTCATCTTCTCGTTCTTTATGCTCGTGATGTCGATCTACATCTTCGGTCGTTACATCAAGCAAGGACGACCGATAGCTTGGTATAAGGGTGCCGTGCTCTATCTGCTCACCACGGGTCTCACGCTGACCAATGGTGTCAAGACGCTCCTCGGCGTGCTCTTTGTAGACGGGAAGCACACGTTCCACTGGAAGAACGTATGTTTCGGCCTGCTCATTCCTACCGCTTTCCTTGTGGGGGCTTACTTTGTGCAATATCAAGAATTGGCCATTCCACGACTGAAAAAATCTACCGAAATTCTCCAAAAGAAGATAGAGAAGGATCCATCTTTGGCTCGGGTCGACTCTATCAACCGCATCAAGTGCGAGGCGGTGTCGGGCGAAAAGGTCAGCGAGAAACCTTTCTTAAAGTGGATTGACGCCTCATCCTCACGCACAGATGGCATCATCGAGGGGCTCTTTGGCGAATCGTTCCAGCTTCATCGCGACTATCTCTTGGGCGATGTATACCTCGGCAGACCCAACGTGATTCGTTATCGGTCATGGGTCAACTATGCTATCAACGGCGTGGTGGTGCTCCTCTTCCTCGGCGGACTGCTCGTAGGCTATCGCGAAAAGCTGTTGCAGATGTTGCTTTCGTGGTGGGCCATCGACCTGATGATACACATCGTGCTAGGCTTTGGTATCAATGAGGTGAGCATCAACGGTGCCCACTGGTTGTTTATCATCCCCATCAGCATTGCTTATCTCTATGCGCGGCTATCCCAAAAGAGCCTAACCGTGGTGAGATATGTGGTGGCTTTGCTCACCATCTACCTTTGGTGTTACAACGGCTACCTTGTTTCCGACTATATGTTGCACCTCTAGCAGAGGACAACATAGGCCTTAACGCTGCGTGCAGAGGGAGCATCAACATCTGAAACGTGCTTCTTTGACTAGCTATACCTTATATATTAAAGGCTATCAAAGAAGCTTTGAGGATGAAGATTAAATTATTTTCTAGAGAAGAATAAATTAATCTTCATCTAAAAATAATTTATTTTTCTGGTTCATCCGACATTTCGAGTGATACGACAGTCATGCAGTGCATATAGCCTTAGC
>CAVJZR010000029.1:0-36929 GCA_963654235.1 Bacteroidaceae bacterium | reverse complement strand
TTACTGGCCAAGGGATTTTAAGTCCCTCGTGTCTACCAATTCCACCATTGCGGCATAGCGAATGCAAAGATACGCACAATTATTGATATAGACAAGCGAACGAACCAATATTTTCATTTCGCTTGCCACAATCCGTTACCTTTTATGCTCCCTTTTCTCTAGTAGATGCGAAGCAGTCCGTAGGCGCCCGTTGTGCTGGCGCGATACTGCGTCAAGGGCTTTCCGGTCTCACCGCTGACGATGTTTCCGCCCGTGTTCATGTTGTATGTGCGCTTGCAACGGCTACAGGTGGCGATGCCCGTCTGCGATACGCTGATCTGATAGGAGCGTAGGGGTAGGGCGGTGGCGCTGAAGCAGTTGGGGCATTCGGCGTCGTAGGCGTAGAACGTGGCTGGGTTATCTAGATTGCCGAAGCCCACATACACACCTTGATTGAGCCCGATGTGCAACTGACTCTCCAGTCTCTCATCGATGGCGTTGAACGGCGTGGTGGTGGATTGGCCTTGGTTGTTGGTGAAGACAAACTTATCTGCGCCGTTGCTATCAAATCCGATCTTGCAGAAGACGCCCGGTGACAATGCGTTCATGGCGCTACCAAGGGTTGGGTCTTGGTGCGTGCTGTTGTCTATCGTGAGGTTACAGTGGTAGCTGCTATACGTATAGCCCACATCTTTGCCGCAACCCGTGAAGCCGATAAGGAGCGATGAAAGCGCTAAAGAGGCGAGAATCTTCGATGAAATGGACGTTTTCATAAGGTTGAATGTTTTCTTAAACGATATAAGCCCGATGGGTTGTAGGCGCTGAACCTGCCATCCATCGGGCTTTCAGATCGTGTTCTGCACTTATTCGTACGGAATCATAGCCAGCGTGTCGGCTATCTTCTCGATGGCTTCTTGCAGTGGCTTGGAAACCATAGCCTTGGCAAAGAATGGTATGTCAGCATCTATTGTGAGGCGGATCTTGGATGTAAGGTCGGTCACAGGTAGTATCTGAATCCAGAAGTTGAAGCTCATGGGCGATTGATCCGAGGCAAACTTGATGGTCTTAGGTTCTTCGCGTTCGATGATACGCATCGAAACCTGTCCCACGGGATCCACTTTGATGCTGATTGAGTCCTTGTCAAAGGTGAGATCCTTCACTTTGTCTTCGGGCAGTCGGTCCTTGATGCGCTCAATGTGGGTGAGGTCATTGAGCGTGTTATATACGCTTTGTTGGGGATAGTTGATTTGTTTGACGTTGCTAACAAACTTTGTCATAGTCTTAAGGCGTTTGTTTTTTATTTCTTCCAGTTGGCTGGATCCTTGCGCCACTCGTGCAACATGGGCACATCCTCTTCCTTGATGTATCCGGTCTCCAGTGCTTTCTCCACCACGTGGTTATAGTCGGTCAGGGTGACGAGCTTCACGCCAGCCTCCTTGAAAGCCTCTTCAGCTACGGGGAATCCGTAGGTGTAGCTAGCCACCATACCCACAACGTCGAATCCAGCTTCACGCAATGCAGCCACAGCCTTGAGAGATGAACCGCCCGTAGAGATGAGGTCTTCTATCACTACCACCTTTGCGCCTTCGGGCAACTGGCCCTCGATCTGGTTCTTCATGCCGTGATCTTTTGGTTTCGGACGCACATACGCATAGGGCAGAGCCAGTTCGTCAGCTACCAGCGCACCCTGTGCGATAGCTCCAGTGGCTACGCCGGCTACGGCTTCAGCCTCAGGGAAGTGTTCCAAGACTGCGTGTGTGAGCTCAAGCTTAACGAAAGAGCGCACGTTGTGGTACGATAACGTCTTGCGGTTGTCACAGTAGAATGGTGATTTCCAGCCCGAAGCCCATGTGAAAGGGTCGTTGGGTTGCAACTTAATGGCTTTGATGGCAAGCAGTTTGCCTGCAAAATCTTTCTTCAGATCTTCCATGTTCCTATGTCTGTATTAGTTGAATATGAGTTATAATCATTATCTTGTCCATGCAAAGATAGTGCTTTTCCCTCGTCCGTGCAATGTAAATGCCGTTTTTCGGACCATCATCCCTCGTCAAAGAGCACTTCCAACAGATGTTCCAAGGTAAGGTTGCGTATCACCGCACCCACATCCGTGCCTTTCAGTGCCTCGGTTACGGCTTGCGGTGTGTAGTCCTTCCGTCGGAGCAGCGAGATCAGTTCGCGGTCCAGGTCGCCCGTCAGGAAGTAGTCGCCGATGATATCTAGGTCATGGATATGCCCATCCTTGAGTTCGAGGTACACCTCCATGCTTCCCACATCGGGTATCCGTTTCTTGTGGACGATGGTGTGCGTGGGTCGCCGTCCGTAGATAAACTTCTCGTCAGCGAAGGGCGCTTCCAGCGTTTGGATGACCTTCAGCTGCTCCTCATTGATCACGACAGCCTCCTCACCACATAGCTCATACCGCATCTTTTGCACGAATTCATCGAGCTGGAGCGTGGTGTAGTCGCCGATGTTTGCCACTCGTTGTGACACGCTCTTGACCCCCTTGCTCTGCAGTTTCTCCTTCGTTGGTGTGATGGCACGCTGCAGCGCGGTCATGTCCGAGCGGAAGAGCAACGTGTTATGCATCACCCCGCGCCGCCCCGTGCGGTAGAATGCAGCCCCAGCCACCTTCTTTCCATCTACCAAGATGTCGTTCCGTCCCGATAGCGTGGCAGGTATATCCAGCTGGCAGAGCGCGTCAGCGATGCGCATCATGCAGTCCTTGAACATCTTTTGTGTGTCGGGCTCGTTGCTGATGAACGAAAACATCAGGTTGCCGGGGTCCGAGTAGACACATCCGCCGCCACTCTTGCGCCGCGCTACAAAGATGTTGTGCTCCTTGCAGTAGTCGGTGTTCACTTCGTTGTCAAGCAACTGGTTGCGCCCGATAATCACCGTGGGATGGGTTTGCCAGATGAAACAATAGTCGTCATCGGTGAGATAACGTGCCGCATACTCCTCCACGGCAAAGTCGAACGTGATGCGTGAGAGAGCGGTCTGTTCAGGTAGAACGATGTATTTCATATTTTTAGTTTTATTTCCGTTATTTGGTTTCTACTATAAGGTAGGTCTACGATGTAACCGAAGCGTTGTGCCCCGCATATCCTAGGGCGATGATGCTCACCGCCTTGGGCTGAGCGCGTTGCAGCAGTTGGGCTATGGCGAGCGTCGTTGCGCCCGTTGTCACCACGTCATCCACCACCGCCACGTGCTTACCAGCGATGCGTTCGGGGTGTGAGAGCGTGAAGGCCTTCTGCACGTTGGCTAGGCGTTCGGCGCGATCCTTAAGCGTCTGACTCTCCTTGAACGCCGTGCGAGCCAAGACCTCCGTCTCTATCGGCAGTCCCGTCACCGCGGCAATGCCTTGCGCTATCATCTCGCTTTGGTTGTACCCTCGCCGCTTCTGTCGCTCCTTAGTCAGCGGGATGGGCAGCAAAACCTCCATTCCATCGAAGAAACCGCTATCCATCCACTCCGTGGCAAGCATCCTTCCGAGCGTCAGACCGATGTCGGGTCGCTTGCCATATTTCAGCGCGTAGATCAGCTCCGCCGCTTCCGTGTGGGGCGAGTAATGGAAGAGCGCTGCGGCACGAGCCACCTCAGCCTGTGTCCAATAGATTCGGTTCATCGCGTTATCGGTGGGGTTGGCTATATGGTCGGTTCGTGGCAAGGCGATGTTACATCCGCCACAAATCACCTCTTCTGTGGTGGAGAGGCGCTTGTCGCATATCACGCACATCCTAGGTGTGATGAGATCCAATAGTTGGGATAGGATATTAATCCTCGGTTTCATCGGCCATTTCATCCATGCAGCGCTTTATCTGTTCTATGCTGAATCCTCTAGAGAGCCCATATCGCAGCATCTTGGCGCTGCGCTCATAATCGCTCTTGGCTTTGATCTTAGGCATCTTGCTTCGCACCAGTGGGCGCAGCACCTGCAGATAATCGTCCTCGCTCACCTCGTCAAGGTACTTTCTGGAAAGAGCCTCGCTGATACCTTTCATATAAAGCGCTTGTGCCACCTTGTTTCTGCCCCATCCATTAAACTTGATTTTATCCCTAATGAACAGTTCGGTGTATCGCTCATCATCCACATACTGGTACTTGGTGAGCCGTTCCATCACCCGTGCCTGTTGCTCATCGGTCAGATTCCATAGCCGCATCTTGTCCGTCATCTCCTTGGAACAATGTTCGCTCCTAGCGCAGAGCCGCGAAAGGCGGTCGAAAGCCTGCTCTTCGGTTATCTGTTTATCTTGCATGATACAAAGCGTTTTTTACCGAATTCATCGTCATAAGCCCTCATCTCCACGTAGCCCAAGGTGCCAAGCATCTCGCATAGTGGCGCAACATAGAGCGGATTGATCTCAAAGAACAGACGCCCACCGCTCCTTAGCGCATCCACGCCATACTGAGCGATAGCACGATAGAAGCATAGCGGGTCATCATCCGGAACAAAGAGTGCGCGCTCGGGTTCATAAGCTAGCACGTTGCGGTGCATATCCTTCCGTTCCTTTTGGGCGATGTAAGGAGGATTGGACACGATGATATCCCACCGGTCATGGTCGTTAGGCGCATGAAGCGCATCCTGAAGGCTGAATGTTACCGCCACGCCAAGGTGCTCGGCATTGCTCCGTGCCTTGGCGAGGGTGTCCGCCGCGATGTCCCAAGCGGTGACCTCAGCTCTCGGCAGATCACCTGCTAGCGTGATGGCGATGCACCCCGATCCCGTGCCCACGTCTAGAATGGTACACGCATCCGATGAAACCGCCTCTTTTGTTAGTGTTACCAGCTGCTCGGTCTCGGGTCTCGGGATGAGCGTCTCGGGCCCCACGCTGAACGTTCTGCCACAAAACGTGCTTTCGCCCAGCACATACTGCACCGGACAACCCTCCGCGAGCTTCTGCATGATCTGCTCCAGCTCGAGCCTAGCGTCCTCGTCCAAGCGCCCGACGCCCCCGCAGATGATGTCCGTGTAGGTCATGCCAAAGTGGTCCTCCAGCACCCATCTCATGATGCTCTGCGCCTCGCGGTCATCATAGAGCGGCGTGAGGCGTTGCCAAAGTGAGCGAAAGGTGGTTGTGTCGTTAGATGTCTTCATATTCTTTAAAGGCAAAGTTACAACAAATAATCTGCTTACCGCCGCTTTGCCACAATTCTTTTTTGCTAACCATCTCTTCATTCAGATTATTTGATTACTTTTGTATAACGTTTCACATGGACACCTATTATATATGTAAATCATCATGACAGATAACCCATCATCCCTTCTCCAAAAGGACGAACGCTATATGCGGCGTTGCATCCAACTGGCCCTCAACGGTCAGCACCTAGCCAAACCCAATCCCATGGTGGGCGCGGTGATTGTAAGCGCTGATGATCGCATCATCGGCGAAGGCTATCATGTGCGTTGCGGTGAGGGTCATGCGGAGGTCAACGCGTTTGCTTCGGTCAGACCGGAGGACGAGCCGCTGCTCTCTGAAGCCACCATCTATGTGTCGCTGGAGCCATGTAGCCACTACGGGAAGACACCGCCCTGTGCCGATCTCATCATCCGCAAGGGTGTGCGACGGGTGGTGTGTGGATGTGTGGACCCCTTTGCCAAGGTGCAAGGACGCGGCATCCGCAAGCTACGTGAGGCGGGTATCGAGGTCACCGTGGGCATGCTGGAAGCCGAATGTAAGGCGCTTAACCGCCGTTTCTTCACGTTCAACACGCACCATCGGCCTTACGTGATCCTCAAGTGGGCACAAACCGCCAACCATAAGATGGCTCGTCCCGAAGCACCACTTGCTATCTCCTCTCCTTTCACACAGATGCTTTCACACAAGCTGCGTACCGAGAACGACGCCATCCTTGTGGGACGACGCACCTGGGATATCGATCATCCCCAGCTGAACGTGCGCCACTGGAGTGGCGATGACCCCGAACGTCTCATCCTCAGTGCTCACATGGAGAATGCGCCCGATGGATTCGGCGTTTTTCCGAGCATAGATGCGGTGATGGCACACCTCTATGCGGAAGGCAAACAGTCGCTTATCGTTGAAGGAGGAGCGCACACCCATCAAGCGTTTATCGCCGCCGGATGCTGGGACGAACTGCGTATCGAGACCGCACCATGGAGCCTTGAAGAGGGCATTGACGCTCCATCACTACCCAAAGAAGCCCGTTTGACGAGCCGAAAGGTGTACGATGATCATGTAATAACGGCGTATATGAATGAGAAATCAATTTAATTTTCTCAGAAAAATAAATTAATCTTTGTGGAAAAATAAATTATTTTTTGCTGCCAAACAGCCCCTAAGAGATTGTCAACTTAACCCTTTTACCCGATGAAACAAAACTATTCAGATACTGACGAGTACAAGCGCAACCACTTTATTCGTGTCATTGAGCATGCTGTGGAGCAGATGTCTATCCGTGAACTGGAAGCCGTGGCTTACGATCTCTTCACTAAAGGTTATCTAGAGGAATATTAAGTAGCAGCTAGTCAGCCTGACCGAACGTCTAGGAAAGGCTGTTAAAAAACGCAAACTATCACCTAATCGTATAAAAACCCTGCGATTAGGTGGTAGTTTGTGCATTTATTTGTAACTTTGCAACAAACGTCTAAATCTGCAATCGAGATTTAAATAGAGGAATAAAGAAGATTTTTATATAAAGGCCGATGCTCTCGTTGGGTGTCGCCAGATAATAAGTGGTGTATCAAATCAATAGGATAAATCAATCAAAATTCAATTTTTAACAACGCAATTGATGATGAAACATTTAACACAGTCGTCCCTGTCACTCATGGTGATGGGGTTGTTGTCATGCACAACAACATTTGCAGGTAATCTCACCACCCAACCGCAAGGTGGCAGATTAACCAAGTTTGTTGCGAGCCAGCAACGTAAGGGTCTGCTCGCAGCGCCAAAGGTTCAGTATTCGGGCAAACAAAGTAAGGTGCGGTATGCCGCTCCTGCAGTGAACAATGACCCCGTAGCGTCGCTCTCAGCCAAAGGAGAGTGGGGCATGCTGGAGGGTGAAGACGGATCAACATGGTTCTATACCATCAACCGCGCCACGTCCAACGGCTACTATACCGGCGCTGACCTTGTGCTCTACAACAACAATCATGAGGAAGAAGCTTCTTTCCACATGGATGTTCCCGAAGGTAAGAACGTCAACGACATCACCCCAATGGGTATGATCACTTCTAAGCTGTATGACAAGGATGCCTCTACCAAGGAGGTGACCGTCAGTATGCACGCTGTGGGTGATGCTTCTAACAACTACCAAGGCACTTACTACACCCGCGCTTATCGCTATGACGGCACGCTGGTAAAATCGTATGAAGGTAGTGGTGTGATGGTGAGCCACGCTCAAAACTCATGGACCACCTACACCCGTCTGCTCCTTGTCAATGACGTTACCGAGGTATTGCCCGACTCAGTGGACGAGTATGGCGACTCAGTATCAGTGGACTATGAGCTGGTGGACGTGATGCGCCCAGCTAGTTGGGGTGAGGACGAACCACAGAAGGACTACACCTTCAAGATCAATCTGGACAACACCTACTATGCCGAAGGCTCACCTCTGAACGTGTTTGTGGTTGACAATCAGGTCTATTATACCTTGTCAGCCTATGCCAAACCATTCACCTCGGGTTATGACATGTCAACCTGGGAACCTATCTTTACGCCAGACAACAGTTATGTGATCACCACTTACGACCAGCGATATAACCAGGTCGACTCTGTCTCGGTGCCACTGACCACACCTAGTGACGCTTATGTGCGCATGGCAGGCTTTGGAGCGTTCCCAAGCAACAACCTCTCTAAGAACTATTTCACCGAAGAGGGCAACCTTGACTACGTGCTGACCTTTGCCGACTATATGCTCTCAAAGGACGACAACCGCTACTCGTTCAGCGTCTATAATGCCAATGACGGAAAGGTGAAGGACATCTGCGACAACGTCTACAACACCTGGTTTGACCTCGCAAGCATCGAGGGACAGAGCGATCAGGTGGCGTTCATGCAGGAAACGGACGATGCACAGCAGATTCAGATCGTGAACGTGCCCTCATGCGAGAAGAGTGTGCTCATCCCCGCAGAGGTTGAAGGTGTCACTATCAGCACTGATCTCAACCGTTACCCCGTGAATGGCAGTTATCAGTATGTCATCAAGATGCTCAATGGTATCGCAGACGCTGACAACAACACCATCGCACGCGTAGGATGGTACAACGCTGACCTCTCACTGGACCATTACACCTCATTCAACCTTGGTCCTAACGGTGAGAACTTCCGTATCAATCTGAGCGACAATGTGCTCAATCCTTACCTCTTCAATACCGATGACAGCTTGGAATACTGCTACATCGCCAAGGTGAAACGTACCGATAGCAACAAGATTGACGATGTGCTGGTGATCGCTGACGAGAACGGCAACACCCTACGCTCGTTCACACGCAACGACGCTGAGGGCGATCTATATAGCGCATCGGTGCTGACGGATGATGCTAGCAAGCCCGAACTGCTTGTGGTGTATCGCAATGATGATACCCAAGAGTATAAGCTCAACTTCTACTCACTGCCTTTCACTAAGTTTACCAAGGGTGGCGACGGAACACAGAGCAATCCTTATCTGATCTCTACCGTAGGTGATCTGGCACAAGTTCAGAGTGCGCCTAACGCTAGCTATAAGGTGGCTAACGACATCGATATGTCCCGTTGGAACAAGTCGTGGACACCTATCAGCAACTTTGCTGGCCGCTTCGATGGTGACAACCATGTCCTCTCTAACCTCTATATCAATGGCAGCGAGGATCAGGTGGGTCTTTTCGGTTCACTGAATGAGGGCGCTTACGTGGCTAACCTTGTGCTGGGCGAGCCTCATATCATCTGTAACAGCAACACAGCGTATGTAGGTTGTGTGGCAGCCACTGCTGTCAGTGACACATTGAGCAATGTTCACGTTTACAACGCAACCATCGAGGATGATTCAACGGCTAGCTATGTCAACGTAGGTGGTCTGGTAGGACAAGCTGCCTTGTACACCGTGGTACAATCGTCATCATTTAATGGTACCATCAACACACCTTCTGCATCACCCGTAGGAGGTATCGCTGGTGACATCCGTACCTCAACCTCTCTGCTCGCTACATCGGCATCGGGCGACTTTACCGCCTCTTCAACCCTCGGTGGTATCGTGGGTAGCACCGGTAATGGTTCACGCGTGCTCAATAGCCATAGCTCAGCTAACCTCTTGGCAGATAACACGCTGGGCGGTATCGTGGCTGACAATGGTAGCAGAGAGAAGGTATTCAACTGCTATTCAACTGGTACAATCGAAGCTACGGGCTCTTCTTGGAGCGGCGCATGCGTAGGTGGCATCGTGGGCTCACTGGGTTCACAATGGGAAACTGATGGTAGCACCGGTGAAATCATCACCGACACCGTGGTGTGGAACTGTGTTTCTGCATCTAGTATCAAGTATGCCGCCAGTGACGAGACTGCTGACGCTACCGTTCACCGCGTCGTGGGTAAGAGCACAGCTAACGACTGGTATGAAGAAGGTCAGACTCCAGAGACCGATAAGGGCTTGCATGACAACTATGTAAGCAGCACCGTGACCATCAATGACGCAACGGTGGCTTCAGACGATGCTTCAAGCGTGGAAGGTGCGTCAAGCGACGCCAGCACATGGAACACCGACTTCTTCACCAACCTAGGTTATGCGTTCGGTGAAACCACCGATACGCCTTGGAAGAGCACCGATGCTATGCCTGTGCTTTACTTCGAGAACCAGACCATGGCTATCGCCCTAGACAAGAGCGCAGTGGTGATGCCTGTCGAAACCACCACTACCATCGTGGCTACGGTCTATGGTGCTGACGCAACAAGCTTGGATTACACATCGTCTGACGAAAGCATCGTGAGCGTAGAAGACCAAGCACAGACCGATAACAGCCTTACCATCATGCTCACCGCTAAGAAACAGGGTACGGCTACTATCTCTGTAACCTCTGGCAACGTCACTGTGGAATGTCCTGTAACCGTTACCGCTCCTACCGCAGTGCATAGTGTGGTGACTCCACAGGCACAGCTCAGCATCGTTCCAGCTAACGGCATGATCCTGGCTGAGGGCGCAACAAGCTTGAAGGTCTACACCGCTGCAGGTCGCCTCGTAGCTAAGAGCGCATCTTCAAGCATCGCAACCTCTCAGCTCGCTAAGGGTGTGTATGTGGTTGTGGCTGCTGACGCACAGGGACACAGCACCTCTGCAAAGGTCATCGTAAAGTAAACATGGACGCGACTCTCGGCGGCAACATCGCCGCTGAGAATCGTTGACCCTTTATAGACAGAAAGAAGAAAGTCTGAAACTCGGCAAGGCTATCGTTCCTTGTGGAGTTTCAGACTTTCTTCTATTATATATATAATAAGGTGTAAAATCTATATGGCGGATATAGAATACGCCATATATCTATTCGGTGATCTGTACGCAATAAGGCAGCGGCTTCTCCAGTTGCATGAACGTAAGGGTGGGCGCATCCTCCTTAATGAAGAACAAAGCACCGCCGCTAGCCTTCCCCGTGGTATCACAAGAGTAGCCTAGGCGTTTGGCTTGCACCTGCAGTTGGAGGAAGCAAGCATTGTTGAAGATATACAGATAAGCCGTCTTGCCATCGGCGGCAAGCAAGAACAGGGACGAGTTGCCTTTCTGAAAGGCTGTGGGGATGTTGTCGCTGTTGAGATCCATGTTGCGCACCCAGTTGTATTCCTTGCCAAACTCGGTGGTCACACCTTTGTACTTGTACCCTTGTTTGGTAAGGATGTCATTGGCAAACTTCTGCGTGGGGTTCTGAAAGATACGTATCGCATCCGAAAGCGAGACGATGTCGCTCTGCGCGTGGACGCCAGTGAGAGCGAGAAAGCATAAGGAAAGGATAAGGAATAGACGTCGGGTCATAGAGAGAAAGGTTTTGAGAGGAGTTATTTCACCACGGTAACACGTTGCACACGGATATCAGCCACAGGGCGGTCGTTGCCATCACAGGAGGCGTGCTCTATCTTGCTGACCACATCCATGCCCTCGACCACCTCACCAAAGACGGTGTACTGGGCATCAAGGAATGGTGTGCCGCCGATGGTCTTGTATACCTCGCGAAGCTCAGGGGTGAGTTTGGCGGTGCTATCTGTGGCAGCATCGAGCTGACTTTGCACCCAATCGAGCTGGTTGTCGGCATACTTGTGGCCGCAAACGATATAAAACTGTGATGCGGAAGATACTTTGTTGGGGTTGATATCATCGCTTTCGCGTGCCGCAGCCACAGCGCCGCGCTTGTGATAGAGCTGTGGAAAGCGGATCTCTGCAGGGATAGAGTATTTCTCGGGCGTACCTCCGAGCAACTTACCCGGTGCGGCGTTCTTGCTGCCGAGGTCTCCGGTCTGAACCATGAAGTCCTTGATCACTCGGTGAAAGAGCATCCCGTCGTAGGCGTGGCTACGCACCAGCTTGAGCATATTGTCCCGATGAAGCGGCGTCTCGTTATATAACGCAATGCGGATGTTGCCGCTATCGGTCTCCATCAAGATCTCATGACGGAGCGTGTCGGTCTGTGCGTGGGCTGAAATGGTGATGCTGAATATAGCTAAAAGTAATAAAAGGTGTCTGTATCTCATCGTTTTAGGTATTGTTAGGTTACAAAATTACAAAATATTTGATAAAAGAACAATACCCATAGGCGTTTTTGCCGTTAGCGGCTTTGGCTTATTAATCAGAAAAGAGTACTTTTGCAGTCCGAAACGGATTAAAGTTATGGATTGGTTACAATCATTATTCAACATACAATCGAGCGCGCAAGCCATCGTCATCGTGAGCCTGATATGCGCCGTGGGACTATGGATGGGCAAGGCGAAGATAGGAAATGTGTCGCTTGGCGTGGCATTTGTCTTCTTCATCGGTATCCTTGTGGGCAACTTCCAACTGGAGATTGACCGACAGATGCTCGACTACTGCGAGACGTTCGGACTGGTGCTGTTTGTCTTTACCTTGGGTCTGCACGTGGGGCCCAACTTCTTCGGATCGTTTCGGACGGAGGGCGTGACGCTCAACCTATGGTCCTTGGCGGTCATTCTGCTTGGTACGATACTCACGGTGGTGCTTGCGTGGACGCTTCATGTGCCGATGCCAGACATGATAGGTGTGCTCTGTGGCGCCACTACCAACACGCCGGCGCTCGGTTCGGCGCAGCAAGCCTTGGAACACATTGGCGTGGCGAGTGGGAAAGCGGCTCTAGCTACGGCGGTGACGTATCCCTTGGGTGTGATAGGCGTGATATTGGCAATGATGTTTGTGCGTCGTTTCTTTGTGCGTCGTGCCGATCTGGAGCCTCGTCATGCTGATGACGTCGACCATACGTTTATCGGGCAGTTTGTGATAGTAAACCCAGCCATTGACGGAAAGACCGTGTCAGAGGTGGCACGGAGCGTAAGCGTGAAGTTTATCGTGTCGCGTCTGTGGCGTGACGACGAAGTGATTGTCCCCGTTTCGTCCACCGTGCTACGTAAGGGGGATAACCTCTTGGTGGTGACCAATAAAGAGGCAGAGGCTGCGATGGCAATGTTGTTGGGACAAGAGTCGAAGCGCGACTGGAACAAAGAACAGATCGACTGGAATCATATCGATGCGAAGGTGGAGAGCCGCATCATCGTCTTGTCCAAGAATGTGCTCAATGGCAAACGACTGGGGCAGCTTCATCTGCGTGATACCTATGGTGTGAATGTGAGTCGCGTGAGCCGTGGTGATATCACCTTGCTGGCAACGGATGACCTTCGCCTACAATATGGCGACCGCCTGGTGGTGGTAGGTGAGCCGCAAGCGGTGGAAAACGCAGAGCGATTCTTAGGTAACTCGGTGAAAACCCTCAACGAGCCCAACCTCAGCGCTATCTTCCTTGGTATGCTTCTCGGCTTGGCTGTGGGTACCATTCCTATCAGTCTGCCCGGCATGGATACACCAGTGCACCTCGGAACAGCAGGCGGTCCTATCGTGATGGGTATCCTCTTGGGCGCATTAGGTCCACGCTTTCATATCATCGCTTACACTACACGTTCGGCATCGCTGATGCTTCGCAAACTTGGACTCAGTCTGTATCTAGCTTGTCTAGGCCTGGATGCCGGTAAGGAATTCCTAGAAACGGTGATGCGACCGGAGGGATTGATGTGGATCGGACTGGGTTTTGTGCTCACGCTTGTGCCCGTAATCATCGTGGCAGTGGTGGCGCTGCGCACGAAGAAGTTTGATTTTGGTACCATCTGCGGCATCCTTTGTGGCAGCATGGCTAACCCTATGGCGCTGGGATATGCCAATGATACCCTCAAAGGCGACTCGGCATCCATCAGTTATGCCACGGTCTATCCTCTAGGAATGTTTATCCGGGTGATCATCGCACAGGTAATGGTGATGTTCCTTGTCTGAAAAGAATAGGCTTCAGAAGGATTATATGAAGTCTAAAGACCAATCATAGTAGAAGAAAACGAAATGCAACAGCTCCATCATCGCCCTGTTTGGGTGGATGATGGAGCTGTTGCATTATGCTCAAAAAGGTGCGGGGCTGGTGAAGGTAAGCGTTTCTCCGGTTGTGGGATGGGTGAAACGCAAGGTCTCTGCGTGCAGCATCAGGCGCGTGGAATGGGTTCGGCACCAAGGGGAATGACCATTGCCGTAGAGCGGGTCTCCCCATATCGGGCAACCTAAGCCTTCGGGATGCGCGCAGTGAACACGCAGTTGGTGGGTGCGGCCCGTCAGTGGTGTGAGTTCAAGGCGCAATCCTTGAGAACCATCGGGTAAGGTCTGGCGTCCCAAGACCTTGTATCGTGTGACGGCTTGCTTACCTTCCGTATGACTGACGCGCTGTCGTGGGCGATCGTACACGTCGGCAAGCAAGGGCAGGACTATCTCGCCTTCGTCCGGAAGGGGCTGGTTGGGGGCTTCGGATGCTTGTTTCGGATGATCGGTAGCATCGTTTGGACTTGTCTTATCGGCTAATTGGCACAGCGCTATATACCTTTTATATATATAATGGTGGGCAAACTGCTCCTGCAACCGCAGATAGGCTTCTTCGGTACGGGCGATGACGAGGAGTCCGCTGGTGTCGCGATCTAAGCGATGAACCATGATGGGGTGGGGCGGAAATCCCCAACGCGCACGCATCATCGATTCGACGGAAGGCAGATGGCTCTTCCCGGGAACGGATAACATCCCTGATGGCTTGGCCACTACTGCGAGGGCGCTATCTTCATAGAGCACTTGGATGGTGTCGTTGGGCGTTGTTGGTGTCATTGGGGCTTCCTCCTTGGTAGCGACATCGAGCCCTTGGAGCATCCAGGAGAGGATTGGTCGGCAACGCAACTGGCAAGCGGGATAGTAATGACGGTGGTGGCGCACTTCCTCTTTGGGCGATGGACCCCACCAAAACATGGCGATTGCCAATGGACGCATGTGGTGAAGGTAAGCGTATTGGAGGAGTTTGGGTTCGCAACACTCGCCCGCTCCCGATGGGCAACCGCCATAACGCTTCTGCGCTTTGGGCGATAGGTGGGTGGCGTTCCATCGGTCGAAGATTTCGGGAAGGGCCATCTCTTCGCCTCGCGCATTGAGCATCACAAACTGACGGAAGAGCCATTGTTGCAAAGCATCGCTGCGTTGCTTACGCTCCTGCTTCATGGTGGTGATGCGCTGGTCGTACTTGGAGAGCTCGTTGGCGATGGGATCGATCTCTACGGAGAATCGTTTCTTGATGCGACGGAGCTCGGCTTTGAGGTATTGGCTTTCTTTTGTAAACTCTTGTTGTTGCGCTTCGGTGAGCGTTCCTTGGCTTCGGATGGCGTCGCGGCGGTCTTTGGCTTCATGGATGATGGTTTGTTGCGCTTTGATGGCGCATTCCATCTGTTGGCGAAGAGCGTCATGCTGGTGTTGCAAAGAGGCACGATGAGCATCGGATAGCGCGGCGCCGATCTCGTGGTTGAGCCGTGTGATGATGGCTTCGTGCTGCTTAAAGTAGCCATCGGGTTGTAGATAATCCACGATGGCGGGCACAAACGCATCGTCATTAAGATTCCATTCGTCTTGCCCCGAATAGGCTTGAAGCCATCCTATCTGTCCTTCATGCTCCACAAGGAGGATGCCAAACATCTTGCCCGTGATGTGATTAGATTGCTCTTCCAATGTGCTGAGAGGAGGCAATGACTGCTGCAATCGTTCAGCGGCTTCTTGGCAAAGCGGATGTGGGGTGTAATCGAACGGATCATTGAACCGCTCAGGGGGTGTGATGGATGCGCTAAGAGGATGGAAGATCATAACACAAAGGTAGGAAAAAACTTTGCCACAACAAAAAAAACGCTTACTTTTGCTATCATGATAAAGAGAAAATGGATTGTCCTTGTGGTGTGCTTGTTGGCGATAGTGCAAGGAATGTATGCCCAGCAACGTCTCAAGGTGGGGCTGGTGTTGGGCGGCGGCGGTGCGAAAGGTGCTGCCGAGGTGGGCGTACTCAAAGCTATTGAGGAGTCGGGCATACCCATCGATTACATTGCGGGTACGAGTATCGGTTCAATCGTGGGCGGACTGTACAGTGTGGGGTATCGCGCCGCCGAACTGGATTCGCTCTTTAGCAATCAGAACTGGTTGAGTCTGCTTAGCGGAAGAGAGGATTCGTATCGGAAAAAGGTGTTCAAGCAGGAAGAGGGCGTCACTTATCTGTTTGGCTTCCCCGTGAAGAATACCAATAAAAGTCAGATCAGTAAGCGCCACGGAATGTTGCGCGGAGAGAAGGTTCTCAACTTCCTTGACTCTCTGATTGACGTCAAGCAAGCGGCACGGGTGGGTGAACCGCTTGGTGACTCGATCTCCTTTGATGAGTTGCCTATCCCCTTCCGCTGCGTGGCTTTTGATATTAAAGAACTGCAGGAAGTGGTGCTAGGTGATGGCGACTTACCTTTGGCTATGCGAGCAAGTATGGCCATACCAGGCGCATTTCGTCCAGTGGAGCTAGATAGCACCCGATTGGTGGATGGCGGAATGATTAACAACCTGCCCGTGGATGTCGTTCGGCAGATGGGAGCGGACGTTGTGATTGCCATCGACCTACAACAAAACAAGCATGACGACTATAAGTCGCCGCTGCGCTTCCTCGGTGGACTGGGCGGAGTGGCTAAATGGTTGGCTGAGCGACCCGATATCGCCAAGTATAACGTTAACCGCACGCAGGCAGACGTCTATATCAATCCAGCATTAGGTGACCTAGGGGTAACCGACTTTAAACCTGCGGCCATCCAACAGATGATTAAGATAGGCGAACAGACGGGGCAATCGTTCCTCACGCAGCTATTAACGCTCAAGCAAAAAGTGATGAAAGGAAAATGATTGTAACGCATCTGTCTTTTTGTATTTACCTTTATATCAGTCAGAAGCACTGCTCTTACCATCATCTAAACACTCCGTTAGATGATGGTCTTATCGTTAACAATACGCAGGAAAAATGCGTTATTTGTCCTATTTACTAAAAAAGAAATATAATATTTGGGTGCTTTGTGTTTTTTTTTTAATTTTGCAAACTGAGTAAAAGTAGGTAAATAAGCGTGTTAAGCAGTCAAGCAACTTTTAAGACCATTGATATTACGTTCTTGCTTATGAGGTAGAAGGTGTTGTTATGTGGCCAAAAGTACAATGATAATTTATCTAAGCGCTTTTCCTGACATTTATATCTAGCGCAGAAAGACAAATGTCGTATATGTGTCAAAAATGTATTATAGGTAAACAAAGACGAAAATAAAAAGTAAGACAATGTATATACAGAAGAAAAAAACTTATGTTGAGCCTCAAGTAAAGGAACTAGCGCTCATCGAAATGACCAATCTTTGTAGCGGAAGCGGAACTGACTCCGAAACAAATCCAAAAGACGGAATCGATTATGGACCACAAGTAGACGAAAGTGAATTAGATAAATTCGTACCAAAGCCAGATACTAATGGTAGTGTTTGGGGAGATTAGTACAGCCCATTTTTGCAGTAGAATAATATGATGCTATTCCTGTCATGTATCTAACGTGGCAAGAATAGCATTTCTTGTATAATCTTATATAATATGGCTTGGCTTATAACGATTCGGGAAAGGTAAGCGAATGGTTATATGTTAAATAAATATAAACCTTTCATTAGGTACTCTTTGATTCCCTATTATATAATAAAAAAGGTGTAACTTTGCACTCCGATTGTGGGGGGATACGCTTAGAGTCCCCTCCGCACAATAGTGTTAATAGTCATACCTTTGGCCGGATATGACGGTTAGTGAATCTATCGTGCTGGCAGGAATAATGCTGGATGGTCTCTTTTAGACTGGAGGCGCCGTGAGGTTTCTGCTTTAATTATTCATTAATCAAAACGTTTTTTAGTAGTAAATCAAAGTTTTATGAACACTTTAAGTTACAAGACTATTTCCGTTAACAAGGAAACAGCTAAGAAAGAGTGGGTTGTAGTAGACGCTACCGACCAGGTTGTAGGTCGTCTCTGCTCTAAAGTGGCAAAGATGCTTCGTGGTAAGTACAAGCCATCTTTTACTCCGCACGTTGACTGTGGAGACAATGTTATTATCATCAACGCAGCTAAAGTGGTTTTCACTGGTAAGAAAGAGACCGACAAAGTGTACACGCGCTATACGGGTTATCCCGGCGGCCAGCGCTTCAATACACCTGCTGAGCTCCGCACTCGTCACAACGGCATCGACAAGATGTTGCGTCACGCAGTGAAGGGTATGCTCCCAAAGGGTCCTCTTGGTCGTGCCTTATTGGATAACCTCTACATTATCGAGGGCACAGAGCTGAATGGTCTTGAGGCACAGAAGCCTAAGGCAGTTGATATTAACCAGTATAAATAATAAGGAGAAAGATGGAAGTAATCAATGCAATCGGTCGCCGCAAGAGTGCAGTAGCTCGTGTTTACATGACAGAAGGCACCGGTAAAATCACAATCAATAAAAGAGACTTAACTGAGTTCTTCCCATCTGCCATTGTGCAGTACGTTGTTAAGCAGCCATTGTCGCTCTTAGGCGTAGAAGGACAATACGATATCAAAGCTAACCTTGACGGTGGCGGTTTCACAGGTCAGAGCCAAGCTCTCCGTTTGGCTATCGCCCGCGCTCTTGTTAAGGTGAACGAAGAAGACAAGAAGGCCCTTAAGGATGCAGGATTCCTTACCCGCGACAGCCGTGCTGTTGAACGTAAGAAGCCAGGTCAGCCCAAAGCACGCCGTCACTTCCAGTTCAGTAAGCGTTAATCAGAGGATTGGCACTTGTTGCTATGTCCATCTGAACAGTTTAGCATCTAAACCAATGAGATTCGTACTAGCGGTTGACGCTTGCGCCTAAGCTTGCTAATATCATCTATGACGACTACTCATTGGCTGATTCTAAGCACTTAGAATTTAACAGAAAGTAAACAAACAAAAAATCAAAAAGAAAATGTCAAGAACTAACTTTGACCAGTTATTGGAGGCAGGATGCCACTTTGGCCACCTCCGTCGCAAGTGGAACCCAGCCATGGCGCCTTATATCTTCATGGAGCGCAATGGTATTCATATCATCGACCTTCACAAGACCGTAGCCAAAATCGATGAGGCTGCAGAGGCTTTGAAGGGTATCGCTAAGAGCGGTAAGAAGATTTTGTTCGTCGCTACTAAAAAACAAGCGAAGGAAATCGTAGCTGAGAAGGCTGCTAGCGTGAACATGCCATATGTTAACGAGCGCTGGGCAGGCGGTATGTTGACCAACTTCCCTACTATTCGCAAGGCCGTTAAGAAAATGACGAACATCGATAAGCTGATGAATGATGGTACATTCTCTAACTTGTCGAAGCGTGAGTTGTTGCAGATTTCACGTCAGCGTGCAAAGCTTGAGAAGAACCTTGGTTCTATTGCAGACCTTACTCGTCTTCCAGCAGCACTCTTCGTGATTGACGTAATGAAAGAGCATATCGCAGTAAAGGAAGCTAACCGTTTGGGTATCCCTGTATTTGCAATCGTTGATACCAACTCTGATCCTCGCAAGGCTGACTATATCATCCCTGCAAACGATGACGCTAAGGATAGCATCGAGACCATCCTTAACGCTTGCTGCGGCGCTATCGCAGAGGGTCTTGAGGAGCGCAAGGCAGAGAAAGCTGACGAAAAGGCTGCTGCAGAGCAGGCAGAAGAGGCTGGCGACGCTAAACCTCGCCGTCAACGTCGTGCTCGCAAGGACGCTGAAGCTACTAAGCCAGCTGCAGAGGCAGAAGCACCTGCAACTGAGACCGAAGCTCCTGCTGCTGAATAATTGACTTCTTGCTACGACATCATCAGTTGTTGATGTTGTAGCAATATCAATTTGATCACCCCGAATATTAACAATCAAAAAAATAAAACGTACCAAACAACTATGGCATACAAACCAAGTATGGACGACATCAAGAAGCTCCGCACTATGACAGGTGCTGGTCTTGGTGATGTTAGAAAGTCGCTCATTGAGGCTGAAGGCGACTTTGAAAAGGCAAAGGAGTTGCTCCGTGAGCGTGGATTGGCTATCGCTGCAAAGCGTTCTGACCGCGAGACATCTAACGGATGCTTGCTCGTGAAGTGTGTTGATGGCTTTGCTGCAATGGTAGCAGTAAAGTGTGAGACCGACTTCGTAGCTGCAGGTAAGGACTTCGTAGCTCTTGTACAAGAGATTCTTGATGCTGCAATCGCTAACAAGTGCCAGACTCTTGATGAGGTTAAGGCTTTGAAGCTTGCTAACGGCGAAGATGCTGCTACCGCAGTACAGCAGCGTTCAGGTATCACAGGTGAGAAGATGGAGATCGATGGATACAACTTCCTCACTGGCGACAACCTCTACGTATACGATCACATGAACAAGCACATGCTTTGTACCATGGTTCAGCTTTCAGATAGCAACGAGGATGCAGGTCACAAGGTAGCTATGCAGGTTGCAGCAATGAAGCCTGTAGCTCTTGACGAGGCTTCTGTATCTCAGAGCGTAAAGGATGAAGAGCTCAAGGTAGCTATCCAGAAGACTAAGGACGAGCAGGTTGAGAAGGCCGTTGTTAACGCAATCAAGAAGGCTGGCATCAATCCTAACCTCGTAGATAGCGACGAGCACATCGAGAGCAACATCGCTAAGAACTGGCTTACACGTGAGGATGCAGACAAGGCAAAGCAGATCCGTGAGACTGTAGCTGCTGAGAAGGCTGCTAACCTCAACGAGACCATGATCCAGAACATCGCTAAGGGTCGTCTGAACAAGTTCTTCAAGGAGAACTGTTTGGTAGATCAGGAGTTCCAGTTCGGTGATGGCGACAAGAAGACCGTAGCTCAGTGGCTCCAAGCTCAGAGCAAGGATCTCAAGGTAGTAGCTTACACTCGTTTCTCACTCTCTGCTGAATAATCTTCGCATAGAGTACCTCTAGATAGGCCATTGGGTCTACCATGAGGCTTACCAATAAAGTTATCATCCGCCTTCTTCTATGGTTTGATACCTAAGAAGAGGCGGATTTTTTTGTGTTAAAGCCATTCTGTTCTTATATTAATGCCATTCAGTTCTTATCTTAATGCCAATCTCGTTGTGTCTTAATGCCAAAATCTTCGGTTTTGCTCAATGCTAATACGATTCTTCGGAGCCATTGTTGAGACCTATTTTCGATGCATATAAGCTAAAAAGGGCAAGATTCCACACCTGGAACCTTGCCCTTTTTAGGTCTCTTCCGACAGATATATGTATATAGCATCTCTTATAGGCGCGTCTTCTAGAGCTATTGCTGAAGATTATCCTCGCAGCGCAGCCAGCGTCATGGTGCCGTTGCGCAACTGCTCACCCACCTACCTAACGTGCGTAAGGTATGCGGCGTATTGCTCATCGCTTACGTTGCTAATCATCTCTGGCAACTGCCGTAGGTCCGAAATCACCAAGCCTAGCTGCTCCTGCTTCACCCTCTCAGCCACAGCTGACTGGTCCCAAACCACCACGGGGATGCCGGCGGTGAGGTAGAGGGATAGCTTGTGAGGCAGAATGTAGCGCAGGTATTCGCCCAGGTCGCCTTTGCACGTCGTGATGCTATCGCCATCCCACACCAGTCCCCATCCTCCGCAGATGCTTCCAATGTGGTCGCTGTCGAAGATTCCTTTATAGTGGATGTGCGGAAAAGCCTCAAAGCTCGTGTTTCCTTTCTCCCCATAGAGGTTAAACTGGATGCCTTCAAAGGAATGTTGACATAGCTGAGGCAGAAACTTCGACTTCTTTAGGAACCCCGCGAAGACCACTTCATGCTTGTGCGACATAACACCACCCACTGTAATAGGCTCATCCTGAGATAGATAATCGAACAGATGTAGCACCGTCATGGGCGTTGTCACACCATGCTGGCATAGCAATCGCTTCATCGCATCGGTGTGTACGATGAGCCGATCAGCCTTGTTGAGCGTCGCCACCTCCTTTGCCGTGTTACGATGATAGCGAAACGCATTGATGTCATGTATCAAGAACGTCACCTTCAGCCCCTTGTGATGCATCATCTTGATGGTTAGCGGTAGCGCCTTAGGTACGGAAACGGGATACTGGAAAATCATCTCCGTGTCATGATCCACGTGTCGTAACAACCTTTGATATATATGCAGCACGTGCCATGTGGTGCGTAAGGGTAGCTTGTAAAATTTGCATTTGACATACACCGTGCCTATTCCGGCTTTCTCTGCGATGGTGTTGATGTCGTTGCGAGCCTTGCCAAAGGCGCAGACGCTCGCTTCCTTGCCCAAGTCGGGCATTTGGTTTATGATAAGTTGAGCCATGATCTGTATGGCGTAGTCTAATATTTTATTAATCAACTATTCATTGCTGAGGGGTCGCTCTAAGCACCTTCCTGCTTCTATCTAGCATCATCTGCTTCCTTCCAAAGCAGCATAGCCTCCTTAAGCTCCTTTTAGAAGGAAACCCAAGAACCTTTAAAGGCCATTCCTAGAGCCCGCCCTCACCACGTTGTTATCTATCTTTGCGATAAGCGTCGAGCTTATCTAGGAGAATGTCGCTTGTACCACTGACCGTCTTTCGGCAGAACAGCTTACCCGACTGGAGCAGCGTGTCATAGTCGGTCTCGTCCAGCACCTTGATGACGGGGTGATAATGGATGTACGTCAGCGGTGTGAGAGCCGATAGCGTGGTATATCTTCCCGTGGTGAGCAAGCATCGGGAAGCATACTCTGAGTTGAATGCCACCGTCTGAATGAACGTCTCCGCTGGGCAGAAACTCGTCTTAAAGTAACCTTTCAGGTTCTCGTTGTGATCCCATTCGCCCACCACGGCACCAGCCAGATCGGGTGTGATGGCCCACCAAGCCGCCCCCTTGTATAGGCGATAGTGCTTGCGAGGACAGTGGATGATGAGCGTCTTCTGCACGCCAAGCTTCGAGAGCGACTCGCGCAACGCCACCTTCAGTTTGCTTCCCAGCGACCCGTTCTTCCACGGCATGGATGATAGCGGGCGCAGCTGACGATAGAGGTGAGCCGCCTCGCCCTGCTGATCCATCGCTATACCTTGTAGGAAGATGCGTCCTTGGGCCTCTTCGAAGAAGCGCATCATCTCGTTGTTACCCATGATAGGATAGTCCAGCCCGCTCATGCTGATCATATAGTCGAACTCATCCGTAGACAATGCCGCTCGAAGCAGCTCCACTTGATATTCCACCTCGTTGATGCTGCCCCACACCACGTTCACGCGATGGGTCAGGAAGTGGACGTTCTCCTGTGCTATCATGCTGGTAAAGGGGCGAATGTCGCTTTTGCTATCGATGTGGACAAAGAAGTGGGCTGTCTGAGGCAGACTCTTTATCAACCGATTGAGATGCTCGGCATCCGTGTGTGCCGATATAAGAAAAGCCAGTTTCATACGATTAATGCTTATGTTTGATAAAGGCGATACACTCATCGAGTATCTTCACCTTTGCTATTTTCATAATGACAAAGTAGAGCAAGGCTGCGATGACGATGCGTAAGAGCAACAACAGCCATAGCGTGGTGATGGTATGGGTTACCAACCACGTCACACCCATCACGCCCGCAGCTGCCAGGGCAAATGGCATGATGTCCTTGAAGAACATCCACGGCGTGTATCCCGTGAGCCGCCATGTGAAATAGTGCCACACAAAGAGCCATGCCACGTTGAGCGCCACATACGCCATCACCATGTTACGGATGCCGTAAGGGTAGAGCAGCATCATCAGCACAATCTGCAATACACCCATGCTGATGGTGATCCAGAAGAACATCCCCGACTTACCCTTGCTGATAATCAGGTTCGAGAGCAGCGAAACCAGCGGAATCGTGGTACCGCTGATGGTGATCATCTGGAGTAGCTCGGCAGAGAAAAGCCATTTCTCGGTAATCGTGAGGATGATAAACTCACGCGCCACCAGTCCAAATCCCAAGAGCAACGGGAAGGTGATAAACGCCGTGAAGCGCATCAGCTTGCGCAGCGCGTTCAGTTGTCGGGCGCTATCGCTGCGCAGATCCACCATCACGGGTTGTGCCACTTGGTTCACCATGCCCTGTACCAGATAGAAACACTTTGAGTCCCACTGGTAAGCTTGGTTATAGTTGCCCGCGTCATGAGCCGAGAAATAATGTCCTAGGAGGATGTTCAGAATATTGTTATTGGCATGATTGACAATCGTAGTGGCAAGAATCTTGCACGAGAAGCGAAACATCCGTAGCGCCGGACGATAGTTGATGTGCAGCGAGGGATGCCAGACAGAGTAGTGCCACGACATGATGGTGCTGAACAACACAAACGTCAAGCTCTGCGTAGCCAGCGCCCAGTAGCCACAACCGAGGTAAGCCATCGTAGCCCCGACGATGTTAGATAGGATCACCGCACACACGCCACTCTTGGTGAGCTGCTTGGCTTTGTAGTGCTTGAACAGATAAGCGTTGGTGGAAGTGGAGAAAGAGGCTATCACAAAACTCAGGAACACATATCTTGCGAGCGGTGTCAACGCAGGTGTATGATAGAAGTCGGCTATCAGTGGCGCACAGCAGAAGAGGATGATGTAGATCACCGTGCTGGCCGTGATGTTGAACCAGAACACCGAGTTATAGTCTTCATCGCGCGGATTGTCCAGGTTGGTCAGTGCCGCACCAAACCCGCTGCTCTGTATGGCGTTAGCGATGAGCGTGAAGATGGTGATCATCGCTATCATACCATAGTCGCTCGGAGACAACAGTCGTCCTAGGATGATACCGAATATCAGTCCCATGAGCTGTTGGATGAGGTTGTTCATGCCACCCCAGAATAGCCCTTTAGCCGTTTTCTCTTTCAGCGTTTCGCTCATTGTGTCAGTATGGTGAGGGGGTTGTTGCCTATGCGTGAGGCGATGACAGAGAAGCTACTGTCCGCCGTGCCATAGATCTCCTCCATGCGCGCGAGCGTGAACATCTCTACCACAGCATCCTGTATGCCCGCCGTGTTGCCTCGTTCCGCCTTGTTGCTAGCCGTGATGATATGTTCGCCAAAGCGTTCCTTGAAAGCCTGCTTTGTAGGTTCGTCATCCGTGGCTAGGTAGAACCGCTGGTCAGGATGCTCCTTCAATATCTCTTCCGCACGATCGATGAACAGCTGGATAGGGCTGAGCGCTATCGAAGCTTGATTGTCCGTGCGGCGGATATGGATGCCGATGGGGTGCGGTCCTACCTTCTGCAGATTCTCCTTGATGCGCTGCTCTAGGGCGGCGATAGGGTGGAAGAGCTCCGCATAGAGCGCATTGGGCACCTCGCCAAAGTCTTGATAGCAACTCATATAGCTCCGCTTGCCCTTGACCCACTGCGTGAAGCTGAACCCGCGCTTCTTCAGCGGTGTCACCTCATATTCCTCGATGCGCTGATTGAACAGTATCTTCTGAAACCATTTGGGTATGAAGAGGTTGCGCTTCCTGGGACGATCGTATACCAACAGGTCAAGCCATGAGGCTTCCCTTAGGCATAGCTGGCTGTTGTCCTCAAACAACGTGTGGAACGGCGCATGCAGTGCCCAGTCCTGAAACCATATCGTCTGCAGCTGTGTACCCGTGGCGCGAGCAAGCCACACCGCCGAAGCCAAGGCACGCAAACGGTTGCCCAGTCCGCCGGAAGGTATCAGCAGCAAGTGGCTCTGTTCTGTATTCATCTTCTGTGTCAAATGTCTTGCTTTGGTGAAACGTTCATGCAAAAATACAGTATTATTCCTTTTAAAGCAAATTATAGCCTTAAAAACCATCCCAAACCAGCCCTTTTATATGGTAGAACGATACCTTTTATATGGTAGAACGATACCTTTTATATGGTAGAACGATACGTTCCGCATGGAAGAATAAATTATTTTCTGCTGAAAAATAAATTATTCTTTCCACATAATTAATTTAATTTTCCTTCCCATCAAGCCGCTCCTAGGTTGTGAAAAGATACCTACAAATAGTTATCCGATAGGCTATTGGTGGGGCAAATGGGTCAATCGGCGGTATATTTCCTTATTTTTAAGTATTGCCCGAGGGTTTAATTCTTGTTAATTTTGCATCCGAAAATTGTAAAAGGGTGACTATATACAAGTATTCAAGAATACATTTCAAAATCAATATGACCAAGAATCTTCTTTTATTGAGCCTTCTTTCATGTGGCCTTGCTACACCAGCATTGGCACAGGAAAGTTGCTGCAAGGCAGCAGGTAAGGGTGAACCCCAGAAGGAACAGTGTGATAAGGACCACTGCGAAGAGGCTCCTAAACCAGCATCACGTTTCACAATCGGTGGCTATGGCGAGGCCGTGATGAGCCGTAACTTCTATAGTCAGCACTTCAATCGTTACAAGACACCTGAAAAATATAAGGATGATCCCAGCCACGGACGCTTCGATCTGCCCCACGTAACGCTGAACCTAGGTTACGACTTTGGTAAAGGCTGGACCATGGGCATGGAGATTGAGTTTGAACATGGCGGTACCGAGAACGCCGTAGAGATCGATGCTGACGAGAGCGGCGAATATGAAGCAGAGACAGAACGCGGTGGCGAGGTAGCCCTCGAGCAGTTCTGGATCAACAAAGCCTTCGCCGGTGGCAAGTTTAACATCAAGGCCGGTGAAATCATCATCCCCGTTGGTGAGATCAACGCTTACCACATGCCTAACAACTTCTTCTCTGTGTATCGTTCAGAGGGTGAAGCTAAGATTCTGCCTAACACTTGGCATCAGGTCGGTGTGTCATTGTGGGGTCGCTTGAAAGACTGGCGTTATGAGGCCATCTTCACATCAGGTCTTGACGCAGAGCGCTTCGGTCACAACTGCTTTGTACACTATGGCGCTACCAGCCCATACGAATATAAGATAGGTAACGTCTATGCTGGCGCTGCTCGCGTGGACAACTATTCTATCCGCGGTCTTCGTCTGAGCCTGAGTGGATACTATGGTTACACCTTCCGCAACACCGAGAAGAAGGCCAGCGCCTCATATGACCATGTACATGGTGCGCTCGCTATCGGTAGCTTCGGCTTGGAGCTCAATCGTTGGAACTGGATTGTACGTGGTAACGCCACCTACACCCACCTCGATGACGCTGAGACGATGACCACCTTCATGAATACGTTCCCCAAACACAACCAGCAGGACGGTTCACCCTCAAAGCATTCGCCCATCGCTAGCAATGCTTACTCAGTGGGCTTGGAGGCAGGTTACAACATCTTCTCACAGATTAGCAGTCTGCGTGGCAAGCAAGACCTCTACCTCTTCGGTCGTTATGAGGACTACAACACCTACGCAGCAGGTTCTAAGAAGGCTGCATACAAGTATGATCGCAACAAGCGCATGTCCTTCGGTGTCAACTATTCGCCTATCAAACCTATCATCATCAAGGGCGAATATAGCAAGCGCTTCCTGGATCATGGCTTCAACAACGAGCCTAGCTTCTCTCTTGGCGTGACTTTCAATGGTGTGTTCAACACCGCTAGCTGGTTCCGCCGCCCCGCTTGTCCAGCGCCATCGCTCTCACCTGAGCAGCTCGATCGTCTCAACCAGCTCTCTCGCGAGGTGGAAGAACTCAAGCATCGCCAGCCAGTAGTGATTGAGAAGGAAACCAAGAAGGTGGTAGGCAAGGCTTATGTGGTCAACTTTGCACAGGGTCAGAGTGCCATCCCAGCTGAGGAGAAAGCTACCCTTGACAAGATCGCATCAGGTTCTACCGTTGACATCAACGCTTTTGCTTCACCCGAAGGCAACGCCGAGCTCAATCAGAAGCTATCTGAGGATCGTGGCAACGCCGTGAAGAGCTACCTCGAAAGTCGTGGCGTGAAGGTGGACAACGTTAGCAGCAACGGTGCTACAAGCAACTATAGCAACCGCATCGCAGTGGTTACCGTAAAGTAATCGCGCACGGAATAGAAACAAGAACGAAAAACAATATTCAATAATAAGTTACAATGAAAAAGATTTTCAAGTATTCAATGATTTTCGCAGCAGCTCTTACACTGGGCGTAACACTCACTAGCTGTGGCGATGATGATGATGATCCCGTAGTGAATCCTGACGTTAATGGCGTTTCCCTCGTAGGTACTGACGCTATGGTAAGCGAGGCTGGCGACTACTGGAAGGCTGCACGTCAAGACTGGGAGTGGTCAGAGGCATTCCTCTTCGGTCCTGCAGGTGACTTCTCTTTGGATCCACACACTGACACATGGCCTTTCGATAAGACTGCTTTCGATGCTTATATGAAGAAGTATAACCCAGCAACCAACAGCTCAGACGCTGCTCTGATTGACGATGCTATCGCTACTGGTCAGAACTTGACAGGTTTCCACGCTGTTGAGTACCTTATCTTCCGCGACGGTGCTTCTCGTAAGATCAGCGATATGACCGCTGATGAGGTTTACTTCGCACAGAGCGCAGCTCAGGACCTTTACCTCAGCTCTCTGAAACTGGTTTCTGCTTGGGGCGGCGACGTTACTGAAGCAGAGAAGGCATTGCTCGACGAGGTTGAGTTTGAGTCAAAGGACTACGGTGCTGACTTCAAGAACGCAGGTCAGGCTGGTTCAAGCTACTCTACTGTAACATTGGCTACACTTCAGATTATCTCTGGTGCTAGAGAGATCATCGGTGAGGTGAGCGACTCAAAGATTGGTGCTCCTGCAACAGGTGAGGACGTTAACTACATCGAGTCACCTCATGCTTACAACTCTATCCAGGACTTCTATGACAACATCATGTCTTGCAAGCACACCCTCTATGGCGGTTGGACAGTAACAGGTCAGCCTACAACCTCTTCACTCTTCGGTGTATGTCTCCGCGTACCTGCTTTCAAGACTCTCACCGAGACTGCTATGACCAAGATGGACAATGCCCTCAATAAGATCAATAGCATGAAGAAGCCTTTCGTTCTCTACTATACAGACCAGAGCGCAAAGGATGCTATGGAAGCACTTAACGAACTGGACGACGCGCTTGCTGACCTTTACAACGAGATTAGCAACTATGATGGCAACGCAACATTGGAGTCTTACTTCAAGACAGTGAACCAAGAGTTTGTTGACAACACCGTTGTTCCTACTTATCGCGCACTGGCTGACAATGATCTTAAGCTCGTTAACGCTCTCAAGAAAATCACTTGGAAGACTAACAACTAGTTTTAGATAAACATTACAGACTAACTATACGTGACTGTTGGCAGCCTCGCACATGTGGGCTGCCAACCTTTTCCGTTTAAAAACAACAATCATTATGAAACGCATTTCATTAGTACCATTCGCGCTTGCAGCCCTCACCCTCATGAGTTGTGGTGACGATGACAACAAGATTAGCGACATTATTGACATCGATCCTACTACGGACGGTACCCATCCAGCCGAATACTATGCTGGTGGTGAGCTCGGAACTACCAACCTGCAGAACGCTTATGCCTATCGTCAGGCTACTCCAGCCGTGGAGAACGCGGGTATGTCAACGGCTTTCCAGATCGGTGAACAACTCTTTGAGAAGGACTATAACGAGAACACTTCCGGTGCTTTCTCTGGCCTTGGCCCTCTCGCCGTACGTTCAGGATGTCTCTATTGCCACCCCAACTATGGCCACGGACAGCGTCAGACACGCTACAAGGCCAGCGACATGGGTAACGGCTATCTGCTCGTGATCTACGACAAGTCGACCAACGCCTACATCATGTCAGTGGCTGGTATGCCTCAGACCCTCGCTTCTAAGCCTTTCAAGGCTCCTATCGATGAGGATAAGATCCAGATTCAGTGGAAGAGCTACACCGATGAATGGGGCAATAAGTTCCCTGACGGAACCACTTATGACCTCATCTATCCTGAGGTGACGATCCCTGCCAGCGCTTACTATTCACCCGTAACGGTGAAGCGCAATGGCCAGTTGGTTGAGTTGACCGATGATCAGGTGGCTAGCGAGATCGGTATCCGTCTCGAATCTACCATCGGTGTCTATGGTACCGGTATCACGGACGCTATCCCTGACGATTCTATCACCAAGCAGTGGGTTAGCGAAAGCAACTATTTCAACTCTATCGGACGCACTGATGCGCTCAACCCAGCTATGTGGAACCAGAGCACCAACACCTGGAACAGCTACTATAGCAACAGCACTCAGGGTGACGGAACCAAGTATGTGCGTCGTTATACCTATGCTTTGAGCCGCGGTCCGTTGCTCGACGCTGCTGGTGCTAACGCCATCTGGAACATCACTAACGTGACTCGTTCGGATCGTCCTTACCACTACCTCGACCTGCAAGGCACCATCTACGCCAAGACAGCGATGAATGACAAGGACGTGCAAGCTGGTTTCCCTGAATACATCAACCGCATTGACCCTGACAAGAAGCACGCTGACTGGCATACGGACAATGTTGCTGATAACATTTACAACTACCTCACCAGCAAGAAACTGGACGCTGAGATGACCGACGCACAGTATAAGAACTTCATGATCTGGCACCGCGGTTTGGCTGTACCTGCCGCACGTAACGTCGGAACAGAGAAGTTTAACAGCGGAAAGAAGCTCTTCACACAGATCGGATGTGCCGCTTGCCACCGTCCTTCATGGACCACGGGCGACGATCACATACAGGATCCTAACCTGATGTTTACCGATAACGATATGCCTCGTTACCCTCATCAGACCATTTGGCCTTATACCGACTTTGTGCAGCACCGCTTGTTCATGATCAATGACATCCGTACGGGTTGGTGCCGTACCACTCCTCTCTGGGGACGTGGCTTGAGCAAGCTCTGTACTGGTGCCGAAGATCGTATGCACGACTGCCGCGCACGCAACACCCTTGAGGCTATCATGTGGCACGGAAGCGCCCAGAGCGATGCACGCAAGAGCGTTGAAAACTTCCGTAACCTCACCGCTGAGCAGCGCGATGACCTCATCTACTTTGTAGAGTCGATCTAAGCCCACGCTCAAACTGGACATCCTGTGCGGGGAAACCCTCTCTCCCCGCATACAATAAAAGCCACACACTACCCATGTACGCTCTATGAACACAGGTGGTGTGTGGCATTTTGACGCATAATAAATATCTTATCATATCCTACAACATGACACATAAGTATATCAAGATGGCCATGCTGGCTCTCCCTTTGGCTCTTGTTGCCTGCAGCGACAATAACACCACGGAGATTGATGATATCATTGACATTGGTGATCAGACCAAGAAAGAGTATCCAGACGACTACTACACCGGTGGCAAACTGGGTACGGTGTATGACAACTCGGCTTTGGCTTACAAGCAACCAGCTCCCGCTGTGGGTGAGCAAGGACTCTCCCAGGCTTTCCAGCTAGGCGAGAACTACTTTGACAAACCATTCACCGAGAACGAGAAACCATTCAACGGACTGGGCCCGCTCTACATCCGCGCATCCTGTCAGCACTGTCACATCGGTTACGGACACGGCAAACGTCAGACCAAGTACGACTCTAACGAGATTGGTAATGGCTATATCCTCATGATAACGGATGAGAACGACATCGTAGTGCAGTCGTTCGGATGGGTGGCTATGGGCCGTTCCACTAAGCCCTTCAAGCCTCAGTTTGATGAAAGCAAGGTGCAGATCGACTGGAAGGAGTACACGGACGAATGGGGAAACAAGTTCCCCGATGGTGAGACTTACTCGCTCATATACCCTGATGTGACCCTTCTGGATGGTTGTATCTACGGCAAACTCATTGACAAATGGGGTAACGAGGTGCCTATGTCACGCGCTAAGGTACGCCTTGAGTCGACCATTGGCTTCATCGGATCGGGTCTGATTGATGCCATCCCCGACGATAGCGTGATGGCTCAGTACAGACACGAGGGTCAGTTCTCTACGCTTAACCCACAGTTCTGGGACAATGAAGCCAAGGATTTCGTTAAGAATGCCGATGGCACATTGGCTCTGAAGAATGGCGGAATCGTTTATAAGTTCGACTATGCGTTGGACCGCGCCTCGGTGATGTCGGACGCTTCGTTCTGGGAAGTGCAGAATGTGACCCGCACTGACTTCCGTTCTCATTACGTACCAAAGGAGTATTGGCAGTTTGCTGCAGCCGATCCTGAGGTGACAAGCGAGTTCTATAACTACTACCCAGAGTGGAACCTGACCGGTGATCCAGCCAAAGACATCATCTCGTTTGGTAACGCCACTGACCTCCCCGTGGAGATGGCAGACAAGGATTATATCAATTATATGGTGTGGCACCGTGGTGTAGGTATCCCCGCAGCGCGTAACACGACCACCGATGACTTCAAGGAAGGCAAGCGATTGTTCAACCAGATAGGTTGCGCAGCGTGCCATCGCCCCTCTTGGACCACGGGCGCTGATGAGATACGTGACCCCTACGGACGCTTCACGGCTGACGATTCGCGTATGGTTCATTACCCTTATCAGAAGATTTGGCCTTACTCTGACCTCATCCAGCACCGTCTGTTCATGAAGAATGACCTACGTACAGGATGGTGTAAGACCGCTCCGCTATGGGGTAGAGGACTGCAAAACATCTGCGCCGGACACACCGATCGCCTTCACGACTGCCGTGCACGCAACACCCTTGAGGCCATCATGTGGCACGGATGCACCACTGAAGGAGGCAAGAGTGATGCTTACTGGGCTGTGGAAAACTTCCGCAACCTCACCAAAGAGCAGCGCGAGCTGGTCATCAAGTTTGTTGATTCGATCTAAGATCAGCTGAAAGAAACTATCATTTAGCACCTCTTATATATAATAAGGTGTCTCATGACACGTTCTTATAATATATATGAGGTGCAAACCATAGTTATAGAACAGACTATTAAACATTGAGATGAACAAACTCAAACACACGATTATCATCGTGGCAGTGGCTATCCTCTTGGTGATGGTTGCTGCCACGCTTGTCGAAAGCAGTAAGGGTACCGACTATGTAGGCTCGCACATCTACGGCTCCACATGGTTTGTGGTGTTGTGGGGACTGTTGGCACTGACCAGTATGGTGTATATCATCCGTCGCAAGCTATACGTTCGTTGGACCACCTTTATGGTTCATATGTCGTTTATGGTGATCTTGGCAGGTGCGCTGACGTCCTGGCTCACCTCGGAGAGCGGCGTCTTGCATCTCCGTCAAGGCGAGGATGTCAACTCGTTCTTGCTCAAGAGCGGTGAACGTAAGTCGCTTGGGCAGACCCTTAAGCTCAAGAAGTTTCAGGTGGAATACTATCCTGGCACCGACGCACCAATGGATTACACGTCCGAAATCGTCGCAGGTGGTCAGCAGATCAGCATTTCTATGAACCACATCGGGTATTGGCAAGGGTATCGTTTCACCCAGTCGGGCTACGATAGCGATATGCAAGGCACCACGCTGGGTGTGTATTATGACCCTTGGGGTATCGCCGTGACCTATGTGGGCTACGCGTTGCTCTTCCTGTCGTTGGTGCTGATGCTTGCCAGTAAGCACACTCGCCTACGTAGCTATTACCGCCGCGCATTGGGCACGAAGACTGCGAAGGCGCTGCTGGTGGTTGTGTTGCTGGCCCTGCCTAGCTTGATGCCGCGAGCTTGGGCGCAAAATCAGGTGCAGATCGATACCCAAACGGCTGACCGCTTTGGCAAGATCTGTGTGCTTTATAATAGTCGCATCTGCCCGATCAACACCGTAGCCATCCACTTTGTGACCAAGCTCTGTGGTCATTCGTCATGGAAAGGACAGTCGGCCAATCAGGTTTTTGCTGGTTGGGTGTTTGATGTGCCCTACTGGGAAACCGTCAAGATGATAGAGATAAAGGACAAAGAGGCGCAGCGATTGCTCGGTTTGACGGGCAAGTGGGCTTCTTTTACCGACTTCTGGGATCAGTATAACGAGTACAAACTTAAGAAACCGCTTGACGAAGCCTACCGCAATGGCGATAAGGCGATGCAGAAGAAGCTCCGTGATGCGGACGAGAAGTTTAACGTGATACGCATGCTCTACGGCGGCGAGATGCTGAAGATGTTTCCTTACACGCTTAAGAGCGGTGAGGTGAAATGGTTGGCGCCTGGCGAAAAGAACAACTATGCCGTTCTGCCCAACAAGGAATGGTACTTTGTAACCAAGTCAATGGACTACACCGCCGAAAGTATTGTGGTGGGAGACAATGCTCGTGCCAACACCTTGCTGCAAAAGATATCCGACTATCAGCACCTACGCGGCAAGGCGGTCATCCCCTCTCGTGCCGCAATCTATGCCGAGCTGGTCTACAATAAGATCAATAGTCAGCACTGGCCCGTGATGTGCTACCTCACGTTGACGCTGCTCTTGGTGATCGGCGCTACGCTGAAGCTCTCACAGAAGAAAGCCCGCTTGATGAAGGCGACGGCACTCTCGGTGGTGGGCGTGATGTTCCTACACACCCTGGTGTTGCTTGTCTTGCGATGGATAGTGTCCGGCCATCTCCCAATGTCCAACGGTTATGAGACGATGCAGTTCTTAGCGTGGGCTGTGCTGCTGCTCACCATCGGTCTGTATCGCCGCTTTGAGGTCATCCTACAGTATGGCCCATTGCTCGCAGCGTTTGCTTTGCTGGTGGCAATGATCACCGATAGCAACCCGCAAATCACCCAACTGATGCCCGTCTTGCAGTCGCCGCTGCTCTCGGTGCACGTGATGATCATCATGTTCTCCTACGCTTTGTTTGGCTTGATGGCGCTTGTAGGCGTCGAAGGCCTTGTGATGAACCACCGCAACCAGACAGAGCACGTAGAGACCTTGGCAGCCTTGAGCCACGTGCTGCTCTATTTTGCTGTGGCGCTATTGGCCATCGGTTGCTTCATTGGTGCTATTTGGGCTAATGTAAGTTGGGGACGCTACTGGAGCTGGGACTCCAAAGAGACGTGGGCGCTTATCACCATGATGATCTACGCTGCTCCATTACACAGCGATATAAAATGGATGCACAAGCCAGTCCACTTCCATCTCTATATGGTGCTGGCTTTTCTCAGTGTGCTGATGACCTATTTCGGTGTCAATTACTTCTTAGCAGGCATGCACTCGTATGCTTGATGCCAAGAGATAAGCGCATTATTTGCACATAAAATCCAATACTTGACGACCGTCTACAAACCCTTGTAGATGGTCGTTGATGTGTACGGGCATAGGCATACACGGGCAACCGGTATATAGGATGTCACCCGTCTTGAGCGTGAAGTATTGGCTTACATAGCTCACCAGGGCATCGATGCGTGTCAGCATCTCAGCGGCGAGCCCTTCTTGCACGGTCTGTCCGTTGATGTCTAGGTGGAAGGGAAGGCACTGAACGTCCCTAAACTTCTCCTTCTCTACCCACTCGCCAATCACTGCTGCACCGTCAAAGCTATACGCTAGGTCTGCAGGCAGATGCTGGCTTTGTAGCTTCTGTGCCAGATCCTGTGCGGAGAAGCTCACGCCAACGGTCACCGCGTCATAGTAGCGATGGGCAAATCGCTCAGAGACGGTCTTGCCCAAGCGGCATATTCGCACCACGAGCTCAACCTCGGCGCTGATCTCTCCCAAGCTGTCGGGAATGAAAAAGGGCTTCCCATTCTTAAGCAAGGCTGAGTCGGCTTTGCTGATAAGCAATGGCTGCGTGGGCGCTTCAGCGGGTAGAAGCGTTGTGGCTACTTCGGGGTAGTTGGCATGTGCAAGAAGAATCTTCATGAATCTGTTATCTGATTAGGTGTGCAAATTTACCCATTTTTATTGGTTTGGGTGCATCCTAATCCCAAAATCGTATTTATCCCATTTAGCTCTTACCCTCTCAGCCCGTATTCCGTAGCTCATGAGTGATAAGAGATAGGACACAAGAGGGGCGGTTGCTTTCGTGCAACCGCCCCTCTAATAGATTCTTAATTCATGCTATATAGCTTAGCATTCTGCCTCTCGGCATGGGTTATGTTTACTTTATTTCCACACTTCTTCAGAGAGTTCTCTTACCAAGTCGACCTTAGCCCATTGCTGATCTTCGGTGAGCTTGTTGCCAATCTCGCATGAAGCGAAACCGCATTGTGGGCTCAAGTAAAGGTCTTCGAGTGGTACATACTGAGCAGCTTCCTTGATACGGCGAACCACTTCAGCCTTGTCCTCGAGTACAGGCGACTTGGTTGTAACCAGACCCAATACCACCTTCTTGCCCTTAGGTACATATTTCAGTGGTTCGAAAGTGCCAGAACGCTCATCATCATACTCTAGATAGAAACCATCAACGTTCTCCTTGGCAAAGACGTAAGGAGCCACTGGATCATAAGCACCCTTAGATGCGTAGCAAGAATGGTAGTTGCCGCGGCAGATGTGTGTGTTCACCACGAGGTCAGCAGGACGATTCTCCAGCGCCTTGTTGTTCACAAGGAGATATTGTTCGCTAAGTGACTCCAGCGTAAAGTCGCTTCCTACCATGAGCTTCCAGAAGTCGTCATCCACTACCATACCCCATGTGCAGTCGTCAAACTGTACTGTGCGGCAACCAGCATCGTAGAGATCGCGCAACACCTGTTGGTATGCCTTGCCGATATCGTCAATCAGTTCGTCTACGTTAGGGTACACCTCAAGGGTGTTCTTGGTGTTATCGCCACGGAAAAGCTCTGCGAAGAACTGTGCAGGAGCGGGTATGGTCTGCTTTGCAATCACTCCTTCTTCCTCAAATTGCTTCACAAACTTGAAGTCTTCTACGAAGGGATGGTTCTCGCCCGAGATCTTACCAGTGAGCTTCAGAGAACCCTTTGTGGTCTCTTCGCCGTGGAAGAAGTAGCCGTGCTCTAGCTCGATGTGTTCCACACCTTGCAATCCCCACATGAAGTCGAGGTGCCAATAGCTACGACGATATTCGCCGTCGGTGATGGCTTTCAGTCCGTGTGCCTTCTGCTTTGCTACAAGCTCGGTGATCAAACGATCTTCCACGGCTCTCAGCTCCTCAGCGGTGAGCTTGCCTTCAGCAAACTTAGCGCGTGCTTCTTTCAACTCTGCGGGACGGAGGAAGCTACCTACAACGTCACAACGAAATGGGGCATGTAATGTCTGTGTACTCATATTGCTATCTTTTTATTGTTTATTGTTCTTGTTTTGTTTTGACGATTGCAAAGGTAAAGAGACTTTCTGGAACCCGCAAAAATTTTCTGCAATAAGGAAGAATATGCTTTGAAAAGCCGTTTTATATACTTTTTGCAGAATAATATTCTGCTTTCAGAAGATTTGAAACGATTAATATTCTACAACATTCGTAGCTTGCCAGCCTTCACATACGCCTCTTCCTGCTCGCTTGCGCGGCTTCTTTTGCATCCTCATATATATGGTTTGGTCCACCGAAGATGGCTCTATGACAAGACGAAAGGGGCTCTTTGACAAAGAAAAATGGTTCATCCGACATTTCGAGTGATAACTTGACGAACTAATAAAAGAAAA
>CAVJZR010000028.1:0-37086 GCA_963654235.1 Bacteroidaceae bacterium | reverse complement strand
ACATAGTGCGTTCCGGCATCCTTCGTTTAGGTTGACGGATACAGTAAGTTGTATTCCAAAATGATGTATATGAAGAGATAGAAGGGAAGGTATAGCAGAGAAAAATAAATTGATTTCTGAAAGAAATTAAATTATTTCTCAGCAGAAATTAATTTATTTTTTGTTTTGCAACAAGCGTTTTCAGAGGATAAGAATGGTGATATGAGCACAAGAAAGAATATGTACTGCAGACATATAATGCTCTTGTCTAGAGGCTTAAAGGCATTCTTATCCCGAACTGAGGTATAGATTGGTGCTATATAGTAATACGATTTGTGGCTTATCGTGCAATGATCGCTGGCTTATCGTGTGTTGGTAATGTGGCTGTCGGTACTTGATGATCGCTCTAAGGCACGATAAAAGCGGCAGAATCGAATAAAAGCAATAAGGGGTATAGTTGTTAGCTATACCCCTTTGTTTTGCGTTTAGCGGCGCTTTAAGGCGCTTTTCGCTATGTTTCTGTCTTATTCTTTATTCTTTTTAGTCGATTTCCTCGTCAGCTTCGTATCCGCCCATCTCTCGGATGGCGTTCTTGAGCATCACGTATTGGTCAAACAGGTTGTTGACAGCTTCTTCGCCTTTGGTGTAATCGTGCATTGGGCTCTTGAGGAAGAAGCTCAAGAAGCGTTGCGTACCATAGCGGCCAGCACGTGCGGCTAGGTCGGATAGCAACGTAAGGTCCAGTAGCAATGGTGCGGCGAGGATAGAGTCGCGGCAGAGGAAGTTGATCTTGATCTGCATTGGGTATCCCATCCAACCGAAGATGTCTAGGTTATCCCAGCCTTCCTTGTTGTCGTTACGAGGTGGATAATAGTTGATGCGCACCTTGTGGTAGATGTCTCCGTACAGATCGGGTTGGTCTTCGGCACGCAGGATGGTCTCTAGTGTCGATAGTTTGCTGACCTCCTTGGTGCGGAAATTGTCGGGTTCGTCCAGCACTAAGCCGTCGCGGTTACCCAGGATGTTGGTTGAGAACCAACCTGACAAACCGAGGCTACGTACCTTAAGGATAGGCGCAAAACCTGATTTGACAAGTGTCTGACCGGTCTTAAAGTCTTTGCCAGCGATAGGCATGTGCGTCTTTTCTGCCAGTTCCCACATGGCGGGGATGTCAACGGTGGTGTTTGGTGCGCCCATGATGAACGGACAACCCTCTACCAGTGCTGCATAGGCGTAGCACATAGATGGTGCGATGTGCTCGCGGTTATCATCCACCATTGCCTTCTCTAGGTCTTCAAGCTTTGCGTGATATGCTTCGTCGTAAGGAACGTAGATCTCCGTGGATGCCGCCCATATCACAACGACGCGTTCTAGCTGCTTCTCAGCCTTGAAGTCGCGAATGTCTTGGCGCAATGCTTCTACCATTTCCCAACGTGTCTTGCAGTCTTTCACGTTGTCGCCATCCAGTCGCTTGGCATAGTTCTTATCGAAAGCGGCCTTCAAAGGCTTAATCTTCTCCAGCTCATCACGCACTGGTTCGATGTCCTTAGCTTTGAGCACTTCAGCGTAAACAGCTGCTTGGTAAGCGTTTTGTGGGTACACGTCCCAGCAACCAAACTCGATATCGTTGAGCTCAGCCAGTGGTACAATGTCTTTATAGTGTAGATATTGCTTGTCTGCACCTTTACCAACACGTATCTTGTCATACTGTGTCATAGAGCCGATGGGCTTCGCAAGTCCCTTACGCGCCATCAAAACACCGGTCATGAACGTGGTAGCTACGGCACCACAACCCACGACCATAATGCCGAGTTTGCCCTCGGCGGGCTTGACGTTGGTTTGTTTCATACTTTTATTTAGCGTTAGTGTAAATTATTTCCTCAAAGATATGCAAATTATCCGATATGATACAATAAATCGCAGAAAATGTTCTTAGTAGTAACATTAACTGCGACTTATAGACCATTCGTGTTTACTTATCGAATATTTCCAATGCTTTGTTGACCACGTCGTTCTGTGAGTTCCATATACGGAAGTACTCGTTCATGTCCCATAGATCTCGTGCCACGAGTGCTTTGAGCTGTAGCCTGACTGCCTCAAGTGCTTTGGTGCGGTCGGCTTCGTCCTTGGGCTCAATCTTTTCCTTTGTTCCTTCAGCTACAATCTGATCGATGAGCGACTGCGGCACTTCATAGTTGGTAGCGAAAGAATCAAAGTCTTTGTACTTCTTCTTGAGTTCCTTGCGGTGCGTATCCACGTATTTGAGATAGGCATTGATGATGATGCTCTTGGCAGCGAGCTGCCTATGATAGCGCGAATACTTGGTGGTGTCAAGCGGAACAAACACGTCCGGCATGATGCCACCGCCTCCGTACACCACGCGATGTTCTTTTAAGGTGTAGCATTTGAGCGAGTCGGCAAAGTGGATCGAGTCCGGATGGATCAGTTCGCCGTTCTTCAGACGATTCTCCAGGTCCATCTCATAATCCTTGAGATCCCCTTTCTTATAAGGCTTCTGTATGCATCTGCCGCTAGGAGTGTAGTAATGGGCTATCGTGATGCGTATCATGCTGCCATCGGGGAGGTCCACTGGGCGTTGCACCAAGCCTTTACCGAAGGTTCTTCTGCCCACGATGGTGGCGCGATCGTGATCCTGCAAGGCTCCCGAAACAATCTCTGAAGCTGACGCGGTAAGCTCGTTGACCAGCACCACGACACGTTCTTGCTGCAGTTTGCCGTTGCCCACAGCTTTGAATTCCTGCCTTGGTGCCGACCGTCCCTCCATGTACACAATCATGTCATCGTTGTTCAGAAACTCATTGGCGATACGTACGGCAGCTTGGAGAAATCCTCCGCCGTTGTCTTGGAGGTCCAAGATGAGGTTGTGCATGCCTTGACGCTTGAGCGAGTCGACCGCCGTCTTAAACTCCTCGTAGGTCTTTGCGCCGAAGCTCTCTATCCGGATGTATCCCACTTCGGGCTTGATCATATATGCTGCATTGACCGTATGTACAGGAATCTTGGCACGCGTCACCGTGAAGATCAATGGTTTGTTCACCCCACGACGTAGGATCTGTAGCTTCACCTTTGTGCCGCGCTTACCACGCAGACGCTTCATGATGTCCGTGCGAGCCATTTTTACGCCCGCAATCGCAGTGTCGTTGACCATGACGATGCGGTCGCCAGCCTGTATGCCCACCTTCTCTGAGGGGCCATTGACTATGGTTTGTATCACCACGAGCGTATCCTCAATCATGTTAAACTGCACCCCGATGCCGTCAAAGTCGCCTTGCAGCGGTTCGTTGAGCGCCTTGGTCTCCTTTGCGTTGGTGTAGGTAGAGTGGGGGTCGAGCTTCTCTAGCATTCCCTTGATAGCATCTTCCACCAGCTTATTCTCATCTACGCTGTCCACATAGAGGTTGCTTACCGCTAGTTCGGCTATCTGAAGCTTGCGTAGCGGCGAGTCTTTGCCCATGTCAATGCGTATCTGCGCCTGTGTAGGCAACAGTGTTCCGATGCACAATAGCGCTAGCGTGATGAGGCACTTGTGCAGGATAGTAGTCCTATTCATGGTTTGTTTTGTTGTCATAATGTTTTGTATGGCTTATACTGCTTCCTCTTCGGGCAAGTCTTCTTCGATCACTAGGTTGTTGATGATGAAGTTTTGGCGTTCTATGGTGTTCTTACCCATGTAATATTCGAGGAGCTTCTGCACCTGATCGTTCTTATGCAGCGTGACCTGTTCTAGGCGAATGTCTGGTCCGATGAAGTGCGCAAACTCAGCCGGAGAGATCTCGCCAAGTCCTTTAAAGCGCGTGATCTCAGGGTCGGGGCCAAGGTCGCGAATGGCGTTCAAGCGTTCCTCTTCGTTGTAACAGTATCGTGTGATGAAGTCGTTCTTCTTCTCATGCTTTGTCAGACGTTCGTCCGCATCCTTGATCACCTGCTTGTTCTTGATCTTTGTGCGCTTGTTTCTCACACGGAAGAGCGGTGTCTGAAGCACGTACACGTGTCCTTTCTTAATCAGTTCGGGGAAGAACTGCAGGAAGAACGTGATGATCAGCAGGCGAATGTGCATACCATCGACATCCGCATCGGTTGCCACAATCACCTTGTTGTACCTCAGCGAGTCCAGTCCATCTTCGATATCGAGCGCCGCTTGCAGCAGACTGAGTTCCTCGTTCTCGTATACCACCTTCTTGGTGAGGCCGAAACAGTTTTTGGGTTTACCTCTAAGGGAGAACACCGCTTGCGTGTTGACATCGCGGCTCTTGGTGATGCTACCGCTAGCCGAGTCGCCCTCAGTGATGAAGATGCAGCTATCCTCCTTCCTGTCGTTCTTTGCATCGCAGTAGTGGATGCGACAATCGCGTAGCTTACTGTTATGCAGATTGGCCTTCTTTGCCCGTTCGCGAGCCAGCTTTGTTACGCCAGCCATCGCTTTACGTTCATGTTCGCTCTCCTTGATCTTTGCTTCGAGGATGTCGGTGCAGTCCTCCTTATGTATATGGAGATAGTTGTCAACGTTGGTTTTGATAAAGTCGCCTACGTATTTGTTGATTGTATCGCCCCCCGGAGCCATCACCGTGGATCCCAGTTTGATCTTGGTCTGACTCTCAAACACCGGTTCTTCCACGTTCAGCGCGATGGCAGCGACCAGTCCGTTACGTATATCGCCATATTCATATTTACCAAAATATTCCTTGATGGTGCGTGCGATGTGCTCCTTGAAAGCCGTTTGGTGCGTACCACCTTGCGTGGTGTGCTGTCCGTTGACAAACGAGTAGTATTCCTCGCCATACTGATTGGTGTGCGTGAAAGCTATCTCGATATCCTCACCCTTCATATGTACGATAGGATAAAGGCTGTCCACGGTCATGTTATCGGTAAGCAAGTCCTTCAGTCCGTGCCGACTTAGGATCCTCCTACCATTGTACATGATGGTCAGTCCGGTGTTTAGGTACGTGTAGTTGCGTAGCATTGTCTCCACGATATCGTCGTGGAACGAGTAGTTCTTGAACAGTGTGGCATCGGGTTCGAAGTGGATATACGTTCCGTTCTCGTCCTGCGTGTCAGTGGTTTCGTCCGTCTTTAGCTGGCCGCGCTCAAAGGTCAGGCATCTCACCTTGCCTTCGCGGTAGCTCTTCACCTCAAAACTGGCGCTGAGGGCGTTGACCGCCTTCACACCCACACCATTGAGACCCACACTCTTCTTGAACGCTTTCGAGTCATATTTGCCGCCCGTGTTCAGTACCGACACGGCTTCGACGAGTTTGCCTTGTGGTATACCACGACCATAGTCGCGCACGCTGACCCGCAGATTATCGTCTATATCGATCTCGATACGCGTGCCGGCGTTCATCTTAAACTCATCGATTGAGTTGTCTATCACCTCCTTGAGCAACACATAGATGCCGTCTTCGGGTAGGTTACCGTCACCCAGTCGGCCGATGTACATACCCGGACGGGTACGCACGTGTTCCATGTCGGACAGGTGTCGGATGTTATCGTCAGTGTAAGCCACCGTTTCTTGGGGTTGCTGCTGACCGTTTTCTATTTCTTCTGTCATAATGTTCTTCCTTTCGTAGTGTTGAGAAGGGGGATTGATGAGGTGTGGCCGATGTTACTTGATGGCCTTTTTGTAACACTTGCGCTTCTTGTGATTGATTGGGTTAAGCGGTCCCCACTGTCCTTGCACGCCAGTATTGGTCTCCATCTCCACTTGGCTCTCGCCCCACTTGAAGCCGTAAGCCTGGTAGCGTGGTATGAGATCGGCAAACAAGAGAGCGTTAGCGCCCTTGGCTCTATACTCAGGAAGCACCCCCATCAGGAGCAAATCCACCCCCTCGGTCTTATGTTGCTTGATGGCGCGGAGCACGTGCCACCACCCGAAGGGGAGCAGTCGGCCACGTCTACACTTTTGCAGAGCCTTGCTCAGCGAGGGAATCGTGATACCCATTCCCACCAGTTTGTTATCGGCGGTCGAGTCCTCTATGCAGGTGACCAGGTTGAGATCCACCACAGGGATGTACATCTTCACATACTGTTCTATCTGCTTTTGTGTCAGCTCAGAGAAGCCGTAAAGGTCACCATAGGTCTCGTTGATGAGGCTGAAGAGCTTGTATCCGTATCCACGCTTGTAGACATCGGCCTTGGTGAGCTTCTTCACGCGCAACCCATAGCGCTTCTGTATCATCTCAGCTATCTTGGTATACTTCTCCGGAATCTTCTCAGGCACGATGAGCTTGTACTCCACATAGCGGTTGTCCACCTCGAAACCATCCATTGCTTCGATGTGTTCGGGGTAGTAAGCATAGTTGTATATGGTAGGCATGGTGCCGAGCTGGTCAAATCCCCAAGTGAGCATTCCTTCTGGATCCATATCCGTAAAGCCTAGTGGACCAACGAGCTGGGTCATTCCTTTGGCCCGTCCGTAGTCCTCCACTTGCTTGATCAGTGCTGCCGAAACCTCTCTGTCGTCAATAAAATCAATCCATCCGAACCGCACACTCTTGCGGTTCCATTTCTTGTTGGCTTTATGATTGATGATGGCTGCCACTCTTCCTGCGATCTTTCCGTCCTTTAAGGCGAGATAGTATTCGGCTTCGCAGAATTCAAAGGCGGCGTTCTTGTCCTTGGATAGCGTGTTCATATCATCGCTAAAGAGGTTAGGCACATCATAGGGATTGCCTTCATAGAGGTCATAATGAAACTCGATGAAATCCTTTAAGTCGCGCTTTGTTTCTACTTTCTTTATCTGGATAGATGACATTTTGGATAGTTTATTGGTGTTTAAAAACGTACAAAGTTAGCAATTTCTGCTCGAAGGGCAAAATCTTCTATACCTTTTTGGTTATTATCACGACATGTTCGTGGTCTTTAAAGGTTGTTGCAAAGAGGTAATAGTCACCCCCTTCCTTGATTCGGAGCCGTTTTCGGAGCTCCGCCACGGTAAGCGGAAAGTTGCGTGTGGCTATGTTAGCCTTGCTTATCCCTTGCAGATGTTGCTTCAGCGCTTTTTTGTTGAATGAAGAGACAGCCTCGATGACAAACCTCCTACCGGGGAACGATGGGCACATCTGCCCTGAGACATATAGGTGCGTGTTCTTGCTGAGCGCCTCTACATGATAGCGCTGTGCTATGGCGGCAAAGCATCCGGCCTTCATGATAGACGCATTGGGTTCATAGAGATACTGTCCAGCGGTGAGCCTAGCGGCTTGTGGGGTGGAGGGTAGCGCCATCTCGTCGGGACTGAACGTAAGTGAATATTCGCTGAAATCGTCCTCATCTTCAGCGGACGGCGTGTGCGAGGCTTCGAGATTGGCGCACACCACACAAGGCGCAGCAACGGTTTCCGGGGAGAGGATGAGCAGCAGCTCCTTGCACTCGTTGCCCACCGAGACGATATGCACCTCATGGACGTGTTGTAGCTGCGCCACCGCCTTGTGCCAGTCTAGCATAGGTGAGAGCTTCAAGATGAGCCTGTCACACCGCTTGAGCAGCTTGGGCAGCAGCGATAGTACGTCCGGTTGACAATCGGCGATATCCACCACCTTCCCGCCATGGCTGTCCCTCCGTGCCGGATCCATATAGATCACGCTGACGTGGGAAGGAAAAGGCGCATCCGCCTCGGCTTGCTCCAGGCATGAGAGCGCGTCCGCATGGATTGCTTCCACATGGCGCAGTCCCAAAGTGTGGAAGTTTTGCTCCGCCACTTGGCACAGATCTGCGTTCCGTTCCACGTACCAAGCCCGTTCACAGCGCCGTGCCATCCACGAGAAATCCACCCCGAAGCCCCCTGTAAGGTCCACGAGCGTCAGTGGCTGAGCCGTCTCCGTGGCAGCGTGCGGCATCACCAGCGCAGCTTTATAGCGTGCGGTGGCTTCGCTGGAACACTGTTCCATGTTGAGGTGGGGTGGGTAGATGATCTCTTCCAGCGCAGCCCAGGACGGCAACTTCGCTTGTGCGGTCTGCCAACCTTGTATCTGATTGAGCGCGAAAGTGATGTCCACCTCCTCTGATCGGCTTGCTTGTAGGGCTAATGAGCGCACGTCCTCGGTGCGATGCGTGCGGATAAAGTGGCGTGTAGCTTCATTCATAAGGCAAATTTACGCATTATCTTTGAGATGCAAAAGGCGTCGGCGGTGTTTTGTACCCAAACTCCCACGCATCGACAGAATTTCACTGCCATGCAGCCATCACCCTCTATGTACGAAAGAACCGCTGTTCCTTTGCCCCTGATGAGGCAGACGAACAGCGGTTTGTCTTTTTAGCCCTCTGCCCTTAGGGTCAGATGGGCTGTTCTCTACGTTTCTCTAATCTCTGGTAACGCTTAAGCTTGTGCTCCTGGAATGCTCTTGAAGAGAGATTCTCCGTAAGCATTCATACAGTTGACATACGCCATTACCATTCTCTCAATCATTTTTTTCATGTTATCCATCAATCTTTTCATAGTTAATACCCTTCCTTTTAAGGCGTGTTCTATAAATTCTACGCACTATTTCTTTCGTCTTTGAACAGATAGCTCTTTGTGTCTTTTTGCTTTTATCCGGCATCTTTTCCTTTCTTCTTCAGTCACATAGCCCGCTATGCTCCTTCAGAAAGGAAGTAAAATCTGCTCGGCTAAGATTCAAAAATCCATCAAAGATAATTTCTAGAACCCGCCTTAAGTGTTTTGTGGTTCTACTTATTGTTGTCTCTCTCTAAAGCTTTCAGTCGTTCCCGACCTATGCTTGGTTTCTAAAGTCGTCTGATCCCAAAACCATTGCGGCTGCGACCGTGACCATAATCATCAAATTCATCATAACGATTCCTTTCATTTCGTTAAGTAGTAGGTACCTGCGACTAGTGTTATCCTTAATCTTTTTACCTGTTGTTGTGCACTTTCAACGGGTGCAAAGTTAGAGCCATCCCCTCGTCCCACAAACGTTTTATGGCTGAATTTGCCCCGAAAGAGGTCGATTTTTGACCCAAGTCAATAGGCTTAACCTATGTCATTGACCTACATCAAGCGCCCGTGTCAGTGTGAAAATATGGCAGAATGTGTAGACAAAAAGTCGTTTTTTCATATGAAATAACTAACTTTGCATCCAAATAGTAGAGATCTAAAGAATATTTAACGAGCTCCTCGTCATCGCATCCAACGGGTTCAGGTGCAGCGTGAGGAGCCTAACCCATAACCGAACGAACCCACAAGTCAGAACAAATCATGATGAAGAACAAGCGAAACATGTTGTTGTCGTTGCTCTTGTCGGGCTGTGCGCTAACCTCGTTTGCAGCCGAAGGTGACGATGTGTTGGTGCTCTATCTTGATGGAACAAGCCATTCAGCCAAGATGGAAACCGTAGAGAAGATCACGCTGACCGATCGCACGCTCACCGTTGTGGGCACGGACGGCAGCCAGACGAGCAAACCCCTTGATCAGGTGGACAAGCTCCTCTTTGGCCAGGCAGCCGCAGGTGTGGCGTCGTCCTCACTCAGCCGCGATGCTGAGGTGGTGGTACGTGCCAATGGCTACACCTTTACAGCTGAAGGACTGCGTGACGGCGTGACGCTCTCCCTGTATGCAGAGAACGGCGCTTTGGTAGCTCAGAGCGTGGCTAAAGGCGGCCGTGCCACCATCGACGCATCTCGATTGGCCAAGGGCGTGTATGTAGTGAAGGCGGCTAACAAGTCGCTCAAGGTAGTGAAACGTTAACCATAAGCAACTGACAGATATGATGAAAAAGATACTTTTCTTGTTTGCGCTCATTCTTTGTGCGCTCAATGGTATGGCACAAGAGGCTGCTAAGGACACCCTTTACGTGGTGAAAGACGGCCAGGTGGTGGGTTCTTACATCGTGGGAGAGGACGTTGACTGGCTCACGTTCAAGGCACAGGAGGTCAATCCCAGTGCCAACTTTGTGAAATACGGCACCACACAGCATGACCTGAAGTCGGCCGTGATGAAGGTTCAAGACGGTGTTTATTACCTATACCTTAGTCCGGAGGAAGGACTCACGACGGTCAGCGAGATGCTCAACGCCGATCACTTGGCAGTGGCGCTTACTAGCGACCTGCTGGACAAGGAGTTTAAGCTCTCCGAACTGGATGAGGACGGAGACAGCTATTACTACGTTTATTATATAGCCGAAGATTTGGACGATTACATTGGTGCAACTTCCTACGACTGGAGCGACCTTTACAGCGACGGCACCGTGAAGATAAACATGACCGATGACAACCTCGACTTCTCATTCAACTGGACCGGAGCCGATGGCACGGACGACTTCTCAGGGGCTTACAACGGTGCTTACACCTTTGTTAAAGAGAGTCCTTATTACTTCATCGTGGATGGAAGTCGTAAGGATTGTAAAGCCGTGTTCTGCGAGACCAAGCCCGATGGCGTAACCCTTTACTTCACACCGGGTGACATCACCGACGCTAAGCGCCTCTCAGACGTCTACTATTATGCTTCCTTGTTTCTCCCCAATAGCGCCTTGGACGGCACAGACGTAGACGTTACAGGCTCTACCGAGTTCGAGTTTACCTTTGTGGACAACATCAACGAGCAGACCATCAACCTCAGCACAGGCAATGTGGGTGAGGCTTTCGGTACATTCAACGTAGAGAAGCAGAGCGATGGCGCTTATTATGCTACGATCAACGTCAATGGCATGGGCGATGACCGCTCACTGAAGGTCTACTATGAGGGCACACCGATGGTGTATGACATCTCCACTCCTAACGTTTACACCCTGGGCGACGAGACCTCTGTCAACATCACCGCTGCCGCTTCACATCTTGAGGACGACCTCTACACCTTCTACTTCACCTCCACAGGCGAGACCGCAACGGCTGACAACGCTGACATCACCGTGACCGTGCCGTCTGAGTTTATGACCGATGAGGTTAAAGGATTCTCCGGAACCGAAACCAACGCCAAGATCTCAGTGACCTATAACGGTGTGACCTATAACCAAGCTAGCTGCAAGGGCTCTGACGCACTGGCTATGGGCGGTAATGTTAAGGCTAAGCTCGATGGCTCAAAGCTCACCATCGACTTCACCGTCATGGGCATCAAGCAGTATGACAAGCAGACCTTGAAGGGCCATTATGAGGGTACAGTAAGCGCAGAATAAGCTAATGATAAGTAAACTAACAAAAGATATAATCATGATTAAGAAAATATTCACACTCCTTGCGCTCTTCTCTGCGATGACCGCAACCACCTATGCACAGGAGACCTTATATCTGATGAAGGGCGACAAGACCGTCGCTTCATACAAGACGGACGAGATCGACTATGTGACCTTCCACCGTCCAGCCGATACACATCCTACAACAACGTTCACCATCACCCCAAAGAGCGCCGGAAAGAACTACCTCTCTTTCCGCATCACGGCTCAGGATGAGAACCAATCCTATCTCTACTCATGGATACCTAAGTGCCAAGTGGAGTATGTCTTGCAGCAACTCAATAACGAAACCATCGAGACCGCTGATGATGTAACCCTCAAGAGCGCGCTGCGCTACCTCGTCGGTATTAGCTATGTGGTCACTAAGGGTAGTCAGACCTGCACCGTCAAGAATGGCGAGGACGATGCTGAAGGTACACCAATGTTTGTTGCACCCGGTCAGGACTATTACGTTGTAGCCGTGGATGTAGATGAGGACATCAAGCTAGGTTCCAATCTTACCTACGTCACCATGAAGACCGATGATCCTACACGTAGCTCTGAGAGCCTCACAGTGGCTTACAATGGCCTCAATAGCGACGGCAACGCCCTGTTTGATATCACCCCAAGCAGCGGCATCAAGACCTTCTATGCTGTCTTTGGTAAAGATAAGGCGCTACAACAGTGGGCTGCCACCATGGGAAAGACCGAGATGCTCTTGACGCTGGGCTACTATTTCACACCAGCAGAGTGGAACTCGTATAGCGAGGAAGACCGTGCATGGGAGATCGATGGTGAGAACGACTACTCGCTGTATGTGCTTGCCGTGGACGCACAGGGTGACACCTTGATGGCTCAGTGCACACAGCACATCCAGGGCGAGAATACCTATGACACACCAAAGATTGAGCTCCTCTCTAAGGAGGCAGCCGATGGCACAGTGAAGGCTTGCTTCGAGATCACACCAAGCAACGTCAGCGGCGCTACCGTTCGTCTCATGAAGGAGGACGAGGTAAGCAACCAGCTCAATGCCGGCAAGACGCTCCTAGATCTCGCTACAAGCGATGAGGCAACGGATATCACCTCAGACATCAACACCGCAGGCGAATATACGTTCACTCAGACCGACCTCAGTCGTGGATGGTACACCCTTCTTGTCAGTGGCACCAACGATCAGGGATCTACCGTGATGCAAGCTAGCTTCCACTCACATCTATCTGATGCTACATGGGAAGTGAACAATACGGCTTTCCCAAAAGAAAGTACGTCTGCCGCAAAACCTTTCGCCAGCGTAGCAAAGAAGGCTGTAAAGTTCTTCGGTAGCGCTAAGGCAAAGCTTCGTAGCCGCAACAGATAACAATAGCTAAGCTTCCTTAGGCAAAGCGAAGCCACACCCCTATATCCTCAACAAGCCAAAGCGCGATGCTCGGATCAGCCGTGTCGCCTTTGGCTTGTTCTCGTTTCATCCACTCGTTACGCCTCTTTGATCTCATGGTGCATACCCTTTTATGATGCAATAGGGCGTATTTGACAACAAAAAATAAATTGATTTTCAGAGAAAAATAAATTAAAAATCATGGAAGAATAATTTATTTTTCCATCTCAAACCACCCCTTTGGGCATATAAAACGTTAAGCCGCTCTATGTCAAACGTATCCTTTCGTTGGCATAAAGCGGCTTAACGCTATATTGGTGGGGCGATGTCTGTCTGTCAGCGACGCCCCCGTTGGTTGTGATCGGTTACTTGAGCTTCTGCTCCAGCTTCTGAAGCATATCCACGGTCATGCTTGCAAGGTCATACTGAGGACACCATCCCCACTCCTCGCGAGCACAGCTGTCATCGAGCTTATCGGGCCAGCTCTGTGCGATTGACTTCTTCAGCGGATCTACATCGTACACCATCTCAAAGCCAGGCTTGTGCTTCTTGATCTCAGCATAGACCGTCTCGGGAGCAAAACTCATTGAGGCGATATTGAAACCATTGCGGTGCTTGAGCTTCGTGGGGTCGGCTTCCATCAGCGAGATGGCTGCATGGAGCGCGTCGGGCATATACATCATGTCCATCAACGTGCCTTCGGGGATGGGGCAGACAAACTTCTCGCCCTTCACGGCAGCGTAGTAGATGTCCACGGCATAGTCGGTTGTGCCACCGCCGGGAGGCGTAACGTAGGATATCAGACCAGGGAAGCGCACCGAACGGGTATCCACACCGTAGCGCGTATAGAACCAGTCGCTGAGCAGCTCAGTGGTGACCTTGCTCACACCATAGATGGTTTGGGGGCGCTGCACGGTGTCCTGAGGGGTCATCATCTTAGGCGTGTTGTCACCAAAGGAGCCGATAGAGCTAGGTGTGAATACCTGGCAATGATTGTCCTTGGCTATCTCGAGGATGTTCCACAAGCCGTTAATGCCAATCTTCCATGCCAGTTGAGGCTTGTTCTCAGCCACTACAGACAACAAGGCAGCCAGATTGTAGATGGCATCGATATGATATTGCTTCACCACAGCGGTGAGCATCTCGCCATTGGTGACGTCAGCCTCGGCACAAGGACCGCTCTCCAGAAGCTCGCCTTTGGGCTCGGCACCCTTGATATAACCTGCTACGACATGGTCGTTACCGTAACGTTGACGCAATTCTTTGGTAAGCTCAGATCCTATTTGCCCCGTGGATCCGATGACGAGGATATTTTTCATGTTTATCGTTATTGATTAGATATAAATTTGCGGAGTGCAAAATAAAACTTTTTTTTGCTAATAGGAAAAGATGAATGATTAAATTTAGTTAAATAGCCAGAGCCATATCCTTTTTTAAATGATTAAGATTTGATATTCCAGAAATAATCGTTTACTTTGCGTGTTGTAACTTTTAATTTAATAATATGTACGGTAAATTCAAAGAACATCTAAGCAATGCCCTTGCCGAACTGAAGCAAGCAGGCCTCTATAAGGAAGAACGCATCATCGAAAGTCCTCAAGGCGCAGCCATAGATGTAAAGGGAAAGGAAGTGCTCAACTTCTGTGCGAACAACTATCTAGGCTTGGCCAATGACCCTCGCCTTATCCAAGCAGCCAAGGACATGATGGATTGCCGTGGCTACGGTATGGCTTCGGTGCGCTTTATCTGCGGTACGCAAGACTCGCACAAGCAGCTTGAGGCTGCCATATCCGACTATTTCCAGACCGAAGACACGATTCTCTATGCAGCATGCTTCGACGCCAATGGTGGTTTGTTTGGCAGTTTCCTCACCGAGGAGGACGCTATCATCTCCGATGCGCTCAACCACGCCTCTATCATTGACGGCGTGCGCCTCTGCAAAGCAAAGCGTTATCGCTACGCCAACGCTGATATGGCTGAGCTGGAACGTTGCTTACAGGAAGCACAGGCACAGCGCTTCCGCATCATCTGCACCGATGGCGTGTTCTCTATGGACGGCAATGTGGCTCCGATTGACAAGATCTGCGACCTCGCAGAGAAGTATGACGCCCTCGTGATGGTGGACGAAAGCCACTCTGCAGGTGTGGTAGGTGCTACCGGTCATGGCGTGAGTGAGCTCACCAAGACCTATGGCCGCGTGGACGTATATACCGGAACGCTGGGTAAAGCCTTTGGTGGTGCACTGGGCGGATTTACCACCGGTCGTAAGGAGATTATCGATATGCTGCGCCAAAGCAGTCGTCCTTATCTGTTCTCTAACTCGCTTGCACCTGGCATCATTGGTGCTTCGCTCGAGACTTTCCGCATCCTGAAGAGCGACAACACGCTTCACGATCGCTTGGTGGAGAATGTCAACTACTTCCGCGATAAGATGATGGCAGCCGGATTTGATATCAAACCCACACAGAGCGCTATCTGCGCTGTGATGCTCTATGATGCTCCTCTGTCACAGAAGTATGCTAACCGTCTGCTGGAAGAGGGTATCTACGTCACTGGTTTCTACTATCCTGTGGTACCAAAGGGCGAGGCTCGTATCCGCGTACAGCTCTCTGCAGCTCACACCCGTGAACAGCTTGACAAGGCTATTGACGCCTTTATCAAGGTGGGCAAGGAACTGGGCGTGCTCAAGTAATGACCTCATAGCTTGCCGTTGAGGGGCTGAAGCCGCAAGGTTGCGGCCTGACCTCAGTGGCATATATATAATAAAGGTGGGACAAACCGCTCTCGCTACTCCTTCAGAAGGGTAGGGGAAGGTTTGTCCCACTTGTCTTTTTCAGAATTTCTCCGTACCTTTGCCGCCATGAAAATAGGGAATATACAGTTTGGTGAGCACCCTTTGTTCCTTGCTCCGATGGAAGATGTCACTGACATAGGCTTTCGCAAGATGTGTAAGCGCTATGGTGCGGCGATGGTTTACACCGAGTTTGTCAGTGCCGATGCGGTGATACGCAGCATCAAGTCGACCTTGTTGAAGATGCACATCGACGACGATGAGCGGCCCGTAGGTATTCAGATCTATGGTCGCGACGTTGCGTCAATGGTTGAGGCGGCACGTATCGTGGAGCAGGTAGGGCCTGATGTGATTGACATCAACTTTGGTTGTCCGGTGAAGAAGGTCGCTGGCAAAGGAGCAGGCGCGGGCATGCTCAAGAACATTCCCTTGCTGCTTGACATCACGCGTGAGGTGGTCAAGGCGGTCAACGTGCCCGTAACGGTGAAGACGCGCTTAGGTTGGGACATGGACAACCTGGTCATCACCGACCTTGCTGAGCAGCTTCAGGACTGCGGTATCCAAGCACTGACCATCCACGGGCGCACTCGCAGTCAGATGTACACGGGTGAAGCCGACTGGACGCTGATAGGTAAGGTCAAGGAGAATCCGCGCATTCATATCCCCATCATCGGCAATGGCGATGTCACCACGGCAGCCCAAGCCAAGGAGAAGTTTGACCGCTATGGTGTGGATGCGGTGATGATAGGTCGTGCTACGTTCGGTAGGCCTTGGATCTTTAGGGAGATCAATAGCTATCTAGACGCTTCTGCGCAGACGCAAACGGCCGGCGTGGCACCGCAGCCATTGACCATTGATCAGAAGATAGATGTGCTAGAGGAGATGCTCCGCATCAATGTGGAGCGCATAGACGAGTATCGCGGCATCCTGCACACGCGCCGCCACTTGGCAGCCTCGCCGGTCTTTAAGGGCATTCCCGACTTTAGACAGACCCGTATCGCCATGCTTCGTGCTGAGAAGATGGACGATCTGCTGCGGATTCTGGACGATTGTCGTGGCCGATTAAGGGATTTAGGCACGTCGGACCTATAGATAGAAGACGCTTTCGTTGCCCTCGTTGAAGAGCAGATCTAGGATGCTGAGGTTGGGGATGAATCCCCACTTCTGCTGATACACCTGATAGTAACGCTCGGGTGTAAACGTAGGGTCGTCCCCCGGATGCTTGGGGCGGATGATGTCACGATAGTCTTGATGCGCCAAAGCCTCCTCTTGAGGTATTGGCTCATAATGTGTGGTAAGCTCGATATGCGGTTGGATATCGAGCAGTTCGCACATTTTATATGTGATTTCGGTATTGAAATCAATCAGAAACTCCCATCGTTTTTCAAAGAAAGGACGCAGATCGTCCGCATAAAACTCAAAGAACGGACTCTCGCCATAGGCCGACTGCAATGCGTTCCAGTGCAGATGACGCCATGAACCGTGGTCGCTGATGCGGATGTCGCGCATGGGTGTCTTGTCAGCGCGTTGTCCCTCGGGGCGCTCTATGGGGATGGTCAGCGCTTGTGGGCCGTTGGTTGTGGCTATGATACAGCGGTTGCGGTAGGTCTGTTTGACGTAGTGGTCATGGCATTCGATAAAACAATGAACGCTCCTGTTCAGCTTTTGGAACCACTGAACAGGAGCGAAGTATGCCGTTGAGAGAATAGTCAATTGAGTCAAAGCGTAGAGATTACAGGTTACTTGATGTTGTCCACCCAACTGAAGATGCGACTCCAGCGCACCCCACGCATACCTTTGCGGTCGGGATCGCTTGACCACCACACAAAGATAGGTTTGCCCACGATGTGATCTTCAGGAACGAAGCCCCAGTAACGCGAGTCGGCTGAGTTGTGACGGTTGTCTCCCATCATCCAGTAATAGTCCAGTTTGAACGTGTATCGGTTTGTGGCTTTGCCGTTGATGTATATCTTTCCGCCCTTAACCTGTAGGTCGTTGCCTTCATAAACCTTGATGCAGCGCTCATATACGGGGAGGTTCTCCAGGGTGAGGGTGATGCTCTTACCCTTCTGTGGAATCCATACCGGACCATAATTGTCGCGTGTCCAGTTGGTAAAAGCATTGAGAGGATAGTTTGGACCCGAGTAGATGTCCTTGTCACTGACGCGGCGTATCTTAGCAATCAAGCCTTTGGCTTTAAGTCCCTGAATCGCTCTTTGGGTCAGAGGCATATATCCATCAAATTCCTTGAGGATGTTATCGTTGAGCACTACGCCACGTTCTACGTCCGCTCCGTGCAGATAAGCCAAGCTCTGAACGTCTTCGGCACTGATGCCGAGGTCCTTGCGCAGGTCGTCATATTGCTCTCCAAGGAGGTCAGAGGCTGACATACGACCGTTCCACTTGATGAAATAAGTGTACTGAACGTTGTCCGGCTCCTTGTTGGCTTTGCCGTTCAGATAGATGATATCGTTCTTGATCTGCAGCGTCTGACCGGGCAAGCCCACGCAACGCTTCACGTAGTTCTCGCGGCGGTCGGTCGGACGGTGGTCAATATCGCCGTAGGTAGCTCGGTTGCGCTCCAGATACGCACGCCCTTCGGCGTATGCATTGGCGTAGAAATCGCGTTGCTGCTGGATGTTCATGGCTGCGAGGTTGATGCCGGGATGCTGTTGTGCCACCAAGCTCTCGCCTAGGGTGTAGACCATCTGGTAGTAGTCTTGTCCCTGATAAGCCTCTGCGGTGACGATGGAGTCGCCCGCTGGATAGTTGAACACCACGATATCGTTGAGCTCAACGTGTCCCAAACCCTTCACGCGGCGGTAGTCCCAGTGTGGCCACTCAATGTAGCTCTTGCATGAGAACACCGGTAGGGTGTGCTGGGTAAGCGGCATGGTGAGTGGTGTCTCGGGGATTCGGGGACCGTATGATAGCTTGGATACAAAGAGATAGTCGCCCGTTAGCAAACTCTTCTCAAGCGAAGAAGAGGGGATAACGTAGTTTTGGAAGAAATAAAGGTTGATGAAATACACCGCGATAAGGGCAAACACGATGGCGTCAACCCAGCTCATGACTGCTTTGACAGGACGTTCGGCATCCTTCCACCACTGCCAACGTATCTTCTTCGTGATGTAAGCGTCGTAGATAAAAGGCACGACAATCAGTCCCCACCAGCTTTCTACCCATAGCAGAAAGGCAAGATAGAGGATCGTTACGATGATAAACTTAGTCCATTGCTTCTTGGGATTAAGTTGTTTTTTCTCTTTATCAATCATTGTTTTGTATGGTTTCGTGATGAGTTAGAATTGGAACAAGTCGCTTGTGGTAAGCAGTCCGTGGTGCTTTGCGGTGTATTCGGCAGCGAGAACGGCACCCAACGCGAATCCCTTACGACTATGCGCATCGTGCGTAATGGTGATCTTGTCTGCCTCGCTGTCGTATGCGATGGTATGAATACCGGGCACTTCGTCATGGCGAACGCAGTTGATCAGCAGTTCTTCATCCTGATGTGAGGCATCGCCATCGACGTGTCCATCGTCCCAAACGGTTGTTCCGAGCTTCCAAGTGTGCTTGCGCTCCACAGCGTCAGTGATCTCTTCGGCCAGCGTGATGGCTGTTCCTGATGGTGCGTCGAGCTTGTGGATGTGGTGGGTTTCGGTCATTTCGACATCATATTGTGGAAATCCGTTCATGATTTTGGCCAAGTATCGGTTGACTGCGGAGAAGATTGCAACGCCGATAGAGAAGTTGCTGGCCCAGAAAAGCGTTTGTCCGCCTTCGTTGCAGAGGCGTTCCACGTCTGCTTGATGGTCTTGCTTCCATCCTGTGGAGCCACTGACAACCTTGACATTGTGGCTGAAAGCCTTAAGAAAGTTGCTATATGCTGCGGTGGGATTGGTAAACTCGATGGCTACGTCAGCCTGTGCAAAGGCGGGAGAGTCAAAGTCTTCCTGATTGTTAACATCGATTTTACATACGATTTCATGCCCACGCTCAAGGGCAATCTGCTCTATCATGTGCCCCATTTTGCCGTAGCCGATAAGTGCTATTTTCATTTTCAGAATAAGATAAGTATGCTTTGGCGGAGTCACGGACGTGTGTTGGTGACCTCCTATGTAGCTTGATTAATAGTGCAAAAGTACTTATTTTTTTTCAAAACAGGAAAAAACATCTTACCTTTGCACGATTGAAAGATAGTTTAACAGATGAAAACAAAATCGTCTATTATAGTGATGGCATGCTTTAGCATGCTTTTTTGCTCTTGTTTCAAGGACGAACCGCAGAATGCTGAAGCCGATATCGAACATGTGAGTGTGCTGATCAGCGATCCGTTGGCTACGTTCTTCAATGTAGCTGACACCGCTCGTGACGTCTCGGCAACCGATAGCACCATCATGTTTAACGTCCGTCGTAATGCCGATTTGACCGCGCTTGCACCCTTGTTGCGCCTCACTCCCGGTGCTTCGGTCACTCCACCAAGCGGTTCGGTGCACGATTTCAGTCAGTCACCTGTGACCTATCGGGTGACAAGCGAGGATGGATGCTGGAATAGAACCTACAAGATCGGTTTCACACCGAGGCTCATCTCCAAGCCCGACACGGTGTGTTACGACTTTGAAAGGTTTGAGCTTGAACCCAAAACCAATGGATATTTCATCTGGCACGATGAGCTAGAGGATGGCACTTACGGCAATAACTGGGCCACGGGCAATCCCGGCTTCCAACTCAGTAAGAGCACCGCAGCCCCTGACGAGTATCCTACCGACACCTTGCAGCATGGCCGCCATGGATACGGCGTGCGTCTGACAACCTGCGATACGGGTCCTTTGGGAGCAATGGTCAATAAGCCTCTTGCTGCCGGAAACCTATTCCTAGGATCCTTTGACATCACCAACGCCCTCGTAGATGCCTTGAAAGCCACCCAATTCGGTATTCCGTTTGACAAGACCCCCGTCACTTTCACGGGCTATTATACCTACCAACCCGGTGCCAACTATCAGGATGAGCAAGGCAATATGGTCTCTGATAAGACCGATAGCTGCGCCGTTTACGCTGTGTTCTATCGTAATCATGATGATGCCGGCAATGCTGTGACCCTCTATGGGGACGATGTCAAGACTAGCAAACAGATTGTGGCGATAGCCGATGCGGGCTATCTGAAACCCGCGAAGGACTGGACCGAGTTTAAGATAGCGTTCACTTATACAAGCGAGATAGACCAAACGTTGCTCGAAAACCAAGGATACAGTCTCACGGTGGTGTTTTCATCGAGCAACCAAGGCGACCGTTTCATGGGTGCGATAGGCTCCACCTTGTGTGTGGATGATGTAAAAATAATTTGTACAAAAGAAGAGTAGATGATGAGAAAACAATTCATAGCCATTGCCTTGAGCCTCTTCTCGCTATGCAGTAAGGCCCAAACCTCCTTTTGGAACGATATCGATGTCTGCGTAAAAGTGGGTTACAACATCGGTGGAACTGCCCCTGTGGGTATGCCGGCGAGCATCCGCAAGCTCAACAGTTACACCCTTCAACCCAACTATGTGCTTGTCGTGGACCTGACAAAGCGTCTAGATGAGCGCTGGGGGGTGACGTCTGGCATGATATTTGAAAAGAAATCAATGAAGGAGGATGCCCGTGTGAAGAACTACCATGAGCAGCTTGTTCGAGGCGGAGAGACGATTGAAGGTATGTTTACTGGCGATGTCACCACCAAGGCAAGCCAAACCATGATAACCATTCCGGTGCAAGCATCCTATCAGTTGGGCACTAAGTGGCGCTTGCGATGCGGTCCTTACCTCTCCTATCTGCTTTCACGCCACTTCTCGGGAGAAGCCCATGATGGTTATCTGCGTGTTGGCGACCCAACCGGAGCAAAGGTAGAACTGGGCAATGAACCCGGAACCAAGGGCACGTACGACTTCTCTGACGAGATGAGACGATGGCAATGGGGCATCGCGGCAGGCGTGGATTGGCAGGCGTGGAAGCGCATTGGCATCTTTGCCGATCTGAAATGGGGACTGAATGGCGTACATAACAGTCGCTTCCATGTCATCGAGCAGACGCTCTATCCTATCTATGGGACGCTTGGCTTGACCTATAAGATATAGCAATAGACGCTCTTCACGGAGCTAGAAAACTTATTTTTATATATCAAAATAGTAATTAGTATGAAGAAAATTTTAACTCTTTTGTTTGCAGTACTTGTTTCTTCAGTGGCTATGGCTGCCGATTTCAAGGACTCAATCTACGTTTCTTTTGCCGGAAGCGTAGCTAAAGACACGGCAACGATTTATCTGACGGAGCAGGATAACGGCAAGTACACCTTGGCATTGTACAACTTCAAGTATAGCGGAATGGCTATTGGTAACATCGTTGTGACAGATGTCGATGCACAAACTGACCCCGAAAACGACAACATCATGTTGCTCTCGAGCTCACAGGAGATTACTATCACTGCTGGCAATGACCCTGACGTGAAGGCGTGGACCGGTCCTTATCTTGGCAAGGTGCCTGTAGTGATCAGTGCAAAGCAAGCTGGTGACAAGTTGTATGCCACCATTGATATCAACATGACCTTGATGGGAACACCTATTACGGTTAATGTGGTGTTTGGAAACGAGGACGCTGTCACCACAGCGGGTATCCACCAGGCTACCACAACAACTGCTAAGGGCGTACAAATCTATGACCTCAGTGGTCGTAAAGTGAGCCAAATGCGGCATGGTCAGGTATATATCGTACGTCAGAATGACGGTTCGGTGAAGAAGATTATGAAGTAATCCGATCCGATAAAACCATAAAAATCCCAAATGGAGAACCCCTCTGTTTGGGATTTTTTGTATCTTTGCATAATTAACAAATCCCTCACAGCATGGAAGAACTGCTCCACTACACTTGGAAACATAAGCTATTCCCTCTTGGCGGCTTACAAACCACCGACGGGAAAGCCGTGGAGGTGCTTGATGTGGGCCTTCACAACCGCAATGCGGGGCCCGACTTCTTCAATGCTAAAGTGAAGATCGATGGCACGCTATGGGTGGGCAATGTGGAGATTCATGACAAATCATCCGACTGGTTTGCCCATCATCATCAGACGGACGCCCGATATGACAATGTCATCCTGCACGTTGTGGGCATTGACGATGCCCAAGCCATCACCCACGCTGGGCTTCAACCGCCCCAAGTGAGGCTTGATGTGCCCCAAACGGTGCGTGAAAACTATCGCCAACTGCTTGCCACGGACAGTTATCCGCCCTGTTATCGCATCGTGCCGCAACTCTCTTCGCTCACCGTTCATAGCTGGATGAGCGTGCTGCAGACCGAGCGTCTAGAGCAGAAGACACAAGCTATAGCGCGCCGAGTGGCCGATTGTGGCGGATCATGGGAGGCGGGCTACTTTGCTACCTTGGCTCACAACTTCGGCTTTGGGGTCAATGGCGAAGCCTTCGAGCAATGGTCTCGCTCGCTGCCCTTGAACGATGTGGCACACCATAGAGACGACATCTTCCAGATAGAAGCGCTGTTCTTAGGGCAAGCGGGGTTGCTTCAAGAGGATATGATACCCGATAGGTATCGGCAGAATGCCCTAGAGGAAGGCTACTTCAAGCGTCTGCAGAGCGAATATAGGTATCTTGCGCATAAGTTTCACCTTACCTCTATGCAAGGCACAGAATGGAAATACCTCCGCCTCCGTCCTCAAAACTTCCCCAATATCCGCATCGTTCAGCTTGCCAACCTATACTTCTCGCGGCGCGCCGGACTGTCGCAGCTCGTGGAATGTGAGAACGTCAAGCAAGCCGAACAGCTTCTTCAGACTCACGTCACATCCTATTGGCAAACCCATTATGTCTTTGGCAACGAGAGCGCGGCTAACGAGAAACGGCTCTCCAAGGCCTCACTTGCCTTGCTGATCATCAACACCGTGGTGCCCATGTTCTTCGCTTATGGCCGCCATAAGGCTGACGAGGCGCTCTGTCAGCGTGCCTTCGACTTCCTAGATCAGCTCAAAGCCGAAGCCAATCATGTGGTGAAGATGTGGCAAGAGGTGGGTCTAGAGGTCAAGACGGCGGGCGATTCGCAAGCGCTGATACAACTCAAGAAGGAATACTGCGACCGCAAAGAGTGTCTCAGATGCCGCATAGGATACGAATATCTAAAAGGTTCGCCAATGGCAACACATCCTTGAAACACCCTCTTTCAGCCGTTCTCTTAGTATAAATCGACCTTTCTCTTAATATAAACAAGTAACGAATCAACGAACAAACATGGATAATAACACGACACCAAAGCCTATCACGGGCAACTATATCTTCACCACCGAACTGGAAGTGCGCGACTATGAGTGCGACATTGAAGGCATTGTGAACAACGCCAACTACCTCCATTACACCGAACACACCCGCCATCGCTTCCTCAAAGCGTGTGGCGTGAGCTTTGTCAAGCTTCATGAGAAAGGCATCGACGCCGTGGTGGCCCGAATGAAGCTAGAGTATAAGGTGCCCTTCAGGTGCGATGATATCATCGTTTCGTGCATGGGACTGAAGAAAGAAAACATCCGCTACGTGTTCACCCACGACCTTTACCGACAGAGCGACCACAAACTCTGCTTCCGTGCAAAGGTAGAACTGGTGACGCTAGTCAATGGACGACTGGCTATTAGCGAAGATTATGACCGTGCATTTGCCAAATATATCAACGTATGACGCACGCGGAGGAACAGTATAACGTTATGCTCCTGAGCCTATTGGGGTTCTTTCATCTGTCTGAGGTGCGCCGTCTGTATGACCGATTGGGCTCAGCCACGGCGGTCATAGAGCATGCGGCAAACATTAGGGAGGTGATTCCCGATGCTTCAGATAGGCTTGTCCAACTGCTTGCCAAGGTGGATAGCCATCGTGCACGGGTTGATAACGAGCTGCAATATATCCAGCAGCACAACATCAAACCGCTTTTGCTCTCAGATGCCGACTACCCCCAACGACTCAAGACCTGCGTGGATGCTCCTCTGATGCTCTACTTTAAGGGCACTGCCAACCTCAATGCGCACCGCGTGATCAGCATTGTGGGCACGCGCCACTGCACCCGTTACGGTCAAGACGTGATACAGCAGCTGGTCTCTGACCTGCGTTCCTTATGCCCGGAAACGCTCGTTGTGAGCGGATTGGCTTATGGCGTGGATATCTGCGCACACCATCAGAGTCTGCAAGCGGGCTTCGACACCGTGGGCGTCTTGGCTCACGGACTGGACACGCTCTACCCCCGTGCACACCAACCGGTGGCCGAACGCATGCTCAAACAGGGCGGATTGCTCACCGAGTTTATGACGCATACCAATGCAGACAAGGTCAACTTTGTGCGCCGCAACCGCATTGTGGCAGGCATGGCAGATGCTACGATCCTCGTGGAGAGCGCTGAGCATGGTGGCGGACTGATCACTTGCCGCATCGCTAACGACTATAACCGCGACGTGTTTGCCTTCCCCGGACGCGTCAATGATCCGTACAGCAAGGGCTGTAACAACCTTATAAGCAGCAACGGAGCGATGCTGATCACCTCCGCAGCCCAGTTTGTCAACGCCATGTCATGGGAAAACGATCATGCTTTGCAAGTGGCAAAGCAACAAGGGATAGAGCGCGACCTCTTCCCCGACCTTTCGCCTCAGGAAGAAAAGGTGGTGGCGGCACTCCGAACCCAAAACGATCAGCAGATCAACACCCTATCCATACAGACCAATATCGCCATAGGCGAGCTCTCAGCCTATCTCTTCACGCTTGAGATGAAAGGCATCGTGAAGGCCTATGCCGGTGGTAGCTATCACTTGATAGGGTGATAGGGCTCTAGCTTAGTCGACATATTGCAGCGTGGTGAGCCGTTCCGGACGGAACAGATTGGCTGCCACGCTTTGTATCTGTTCAGATGTCACCGCATCAATCTCACGGAATAGCTTGGTGATATCTTTCTCCCAACCATAATGCAGAAAGCTTTTGCCAAAGTCGAGCGCAAAGTTTTCGCGGTTGTCACAGGCTATTCCGATCTGACCTTTTATCTGTTTCTTAGCGGCGGCAAGCTCCTCAGCGGTGAGCGGCGTGCTGACGAAGCGTTGCAGCTCAGTCTTCACTAGCTCCAGGCAACGCGCTACGTCATGTGCGTCACAACCGAAATACACGCACCATAGGCCCGTCTGTGCATAGCTTATCATCGTGCTCTCCACCGTGTAGACCAGTGCGTTGCGCTCACGGAGCGACAGGTTGAGACGTGCATTCATCCCCGGACCACCTAGGATATTGTTGAGCAGATAGAGCGCGATGCGATCCGGGTGGAACACCGAGTAGCCGCGGCACCCTATCATCACGTGTGCTTGGTGGGTGTGGCGATGCTTGATGATGGTCTTGCCCTCGTAGGCGCAAGGTGGTAAGGCTGCGCTGGATGGCTGAAAAGCGTCGTCGCTGGCAGCCACCGCACCCCGACGCGAGGTGTGAAGCGCTTGGCAGAGAAGACTGACGAGCTCGTCAAAGTCGATATCACCATAGGCAAAGAACACCGATTGCTGCGGTGTGTAATGGGATTTGGTGAACCGCAGGGCGTCAGCCGTGGTAAACTGCCTTACTCGTTCAGCCGTGCCAAGGATGTTATGGCCCAATGGCGTGCCTTGGAAGACGATGTTCTCAAAGTCGTCATAGATCAGTTCGGCAGGCGAATCGTGGTACGACTCGATCTCGTCACAGATCACCTCAACCTCCTTATCGATCTCCTTCTGCGGGTAAACGCTACCAAACACCATATCGCTCAGCAAGTCAACGGCTCTTCCGAGATGCTCCTTGAGGATAGCGGCATAGTAGACCGTGGCGGTCTTTGTGGTGTAAGCGTTGAGCTCGCCACCCACGCTCTCAAGACAGTTGATGATGTCTAGGGCGCTGCGATGCTTCGTTCCCTTGAAGGTGACGTGCTCGCAGAAGTGGGCTAGACCTTCTTCGCCCTCTTGCTCGAGGCTCGTTCCTGCGCCGATCTCGTAGCCGCAGTAGACCACCGGCGAACTATGGCGTAGCACAATCACGCGCAGCGAGTTGGCTAGCTCGCAAGTTTGATATCTTAGTTTGATCTGTTCCATATATCAGTTGAGGCTCTTTGCCTTATGCAAAGGTAACGCAAATCTATGGGAAACGCAAATCCAAGCACCCCTTTTGCCGCATGAGTGGAAAATGGGACAAATCGTTTCGCATATTTTGCCGTTTGCCTTAAAAAGCTTATATTTGCATTCCCAATCAACATTATAGGCTATGCGAAAAGTGATAGGAATAGGCGAAACCATCCTAGACGTTATCTTCAAGGATGGCAAACCCGTAGAAGCCATCCCCGGAGGCTCGGTGTTTAACGCGCTGGCATCGCTCGGCAGAGCGCACGTGCCGGCGGTGTTGGTGTCGAAGATAGGCACCGACAGGGTGAGCGACCATATCGTGAGCTTCATGAACAGCAATGGCGTGGATGCATCCTGCCTCACACGATGTGCCGATAGCAAGTCGCCGGTGTCGCTGGCGTTCCTTGATGAGCATAACGATGCCCAATATGTGTTCTACCGCGACGCCTCGACGGACGTGGTGGAGCTCTCTTGCCCCGACATCCAACGTGACGACATCGTGCTCATCGGCTCCTATTTTGCCGTGGATCCCCAGCTCCGCAGTCAGGTGCAACCCCTCTTGGAACAGGCGCGCGAGTGTGGCGCCATCATCTATTATGATGTCAACTATCGCTCATCTCACCGCAATGACGTGATACGCATCACGCCTAATCTGCTCGAAAACTATGATTTGGCAGACATCGTACGTGGTAGTCGGGACGACTTTGACACCCTTTACCGCATCCAGGAGGCTGACAAGGTGTATCGTTCCGAGATCTCTTTCTATTGCAAGCGCTTCGTTTATACTGACAGCGCCCATCCCGTGCAGCTCTATGCTGAGAACGGTTGGCAGAAGAGCTACCCCGTATCGCCAACTCAGACGGTGAGCACTATCGGCGCAGGGGACAACTTCAACGCCGGATTTATCTACGGACTGCTCCAGCAAGGCATCACCCACGCCGACCTGGAACGTGGATTGAGCGAGGCACAGTGGGACGCACTCGTGGCATCGGCACTGCGCTTCTCGGCTGCTTGCTGCATGGATATATACAACTATGTGAGCCGCGACTTTGCCAATCAGCTCTGATCATCATCCCAAGACCTAACTAATAACAACTGAATAATGACTCCCGAAGAAAAAGTAAAGATAGAAGAGCGCATCGTGGATGTGCTCAAAACCGTGTATGACCCCGAGATTCCGGTCAACATCTACGACCTTGGCATGATCTATAAGATCGATGTGAAGGACGATTACAGCGTGGATGTGGATATGACGTTCACCGCACCATCGTGCCCCGCAGCCGATTTTATCCTCGAGGACGTGCGCACCAAGCTTGAGAGCGTGGAGCACGTGACCAGCGCCAACGTCAATCTGGTGTTTGAACCCGCTTGGGATCAGAGTATGATGACGGAGGAAGCAAGGGTCGAACTAGGTTTCGACTGATGCCCCTCGTTGCGCCCCACACCGATGTTTCACCTAAGAACTCCAAACAATGAAAAGCGTATATTTTCTTTCAGACGCCCATCTTGGCTCGTTGGCGCTTGAGCATCGCCGCACACAAGAGCGCCGACTGGTGCGGTTTCTGGACAGTATAAAGCACAAAGCCAGTGCGGTGTATCTCCTTGGGGATATGTTCGACTTCTGGAATGAGTACCGCTATGTGGTGCCAAAGGGTTTCACGCGCTTCCTAGGTAAGGTGTCAGAGCTGACCGACCTAGGTGTGGAGGTCCACTATTTCACCGGGAACCATGATATATGGACCTATGGCTACCTGGAAGAGGAGTGCGGAGTGATAGTGCATCGCCAACCAGCTACGGTGGAGATAGGTGACAAGGTGTTCTTCTTGGCGCATGGTGATGGCTTGGGTGACCGCTCTGCATCGTTCAAGGTGCTCCGTGGCATCTTCCATAACAAGGTGTGCCAGCGCCTGTTCAACGCTTTGCACCCATGGTGGGGGATGAAGTTTGGACTCAACTGGGCGAAGCACTCTCGCCTCAAGCGCCCCGACGGGAAGGAACCTCCCTATATGGGTGAGGAACGCGAGCCCTTGGTGCTCTTCACCAAGCAATATATGCAGCAGCATCCCGATGTGGACTATTACCTTTATGGCCACCGCCACATCGAGCTGGACCTGTCGCTATCCGACAAAGTGCGCATGATGATTCTTGGCGATTGGATACAGCTGTTCACCTATGCGGTCTTTGACGGGGAGCATTTGTTCCTAGAAGAGTATATCGAAGGCGATAGCAGACCATAAGAAAGACCCAAAATGGGATAAAAATATGCTAAAAGGGGCGTTTAAAATGATAAAATTGGTTTTTTAGACGATTTCTTTAAAATTTTATTTGAAAATATTTGGTTCTTTGTTTGCTATTTAGTAATTTTGCAATGTCTAATGAATAGAAGGTTATCTTCCTCGTTAGAACACAGAAAGAATTCATCATATAGAAATATAGAAACTCAGGTTTGTAGATTAAGTTTAGTCAAATGAGAGATGGTCGTCGAGATGATGCCCATCTTTTTTTATGCCTTTTATTAAGCGCAATGGCGTCCGCCATCTATCCAAAGGTTCACGATGATCCTATCGGAAAGCCTCTGCCATCTATCTAAACATGCACGATGATCATGTGGTAAAGCCTCTGTCATCATCCCATCGAGTCTTGGTGAGAAGCAAAAATAAATTGTTTTCTGAGAGAAAATAATTTATTTTTCCACGAAAATCAATTTATTTTTCATCCTTAAAGCCCCTTTATTGTCTTCTGACGACGGCCCTTTTACATCCTCAAAGCGTTCCTTTTGCAGCATAAAAGAAGCCTCTCTTTCTCCTCGTAGCTATCGTTACGTTGAGTCAGAGAGGCTTTATGGTTCTATCTGATGATCGTTACACCTTATTAATAAGGTAGGAGAGAGGCGTCAAGCTTCGTCCGTCTCGGAGGGCAAGGCTTCTGTAGCATCATCGTCAGAGGCGTTGGCTTTGATGCTATACTTGCGTTTAGGGTTCTCCTTGGCGCCATACTTGATGAGCTTCATGGCGGCGTTGCTGATGCTGCGGCCTGTGGGGGCAGAGATGTTGTGCAGGTCGTTGAAGGCTGTTTGGGTCTTGCTGAGGCAGCTCTCGGCCTGCTGGAAGCGCTCGTAGAACATCTGGATGCGGTTGACCAGTTCGTTGGCGGTTTTCATGATCTCAGCTTGATTCTCGGCTTGCTGCACCTGTCGCCAGGTCATGAGCAACACACGCAGCATCATGTATAGGTTTTGGCTACCCGTAATGATCACGCCCTTGTCATAAGCATACTTCCATAGCGATGCGTCCTGGCTTAAGGCTAGCTGTAAGGCGCTCTCGCTGTAGATGTACATCAGGACAAAATCGAGCTGCTGATGGTTCTGCTCTAGGTAGCTACTGTAATCCTTTCGGGCTAGTTCGTCTACGTGCTTGCGTACGGAGATGAGGTGGCGTGAGAGCGCATCGGCACGTTGCTCATCGGTTTCGGCGTTGTGATAGTCTTCAAAAGCCTTGAGCGACATCTTCGAGTCGATGATCACGTCACGGTGTTCGGGGAAGTGGAGGATAACATCGGGTATCATTCGGTGGCCTTCCTCGGCATCGAGAATCACCTGTCCGTTGGAATCCTTGAGGGCGGTCTGCTCTTCAAACTGTGTTCCTTCCTCCAGTCCCATCTCCTCAAGGAGCGTGCGCAGACGCAGTTCGCCAAAGTTGCCTTGGGTCTTGTTCTCGCTTGTGAGAGCCTTGGCGAGCTTGTCGGCACGCTCACCCACCTCTTGCGCCTGCTTGAGATTGGCTTTGATGCTGGCGTCGAGGCGTTCCATGGAGTTGGTATGCTCACGATCACTCTTCTCCACAGCCTCTTTCATCTGCTTGAGGTTCTCATGCAGCGGTGTGAGGATGGTGGAAAGCTGCAGCTTGTTGGTGCTGGCCAGTTCCTCAGAACGCTTCTTGAGAATCTCCTCAGAGGCGTTCTGAATCTGTTCGCGTAGCAGTTGGGCTTGCTGTGCCATATCCTCCTTGTGCTGCTTGTCGATGGCTTGGAGCTGCTCGCGTTGCTGTTCACGGAGCTGAGCCACCTGTTCCTGGTGTTGCTGTTGCAGTTCGCTGATGCGCTGCTTGTGCTCTTCCTTCAGCGTGGCAAGGTCCGCACGAGCTTGTTCCACGTCTTTGCGATGTTGCTCCTCCGTACGTTCCAATGCCTGTTCGTGCTGCGCACGGAGGTCACTGAGCTGGCGTTCGCTTTCAGCTTTCTGTTCTTTGAGGTTCTGTTCCATCAGATCCGCTTTTGCGGTTTGGGCTGCGCTGCCATTGCGTGCGAGCAGAAAGCCTATGCCGGCGCCTGCCACTAAGCCCACAATCAATAAGATAATTTCCATAGAATCGGGTTTGAGTTTGATAATGTAGTTGTCCTACAAAGGTAGTGTTTTTTATCTGATTGACATCATTCTTGTTGATCGTAGCACACAAAAAAACTCCCGCCAAGTGGACTGAAGCCTCTTGACGGGAGCTGTTATCTGATGGGGAAGAGGGAAGCAAGGCGCTACCCCCTAGCCCTTGCTAGGATCTGTTATGCTTTCTCTACGCTTGTAGCAGCCTTATTCTGCTTGCGGCTGAGCACGCTGAAGGCTATAGGAGAAGCGATGAAGATAGAGCTGAGGGTACCGAAGAACACACCGAGGATCATCGCGAACGAGAAGCTACGGATGCTATCGCCACCTAAGAAGAAGATACAGAGCAACACGATCAACGTACTGAATGAGGTATTGATGGTACGAGCCAGTGTCTGGTTGATTGAATCGTTGAACAATGAACCGAGCTCCTGTTTAGGATGGAGATGCAAGTTCTCACGGATACGGTCAAATACCACCACCTTATCGTTGATAGAATAACCGATTACGGTAAGGATAGCACCGATGAACGTCTGGTCAATCTCTAGCGAGAATGGCATCCAACCCCAACATACAGAGTAGAATCCGATTACGATCAAGGTATCAAATGCCAACGCTATGATAGAGCCGACAGAGAAACCAAGGTTGCGGAAACGTACGAGGATGTAGAGGAAGATGAATACCAATGAGAGCAACACACTCACGATAGCACCATAAGTGATATCTTTAGCCACTGAAGGACCTACTTTTGCTGAGCTGATGATAGAACCACCTTCACGGATATCAGGGTTCTTGAAGGCGTTAACATTGCTTTGGCTCACGAGGTTAGCTTTGTGCAGCGCATTGTAAAGCACGGTCTCTGCGTGGTCGTCTTCAGTTGGATCGTTTGATTCGATGTTGAAGTTGGTAGACACGCGGATGGTCTTTCCGTCAGTACCCAGGGCGATAACAGATGTTGTTGCGGCCTTACCAGCATCGGTACCAGTGGTGTTAACGAAGGCACCATCGAGCACGGTACGAACTTGCTCTACCTCAACGGCCTTGTTAAGGGTCACTACATAGTTGCGACCACCAGTGAAGTCGATACTCTTGCTCAAACCTCTCACTGCGAAGCTGACAACGAACAGCACAGCTGCTACGCACCAGATGGTGATGGTCTTCTTACGCATACCCATGAAGGCGATGTGTGTGTTCTGAAGCATTGACTTGCTAACAGAGGTACAGAACTTCTGGTTGAGCCACTTGTCTTTGCTGAGCTGGTGTTCGTAAACAAGACGTGTGAGGAACACAGCGGTAAAGAATGAACATACCAAGCCGATGATCCAGGTGGTAGCGAAACCACGGATAGGACCTGTACCGGTAACGAGGAGGATCACACCAGTGATGAGTGAGGTGAGGTTAGAGTCGAAGATAGCTGAGAACGCGTTACCGTATCCTTCCTTGAGGGCAACCTTAATGCCCTTGCCGGCACGCATCTCTTCCTTGATTCGTTCATAGATAAGCACGTTGGCGTCGACGGCTGTACCCAGCGTAAGCACGATACCGGCTATACCTGGCATGGTCAGTGCCGACTGGAACGAGGCTAAGATACCGAGCGTGAAGAACAGGTTGGCTATCAGCGCTACGTTGGCCATCATACCGGGGATGACGTCATACATGACAACCATGTAGATCATCAGCAATACAAAAGCAATAGCGAAGGAGATAAGACCCTGCTGGATTGACTGTGCACCAAGCGTAGGACCTACCACTTCCTCCTGTACGATACGTGCAGGAGCAGGCATACGACCTGACTTCAAGGTGTTAGCGAGGTCCTTGGTATCCTCAATGGTGAAGTTACCAGAGATAGATGATTGGCCACCATCGATCTCTTGGTTCACGCGAGGAGCAGAGTAAACTACGCCGTCGAGGACGATAGCCACTGCCTTACCTACGTTGGCCTTGGTCAGCGCTGCCCATTCGCGAGCACCTTCTGAGTTCATGGTCATGCTCACCTCAGGCTTACCAAACTGGTCAAACTGGTCTTTAGCGTCGGTTACCACATCGCCTTCTAGCTTAGCGCGGCCATCGTTGCTTGTGACCTTGAGGGCATGAAGCTCAAATACGTTCTTCTGGTTGAGACCATCAGCTGGCTTTGCACTCCAAAGCAACTTGAGGTCGGATGGCAAGATCTGCTTTGCCAATGAGCTATAGATAATCTTGTTGATCGCTGCGGTGTCGCGTACGTTAGCGTAACCTACAAGGCTAAGTGCTTCTTGAGGCACGGTCTGCAACATGGCGAGCAATGGGTGCTCCTTCTTAGCTGCTTCCATCTGTGCGTCGATGCCCTTAGCTGCATTAGCAGCAGCGTTCTTAGGATTGTTCAGCTTAAGCTTGGTGTCGGTAGCTTTCTTATCGGTAGAAGCCTCGGCAGCCTTTGTGGTGTCGTTCTTGGTCTCGCCACCATTAGCTAGACGCTGATCGAGCTGCTGGAGATAAGGATTCACTTCCTGGTTGTTGTAGGTCTCCCAGAACTCTAGGTTAGCGCTACCTTGCAGCAACTTACGCATACGCTCTGGCTCACGGATACCAGGCATCTCAACCATGAGGCGTCCTTCCTGTCCTTCGAGCTTCTGAATGTTGGGCTGCACCACACCATACTGGTCGATACGGTTACGTACCACGTTGTAAGAGTTGTCGATAGCGGCGCTCACCTCCTCACGAAGGGCTTTCTCTACGGCTGCATCTGAACTCTGTGTGTCAACCTTTCCCTTGAGCTGCTGGGTAGCAAATACCTCTGCGAGCTTGTGTCCAGGAGCATACTTGTGGTATGCGTTGATGAAGAGGGTGATGAAATCACTCTGGCTTGTCTCCTCTTGCTTCTTGGCTTCCTTCAATGCTGAGAGGTAAGCGGCGTCGGTTTTGTGGTCAGCCAATACGTCAACAACGTCTGGAACCGAAATCTCAAGGATGACATTCATACCGCCTTTCAAGTCAAGACCTAAGCCGATCTGTGTTTCCAAGCATTTCTGGTAAGAGTAAATACCCAGATACTTTACCGAATCTTTGTAGTCTTGCTGGGCAATAGGGTCTTTGATCTTCGCAGCCTGTGAGTCGTAGTAGCTCGTTGCTACCGAGAATGACAGGTAGAAGATGCTTGCGAGCGTCAGTAGGACGGTCACGCAAATTACTAATCCTTTGTTCTGCATTTTGTATTAATGATTTTTTGAATTGTTTTTATCTTGTTTATATAGACGTGCAAAGATACTGATTTTTTCACGGAATGGAAAATTCCAATGAGTAAATCTTTAAAAATTAGGAGGATAAAGGGGTTTTGCTTATGATTTGTCCCTTATCGGTCATCATGGATAAGGGACTTTAGGGGGTATAGGTTGACCCTCGGATAAGCTCCGCCGAGGTGCAGTCTGAGGTCCATTAGGGGCGAAGGCTTATGGCTTGGGGCGCATTTCCAACCAGCAGTAGATGGGGTAATGGTCGCTGTCGGCAATGCTTGAATCGACGGTAGCGCCGTAGGGTTTGAAGAAATCGGAACACATGATGTGGTCAATGCGTACGTATATGCCGCTGCGATGGTAGGAGATGCCCGGTCCGTTGCCCGATGCGGTGTAGCAGTCGGTGAGGTCTTGGGCGATGATACGATGACAGTAGGATAGGGGATTGTCGTTGAAGTCGCCCATGGTGATGACAGGCATCTTCTCGTCGAGTCGCTTCTGGATGCGCTGACGGATGATCACGGCTTGCTTGGCGCGCTTGGTGGCGGCTGTGCCTAGCTTGTTGATGAGATAGACTGACTCGTCTTTCATCTCCTGATGGTTCATCTCGCCCTTGACAAGCGACTTAAACTCGGCTTTGTCTTCGGCGCTTAAGCGGTTGCTTTCCAAGTGGTTATTGATCACACACACCCGTCTGCCGTTCACGTCGAGGATGTATTCCATGCTCATATCGCCTCCCGAGCCGATGGGGATGCTGTCTTGTTGGATGATGGGGTATCTGCTTGCGATGAGAAGGCAGTCGGCTGCGATGCCTTTCTTGATGGTTTGGGAACAATAGGGGTAGTAGCGGCGAAGGCATTGGATGGGTGTCATGCCCTTCATGCCGAAGTCGCTGGCTTCCTGTAGACAGATGATGTCGGCATCGCTATGGAGCAGATACTGGATGAGATGATTGTCCACGCCTGCCGATCCATCCCATGCGCTATACATGAACACGTTGTAAGACAGCACCTTCAGAGATCCGTGGGGTGCTTCGGAAGTGGGGTTGAACGGACAATAGCGGCGCACCGGCCCGTAACAAACCATCAGCCCAAGTACTGGAAGCCATAGCATGCGCCACCGAGCGAGCGCCCAAAAGATGAGGAAAAGCACGTTCAGCACCAACCAAAAGGGGAAGGTGAGCCCGGCGCTGCATAGGTGAGGATAGTCGGCGGGGTTGAGCCGGTCAGCGTATCCCACTAAAAACATAATGAGAATAGCCAACACGTTGAGTGTGATGGCTATTCTCTTAGATATGGATCTTATCTTTCGGGGCATGCGTATCAGTTGTTGTTACTACTATCAAAGAGCTTCCGCTTCTCTTCTTTGCTAAGGCTGTCGTAGCCGCTCTTGCGTATCTTGTCCAAGATCTGGTCTATCTCGTCTTGCTGCGCCTTCTTCCTTGCATTGTAATCCCAATCGCTTTCGTTCCTGACGTTGCTCTCTGGGGATGGATTGCGGTGGATATTAAACGATGATCCGGTGCGATGGGTGCGGTTCTCCCAGTTGTTTTGCATCCTGTTGAAGAACTGCCGACCTCTGTCAAAGCCCATTCCGCCTATTCCGTTCTGCTCTTTGCGCTGCCAATATTTGAACAAGAAGAATCCGAAGAGCATTCCTCCGAGGTGTGCTAAATGGGCTATGCCATCGTTGCTAGACATGACTGCGGAACCCAATTCGAGCGCGATGGAGCCGATAACAACCCATTTGGCCTTGATGGGGATGGGGATGGGGATGATGAACATGCGTTGGTTGGGGTACATCATACCAAAGGCGAGCAAGATGGCATATATCGCTCCGGATGCTCCCACGGTGTTCCAAAGGGCAAGAACCGCCTCGCTGTTGTGCGCAATGGTGACTGATTGGTCAAATGTAAAGTTGGGAATCTGACTTGCTGCTAGGTGATAGAACTCGGCAAACTGTGCCACCTCTTGGCACAAAGCGGCTCCGATGCCACAGATAAAGTAGTAAGTCACGAATCGGCGGGGGCCCCACACGCTTTCAACAACCATTCCGAACATCCATAGCATGAACATGTTCATCAAGATATGCATGAAGTTTGCATGCAAGAACATGTAGGTAACAATCTGGAAAAGTTGAAATTTGGAACTCAGAAAGAAATGTAGTCCCAAGGTGTTTGTGATATCGACGCCCAATCGTTGTAGCCCAATCGTGGCCAAATAGATCAGAACATTGATTATCATAAGATTCTTGGTAGCTGTCGGAATGTTGTGCATAATGGTTTGAATACGCTTCTAAAATCATCGCAAAAGTACGAAAAAATATTGTGATAATCTATGTAAAAGGGCCATTTACCATCTTTTTTGGGCTTTTATGGCAATTTTTTTGGTTTTTTGTTTGTTTTCTGAAACTAATCACTTACATTTGCATGACAATATAATGCGATTATTATCTAAATATCAAATAAATACATTGATTATGAACAAGACAGAGTTAACAGACAAGATCGCAGCTGGAGCTAACCTCACTAAGGCTGATGCAAAGAGCGCACTTGACGCTACCTTGAAAGCAATAAAAGAGGCTTTGGCCGCAGGAGAGAAGGTTCAGTTGGTAGGTTTCGGTACTTTCGCAGTGACAGAGCGTCCTGCACGCGACTACAAGAACCCTCGCACAGGTGAGGTTGTACCTGTAGAAGCTAAGAAAGTAGCTAAGTTTAAAGCAGGTGCTGAGCTTAACGATGCAGTAAACGCATAAGTCCAGTATTATCAGAAATAAGAGGCGAGTCGGAAGACCCGCCTTTTTTGTTGCCGCATGGAGAGGTCTTTGTTACCGCATGAAGAGGTCTTTACCCCAGTTCGGGATAACGCACTCCCTTTGAAAGGGCATCACTGCTTTGCCAAGCAAGGCGATCGTGCGTTCTGACATCCTTCGTTTAAGGTTGACGGATACGCTAAGTTGTATTCCAAAATGAGGTATATGAAGAGGTAGAAGGGAAGGTATGGCAGAGAAAAATAAATTGATTTCTGCTGAGAAATAATTTATTTTCTTTCAGAAATCAATT
>CAVJZR010000027.1:0-38931 GCA_963654235.1 Bacteroidaceae bacterium | reverse complement strand
CAAATATTTTATGTGATAACATGTTAATAATCAAATACTTATAATTAATTAGCAGACCCTAAATAGCCATCTGTTAGCACATTGCCTTCTCCCGAACAATGTAAGGTTAGCATTCTGATTATGGCATAAAAAAGCGTGGAGAACCTACCTGTTGTCTGTCCCACACACTGAGGCTCTTCCACTGCCTATCAAAGTTGAACAGACAACGTCAGAGCCCACGCCGATATGAAAAATCGAATCCATGTGGAACATATACGCAAACATACATTGCGCCCAAAAGGGTACAACGATGGCTTGCAGTGAACCACACGGGATTGATATAATCACACCCGGGGCATCTACCGTTGCTAAGTTCAAGACTTTGATACTGATAGTTTTGGAAGATTTCAGTGTGTCTCAAACAGAGCGTCAAGTAAACGCCTTAAATTATGTCATGCCTCTTTACCCACCCAACCTCCTTTTGTGAGTATGACCCCACTAAGGCTCGGCGTGCTCTGAGGCATGGAAGCATTGGCTTTATGTATTATATACAATCTGCCAAATTATCCAATCGCAAAGATATAATAAATTATTCAAACAAAAGAAAGAAAAAGAAAAAAAGCACATAAGAATTGTTTACAATTGTACATGCTTGCTTTCCTTTGATTTTCTAACCGATTTTTTCAGGATCTTCCGTTAAATGCGTAGATAGGTATAGCCAGCCTTTTTTAAATAGGCTAACATACCCAAACCATTTAAAATCTATCCATACAGCAAGTGTAACAATAGTGGGCGACGTGTCTCACGTCGCAACAAACAAAAAAGGAACGTGCGGTGAGACACCGCACCCACGATCATGTAGGCGACAGATCTATCCACGCATTTAACAGATGAACCTTTTTCAAGACCTCAAGCCAAGGCTTAGAAGGCTTTAAACTGCTTCTGAGCCTCATCATACTCGTAGCCATTCTGACGGAGATAGGCTTTCAGTTGGTCTACATCGCGGTTATAGCAGTTGCACAATGACTGAAGCGTATCAAACTCTTCATCACGTAGATACATGTTGATACTGGACACAAGGATTGCGGGATCGTTTGGTAAATAATCCATATAAAGTTTGTTTTAAGATTGCATTATTAATTATTCCACAGAGGAGCGATACCATTGATACAAACGTAGGACGCCCTCTTCTATCTCAACCTGGTGATGCCACCCCAGTCGATGGAGCTTAGACACATCCGTCAACTTACGCGGCGTGCCATTAGGTTTGGTCTTATCCCAAACAATCTGACCACTAAAGCCTATAGTTTGGCTAACCAATTGGGCCAACTGAGCAATGGAAAGTTCCTTGCCTGTACCTACGTTGATGTGGCAGTTGCGTATCTCTCCCAAAGAAGGGATTGCCCCTCCCCTACCATCAGAGTTGTTACGATTGACCGCGCCATCCGCTTTGACACCATAGAAGACGCTCGAATACTTTTCGATACCTATCACATCTTTAAAGTCAACGTGCAACAACAGATAGACGCTGGCGTCAGCCATGTCGTCGCTCCATAAGAATTCGCGTAACGGACTGCCGTCGCCCCACAACGTGACACGGTTATCCTCGATGCCATAGAAACGTAGCGCCTGGATGATGCGGTCCTTAGAAGCATTGCCATCCACGTTCCCACTACCGATAATCTCTTGCAATGAGGCAGGAGGATTAATCTGTCGACACTGCATATCACGCCGGATTGCTTCCCAATTGTCTTCATGCAGCAATCTTGCCAGATAGATCTTGCGCATCATTGCCGGCAAGACATGACTGTTCTCTAGATGAAAATTGTCGTTCACACCATAAAGATTGGTTGGCATCACGGCAATGTAATTGGTGCCATACTGCAGATTATAGCTCTCGCACATCTTAAGTCCGGCTATCTTTGCAATAGCATACTCCTCGTTGGTATACTCCAGCGGCGAGGTCAACAAGGCTTCTTCCTGGATTGGCTGTGGCGCTTTCTTAGGATAGATGCACGTCGAACCCAAGAAGAGCAACCGCTTCACGCCATGCAGATAAGCTTGATCGATAACGTTACATTGTATCTTAAGGTTCTGCATGATGAAGTCGGCACGATACAACGAGTTGGCCATGATACCACCAACGAATGCCGCAGCCAAGACCACAACCTCAGGACGCTCGGCATCAAAGAAGGCTTTGACCGCTTGCTGATCGGTTAAGTCAAGTTCCTGATGGCTTCTACCTATTAAGTTATGGTATCCCTTAGCTTGCAGATTCTTCCATATAGCCGATCCGACAAGTCCGTTATGACCTGCCACATAAATCTTTGTATTCTTGTCTAGCATTGCTTCTAATATCTACTCGGGCATCTGAGCCTTGATATACAACTTATGCACAAACTTCATATCGTGCTCTATCATAATCTTCACAAGATCCTCGAAGCTAGTCTTACGCGGATTCCAACCCAACTGCTTCTTGGCTTTCGTAGGATCGCCTAAGAGCTGTTCCACCTCCGCGGGACGGAAATACTTAGGATCGACCTCCACCAGCACACGACCGCTGGCCTTATCAATGCCTTTCTCGTTAACCCCTTCACCTTGCCACTCCAGTTCGATGCCGACATGATGGAAAGCCAAAGAAGCAAATTCTCTTACGGTGTGATACTCGCCCGTGGCTATAACATAATCGTCCGGAGCACTCTGCTGCAAGATAAGCCACATACACTCCACATAGTCCTTGGCATATCCCCAATCGCGCAAAGCATTGAGATTACCCAAATAGAGCTTATCTTGATAGCCTTGGGCTATACGACACGCCGCAAGCGTTATCTTTCGAGTAACGAAGTTTTCCCCACGGCGTTCACTCTCATGGTTGAACAAGATACCATTGGCGCAAAACATATTGTACGACTCACGGTAGTTGCGCATGATCCAATAACCATAAAGTTTGGCTACAGCGTATGGACTGCGCGGATAGAAAGGCGTTGTCTCACGCTGCGGCACCTCTTGCACCTTACCAAAGAGCTCAGAGGTAGATGCTTGATAGATGCGGCACGAATGTTCCAAACCACATATACGAACAGCCTCAAGGAGACGTAACACGCCCACCGCATCGGTATCTGCCGTATATTCGGGCACGTCAAAGCTAACCTTCACATGACTTTGCGCTGCAAGGTTGTAGATTTCACTGGGCTGAACCTCTCCAATGATGCGTATCAAGGATGACGAATCGGTCATATCTGCCCAGTGTAGGTTGACCAATCGTTTCTGTTTCATGTCTCGCACCCACTCATCTAGATAGAGATGCTCTATGCGACCGGTATTGAATGACGAACTTCTACGGAGCAATCCGTGCACCTCATACCCTTTCTGGATGAGAAACTCAGCGAGGAAAGAGCCGTCCTGTCCCGTGATACCTGTGATTAATGCCACTTTATTGGTTGTTGCCATGATCTTCTTTCTTTTATTAAAAACAACAAATGGCATGGAATCACCATACCATTTGTAATCGTTTATTCTTCTGCAAATTGTCTTATGCGTTGTTCTTCAGCTAGCTTGCATATCAGCAAGGTGTCGTCTTTCTCTGCAACGATGTATCCATCTAAGCCTTGTATCACGACCCGACGTTCCTCGGTGGTATGCACAATGCAGTTTTTGCTGTCTACCAACGACACCCGTTCACCTATCACCGCGTTGCCGTACACATCCTTGTTTACTTGCATCAGCAAACTGCCCCAAGTGCCTAAGTCGCTCCATCCGAAGTCGGCAGGGCAAACAAAGATCTCTTCAGCCTTTTCCATGATGGCGAAGTCGACCGATATATTGTCACAGTCCTTATACACCTCGTTGATGATAGCTTGTTCTTCAGGCGTACCCAGTTGTGCGCGAATCTTATCAAAGATCTTCGAGATGCTAGGCTGATAGATGCGGAAAGCGTTAAGGATGGTAGATACGTTCCAAACAAAGATGCCCGCATTCCAATAGAAATTGTCTTGTGCAAGATATTTGGTTGCCACTTCACGGGTAGGTTTCTCATGGAAATGGTCCACACGGAAGATTTCCTTGTTACGAGCCGAAGGTAGAGATAGGTCAGCCTGTATGTACCCATAACCCGTTTCGGGGCGTGTGGCTTTCATACCAAGCGTAACGATGGCATCGCTATCCGCCGTAAACTTCAGACACATCTTGATGATGCGCTGAAACTCTGCCGTATCCATCACGATATGATCACTAGGCGTCACCACGATATTGGCGTTGGCATCAAAGTTTTTTATACGCCAACTGACATAGGCAATGCATGGCGCCGTGTTGCGTCGACAAGGTTCGCTGAGGATGTGATCTAGAGGGACAAAGGGCAACTGCTCCTTTACTTGCAACACATAACTCTGGTTTGTGACAATCCAAATGTTGTTTGGCTCCACCACATCCTTAAAACGATCGTAGGTTAATTGTAAGAGAGAACGTCCCACACCCAGCACATCAATAAACTGTTTAGGACGTTCCGTCGTACTCATTGGCCAGAAGCGACTACCGACGCCCCCAGCCATTATCACGAGATGATTATTACACTTAGCCATTACTTTTTCGTTTGTATATTGTTTTAGACGACAAAAATACAAATAAAATAAGGAACTAGCGCAGTTTTCATCTATTATTTCATATTCTTTTTAAGGATTTCTTTCCAATCTTCGTACGCGGAGAGATATGCTTCACGTTCGTTTTCGCTTGGCTTGATCTCTGCGAGCTTCTTCAGAGAGGCAAATGCTTCGTTGTGATCTTTGAAGTATCCACAACCTATTCCGGCTCCCTTGGCTGCGCCTGCAGCACCATCAGTATCATATAGTTCGATGGTAGCACCGCTTACGTTTGCCAGTGTGGTTCTGAACAAAGGACTTAGGAACATATTGGCATTGCCGGCATGTATCTTCTTCACTTCCATACCCATTTGTTGCATAACCTCTATACCATAGCAGAAGCTAAAGACGATGCCTTCCTGAGCCGCGCGAAGCAGATGACCACGATGATGCTTGTTGAAGTTGATACCATGAACAGAGCAACCGAGTTCCTTATTCTCCAGCACACGCTCAGCGCCATTGCCGAAAGGAATGATCCGCACACCGTCCGATCCTACTGGAACCTGGGCTGCAACCTCGTTCATCTCAGCATAAGAAAGGTCTGATGCCACATTGCGGTGCATCCACGCATTGAGGATACCAGTGCCATTGATACACAGCAACACACCAAGACGGTCCTCTGTGTCCGTGTGATTGACATGAGCAAAGGTGTTGACACGACTCTTCGGATCATAGTTTACTTCGCCCAACACACCATATACCACGCCAGATGTGCCTGCCGTAGAGGCAATCTCGCCGGGTTCGAAAACGTTCAAGCTTAGTGCGTTGTTGGGTTGGTCGCCTGCGCGATATGAGATAGGCGTACCCTCCTTCAAGCCGAGTTCCTCTGCCGCCTCATGGCTCACCTTTCCTTGTACGCTAAACGTAGGAACGATGCGTGGCAGAATGCTTTCGCTAAATCCGAAATAGTCGAAGAGGAACTTAGCGGGGCGTTTCTCACGGAAGTCCCACATCATTCCTTCTGACAGTCCGCTAACCGTTGTGGTTGCTTCGCCGCTCAGTTTCATAGCGATATAGTCGCCGGGAAGCATAATCTTGTCTATACGCTCAAATACCTCAGGCTCGTTTTCCTTAACCCAAGCGAGTTTAGCCGCTGTAAAGTTGCCTGGCGAATTGAGCAAATGGTTCAAGCATTGCTCGGCGCCAAGGGTCTCAAAGGCTTTCTCTCCATAAGGTACAGCTCGCGAGTCACACCATATAATACTGGGGCGCAACACGTTCTGGTCCTTATCTACGCAGACCAAACCATGCATCTGATAGGAGATACCGATTGCTAGGATATCCTCGCCCGTTGCGCCTGACGCTGCTAACACGTCTTGCAAGGATAGTTTGGCGTTGTCCCACCACATTTGCGGGTCTTGCTCAGCCCACCCTTTCTGCTTAGCGATGATGGGAGCCTCTGTCTTAGGATAATGAGCATCAGCGCGAACCTCACCTGTTGATGCGTCTACTAATGATACCTTGACACTGCTACTGCCAATGTCAAAGCCTAGAAAATATCTGTTTGCCATATTTTATATATTTGTTACTTATATATATAAAATACGAATATGGAAAGGGTTTCCCTAAAAAGGAACTAATGAACCGTATCGTTGTCAGACGTTTTCGACGTCACTATCCACCTGCGCAAACTGAAACAATAGTTGTTGCGCCCGCAGACTGGTAGTGTTCAGACGATATACGCCGTGCCTCACCCTCTCTACGATGCTACACCGGCCTGTGCAGTTGTTGATCAGATAGCGGTTAACAGCCTTATTTACTTCATCAAAGTCTACCTCGTTAAACAAACTATTCATTTCGTTATAGACGTGTCGAGATATGAAACGAGAAGCAAGTCCGGTGCTACCAGCCTGACTAAGGGTCTTAATCACATAGCTATCTACTTGCATATAGTTTCGTTTCTTAGTACAAAATGAAATGAATAAAAAAAGGGAGTCTATCTTTAACAATAGCCTCCCTCTATACTTTCTTAAGAGTTTCAGTTAAGCAAGCGCTACCTTATCATTGTCGCCCTTTGCCTTACCTTCTTTCAAGAGCCATCCGAGGCCTAGGAGTACCTCTTCTGCAGAGATATTTGCTGCTTTAGCAATCTCTTCTACGCTCAATGAAGAACCAGCGGCTGCCAATGCGTTGTAAACGTCACCTGCCTTGAAACCTACATTCTGTGCGCTCAAATCAACCAATACCTTCTTTGCAGTAGTTTTCTTTGCTGCAGTCTTCTTTACTGCTGTACGTGTTGCAGCAGTTTTAGTTGTCTTCTTTTCTACCATAATTAAGCAATTAATTTCATCTATATCCAATAGATATCTAAATCTCTTTGCAAAATTACGTAGATTTTTTTAATAATGCCGTGTTAACATTAAGAATTACAACTATTTTGAAGTCATTTCTTGATATATGTTTGATTTCTTGACACAAATCAATGATTCTTAATCCTTTAGAGCCACTTGAATCTGCAATTCGTCTAGCTGTTTGGGATCCAAAGTGGATGGAGCGTCCAGCATCACGTCACGACCGCTGTTGTTCTTTGGGAAGGCGATGCAGTCGCGAATAGAGTCGAGACCCGCCAAGATGCTCACAAAGCGATCCAAACCAAAGGCTAGACCTGCGTGAGGAGGTGCTCCATACTTGAACGCGTTCATCAAGAAGCCAAACTGAGCTTCGGCGCGCTCGGGTGTGAAGCCAAGAACCTCAAACATCTTCTCCTGCAACTGTGTGTCGTGGATACGGAGAGAGCCACCGCCCACTTCTACACCGTTACATACAAAGTCGTATGCCTTAGCTCTAACCTGCTCAGGATGCTCGTCAAGCAAGGGGATATCATCAGGGTTAGGCATGGTAAATGGATGGTGAGTAGCCATCAAGCGCTGCTCCTCGTCGCTCCACTCGAACAATGGGAAATCGACAATCCATAGACACTTGAACACATTCTTATCACGCAAACCAAGACGATCGCCCATCTCTAGACGCAGTGCGCATAGCTGAACACGTGTCTTGTTAGGTTTGTCTCCAGACAGGATCAGCAACAAATCGCCATCCTTGGCACCACATTCAGCCTTAAGCTGCTGGAGCTGTTCAGCTGTATAGAACTTATCGATAGAGCTCTTGACCGTGCCATCAGCATTAAACTTGACGAAGACCAAGCCTTTCGCACCCACCTGTGGACGCTTTACAAAGTCGGTCAGCTCGTTCAGTTGCTTACGACTATAGTCAGCACAACCTGGAACCACGATACCGCCAATATATTCAGCCTCGTTAAATACAGAGAAGCTACCTGTACCCTTCAAGCAATCCATCAACTCGACAAACTCCATACCGAAGCGCAAGTCGGGCTTATCGCTACCGAAGCGTTTCATAGCCTCATGCCATGTCATCTGCTGAAGCTTTGGAAGCTCTACGCCACGAATCTCTCTAAACAATGTGCGACATAGTTCCTCAAAGAGATTGATCACATCATCCTGATCAACGAAAGACATCTCACAGTCGATCTGCGTAAACTCAGGCTGACGATCGGCACGCAAATCCTCATCACGGAAGCACTTAGCAATCTGGAAATAACGATCAAATCCTGCAACCATCAATAGCTGCTTGAGGGTCTGAGGGCTTTGTGGCAAAGCATAAAACTGTCCAGGGTTCATACGAGAAGGTACCACAAAGTCGCGTGCGCCCTCAGGTGTAGAACCGATGAGGATAGGAGTCTCCACCTCGATAAACTGCTGTGAGTCCAAGAAGTTGCGAATCAGGATTGTCATGCGATGACGAAGCTCCATGTTCTTACGTACAGATGAACGGCGAAGATCTAGATAACGATACTTCATACGAAGGTCGTCACCACCATCCGTCTCGTCCTCTATGGTAAACGGAGGGGTCAGAGAAGGACTCAATACCGTGAGTTCGCTCACGATAATCTCGATCTCTCCTGTTGGGATCTTGGTATTCTTGCTCTGACGTTCACTTACCACGCCCTTAACTTGGATGCAATATTCGCGTCCCAACTTGTTTGCACTTTCGCACAAAGCCTTATCGTTGGCCTCATTGAAAGCCAACTGTGTGATGCCATAACGGTCACGCAGATCAATAAAGGTCATTCCGCCCATCTTACGCAGACGCTGAACCCAACCAGAAAGGGTTACGCTTTTGCCTGCATCAGCAAGCCTAAGTTCACCACAAGTATTACTTCTGTACATATTATTGTATAATATATTGTTTTAATCTTTTCGTTTTAACCTCTCCTTCCCTTCTCAGAAGAACAGGAATATTTTGTCGATTATTGTGCAAAGTTAGCAATTTTCCATGAACAAAGAACATCGCTTATCAAAAAAATATAATTAGCGTCAATTACATTCAACTTTTTTGGGCGGTTCGTTCCTTTGCCGTACATTTGCATAGAATTTTAAAATTGGAAACAGAATGAAGAAGACTTACAAATGCTTAGTGGCTTTGGCGCTGATGATTGCACCATCCACCATCATGGCACAATCATCGTATGAAGACATCAACGACTCTCAGTCGGAGCTACAAGTGACTGGCACCAACAACCTTTCCATCAACACCACTTACCAGCAATGGCTGTCGCAGTATGAGGAAGTGGGCTCAAAGATCAACGAGATCTCTGAACAATATCAGACAGAGGTTAACAAGCGCGGATACCCTAAGAAGAAGACTATCCAAAAGAAGATAGAACTGGTCAATCAATACATCCAGCTCTTAGAGCAAGAACGTGACACGCCACAGCTCAACCAAAACCTTGACACCAGCAAGGTAAATAGAAAGATCAGCCTGTGGCAGCAGCAGCTCTCTGACCTTAAAGCGCTTCTTGAGAAGATCTAAACACCGTTTCGCATCATTAGGCATCCTCTATTACGATGCCTAATGATACTTTTCATAATGTCTAATGGCTCCTTTGGAAAACAAAAATAAATTGTTTTTCATGAAAGAATAATTTATTTTTCTCAAAAAAACAATTTATTTCTTCTTCTCATACACCTCCTAGTGCAACGAGATAAAGGCTTGGTCTAAGGACAGGATCTACCCTTTTGCCCCCTATTAATATATAAGGTGTAACGCCGTATGTCTGCAAATAATTGTTAATTAGACGTATTTTACGAACGAAAACATTTTCGTGTTTGAAAGATTTTCTATACTTTTGCACTCGCTTTTACAACGAAGGGCGTTTAGCTCAGCTGGTTTAGAGCATCTGCCTTACAAGCAGAGGGTCGGCGGTTCGAATCCGTCAACGCCCACTTTCCTTTCGTTTGGGTAGTTTCCAGAGTGGCCAAATGGGGCAGACTGTAAATCTGCTGCTTCTAGCTTCGGTGGTTCGAATCCATCACTACCCACATCAAGATGTCTGAATGTTAACTTAACGGTTAGCATTTTTTTGTTTTTAGGCCATAAGGATACCAGTTTGCTCAATGCTTTGTTACAAGATTGGAACGAATTAAAAAACAAGATAACAAAGCAAAGGTAATTGAAAAAAATATTGTACTTTTGCTCTCAGTAAGAAAATCAATAATTCATAAACGCATATGCTTACATTAAAACTCATCAGTGAGGAAACTGAACGCGTGATTAAAGGCCTTGAGAAGAAGCATTTTGATGGTGCTCGCGAGGCTGTAGAGAAGGTTTTGGAATATGACAAGCTACGCCGTGAAGCGCAACAGAAGCTTGATGCCAACAAGCAGCAACAGAACCAGTTGTCCCGTCAGATTGGTGGATTAATGAAGGAGGGCAAGAAAGATGAAGCCAACAATATCAAGGAGCAGGTAGCCGAGCTCAAGTCGGCTGATAAAGCAATACAGGAAATCATGGAAAAAGCACAAGCTGACATGAACGCCGTATTGCTCACCATCCCTAACATTCCTAACGAGCAGGTACCTGAGGGTAAAGATGCCAACGACAACGTGGTGGTAAAAGAAGGCGGTGTAAAGCCTGAGCTACCCGCAGACGCCCTCTGTCACTGGGATCTGTTGAAGAAATATAACCTTGTCGACTTTGACCTCGGTGTCAAGATCACAGGTGCTGGATTCCCAGTATACCTTGGCAAGATGGCACGTTTGCAACGTGCGTTGGAAGCATTCTTCTTGGAGGAAGCTCGCAAGGCTGGGTATCTAGAGGTGCAACCTCCTTTCGTGGTCAACCAAGCTAGTGGTTTGGGCACCGGTCAGCTTCCTGACAAGGAAGGTCAGATGTACCACGCCAACCTGGACGACCTGTATCTCATCCCAACAGCTGAGGTTCCTGTGACCAATATCTTCCGTGACGAGATTCTTGACGAGAAGGACCTACCTATCAAGCGTTGTGCTTACTCAGCTTGTTTCCGTCGCGAAGCTGGTTCATACGGCAAGGATGTGCGCGGTCTGAACCGCTTGCATCAGTTTGACAAGGTTGAGATTGTACGCATCGATACACCTCAGCACTCATACGAATCACTGAAAGAGATGCTCGACCACGTTGAAGGCTTGTTGCAGAAGCTTGAGTTGCCTTACCACATCTTGCGTCTTTGCGGTGGCGATATGAGCTTCACCTCATCTATCTGCTACGACTTTGAGACATGGAGCGCAGCACAAAAGCGTTGGCTTGAGGTATCTTCGGTATCCAACTTTGAGAGCTATCAGGCTAACCGTCTGCACTGTCGTTATCGTCATAGCGAGGATAAGAAGATTGAACTTTGCCACACCCTCAATGGTTCAGCATTGGCTTTGCCTCGTATCGTGGCAACCATCATTGAGAACAACCAGACCCCCGAAGGCATCAAGGTGCCTAAGGTGCTTGTACCTTACTGCGGGTTTGAGATGCTCGACGACAAGAACTTCTAATCAGACTCTTCCAAACTAAAAATCCCTGCCTCCCCAAGAAGGAACTTGGGGAGGATTTTTTCTTTAAAGCATTACCTTATCTATTTCTACTCTATGAACAAAATTATCAGTAAAATCCAGTACAGCGAGAAGGTGTTCAGATTCTGCGTGGAAGCCCCTCTCATTGCACGTAGCTGTCGCCCAGGCAATTTCATCATCGTACGCGTTGACGCTAACAGCGAGCGCATCCCTTACACCATAGCCAAGAGTGACGCGAAGAAAGGCACATTGGACCTCGTGATTCAAGCCGTAGGACTCTCCTCAACCAAGTTTTGTAACCTGAAGCCAGGTGACACGGTACACGACATCGTTGGTCCGCTAGGTACCCCTTCAGAGATAAAGCATTATGGCACCGTGATATGTGCCGGCGGTGGCATTGGTATAGCCGCTATCTTGCCTATCCTGACTGCCTTACACGATGCAGGTAACAGGGTAATCTCTGTACTGGCGGGCAAGACCAAGGAACTGGTAATCATGCAAGACGAAGTGGCAGCCAACTCTGACGAGGTGGTTATCACCACGGACGATGGTTCGCTGGGCACGAAAGGTGTAGTGACCGTAGGCGTAGAAGAGGTCATCAAACGCGAACACGTAGATAGGGTCATCGCTATCGGTCCGCCAATGATGATGAAGTTTACCTCGCTTCTGGCTCAGAAATACAATATTCCCAATACGGTTTCACTCAACACGATTATGGTTGACGGAACAGGTATGTGCGGTGCGTGCCGCCTAACGATTAATGGTGAGACCCGATTTGTATGCATCGATGGTCCTGAGTTTGATGGTGACAAGGTGGACTGGAACGAAATGCTCAAAAGGATGCGAACCTTTAGCGCTGCTGAACGTGAAGAGATGGAGCACTATGAGGAGCATGTCATGCCACAGACCACCCCATCTGCCGCACAAGCCTCAACGCCAACGGATGCGACCAACCAAGAAACGGCTTGTGCCAAGGACGAAAATGCGGATGCAAACCTCTTGACCGACCGCAACGCAGAATGGCGTGCAGCGCTCAGAAAGGCAATGAAACCCAAGGAACGCCGCGAGATTCCACGTGTAAAGATGCCTGAGCTAGATGCCGCTTACCGCGCGACAACTAGGACCGAGGAGGTCAATCAAGGTCTGACAAGGGAGATGGCCGTGCAGGAAGCACACCGATGCTTGGACTGCGCCAACCCCACTTGCGTAGAAGGATGCCCTGTGAATATCCAGATTCCATCATTTATCAAGAACATCGAGCGTGAGAATTTTCTTGGTGCAGCACAGGTACTCAAACAGACATCAGCTCTTTCGGCTGTGTGCGGACGCGTTTGTCCACAGGAGAAGCAATGCGAAAGCAAGTGTATCCACCTCAAGATGGGTGAGCCCGCAGTGGCTATCGGTTACCTAGAGCGCTTCGCAGCCGACTATGAACGTGAAAGCGGTGAGCACCTCCCTACCCCACAGATCCAATCTAATGGCATCAAGGTGGCTGTAGTGGGTTCAGGACCATCCGGATTGAGCTTTGCTGGTGATATGGTGAAGCAAGGTTTTGATGTCTATGTATTCGAAGCACTCCATGAGATAGGCGGTGTATTGAAATATGGTATACCCGAATTCAGATTGCCCAACCATATCGTGGATGTCGAGATAGAGAATCTGCGCAAGCAAGGTGTGCACTTCCAGACCGACGTAATCATTGGAAAGACATTGACGATAGACGATCTAGAGAAGGAGGGCTTCAAGGGTATCTTTGTCGGAACAGGCGCCGGACTGCCCAACTTCATGCATATCCCTGGCGAAAACGCTATCAATATTCTCTCTTCTAATGAGTATCTTACGCGTGTAAACCTCATGGATGCAGCCAACCCATTGACCGACACGCCTATCAATATAGGACAGAAGGTGCTCGTTGTTGGCGGCGGCAATACGGCTATGGACTCGTGTCGTACTGCCAAACGACTGGGCGCTGACGTCACCTTGGTCTATAGGAGATCGGAAGCAGAGATGCCTGCCCGTCTAGAAGAGGTGAAGCACGCCAAGGAAGAGGGCATACATTTCTTGACATTACACAACCCTAAGGAGTATCTGGCGGACGAGAACGGAGCGGTGAAAGCCGCCGTGCTTGACGTCATGCAGCTAGGTGAGCCTGACGCTAGCGGCAGACGCCGACCCGAAGCCACAGGCGAAACAACCACCATCGAATGTGATCAGGTGATAGTGGCGGTGGGCGTATCCCCCAACCCATTAGTGCCCAAATCGATTAAAGGTCTAGAACTGGGCAGAAAGAACACCATTGTGGTCAATGAGCAGATGCAGTCGAGCATGGGAAACATCTATGCTGGCGGTGACATCGTCCGTGGCGGAGCTACCGTTATTCTTGCAATGGGTGATGGTAGAAAGGCTGCTAAGAATATGGCTGAGGCATTGAAGGCTGCTGAGCTGTAAACCGCAAGGACTTCGTTATTGCTTAACAGACCCAAAACGACAAATCCACGATATAGAGCATGGAGCGTTCTATATCGTGGATTGTTCTTTGTGGTGAGTTGCTATCCTCCTTAAATCAGCGTAGCATATTCGGCACTATAACGCAACATCTGCGCCACATAGCCTTCGGAGTAGTCGATAAGCACATCGGTAGGTTGTCCCGCGGCATCACGTTGCACCTTCATCACAGGATTAAGGAAGCCTTTATAAGGAGCGATATGCAGCTTTTCGTATCTTGAGAGCAACTCCTCGTGTAGCTGTTCATCAACCTTGACGGCATACTTTTCTACCAATTGGCGTGCCGCATCATAATCGCCTTCGCTCTTGATACGCTGAATCTCTGCCAGCTCATAGGCAAAGATATCACGCAAAGCGTCATAATCGTTGACGCGAACCGCTGTGCAACCATTGTCTGTAAGCAGTTCTACGGCTCGCGTTCCATCAGTTTGGCGTTGTTCGGCTAGATCTAATGCCCAGCGAGCAATCAATGCCCGATTGCGCATATGGGCTTCCTCTATCTGGTGATGTGGTTTGATGCGTACCAGTTGGGTCAGCAATCCATTAAGCATATATTCATAATACTGTGCCTTATACGCTTCATGGTTGGGTAGCAAGCCTAGATCAACAAGCTTTCGGTCAGCGATGTAATAGAGACCGAAGAGGTCTGCACGCGCTTCCTCAATCGTGTTGCCATAGTTTTTCAGTGCGTCTGAGCTCACTCCGGGCAACAACTGACCGCTTCCATGACCTAAACACTCGTGCAGGTCGGTATGTAGATCGTCACACTGGTCGCCATACGTCTCTATCATCTTGCGGATTTCGGCATCAGGGACAAACTCGTCTAGGAAGCCATTCCCCTTCGCTGCCTGTGAGTAAGCGTGGGTGAGATTGGTTATCGTAACGCTCTTGCTTCCATATTTAGCACGAATCCAGTCGGCATTAGGTAGGTTGATACCAATAGCGGTAGATGGATATTCGTCACCACCAAGCATAGCTGCGCACACGGCATTGGCGGTAACGCCCTTGACCACGGGTTTACGGAAGCGTGGATCCACTGGTGAGTGGTCCTCAAACCATTGCGCGTTGGCAGAGATCTTTCTCGTTCGCTTGGTAGCTTCTTCGTCTTTAAACTCCACAATACCTTCCCAAGAGCCTTTAAATCCTAGTGGATCGCCATACACCTCGATAAATCCATTGATGAAATCGACGGTGATATCCTGATCATTAACCCAAGCAATGGAATACTGATCAAAGGTTCTCAGATCGCCCGTGGTGTAATATTCCACCAAGAGGGAAATAATCTGCCGTTGCTGCTCGGTATCGGCATATTCCTTCGCCTTATTGAGCCAAGTGACGATACGTTCTATTGCCTTGCTGTATTTGCCTCCAAGATGCCAAACGTCTTCCTTGAGTTGTCCGTCTTTCTTAACCAATGTAGAGTTGAGACCATAACTAGGCGGTTCGGGATCGTCCCCTTTCATTTGGGCATAATATTGTTCTACCTCTGCCTGCGTCACTCCTTCGTAGAAGTGGCAAGCCGATGTCTTGATGAGATCCACGCCGTCGGCTTTGTTGACACGTTTGGCCAGAAGGTCTGCTTGGAAGATGACGGGTACCAAGACATCAAGCAAATGTTGCTTGTCACCACCCACCTCAGCAAGCGGCAATACGTCATCAGGAGTCTGTTCTATCGCATTTCGGAAGAACGCCTCAGTAAATTCGGGAACAAATTTCTCACAACCATAATGGTGATAGATGCCGTTAGAGAACCACACTCGTTTAAGATAGACCTCAAGCGCCTTAAAGTCGGCAGCCTCTCGATCGCCCTCATACTGGGTGTAGATGCCTTCTAAGGTTTTGCGTATCACGAGATTGTATCGCCCAAACTGGTCAAAGGTGATATCACGACCATAGAGCGTGGCTTGTGACAAACAATAAATGTAGAGTTTGGTTCGAAGGGGGAACGACTCAAAATGGGGCAGCTGGTAACGCAATAGTTGGATATCAGCAAAACGATCGTCGGTATATGAAAATGTATTGGTAGACATTATGAGAGATGATTTATATTTCGTCAATATCTATTTGCCATCCAAGAAGAATGGTCCAATAGGATGGATGAACGCTGTTGGGATAAATATAGAAGAAGCTTTCGCCCTTGCAAAAATGCTGTTCGCCGAGATTGGTAGGTTCTTGGTGATAACCTTCGTTGACGATTTGCGTTGCCAAATCCTTCATGAGGGATTCGCTATACACTATCAACGAAACAAAATAATGGCTTTTTTCCATCACTTCCACTACCGTAGCCGTCGCTTCGGGTTTGGCTACAGGAAAGAAATGGTCATCAAGATCGCAGCCTTGAGCGTACCAATGGTTTTGGCTGGCCAGCGAATCAGCAATCAAGCCTGTGGCATCGAATCGCTGGTACCCTTTCTTCTGAAGCAACTCGTCAGAGAAACGTATATTGCCTGACTGCTGAATCTGTATCATGTCAGCAACATTCAGCATCTGCTGCGCCACGATAGGACCACTAACACATAGTAGAAACAAGAGGAACAAGTACTTTTTCATACGCTGAAGGCTTATCGATTCTTATGGTTCATATACCAACCATGCAAGAAATAATTGTAAAACAAGAAGGCTAAAGCAATGATTGCCATAGCTGTGTATTCGGCATAGCTAAACAAATCGTGGAAGACTGAATAGCCAAGGAACAGTCCAAACCATATTCCGAGTTCCCAAGATAGGAAGAAGCTACTCTGTGAACTGCCTCGCTGACAATGGCTAGACAATTTAATGAAGAACAATAGGTATCTACTGCCCATCAATCCCATACCTAGTCCCATCAGCAATGGTACAGCGTGGGAAACCAAATGCACTTCACAAGTAGCTAAAAGCAGAAATGACACAAAGGATAGCAGCATTCCGGTCAAGGCTTCACTCTTGAGATTGGCATCAGCAAAGACGTATTTCTCTGCTAGCACGGCCAGTGCAAAACCCAACAATAACCACGCATAGCCTTCCATCGGGAAAGGCAATGATAGCCATAGACCGAAAGTGGTGGTCACAAAGAACACATTAGCAAAGAGCAATCGGCCCTTGGGCAAGAGGAAACGATCTAAACTAAAACGATGGGACACTTCGTTGGGAGCGCGAAAGGGAAACTTAACCATACTGATAAGCACGATTGCTGCCAAAGCCAAAGCCGGTGACAGGAACGAAGCCGCATTGTCGCCCCATAGATTGCTTACCGCCAAGATACTCAAAGGACCTAAAGCATAACCAAATCGGCTGAAATAGGATAAGGTGTGGCATGCTTCTGTACGCCATAACGACTCGCAGGTATCCAGCACCAACGTACTATGAATCACCATTCCCGCCAATCCATAAACCATTCCTTGCAGAAGCCGCAGTGCAAGGATAAATATAAAGTCGATGCCACTGTCATGAAGCACGTCCATTTGGCGTAGCCCCAAAGAAGCAGCAAAGAACAGAAACATGGCAAAAGTGCATACTCGGTTGCGTCGATATTTCTCTACCCAATATCCTACAAATGGTCCCAACACAAACATACCCAATCCAAAACTTCCCATAATGATTGCAATGTCTGACCAACTGTAACCATCTGTGTGCATCTGCATTGGTATAAAGGGTACCAAAGAATAAGCTGCCATGGTCACAAAAAGGTTGGCTAGCGTTAGGAACCAAAAGTTATGGTTCCACATTCGGAAATGAATCGGTGTGTTTTGTGTATCCATAAAGTGGCTTTAAGATTAATAACTCTCTTCTGAAGAAGGAAATGTTTGTTCCTTAACAGCCTTGCAATAGTCGGCCACGCCTTTCGTTAGCGCCTCCCCTACTTCGGCAAATCGACGCAGGAACTTAGGTTTGAAGCCTTGCGTCATTCCCATTGCATCTGCATAAACCAAGATTTGACCATCTGTATGCACTCCTGCGCCAATACCAATTGTGGGGATTGACAACATACGGGTTACTTGTTCGGCAAGTGATGACGGTATCTTTTCAAGGGTAACACCAAAGCAGCCTGCTTCTTCAAGGGCTTTGGCGTCAGCCAAGAGCTTTTGAGCTTCAGCCTCTTCCTTTGCTCGCAACCCATAGCCACCAAACTGATGGATGCTTTGCGGGGTCAGTCCGAGGTGCCCCATTACGGGTATGCCAATTGTGGTAAGGTGCTTGATGAACGGAGCGACCTCTTCACCACCTTCTATCTTCAAGGCGTCAACACCGGTTTCCTTCATGATTCGCACTGCATTACGTACGCCCTCTTCTTCTGATACCTGATAAGAGCCGAACGGCATGTCACATATCACCAAGCAATGGTGGCAACCACGCACCACAGAACGAGCATAGATGATCATTTCATCCACCGTAATGGGGAGGGTGTCATCGTTACCCGCCATCACGTTCGAAGCCGAATCGCCCACCAGCAACCCATCTATCCCTGCCGCATCTAGCAATGAGGCGGTGGTATAATCGTAAGCTGTGAGCATGGTAATCTTCTCACCAGCCTGCTTAAGTTGTATAAATGTTTTGGATGTAATCTTCTTTTTGTCTGTTGTTAAGTATCCCATCTTTTGTTATCTGTTACGATAGTGCAAAGTTACACGTTTTTGACCATTTGACAAAATGTTTAATACGCAATAAACCCGGCAGCGCATTGCCACCGGGCTTATACTTCATGTTCTTTATTTATAATACGAAACGATGGGCGTATTAGAGGTCGAACTTATAACCTAAGGTAATCTGGAACACTGAGTTCTTGCAGTCTACATTTTCTGCAACCTTAGTCAAGCCCCAGTTGTAACGAGCGTCAAGCACTACGTTGCTGTACTCATAAGATACACCTACAGGGATAGCGAAGTCGAATGACTTAGCGTCAAATTTTGCATTACCAGTATGGCCGAGAACAGTAGCTTCTGCTTCGCTGTTTACATTGAAACCTGGCTGAACACCAACCTTCACTGCCAAGCCTTTAGCAACATAGACATTGGCCATGATAGGAATGTTAACATAGTCTAGTTTGGTTGTTGCAGTAACACCATTGGTCTCCAATTTAGCACCTTGCATTGAATAGAGAACACCTGCGCTCAAGCTAAAGAGGTCTGTTGCTTGGTATTCTAGCTCGGCACCAGCTGCCAATCCAACACGCACCTTGCTATCATTAAAGTCTGTGAGATCTGCAATGTTAACGCCTACACGTGGTTGCAAGGTTACAGAACCTACTGAATGTTGTGCGAAAGCACCTACTGAAGACAGCACCATAGCTGCCATGAGGAATAATTTTTTCATAAATAAGTCTCCTAAATAGTTTATACTTTTGTTCGTTTTCGATGGTGCAAAAGTATAGTCTTTATCCGATTTCACCAAAAGAATTGCCTCATAAATACGTTAACTAAGGTTAAATCGCGTTTGTTACAGGCTATTTTGTTCTGTTTTTCCTAGATAATATTCAGAAGGTAAGGTACTTTCAGAACACTTTTAAGCAAGAAAATCCCCATTCGAACGATTTCGGTCACGTTTCGAATGGGGATTTAAGAACATTTTATATCTATTCTACCATCATATATTAAGGTTGGTGACAAACTTAATCATAAAGCAGAATATATGATTCCCGAAGGGTTACTTCATGCCTTTGTACGACTTGTTAAGTCCTTTAACCACTTCGTTGGTTACATCGTATGCCTTGTCAGCATAGAGGATATTGTCACCGCTCTTGGCCAAGATGATAGCATACTTCTTATCTTTGTTGTATTCGCGCAGATAGTTGTGTACGCTATCAGAGAGTGCCTTGTTATATTTAGCAACCTCGTTTTGGTACTCAGAGCCTAAGCGCTGTTGCAAAGCGTCTGCATCCTGAGCCTGACGCTGAATGCCTGCTTGAATCTGTTGTGCTTGCTCCTGGGTGTACTTGTTAGCCTGAACGTTCTGTTGGAAGTTAGCGGCAGCCTGCTGAAGCGCCTGTTGCTTGCCGCTCAAGGTCTTCTGAATGTTAGCTTCCTTTTCTTTCATCAACTTTGTGACGTCCTTCCAATAAGTATATTGACTCATGATAGAGTCGATATCAACATAAGCAATCTTCTCTGCGGTATTGCCAGCTTGTGCTGCAGAACTATTATCTGATGACTTAGAATCGTTCTGTTGAGGCTGTTGATTGCATGAGGTGAGAACCATCGCTGTCATAGCGAACATGGCTACCAAGCTAAAAACTTTCTTCATTTTCTTATTTTATTTTTGATATTTCTGAGATTAAACAAACAAAAGGGCCATTAATCTGCACTCCACCTTATTATATTAGTATTGTACCTGCTGTTTATTACGGGCTTCCTTGTCTTGATCTAGGACGCAATGAATACCCTGTTGGCGAAGATACTTGTTGTCATGTATGTGCATAGATTGGAACTTACCATTAGGCTTTGCAATCACACGAACACAAAGTAAAATCATGGCTATTGCAATTATTAACACGCTAATGAGTATTGTTTCAAGCATTTTATGTTACTTTTGCATTGTTATTGGTCGCAAAGTTACTACAATTCGATTAGATTGCAAAATTAAATATTATAAAAAAATGGCAAACGTAGAATTAAAACCAGCTCGAGTTTTCGAGCAATTCGCAAAAATCAACAAGATTCCTCGCCCATCAAAACACGAGGAACAAATGATTGAATACCTCAAAGCCTTTGGCGAAGAGCATGGCTTAGAGACTCTAGTTGACGAGACTGGCAACGTCCTTATCCGCAAAGGTGCCACTCCTGGAATGGAGAACAAACCTACAGTGGTTATTCAGAGCCACATGGATATGGTATGTGACAAACTCGTAGACGTAGAGTTTGACTTCCATAAAGATGCCATTCAGACATACATCGACGGCGAATGGCTTCACGCAAAGGGCACAACCTTAGGTGCTGATGATGGTATTGGCGATGCCATCGAGCTAGCTATCTTGGACGCAGATGACATCGAGCACGGCCCTATCGAATGCGTATTCACCCGTGACGAGGAGACAGGACTAACTGGCGCCTTCGGTATGAAGGCTGGCTTTATGACTGGCAAATACCTCATCAACCTTGATAGCGAGGACGAAGGACAGATCTTTGTAAGTTGTGCAGGTGGCCAAAACAGCACCGCCACCTTTACATATACACGCGAGGAAGCACCTAGCAACTATTTCTTCTTTGCCGGAAGCCTCAAAGGTCTCAACGGAGGACACTCTGGAGACGACATCAACAAGAAGCGTGCAAACGCCATCAAGATCCTTGCCCGTTTCCTTTATATGGAGCAAGACAAGATGGATCTACGCTTGGCACAATTCAACTCGGGTAAGATGCACAACGCAATCCCTCGCGATGGTAAGATTATCTTTGCCGTGCCAGCCGATAAGAAGGAAGAGGTTAAGGCCGACTGGAACGTGTTCACCGCTGCGGTAGAAGACGAGTTTCACGTTACCGACCCAACAATGGTTTGGGGTTTAGAAAGCACCACGGCACAACCCGTTATCGAAAAACAAGTTTCCAACAACATCATCCGTGCCTTGCAAGCCGTTGACAATGGTCCTCTGACCAACTGCCAAGACAAAGCCGTGGACTGGTTAGTGGAGACCTCAAGCAACGTGGCTAGCGTACAGAGCGACGTAGACCAACTGGTTGTGGTATCAAGTCAGCGTTCTAGCGTGATGAGCAACCTCCGCAATATGGGCAACACCATTAAGGCTGTCTTCGAACTAGCTGGAGCCACCGTTGTACAAAACGAAGGTTATCCTGCATGGAAGATGAATCCAAACTCTGAGCTGGTAAAGATTGCAGTAGAGGAATATAAGAAGCTCTTCCACAAAGATCCCAAAGTGCTTGGTATACATGCCGGTTTGGAATGTGGATTGTTCTCAGAGAAATACCCCGACATGGATATGGTAAGTTTCGGTCCTACTCTCCGCAACGTACACACACCTGACGAATGTCTGCATATCCCCACCGTACAGATGGTTTGGGATCACTTGTTGGCAATCTTGAAACGAATCGACTAATCAAGAAACAGATTACTAACCTTATTATATATAATGTGTAGTAAAACTTTTTAAACGCTATATTTTAGGGATGGATTCATGTTTTTGAATTCATCCCTTTAAACCCTAAACTATGAAAAGACTTCAGAAGCACACCCCTATAACAACCCAAGACATCACCCCAACCCACAGATTACATCCTTATATCAGCCCAACGACTACACTTGTAAGCCTACATTCAGACAGTGCACTATTGGCTGGTTCCGAAGTGCACAATCAGAAAGGAGACGAAGGCGACTATGCCAAAGAACCGCTACCCAACAACAGCGGCAAAGAATCATCAGATATGATATGGAGCGAGTAATGTCTAAGCTCTGCATATCAACTATATCCAACATTAAGAAACAACTGTTTATGAAAGGTTTATCGGTTCTTATCCCCACATATAACGATGTTTGCACAACGCTTGTCAAGGCGCTTGTTGACCAATTGCAGCGTTCCGTCATCCATGAACATTATGAGGTGCTTGTTGCCGATGATGGTTCTAGCGATCAAGACGCCATCCATAAGAACCGAGAAATCAACGATTACACCTCATGCCGATACATCGAGCGTGGTCAGAACGTAGGACGAGCAGCCATCCGCAACTTCTTGGCACAGACTGCCCAATACGATTATCTGCTCTTTATCGATGCCGACATGACCATTATCACCCCTAGCTTTATCCAGCAATACCTTGACGCGATGCAACCGGACAAGGTCATTTATGGCGGATACACCGTAACAAGGAAAGTGGAAGGCAATCTGCGCAACCGCTATGAGCTAACTAGCCTACCCCGGCACACCTATCTACAACGCCAAAAGAATCCTTATAACGACTTTCATACAAGCAACTTCCTCATTCCCCGTGCCCTTATGCTCACCCACCCTTTTGACGAGCGCTTTGTGTGCTATGGTTATGAGGACGTATTCTTTGGCAAGACGTTGCTAAGACACGCCATCCCTATCCAGCATATCAACAACCCACTGGCCTTCGACACCTTCGAGGACAACCCCGCATTCATATCCAAAACCCAAGAAGGAATCAACACGCTTTATCAGTTCCGAGACGACCTAGAAGGTTATTCGGGGCTGCTGCATCTTGCCAATCGCTTATCACGCTATCACCTTTTGCCCTTATTGGCAAAGATCCACACGTGGGTAGGCGCATCGTTGAAACGATACCTAGAACAAGGCGGATGCTATCTGCCTGTCTTCAAGGTATATAAATTGTTGTATCTCTCTTCGTTATATCAGCATAGATAAACAGGAAAGATTCGGTGTTTTTACAACTTTAATCCTATCAAAGGGCAGAGAAACGGGATATTATGATTAACTTTGCTCTTTGATGAGCGTCCGTTATAAAACGCATCCATCGGTTGATCTAAAGTAGAACAAACATAATCAAGATTGTCATAATGGCAGAAAAGGGCACAAAGAATCAAACGAATACAAAGGATAACGCCTTGCTTGAGCAAGGAAAGATAGAAGTTCTAGGAGCTAGAGTGCACAACCTCAAGAATGTAGACGTTACCATCCCACGTTACTCGCTCACCGTTTTCACAGGATTATCAGGCTCGGGGAAGTCGTCCTTGGCTTTTGACACCATCTTTGCCGAAGGACAACGCAGGTACATAGAGACCTTTTCAGCCTATGCACGCAACTTCCTAGGCAACATGGAACGCCCTGACGTGGACCGCATCACTGGCCTTTCGCCCGTGATATCTATCGAGCAAAAGACCACCAACAAGAATCCGCGTTCCACCGTAGGCACCACGACCGAGATCTACGATTACCTCCGCTTGCTATTTGCCCGTGCCGGAACCGCTTACTCGTACATGAGCGGCGAGAAGATGGTGAAGTATACCGAAGAGAAGGTGATGCAAATGATCCTGGACCACTATAAGGAGAAGAAGATATATATCCTTGCGCCCTTGGTACGCAACCGCAAAGGACATTATCGCGAACTGTTCGAGAGCATGCGCCGCAAGGGTTATCTCTATATCCGAGTGGATGGCGAGATGAAAGAGATTGTCCGTGGCATGAAGACGGACCGATACAAGAATCATAACATCGAGGTTGTGATAGACAAGATGAAGCTCACCTCTGCCATCACCGCCAAACAAGATACGTTGCAGGATCGGCTGCGCCACTCCATTGCCACAGCCATGAACCAAGGCGATGGACTGGTGATGATCATTGATGCGGACAAGAATGAGGGCAGATACTTCTCCAAACGACTGATGGATCCCGTCACCGGACTATCCTATAAAGATCCCGCGCCCAACATCTTCTCATTCAACTCGCCCGAAGGAGCCTGCCCTCACTGCAAGGGACTGGGCTTGGTGAGCCAGATAGATCTAGAGAAAGTGATACCCGATGATAGACTTTCCATACATGAAGGAGCTATCGTTCCTCTAGGCAAATACAAGAACCAAATGATCTTTTGGCAGATTGCGGCAATCCTCCAGAAGCACGATGTCACGATAAAGACGCCCGTCAAGGATATTCCCCAAGAAGCGATGAACGAGGTGCTGTATGGTTCTTTGGAGTCGATACGCATCGATAAGGAGCTGGTTCATACCAGTAGCGACTACTTTGTGTCCTTTGACGGCATCGTGAAATACCTACGCACGGTGATCGAGAGTGAGGATAGCAGCAGCGGAAAGAAATGGGCGGGCCAGTTTGTTGCAGATGTGGTATGTCCAGAGTGTCATGGTGACAAGCTCAACCGTGAAGCGCTCTCCTATAAGATTTGGGATAAGAACATCGCCCAACTGGCCAATATGGATCTCAAAGATCTCAGCCTGTGGCTAACCGAAGCCGAAGATCATCTTGACGAGAAGCAGAGCAAGATTGCCGGAGAGATCATAAAGGAAATCAAGAAGCGCATAACCTTCATGCTTGACGTAGGTCTCGATTATCTGTCACTCAATCGGCAGTCGGCCACCTTGTCGGGTGGTGAGAGCCAGCGCATTCGTCTTGCCACACAGATTGGCTCCCAACTGGTCAACGTCCTATACATCCTGGACGAGCCTAGCATCGGTTTGCATCAGCGTGACAATGAACGATTGATACGCTCCTTGAAGACGCTGCGTGACATGGGCAACACCATCATCGTGGTGGAGCACGACGAGGACATGATGCGAGCAGCCGACTGGATTGTGGATATCGGACCGAGAGCAGGTCGCAAGGGTGGCGAAGTGGTGTTCCAGGGTACCCCCAAGGAGATGCTCCATACCCATACGCTCACCGCACAATATCTCAACCATGAGCTATCGTTTACCATTCCGTCACCACGACGCACGGGTAACGGCAAGTTTATCCGCCTAGAAGGATGCCGCGGAAACAATCTGAAGAACATCAGCGCCACCTTCCCCTTAGGCACACTAACCGTAGTGACGGGCGTATCGGGATCGGGCAAGTCCACCCTGATCAACGAGACCTTGCAGCCCATCCTCTCGCAACACTTCTATCGGTCTCTGAAAGCGCCCCTTCCTTACGATAGCATCAGCGGCATAGAACATATAGATAAGGTGATCAATGTGGATCAGAGTCCGATAGGGCGCACACCACGTTCCAATCCAGCCACCTACACGGGTATTTTCTCCGATATACGTAGCTTGTTTGTCAATCTGCCCGAAGCCAAGATCCGCGGATACAAGCCTGGACGATTCTCGTTCAATGTCAAAGGTGGACGCTGCGAGACCTGTGGGGGCAATGGTTATAAGACGATAGAGATGAACTTCCTGCCCGATGTGATGATTCCGTGCGACACGTGCCACGGCAAGCGCTACAATCGCGAGACGTTGGGGGTGAGGTATAAGGGCAAATCCATCGCTGACGTGCTGGACATGACGGTCAATATGGCGGTGGAATTCTTTGAGAACGTGCCTCAGATTGTCAATAAGATCAAGACCTTGCAAGATGTGGGATTGGGTTACCTACGTCTTGGGCAGCCTTCCACGACGCTCAGCGGTGGCGAGTCGCAGCGCATCAAGCTTGCCACGGAGCTGTCAAAACGTGATACCGGAAAGACGCTCTATATCCTAGACGAGCCCACCACCGGTCTCCACTTTGACGATATACGCGTGCTGATGAACGTGCTACAGATGCTTGTCAACCGAGGTAACACCGTGATCATCATCGAGCACAACCTTGACGTGATCAAGCTAGCCGACCATATCATAGACATGGGACCCGATGGCGGACGCGGCGGTGGAGAGATTCTCAACACGGGCACACCTGAAGAGGTGGCAGAGAGCCAGCTCGGAGCAACGCCACGATTTATCAAAGCGGCCTTGAAGCAAAGCCTGAAGGCATAAGGCGCAACGCTTTTTAGTATCTGTTATCGAATGCAAAAACCACTTTGTGGCTATTTAAGAGCCGTTAAGCCCATTCCCGAAACTGTTAAATTGGGATAAAAATATATGTCAAAATGACCATTTAACAAATATTGCGTCTACTTTTGCAGCCAACAAATAAAATGGTTGACATTCTGCCAATAGGCTTGAGGGCCGATAACGGATATGCCACCGCAGATTAAGAAAATTACAAATTTAAAAGATACACAATATGAAGAAGATTTCAAATTATCTTATGGGTACAGCTTGCATCCTATCGCTGTCACTCTCTGTTGGAGCTTTCATTCAGGTCAAAGCAGCTCAACCCACCGTGTCTGCCGTTGGACAACCAGTGGACCTAACCTACGCTGCTGAAAAATCTGTTCCATGTGTAGTTCATATCAAGTATGTACAAAATTCTAAGACACAGACTGTAGATGTACAGGATAATCCTTTCGGCGACTTCTTTGATCCATTCGGATTCTTCGGCAATCCTTATGGCAACGGCGGATCACGCAAGGAGAAGATTCAGACTCCTAAGAAAGAAGCTACCGGATCAGGCGTTATCATCTCAGCTGACGGATATATCGTAACCAACAATCACGTGGTGGAAGGCGCTGACGAGCTAACCGTGACGCTCAACGACAACCGCGAGTTCTCTGCCAAGATTGTTGGAACAGATAAGCAGACCGACTTGGCGCTGCTCAAGGTTAGTGCGAAAGACCTTCCAGCCATCACCATTGCTAACAGCGATGATCTGAAGATTGGCGAATGGGTGCTTGCCGTAGGTAACCCTTACAACCTCAACTCTACCGTTACAGCGGGTATCGTCAGCGCCAAAGGTCGCGGACTGGGGGCTTCGCAGAATGGCATCGAGAGCTTCATCCAGACGGATGCCGCCATCAACCCTGGTAACTCAGGTGGTGCATTGGTCAACACACGCGGTGAGCTCGTAGGTATCAACGCTATGCTCTATTCGCAGACGGGATCTTATTCAGGCTATGGCTTCGCCATTCCTACCACGATTATGAACAAGGTGGTGGATGATATCAAGAAGTATGGTAGCGTGCAACGTGTCACACTGGGTGTTGCTGGTGGTGACGTGCTCAACTATATCAACGATCAGAAGGAGAAAGGCAAGGAAGTGGATCTTGGCACCAACGAAGGTGTTTACATCTCTAAGGTGGACGAAGATGGCAACTGCGCCGAGACGGGTATCCAGGCTGGTGACGTCATCGTGAAGTTTGATGGTAAGAAGATCACCAAGATGTCAGCGCTCCAGGAGATGGTCAACTCTAAGCGACCTGGCGATAAGGCTACCATCACCTATCTGCACAACAAGAAAGAGGTGACCAAGACCATCGTCATGAAGAACGCTCAGGGCAACACCAAACCTATCGAGCAAGCTGACCTTGACATCCTTGGCGGACAGTTTAGACCCGTATCACAAGCACAAAAGGAACAGCTAGGCATCAACTATGGTCTAGAGGTGACCAAGGTAAGCAACGGCGCCATGAAGGACGCTAACATCACACGTGGCTTTATCCTCCTTTCAGCTAACAATCAACCGCTCAAGAGCATTGACGATCTGCAGAAAGAGGTCAAGGAAGCCAGCGTAAGCAAGGATCCAGTGCTATACATCAAGGGTATGTTCCCAACCGGAAAGACGGCTTACACCGTGGTTAATGTAGGTGAGAAATAATCCTGCTAAGCAGAATTTGTAAACAATCGATTTACCTATTATAGAGAGTTCGGCACGTGGTGTCGAACTCTTTTTTTGTTTCTTACGTACATAATGAAACCTTGGCAGATAGCTAGCTCAGGCCAACAAGCCCTCCCTTAACAGCTGTCCAAGCCTATCACATCTTCCAAGAAGCCATGTTCAAGCGGAAGAATTAAATTGATTTTGTTCTAAGAATAATTTATTTTTCGATGAAAATCAATTTATTTTTCCATCCTAAACTGGCTCTATGACAAGATGACAAAGCCTCCCCCACGCTATATAAGGGGCAATATGGGCTTATCCGTTAAATGCGTAGATAGGTATAGCTACCCTTACTAAAACAGGCAGTTATGCCCATAAGCATTTGAATTTAGTCCATACACCAACGCGATAATAGTGGGCGACGGGGTCACAGACCCAATAGCCTCAAAGCAAACGTGCGGTGGGACACCGCACCCACTACGATGTAGGCGATTGTCCTATCCACGCATTTAACGGAAAACCCATTTTATCCAATCTAACTGGTCGTAAGCACGTTTGCCTAACCGACCTACAAAAGTCTTTTTTTAAAAGTAGAAAGAGCGTGTGAGATGGAAGTTTATATGTCAGACGCAAGCATATAGAAAACGCCCCGGACGCTTGTTTCAGCATCCAGGGCGCAAACCTTTTTGTATAATTAGGGGCGAATGTTACCAGTTGTCGCTATTCCAAGGATCTTCAGACCCTTCTAGTTTTTTATCATCGTAGGTTACCTTTCCAAAGTCGGGCAGCGTCGACGTGCCTTCTTGGGCATGATCCACAGTCCATTTGGAGAACTTACACAACTCGCTAGTGGCTACGGCTATAACGTAAGTCTGCGGTTTTAGATATATCTTTTTCATCTTCTTTGTCTTATTGTTTTGTTGTGACACGCATTGTCAGTGCGCATCTTACATCGTTTGTTGGTTTACTTTACCACACACTTCTTACCGTTCACGATATATAGACCGGCTGGGAGATGTGTCAGGTCAGTGCCATCACTGATGCGCTGGCCGCTGATGCTATACACGCCTTGCAGTGCCTTTCCGATGGTTTCGTCCTTACCAAAAGCCACTAGGTCACTGATATCTGCCGTAGCATCCTGCGCCACACCGTCGAGATACATGGTCATCTTGGTTTCCTCAGTGCTGGTGGTAGTGGGTTTGAACCAACAACTGAAGCCGCGCAGACCGCGCACCCGACTGCTTGAGCTATAGAGGCCACCGTTCCAGAAGAAGTAACAGTCTTTCAGATCGTCTCGTCCCGAGATGATGGTACCCTTATCGTCGCCAAAGGTGTAAGCGCCATAGGTATCGCTGCTATCGTCCGTGTCTTGCGTGGTGTCATCGGGACCGAAGGTACGAACAAAGGTACCGCATGCTGTCATGGTGCCGTTGCCCTCCACGTTGTACATATTCTTTGTGGTCCAAGTATCAGTATCGATGTTAGACAGGTCATTCTTGTTGCCAGCACCTGTAGCAAAGCTCACGTTAGGAATTTCGACATTGTTGGCCTTAACGATTACCGCCGTTGTCTTCGCCTCCGTATTACCGGTTTCGGTAAGCAATGCCTTGTAAGCTGGCGATTCTTTAGATGCGGTGTAACGAGTTGGATAGATGATGTATGGGGTGTAAGCGATGAGGGCGGTATCGGTGGAGTTCATGTTGTCAAGATCAACGGTGGTAAACTGGATCTCTGAGCTGGTCAGTGCGCTGAGCTTGGCTAGACGGACGTTAGCACCAAAAGCCTGACGGAGCTGGTCGGTGGTGAGGCTCACGGGTAGCACGAAGGAGTTCCACACGTTGCGTGTGAAGGTCTTGTTCAGGTGCAACACCTTATTCTTATAAGTGTTAGAGCAATCGCTGAGATAGCTCATGTCGGCTCTATCCTCATCAAGGATAAGGTCCTCATCAATGGTCTTGCTAGCGTAGAGCAGACGGAAATCGTCAAACACGGTCCATTCGTCATCTCCGTCCACCGTGGTATCGGTATTATCCTCACCGATGAGGATACCGAAGCGGACATAGTAGTAGGAATTGTCGGTAATCTCTGGCACATGAACAAGCACCGTGTTCTTATACTTGTGCGAACCATAGAAGTTCTTTCCGGCATAGTCCATGCTCTGCTCAGAAGTGTGGAGGTTGCTTTGCTCGGTTTCAGACATATAGCTGATCTGGTTGAGCACCGTTTCGTGTACGGTATTCTTCACTACATTCTTATCCGCATCGAGCAACACGGCAAAAAGCTTCGCATCCGTCGTGTTCGAATAGCCCTTACACTCCACTACATACGAACCACCATTTGTTATCTTCACGTCTTGGTATATGACACCGCGCACGTTCTTTGCATCGGCGCAGAAATATTTGCCCATCTGCTGCTGATAGGTATTAACTGAAGAATAAGTGGTTCCGTCAAAGGTGTAGGTATTGCTGCTACCTATAGAACTGACGTCTTTATTCGCCTTGGGCGTGGTGCTATAATACTTTTCCAAGCCAAAGCGCAGACCACTCGATGTGCCGGTGCCCCATGTAGAGGTGGTCCAGCTAGTGATATCGTTGTTTCCTCGTGCAAATCCTGGGCACTTCAGCTTGAACGACATTTCTAGCGAGCTGGTCATGTTATCCGTGTTCTCATTCTGCAAGTCCATGATTTGCTGCATGGAGAAGATGCGCCACGTGTCGTAGCCAGACAGGTTGTTGGTGCTTATTTCCGATGTGGTGTAAGCCTCGCAGTTCTTATCTTGGTCCGTCTCATCACCATTGGCGCAGAGATAATACTTATCGCTGGAAGAGGTTGGACTGGCGGTCTTGTAAGTGTAGAGCTTATAGGTGTTCTGCGAATCATCTGACACGGCTTCTAGTGTCCAGCCGTAGTAGCCTTGGCCAGAACCCCTATCGATATACACGCCTTGATCAACGCTGCTTGTCGAGCTTGTAATGGTCCATCTCAGCAAGTGTCCCTGTCCTGTTCCCATACTCTGGCTGAAGTCGATCACGTCACTTGACGTAGACGCGTTGACCCATAATGAGAGCGGTGTCTCTTGTAGGGAGACGTGTGTACCCCAATATCCTCCGGCATTGAGAAACTTTCCCGTCTTCACGTTGTATAGGAAAAAGATCTTGCTCATGTCGGTGTCGGGATAAGTACCTGCCGTTACGGCGCCTGCCTTCAGCTCAGCAAGCGTTTTTCCGGTAAGGTCTTGCACACCCGTAATCACATTTGTTGACCCATCATCGGTACTGTCAGCCATAGCGATGCTCGGTAATGCGAATGCCGCCAATATCATTGCTGCGTACATCGAAACTAGGCTCATGTTGCTATTTACCCGAGAAATAGTTTTAATACAAATATTCATAATTCTCTTTATTATAGATTCTACTGACTCAAACTTTAGCAGACGCTTCTGCAAAATATATATAGAAAACTTATACTCCTAAACACTTAATCGGCTTCAAAGGTATGAAAAAACTATGACATTTTACCGATTATTTGTCTTTTTCTTTCAAATACCTAGTTAATTCTTGACTTTTACAGGATTTATAATAGTAGAAACTCAAAGGTTATTGCAGATTAATAGTACCAATTGCGACGTAAATCTTATTTCAGTTCGCTTCGCTCAATGATGTGAACAAAGTCTCGCCAACCAGCTTTCGACTTATATTTTGTCACGCATCCATCGGGAACGACGAGCCAAACGTTCTGAAGGACATCTTGCGAAAAGGCGCCTTGAGCATCATGCGGATTGGTGTTGGTGATGGCGATGGCCTTTAGGCTGGGCACGGCATCGAATGCTAGATAACCGATGTTTATCATATCGTCACCCATCGTGACGTATTCCAAAGAGCTGCAGCTGTTAAAGGCGCTTTCGCCTATGGTGTGCATGTCTTTAGGACAGTCGAAACGCTTCAGTTTGGTGCAGCCTCTGAAGCAACTGCCGCCAATGGCTTTCAGGTTAGCATCAGTAACAAACTCCTCTAGCTCCGTACACCATGCAAAGGCATTCATGCCCACACCACGCAGCTTGTCGGGACACTCGAAACGCTTCAATGGAGTCCAGCGGAATGCATTCGATTCAATAAACTTTATGTCATAACTGAGCTCGATGGACTCAATGGCGCAATTTTCGAAAGCACCAGGGGCGATTACACCGACATGCCAGTTGATCATCCCCCTTGAAACGTTGTAGGGAATCTTCAGATGTTTCACTTCTTTATCAACGCAGCGTTGCACGGTGACTTCGCCTTGGGATGTTATTCCTTGTTCAGAAATCATGCCGTACTGGATGGGGCCAGATGTGAAATAAGGCAGATTAGAACTATGTTCTTGCGCTGTAACAGAACAACAGATTGCGAAACAAAGTGTTGTAAATAATGTTCTGAGTGTCTTCATGATAAATGAACTTAAATATGATGTGGCTTAAAAACTAAATATAGAGCATCTGACAGATAGCAAAGGTAAGCATAAAATTTGAGATTTCCACGCCATTATGAAGTTCTTATTTAGGAAATAACTCATATTATGCAGCATCAGACTGCTTCATTAATAATTATTAACAAAAGAAACAAAGGGCAGTCGAATCCAAAAACACAAAAAAGCAGTAACTTTGCACCCGCTATTACGAGTTGATAGCATTAATTCAAACCTAATTAAAGTTTATTTAAAATTATGGCAACAAAAATCAGACTTCAGCGCGGTGGCCGTAAAGGCTATGCATTCTACAGCATCGTAATTGCAGACGCGCGTGCACCACGTGATGGTAAATTTACTGAAAAGATTGGTACTTACAACCCTAACACCAATCCTGCCACAGTAGATTTGAATTTTGAACGTGCATTGTATTGGGTAGAGACAGGTGCTCAGCCTACAGACACAGCACGTAACATCTTGAAGCGCGAAGGCGTTTACATGATGAAGCATCTCCGTGGCGGCGTTAAGAAAGGCGCATTCACAGAAGAGGCTTGTCAGCAGAAATTTGACGCTTGGAAGAATGCCAAGGCTTCTGTTGTAGAAGCTACCGTTAAGAAGCTAGCTGACGCAAAGAAGGCTGCAGCTCAGAAGGCTCTCGAAGCTGAGAAGCAGATGAACGAAGCTATCGCTAAGAAGGTAGCTGAGAAGAAAGCAGCTGAAGCTGCAGCAAAGGCTGAAGCAGAAGCAGCAGCTAATGCAGCAGAAACAGAGGAAGCACCAGCAGAAGCTTAATAGATAGATATTAGCGAAGCAGGATTTTTCCTAAAACATAATAGGGTTTAAACATTGCGTTTAAACCCTATTATCATAATGGTATATTCGTTCTACCATCCCAATGCGTATAAGAACGAATGAAACCGAAACTGCTTGGATACGAAATCCTCTGACATCAACAAATCCCTATCTGCAACGCTAAAGAACAGCCATTGCGGATAGGGATTTGCGTAGAAGGAGTCGAAGCTTATTTCTTTCCAAGAGCACCATAAACCACCTTAGCCACCAAGGGGCGTGACGCTTCTTCTGTCAAACCATGACCTAAGCGACCATAAATAAACGGCACTTCCAACCCTTTGATACAATAATGGGTGATATCTGCCACAAGATAGACGTCCTCTATATCAAACTCCCCTTCTTTCTTTGCTTCCGAATAGACCTTGCGGAACAATTCGATTTCGTCTTCATCAAAGTTTTTGCGCACCTGTTCTACCTTCCATATATTACGGAAGAACTCGGCGCGGAGATTGCCATTGCGTATCACGGTTTCCTTGATCATACTCAAGTGGGTATAGATCAGCTCTATTATCTTATCCTGAGGACTTACTTTCTTGTTGGCCACTTCGTCCAACTTATCCGAAAGGCGCTCCAATTCGGATTCGATCACAGCCGAATAGACATCGTCTTTACTTTTAAAATAGGTGTAAAGCGTCCTGCGTCCTTTACCTGAGGCTTTAGCAATATCATTCATTGTGGTATTAGCTATACCATTCTTGGCAAACAGTTGCCTTGCCACATCTACCAGTGTTTGCCTTGTTTTGGATATTGACATAATTGATTAATGTTTAGTGAATGTACTTTTGCACACAATGTTCTAGAGTGCAAAAGTACTCAATCTTTTTATATACACAAAATAATTTCCTCTAAAATAGCACATCTTCACCGAATGTGCAATATTTAATACGCAAACAATGGTTAGTGTTAATTTCGTGTTAAAGCCAACTTTTTTCATGAATACATTTGGTAGTTACGAAAATTATGAGTACCTTTGCACTCGCAATTGAGAAATAGATTGCTTAAAGAGAATAAACATCGCGGAGTGGAGCAGTTGGTAGCTCGCCAGGCTCATAACCTGGAGGTCGCACGTTCGAGTCCTGCCTCCGCAACTAAATAAAGCGTTACATGTTGGAAATCAACAAGTAACGCTTTCATAATTTTGGTTAGCACACCACCCTCACCTAGACTATTGGGATTCACAAACATCCGAACTGTTTGTTATCACTGCCACCAATAGATGGATGGCATGCATTTTGCTTATCTTATTATAAATAATAGGAGGTTTACAAAATGGCATTTATAGATTATTATAAGATTTTAGGTGTTAGTAGGAACATTCCGCAAGAGGACGTGAAAGTTGCATACAAGCGTAGAGCTAAGCAGTTTCATCCTGATCTTCACCCCGATGATCCAAAGGCAAAAGCTAAGTTTCAAGCTTTGACCGAGGCTTACGAAGTGATTGGTGATCCCGACAAACGCGCCAAATATGACAAATATGGCGAGCAATGGCGCAATGCGGAGGCTTACGAACAGGCTGGTGGCTTTGCGCAAGGCGGAAATGGCGGTACTAGATTTTGGAGTAATGGACAAGGAGACGAAGCCTTTAATGGTTTCGATTTTAGTTCATTCGGTAATTCTAGAAATGGATTTAGCAGTTTCTTTGAGGACTTATTCGGAGGACAATCTGCATCCAACGGAGGAGCAAGAGGATTTAATTATAACCATCCTAACGAACAGCACGCACAGGTAGATATCGATTTCTACACTGCAATATTAGGCGGCGAGGTGATTCTGCAACTCTCAAGCGGAAGCAAAATACGCCTCAAGATAAAGCCTTATACACAAAACGGTACGCAAGTACGCCTACGCAACAAAGGTAGTAATGCCAACGGAAGGTCTAGCGATTTGATAATCACATACAATGTAAAGCTACCAACGCATCTCACACCACGTCAGCAACAATTGCTCAGAGAGATGCAAGCCAACGGATAGAGCCCGTGATCTAAAGGAAAGTCAGCATGGTTATGGTCTTAAATCCGTCTCCACTGCTTGGCTAAAATATTGCCAAAGCGTATCATCGGGGAACGGACTCTCCACAACAATAGACTTCTTGCTTACGGGATGAACAAACTCTACACGATGACTCAACAAACTTATACTGCCATCTGGGTTGGAACGTGGGGCTCCATACTTCAAGTCACCCTTTATAGGACACCCGATATGAGCTAGCTGGCATCTGATTTGGTGATGGCGTCCTGTAAGAAGGGTGACGCTTACCAACGAGTAACGATCGCTTTGCGCAAGCACTTTATATTGGAGGACAGCCCGTTTGGAGTTGTCGGTTTCCTTTTCGTACGCATAGCTTTTGTTTTGTCGCTCGTTTCGTTTGATCCAATGCACAAGGGTATCTTCTTGCTTTGGAGGTCTATTGGCTACAATTGCCCAATAGGTTTTATGGATTTCACCCTGTGCAAACATCTTGCAAAGCCTACTAAGCGCCTTGGATGTCTTAGCAAAGATAACCAATCCAGACACGGGACGATCAAGGCGATGCACTACCCCAATAAACACATTGCCAGGCTTATGGTATTTCTCCTTAAGCCATTCTTGTACAATAACCGAAAGCGGCTTATCGCCCGTCTTATCTCCTTGGACGATTTCGCCGCTTTTCTTGTACACGATAATTATATGGTTGTCTTCGTAGACTACCTTCATGTAATTTTTCTAATTCGTCACTTTTACATGTTCATACCGCCATCAACTTGAATCACCTGGCCACTAACATAGCTAGAGAGGTCAGATGCAAGGTAAAGAGCTGTATTAGCGATATCATCAACGAGACCTGCACGACGCAAAGGTATCTTCTTGCACCATTCTTTACGAATCTCGTCAGACAACTGCTCAGTCATTGCTGTCTGTATGAAACCTGGAGCAATAGCATTGGCACGGATACCCTTAGGTCCCATCTCTTGACCGATACTCTTAGCCAACGCAATCAAACCTGCCTTAGAAGCTGCATAATTGCTCTGACCAGCATTGCCATGCACACCTACAACAGAAGCCATGTTGATGATCGAACCGCTACGTTGACGCATCATTACGGGCACACAAGCATGAATGAAGTTGAACGCACTCTTAAGATTCACTGCTATAACGGCATCCCACTGCTGCTCTGTCATACGAAGCATCAAACCGTCTTTAGTGATACCTGCATTGTTAACCAAGATATCGATAGAACCAAAGTCTTCTTTCACTTGTGCAACAAGGTTGGCTGTATCTTCAAAGTTAGCTGCATTACCTGCATAACCTTTAGCCTTCACACCTTTAGCTGCAATCTCACGCTCAGTCTCTAGACCTCCGTGTTCCTCATCAATAACAAGATCTGTGAATGCCACATTGGCACCTTCTTCTGCAAATTTCAAAGCAATGGCTTTACCAATGCCACGCGCCGCACCTGTAACAAGGGCGGTCTTACCTGTTAATAATCCCATAGTTGTATTATATGTTATATTCTTTATATCCATTATACATCTGTTTATTTTGCAAAGGTACAACGTAATTTTGGATTGACAAAGAAATAACAGATATGATAACTATAGCATTTTGATTTATTGGGCGTGACGATAGATTAACTAAAGATACCACCACGGCATCGGATGTTGTTATATACCTTTGAACGATAAAGTATGTATTTAAAACCTTTTAACTCCAATTATTTGCTATTCGGTATTATTTTCCGTACCTTTGGGTTATCATGAAAAAGATTATCGTTAAAGTTGCATGGTGTGACAAGAATTTCGGCGGGGCATTTGGGGATAATGTCCCGGGCGCAGTCGTATTTACCGCATCGACCTTTGCTGAGTTACAACGTGCGGCAAAGGAAACTTTGGAATTTCACGTTAATGGTATGCTTGAGGATGGTGAAGACGTGCCAGATTGGCTAAAGTCAGGTGACTATGAATTTGTATATAACTACGAGGATGCGGTGGCCTTACTACACGCGTATGAGCCGTATGTTTCGTTAGCTGCTATAAGCCGCGCATCAGGCATTAATCAAGGGCTATTATCGCATTATGCCAATGGTCTGAAAAAGCCACGCCCCGAGCAACACCGCCGTATTGTAGATGGGTTGCATAAGATTGGAAACGAGTTGCTGCATATCACTTGTTAGGTTATATCACCTATCACCCCATTGCTTAAGTCGTTTTGGTATCCGCCAATGCGGCTTTTTTCTATTTCAATCAGCGCAGAAGGTCTTCGCTTCTACGATGAGACTGAGAATGGCCATGAACAACTCGCGCCATTGTGGGGTAAAGGTACAAGTGTAGTAGTGAAAGCGTTTAAGCGTGGCAGCGATACTGAGCCTTACGTTAAGGGTAACTTCGTTATCTCCTCTTTGGAAGAGAGCAGCCCCGCGCAAGACGATGCGACCTATACTATTTCACTGGAGAACGACGGAGAACCCGACGTTTATCCCGGCAAAGACAGCGAAACTGTTTAAGTTAGTTTTTAGTTTGATTAGTTGATTATGCCAAAGATTGAAATCATGATCGACGGCAAGGCATACCCCTGTAGACAAACTATGGGGGCTATGCTTCGCTTCAAGAAGGAGACAGGCAAGGAAGTGACCGAGATAAGTGGCAACCTATCTGATATGTGTGCTTACTTGTATTGTTGCACGGCATCAGCCTGCAAGAAGGATGGCGTTAAGTTTGATATGACGCTAATGGACTTTGCTGATAGCCTAACACCGGAGGATCTTAATGGATGGACCACCGCAGTGAACAGTACAACGGAGACGACTTCGGTCAGTGAGGAGGATGCTAACGGCGAAAAAAAAACTTAGGCATCTTTGATTTGTTAGGTGTGGCGGTTGGTAATATCGGATTACATTACGATGAGTTTTGCGACCTCACACCTGACGAGTTTTCTCACATCTATAAGGCCTATGGTGATGAGCGCGAGGCAAGATACAAGGATGATTGGAATCGTATGCGTATGTTAGCGGCAATCTCCCTACAACCATATTCCAAGAATCATCTCACCCCGCATAAGCTATTACCCTTTCCGTGGGACGAAGAGAGCCAGCGCCCCAAGAAAGAAGTTCCTAAGGTATCTAAGGAAGAGGCATTACAGAGATTTGAGGAGGTGCTGAAAAAAGTCGGTGATTAAGCGCCATACCACCAAGGCATCGGGCCGGTTGGGTCATGGCTAACGTTAAGGGCGTTAACAAAAGAGATACCGAAACCGATTTGACTTATAGTGGTCACCCAAAAGGAGTAAATATCTATGTTAAGTACAAAGATAATGCCGGAAATAGTTCCAATTATGAAAAACCAAAAAGCAAGCAAAGCCCATCGCTCCCGGCGTTTTTCGTATTTAGTAGGTTCGTCCTCACCAGTCACCTCTATACTGAATTCAGCAGTTATTACGTGCTCAGGCTTCGAAATATTGTTTTTTTCGGCCACTTGGTTTTTAGTATTTTGATAACTCTTTTCCATAGTCGTCTATTTGGATTAGTTTATGCGCCAAAGATACGAAAAATTTTCCATTACTTAGGGTCTGCTAATTAATTATAAGTATTTGATTATTAACATGTTATCACATAAAATATTTG